>NZ_LLZI01000225.1 GCF_001509485.1 Streptomyces sp. NRRL F-4489
AAGAGACAGCCCGGACCCCCGCCTCCCGCGCCCGACTCGGTCCCCAGTCCCCCAACCGCGCAGGAAACCAGCGGTAACCGCCTCGCACAGGCCGCATTCCTGCGCCTGCGCGCAGCATTCCGTTCTTGTGACCGGAAACCGCCGCTCCCTACCGTGGACGCACCAGGTGACGACCCCTGACGGAACGTGACACCACCACGTCCGCGAGGTCTGCCACGTCCGCCACGTCAGGGCGTCACCGCGTCACGGCGCCCCCAGCGCGACCGCGCCACCGCGCCACAGCAGGAAGCGAGGTCCCTTTCTGTGCCCACCACCCAGCCCGGCGGCGCGCCCCTGAGCACGGCGCGCCGCACCGCCCGCGCCCGGCGCTATCTCCTCTGCCGGCCCACCCACTTCGCCGTCGAGTACGCCATCAACCCCTGGATGCGCGAGGGCACCGAGGTCGATCCGGCCCTCGCCCTCCACCAGTGGGAAAACCTCGTCCGCGCCTATCGGGAGCACGGCCACACCACCGAGACCATCGAGCCGGTACCCGGCCTCCCCGACATGGTCTTCGCCGCCAACTCCGCCGTCGTGGTCGGCGGCCGCGCCTTCGGCTCGCTCTTCCACGCGCCGCAGCGCCGCCCGGAGTCCCGCGAGTACGAGATCTGGTTCAAGGCTGCCGGCTACGACGTCTACCGGCCGGAATCGGTCTGCGAGGGCGAGGGCGACCTCGTCCCGGTCGGCGGCCTTCTGCTCGCCGGTACCGGCTTCCGCACCTCCCGCGCGGCCCACGCCGAGGTCCAGGAGTTCTTCGGCCTCCCGGTGATCAGCCTCCAGCTCACCGACCCGCACTTCTACCACCTGGACACGGCCCTCTTCGTCCTCGACGACGGCCTCGAAGCCGAAGCCGACCACAGGACCGACGCCGGCGCCCTCACCAGGAACAGCGTCGCCAGCCCCGGCCGTGGCCCCACCGTCGCCTACTACCCGGACGCCTTCTCCCCCGGCAGCCGCCAGGTCCTCCGCGCCCTCTTCCCCGACGCCGTCCTGGCCACCCGCGAGGACGCCCTCGCCTTCGGCCTCAACTCCGTCTCCGACGGCCGCCACGTCTTCATCGCGCCCCGGGCGACGCACCTCATCGACCAGCTCGCCGCCCGCGGCTACGTCCCCGTCCCCGTCGACCTCTCCGAGTTCCACAAGGCCGGCGGCGGCATCAAGTGCTGCACCCAGGAGCTCCGCCCATGACCACCGCACCCACCGGAACCCGCCGCTCCTCGGCCGCCCTCATCGAGGCCGAGGCCCCGGTCCTCGCCCACAACTACCACCCGCTCCCCGTCGTCATCTCCCGCGCCGAGGGCGTCTGGGTCGAGGACGTCGAGGGCCGCCGCTACCTCGACATGCTGGCCGGCTACTCGGCGCTCAATTTCGGCCACCGCCACCCGGCCCTCATCGAGGCCGCCCACCGCCAGCTGGACGCGCTCACGCTCACCTCGCGCGCCTTCCACCACGACCGCCTGGCCGGCTTCGCCGCGGCCCTCGCCGACCTCACCGGCCTGGACATGGTCCTCCCCATGAACACCGGCGCCGAGGCCGTCGAAAGCGGCATCAAACTCGCCCGCAAATGGGCCTACGACGTCAAGGGCGTCCCCACCGACCAGGCCACCATCGTCGTGGCCGGCGGCAACTTCCACGGCCGCACCACCACCATCGTCAGCTTCTCCGACGACCCCGACGCCCGCACCGGCTTCGGCCCGTACACCCCCGGCTTCCGCACCGTCCCGTACAACGACCTGCCCGCCCTCGAAGCCGCCCTCGACGACACGACCGCAGCCGTCCTGATCGAACCCATCCAGGGCGAGGCCGGCGTCCTCATCCCCGACGACGGCTACCTCGCCGGCGTCCGCGCCGCCACCACCCGCGCCAACTGCCTCTTCATCGCCGACGAAATCCAGTCCGGCCTGGGCCGCACCGGCACCACTCTCGCCGTCGAACACGAACGGGTCGTCCCCGACGTCATCCTCCTCGGCAAAGCCCTCGGCGGCGGCATCATCCCCGTCTCCGCCGTCGTCGCCCGCCGCGAGGTCATGTCCGTCCTCGGCCCGGGCCAGCACGGCTCAACCTTCGGCGGCAACCCCTTGGCCGCGGCGGTCGGCTCAGCAGTGATCGACCTCCTCACCACCGGCGAATACCAATCCCACGCCACCACCCTCGGCAAGGTCCTCCACGCCGGCCTCACCGACCTCCTCGGCAAGGGCGTCACCGCGTTTCGCTCCCGCGGCCTCTGGGCCGGCATCGACATCGACCCCGCCCTCGGCACCGGCCGCACCCTCAGCGAACGCCTCCTGGCCAAAGGCATCCTCGTCAAGGACACCCACGGCTCCACCATCCGCCTGGCCCCAGCCCTCACCATCACCGAACCCGAACTCACCTCCGCCCTGGACACCTTGGCCGCGACCCTCACCTAGCCCGCACCCGAAACCCCCACGGCGCCGGCCCATCCGTAGTACTCCTGAGAGCCGACAAAGAGACACCCACCCGCTCTCCCTCGGAGTCCCCCATGGCCGTCCACCGCGTCGTACCCAACATCCACTCAGACGCCGCCCACGCCCAGGAGAGCCGTGACTTCTACGGCCTCCTGGGCTTCCACGAGGTCATGAACCACGGCTGGATCACAACCCTCGCCTCCCCGACCGCCCCAGCCGCCCAGATCAGCCTCATGACCGGCGACAAAACCGCGCCCGTCACCCCCGACCTGAGCATCGAGGTCGACGACGTGGACGCGGCCTACGCGCTCATGCGGGTAAGCGGCACAGAGATCATCCACCCTTTGCAGGACGAGGAATGGGGCGTCCGCCGATTCTTCGTTAGCGACCCCAACGGCCGCGTCATCAACATCCTGAGCCACCGCTGACGCCCGCGCCCTCCCGCCCCACAAAACCCCTCTCCCGCATACGAACCAACCGGGCACCAAGCGCATACCAGCCGGCCCCGCATACTCCCCACGCCTCAACAAGCGAGTCATACACCCAGAAATCCCCGACGAGAGCGAGCGGCGCCAGCACCGCGCAGCCGACCCTCAACGCGGTGAATCACCGCAACCTCGCCGCCAGGGCCGTCGAAACCCCCGGAGCAACCAACGCATACGGCGTCGGCTCATCCTTCTCGAACTCCCACATCACGGCCAATCCACCATGGCCATGCAGAGAACAAACAGCACCACAACCGCCAACGGCGCCATCAACGCCAGTATCGCCCTGCGTCCGGCATGCCGCGGCTCCCCCGACCCCCAAGCCACCGCCAACATCCCTGCCGGCGCCAAGAACCCGACCTTCAGCACGGTCATGGCCATCACCAGACTGGCATCGAACTCATGCGCCTTCCCCCCATTGCACGCATCACAGGCCATAGCCGAGAACCCGAGCACACCAAGCGCGAAGACTCCTGCAACTACCGTGGCCACACTCGAAACCAACGGCGCTACCCACCCCCGCGAGCCCCGCTCCCCACCCTCCGGCAACTGCATCTCTTCCATACCCGCCAGCCAACTGCACCCAGCCAAGCTGCACATGAGTGTGCACACTCAGAAATGCTAGGTACCAGCGCTCACGAACCCAATAGCCGCCACTGCCGCTGATCCGCACGGGATTTTTGGCACCACCCGCCCCGCCGCAGGCAAGAGAGAAACAAGCGGCCTCGCTTCCGATGCATTGACAGGCCACCGAAACCCGAGGTTTACTCTACACGGAATCCATTCGATTTGTGATCTCCCGAACCCGCTCAACAAGCTCTTCGTCGGTCAGATCATCCGGGTCCCTCAAAACTGGATCAATCGAATAATCCTCAAGGGCAGAGAAAACCTCGTCGAGCGCGACCGCCAAAGGGGAAATAACACGATCCCCTTCATTCATAGCGCGACGTCGCGCATCGAGCCAGCCAGTAGCAAATTCTCGCGCCGACAAAGACCCTGCCACAAAGGCTCGCATGAGGTTCAATTGCTCCGCTGTGCCACTCCCCTCGGCAACATCCTCAGACCTCTTCCATGCGCCTTTCCTGGGCCCGAATTCCCTGGCAATACACATAAGCCCGGGCAGCTTGTCTTTCAGTTTTTTGGCATACCGAGCAAATTCTGCGCGCGCCTGGTCGACACCTTCCGGAACCGCACTCCTCATGAAGCGAGAATCGCCGGCAATGAGGACGCACCCTTGCACAGTAGAGAGCATGGCACCATCAAACGATGAAGAAACGACCAAAAAGCGGTCCGAAAAATCTGTCAGTCCTCGCTCCAGGAACTCGCCCAGCGGCATAACGGAAGTCGAATTGTCGATTCGATTCGACTGCAATGACACCGCAAACAACCCCGCTGCCCCACCAGCACGGCAGCCGGCAACCATGCGATGCCGCAGCTCCACGGTCAGCCCTTTACCGAGAAAGAATGGGGACACCTGCTTATCCCCGTCGGCCAGCCAATCCGCCCTGTAGTCGCCACCAGGAGAGAGAACTCTGCCCGCCAACTCCACGCCTGACCGGCTCACAGCGTCACCAATCACCACAAAAACCCCTTATGGATAATATCCATAAACTGCCTGTCGCTAAGTCGCCACGCCGACCAGAATCTTCCATCAGCGGCACGCAGCATTACCATCTTCCGCGACATGGGCTCTATGAAGCCGACCGCGCTCCCCTGCCTTTTATAGTTGAAACGATCGCCGAGCCGAAGGACAAAACAACGAGGGGCACCTGCGGAGACCGGAGCCAGCTCCACAGTGGTGTCCCTCGCCCCACGACGGCGCCGCCGCCACACTGACGCCGCCGCTCCCCGCCCACGTGAGTAGATGCGCTCTGAACACCTAGACCGTTCAGGCCCTGGCGGGCGTTCCTATCAGCCTCCACCGAATTAACGCGTCAATGCCGCATGCGATGCCACCGAAGGGACGCCGCGCTAGACCCACTCGAGACTCATCGCTCTCCTCTTGCGGTTACTTATCGAAATTACCATGTGGTTTCTTCGGGCTGAAATACCTTTACCTGGCGGCAAGTTGGTGACTCGGCGCGCTTTGACCCAATGCCGAGAATTCAGTTACGAACTAGCGACGCGCCCAAGCCCTTAAGTTCAGGTGACCGCCGCGTCAGTCGGTTTCCGGGTGTACAACAACAGTTTCTACACCTGCTTCACCCAGCGCCCTTCTGACTATTTCGACCTCAATCTTGGTTCCCGACCTGCCGCTCTCGCGGAATGAACGCGCCGACTCTTTCACCTCTGCGAGAGTGCCCCCGTCCAGCTGCCGAAAAACCTTGAGGAGCACAGCCCCAACTTCACTACCCTTGGCCAGGGAAATTCTCGACTCCGAGTTCTCCAAGAGGAGAGCATTACGCACATCACTAGGAATCGGCACACCGCCACCCATGTGCTGCGAACTCCCACACACCTCACACGCACCCTCGACGTCCCACCTGTGCCTGCCGTAAACGAGCGACTCGGTAGCCACTCCGGACGCCACTCCACCGCACCTACCACAAGGGAACTTGTACGCCGCAGACTGAAAAATCATTCCCATCCCCTCATTCGCATGTAGCGATGCACGATCTCATAGAATTGTTGTGAAGTGCCCGTCCCATCACGAGGATGATGCCTCTGGAACAAGCCTCTATTCCACCAGCGGTGATGCAATTCTTCGTGAACAATGGTATCTCGCAGGTTCCGGCGGGAGTCAAAGGAGTGAGGACCTATGTGCGTCCCCCTGCCATGCGAAGATATCCCATGCCCCGCCCACGGACTGTATTGCGGCCGAAAGGCCAATCGGAGATCGTGAAAGTCCTCTTTGAGTATCGACTCAAGCGCACGATTACGACTCCTCGCTGTATCGCCAGTCACATGACTTAGATCACTGGCGAAAATATTCTTTCCGCTCCCCTTGCCTTCGGCATCTACCCGACCCTTTGAACTTTCACAGGAAAATAGTCCAAGCGGGTCCATCTGAATGACTGGATTTGCCACATAGGAAGTCGGATTCGGGGACGGAATTATACCCAGCGGATCACCAGAAATATACCTACCGGTCTCAACTTCGTAATATCTAGAAAGGTTATAGTTCAGCTGGGTTTCACTGTCGAAATATTGCCCAGGGAACCGCAACGGCGTATAGGCAGTTGCACTCTCAAGCCACGTAGCGGCACCCCACAGGTCTGCCCGAGACCTCCAAGATATATTGCCCGTTTTGTCGACGAGCTCCGATGGCCTCCCAACGAGGTCAGTAAAAACGCCGAAGAATCTTGCTTCAGCAAGTAGCGGGGCATCACCGTCCGAGAGGTGGCTCGGCGCGAACTTGCGCTCGGTTTGACTCAGGGGGATGAGACCCCCGTAGTCCCAAGTGAGCGAGATTCTCCCCAAAGAGCCTGACTTCTGGCTGCACTGTTCAGTTACGGTTACGCCATCCCAGCTGAACTCGATCAGTTCAGCAATGGTTGCCCCGCTTCGGGCGAGGCGTTGTTTGGCTAGGCGGCGACCCAAGGGATCGTAGAGGTACCGCCACTCAGAACCGTCAGGCGTAGTGACCGACGTCAAGCGATCTTCCGAATTCCACGCGTAGCGCCAAGTGTCCGGCTTCCGGGATATACGGCTCATCTGCCGAAGAGTTACGCGCCCCAGGAGGTCGTACTGGTAACGCATACGCCCTGCGCGCACAATGCGGGCGCCCTCGTACGTGCGGGTGCCTCGGGCTGAGGGGTTCGGGCGACAGTCCGGCCACGCCGCGTACGTCTGGTTGCCTGCCGCGTCGTACGCGTACGTCTCGGTCCAGTCGGTGGCGTGGACGGCGGTGACGCGGCCCGCGGGGTCGAGGTCGAAGGTGCGGCGGCCGGTGTGGGAGTCGTGGAGGGCGGTGAGGTGGCCGTCGGGGCGGTAGGTGTAGGCGCGGTGGAGGATCTGGTGGGCCCCGGCCTGGGCGGTACCGGTGGGGTCGGTGGTGTGGGTGGGGGTGGTGGGGGCCGCTGACAGGGACTGGGTGGTGAGGCGGCCGGTGGGGTCCCAGGTGTGGGTGAGGTGGAGGGAGTTGTCGATGGTGCGGGTGAGTTCCTGGCCGGCGGCGTCGTAGGCGAAGGTCAGGGGGTGGCCGGCGATGTTCATGCCGGTGCGGTTGCCGGCTGCGTCGTAGGTGTAGGTGGTGTGGTGGCCGGTGGGGGTGGTGCGGGAGGTGCGGCGGCCGAGGACGTCGTAGGTGAACGTCATGGTGCGGCCGTTGACCGTTTCGGTCAGGACGCGGCCGAGGGCGTCGCGGGTGTAGGTGACGGTGGCGTCGGGGTTGGCCGCCTGGCGGAGTTGGCCGGCGGAGTCGTGTTCGTAGGTGGTGATCAGTCCGGCGGCGTTCTTCTCGGTGATGCGGCCGAGGGCGTCGCGGGTGTAGGTGGTGACCTCGCCCAGGGCGTTGGTGCGGGAGGCCAGCTGGCCCGCCGCGTCGTACGCGTAGGTCAGGACGCGGTCGTCGAAGTCGGATTCGGATATCAGGTGGCCGGCGGGGTCGTAGGAATAATTCCAGGTGAGGCCCTGGGGGTTGGTGACCTGGGTGAGGCGGAGTTCGGTGTCGTGGGCGAACTCGTAGCGGGCGCCGTCCGGATCGGTGCGGGCGGCGAGCAGGTCGAAGTGGGTGTACGAGAAGTGGGTCGTCTGGCCCACGGCGTCGGTGTGGGTGAGGCGGTTGCCCTCGCCGTCATAGGTCCACGTCTCGGTGGCGCCGGTGGGGTCCGTACGGGAGAGCAGTTTTCCTTCGGTGGACCACTGGAGGTGGGTGGTGGCGCCCAGGGGGTCCGTGACGGAGGTGGTGCGGCCGAAGGCGTCGCGGGCGTAGTGGGTGGTGTGGCCCAGGGGGTCGGTGACCGCCACGGGGAGGCCGGCGGCGTTGCAGGTGATGCGGGTGGTGTTGCCGAGGGCGTCGGTGACGGTGGCGAGGTTGCCGCGCGGGTCGTGGGTGTAGGTGGTGGTGGCGCCGGCCGGGTCGGTGGTGGCGACGCGGTGGCCGTGGGCGTCGTAGGTGTGGGTCCAGGTGGCGCCGTCGGGGCCGGTGACGGTGCGGGGGTTGCCGTGGGAGTCGTAGGTCGTGGTGGAGGTCGTGCCGTCGGGGAGGGTGGCCAGCACCGGGCGGCCCGCGTCGTCGTAGGCGAAGTGGGTGGTGCGGCCCAGGGGGTCGGTGCTGGAGAGAACGCGGTGCTTGGTGTCGCGGGTGGTGCGCGTGGTGGCACCGGTCGGGTCGGTGGTCGCGACGATCTGGTGGCGGTCGTTGACCTGGTACGTGGTCAGCCGGTCCTGCGAGTTGTAGAAGCGGTTGGTGCGCAGGCCCGTTTCCGGGTCCGGGTCGCCCCAGACGTAGCGGGCGCGGAGGTGGCCGGCGATACCGCCCTGGGAGACGCAGCGGTCGGCCTCGTCGTAGGCGTAGGTGTAGCTGCTGCCGTTGGTGTCCGTCCAGGAGGTGATGCGGCCGGCGTCGTCGTAGGTGAAGCGGAGCGGGCGGTCGCAGGACGGCTTGGTGACGGTGGTGAGGTGTCCGAAGGCGTCGTAGCCGTAGGTGGCGAGGAGCTGGTCGCCGCCGTCGGGGGCGGCACCGGCCAGGTGGAGCGCGGTGATGCGGGCGCCCTCGGGGGTGCCGTCGCCGGTCCCGTCGGCGGCCCCGTAGCCGGTCCGCTCGGTCGTCAGCAGGAGGCGGTAGCCGCCGCTGCTGGTGATGGCCGTGGGGAGGCCGTCCTCGGTCCAGTCGAATGTGTGGTGGTTGCCGTGGCGGTCGGATATCTCGTCGAGGAGGGCGACGTTCTCGCTGTACGTGGTGAAGTAGCGGCGGACGCCGGTGACCGGGTCGACGAGGAAGTAGTCGCCGTCCGGGGTGCGGGAGAGCGGCGCGCCGTCGCCTTCGAGGGGGAGCGTGGGGACGCCGACGGCGGGGTGCGGGTAGAGGAGGAAGTTGCCCTCCTCGCCTATGAGGATGACGCCCTCGGCGTCGATCTCCAGGCGCTGGTCGAGGGTGGACATCCACGTCCGGCCGAACCAGCGGCCGGTGCGGTACGACGACTCGAAGGTGCGGGTGAAGGAGAGCGGGAGGCTGCCGGGCAGGCTGACGTCCGTCTGCGGCAGGATCATGCGGCCGGTGGCCATGTCGATGGGGTCGCTGCCGAACGTTTTGCACCAGCCGGTGCGCAGCCGGTCGCGGATCGTCCGCTGGCCGCCCTCCTTGACGGCGTTGCGCGCCGTTCCCTTGAGCGCGTCCTTCGCTCCAGTCTTCACCGCCGCCTTGGCAAGCCCGCCGGCTCCCTTGCTCCCGACGAGGTTCCCCAGAAGCGTTCCGTACGCCTCGGCCGGGTCGCTGCCCCAGCCGGAGCCGAGCATGCCCTTGGCCATCTCGACGGGGTGCAGGGCGGATCGGCCCAGCCCGAGGAGGGTGGTGGAGACGTTGCTCAAGTATTGGACGGGGTGGGTGAGGTTGTAGGGGTCCGCGGGGTTGACGGTGCGGGCGAGCTTCAGCGTCTCGATGCCCGCCTTGGCGATCCCGCCCGCCAGGTGCAGATGCTCGAGGGCGAATGCCTGGGCGCCGTCCTTCAGGCCCGCGCCCGCCAGGTCGGTGAACTGCGGCTTCTCGGGGGCGTGCGCCAGGGCGCCCTTGATGGCGTTGCGCGCCCGCTCGGCGGCCTCGTCGCGCTGGCTGCGGGCGCTTTTGACCATGTCCTGGGCGGCCTCGCGGCCCTCGGCGCCCGGGTCCACGAAATCGCCGGGCGGGGTGGGCTGCGGGCCGGGATCCTGGCCCTGATCGACCGCGGCTTGGTAGCGCTCGGCCTGCGCCACATACGCGGTGGCCTGCGCTTTCCAGGTCTCCAGGGCGTTCTCTCGGTCCTCTTCCGCCCGGCGGTACTTCTCTATCGCCTCGGATGCCTGGCCCTGCGCCCAGGAGACCGTCTCCGCGTACCCCTTCAGGGCGTTGTAGGCGTCGTCGCAGGCGTCGGCGGCGTGCATCCACTGCTTGGGGTGCATATCGAACGCCTCGCGGAAGGCGTCGGCGGCCTTGCCGCTCCAGTGCTGGGCGGAGCCCAGTTTGCGCATCCCGTCGGCGACGCGGTTGAACGCCGCGGCGAAGTCCTTCAGGTGGGAGACGGTCTCGTTGAGCTTCTCGACGTCCCCGTGGATGATCTGGGTGGGGTCGTCGGTCTCGCCGAGCTGCCGTTCGTCGACGTGGGCGCCGAGCGCGCCGGCGAGCTTGTCACCGCCGGAGCGGACCGTTTCCGCGGCGCCGTCCGCGCCGATCGCCTCCAGGCCGTCGCCCAGCTTGTCGGCGCCGAACTCGACCACCTCACCGGCACCGCGCTCCACGGCGTCCGTGACCGCGTCGATCCCGTCCGAGATCTTGTTGATGCCGTCCCCGAGCCAGTTCACTTGTCGCTACCCCCGTGCCGCTGCCCCGGTCCCTCAAGCTCCGCCTCGGTCTCGGACGGGTCCTTGCCGCCGTTCATCAGGCGGTCCGGGACCGAGGTGACGTCGTGCCCGAACTCCCGCGCGGCGTCGTAGGTCCGCTGGTAGGACTCGCGGGATGCCTGCGAATTCGGGTCCCAGTCCGGGGTGAAGGTGTTGCCGATGTCGTTCTTGATGCCGTTCCAGGACGTCCGGTGGAGTTCCTCCGCCGACTTGGTCGGGTCGCCGAGCGCGGCGTTCGCGGCCTGCTTGAGGATGTCGGAGCCGTACTGCTCCTGCTCGTAGTAGAGACCGGCGGTGATCCCCAGCCGCTTGGAGAAACCGTTGGCGTCCTGCATGAGGTGGTAGACGCCCCAGCCCCAGCGCTCGCAGAAGGACGAGAAGATCTCGGCCAGACCGTCGTCCCCGCACTCGACGGCGTCCAGGGACAACCTGTCGAATCCGCGGCCGAGTTGGGCCTCGATATCGAAGCCCAGCTCCTTCAATTCGCTCGTCGCGGCTTTTATGCCTTTGGTGAGCTGTTCGAAAGCCTCCGGCTCCAGCTGGTAGCCGTTTCCTTCCATAAGGCCCATGACGTTCCCCCTAGACGTACGTGGTGCCCGGTCTGCCACCGTCAGGTGCGGCGCTGTCCGGTGTGCCGCGGTCCACCGCGACCCGGTCCGGGACTATTCCGGACACCGGCGGGAAGAGCATGCCCTGCGCGCTGCCGGCGTCCAGGGCCACGCCCGTCGGGCCCTCGATGGCCGGGATCAGCACGTCAAGGACTCGGGCGCCGAGGACGGTGGCGTACTGCCAGTCCGACCCGGGCGCACTCCCCCGGTCCGCCGCGAAACGGGACAAGGCGTCCTCGTCGCTGAATGCGTAAAGCCACCGCATTCCGTCCAACTCGGAACTGAGAAAGGCGTCATCGGCGATCGGGAGTATCACGGCCGTGCGCCGGAATTCACCGATCAGTGCGGCTGGATTCGGCCGCCCCTCGTGGAACGCCGCTACCTCCTCCGCCAAAGGCATGGCGAGTCCCTCCCCCCGTTACCGTCCTGCTCATAACCGACCTGATTTTGCCCTGCTCGTGGTGCTGGATCCACTGTGGCATACGGCACTGACAACGCCGCCGGGCGCCCGCGGACCTGCCCGGGTAATAAACCGGCTGGGAGTTACTTTTCCATTCAAGCGCGTGGTGTCGGGTGCGGGCGGGCGAGCAAGGACTCGGCTGCGGCGCGGGCGGTGGTGGCGGCGTGCGGGGTGGCGGAGAGGGCGGCTTCGGTGATGGCGCCGTCGATCAGGAGGGCGAGCTGGGCGGCGAGTTGGGTGGGGTCGGGGTGGCCCAGGGGGCGGACGAGGTCGGTGAGGTAGGCGCGCAGGGCGCGTTTGTGGTCGCGGGCGGCGCGGGCGATATGCGGTGCGGTGGCGCCCAGTTCGCCGTAGGCGTTGAGGAAGGCGCAGCCGCGGTAGTCCGGGGTGGCGAACCAGGCGGCCAGCCAGTCGAAGACGGCGAGGACGCGGGCGGGGTCGGCCGGGTCGGTGGCGTCCTGCGGCGCGTGCGCGTCCACATGGGCGGCGAGGGCGGCGCGCCAGCGTGTGTCGCGGCGGTGCAAGTAGGCCGCGACGATGTCCTGTTTAGCGGGGAACGTTCCGTAGAGGCGCTTGAGGGAGACGCCGGCGGCGGCGCGGAGCTGGTCCATGCCGACGGCCTGGATGCCGCGTTCGTAGAAGAGCTTCTCGGCGGCGTCGAGGATGCGGGTGCGTATGTCCCGTGCGTCGGGGTTCGTGTCCGTGTCCGTGTCCGTCACAGGGTGGGGCCTTCCGTGGAGAACGATCGTTCTCTAGGGTAGCGAGGCAGGGTGAGAGAACGGGCGTTCTCCCGTTCTCCCGCTCTCGTCTCGTCGCATCGACCGTTTCTCGGCGCGTGCACCGCGCGTCCCGTAGTCAGGAGTTGTGCCATGTCAGAGCCCCGGCCTCCGTTCCCGCCGTTCGACGAGCACAGTGCGCGGCAGAAGGTGCGGGCGGCGGAGGACGCCTGGAACACCCGGGATCCGGAACGTGTCGCGCTCGCGTACACCGAGGACTCGGTGTGGCGGAACCGGGACACGTTCCTCACCGGGCGCGCCGAGATCGTGGCGTTCCTGCGGCAGAAGTGGGCGCGGGAGCTGGACTACGCGCTGCGGAAGGAGCTGTGGGCGTACGCCGGGAACCGGATCGCGGTGCGGTTCGAGTACGAGAGCCGGGACGCGGCCGGGCAGTGGTGGCGGAGTTACGGCAACGAGCTGTGGGAGTTCGATGAGTCGGGGCTGACGCGGCGGCGCGAGGCGGGGATCCACGACGTGCCGATCGGGCCGGAGGAGCGGCGCATCTTCGGGGCGCGGGGGGACTCAGCCGTCCAGTAGGAGGGGGAGTTTGCCGGCTGTCCCGGGGTCGGCGGGCATGCAGGCGAAGAGTTTGACGGTGGGGGCGTCCAGGGCCGCCAGCTTCACGTAGTCGAAGGTCAGGGCGCCGGCCCGGGGGTGGTGGAAGGTGCGCCGGGTGGTGGTGAGCGCGGCGAGGTGGTGGGCCTGCCACCAGGTGGCGAACTCCGGGCTGCGGGCGGCCAGTTCGCGGGTCAGGCGGTCGCGGCGCGGGTCGTCGAACCGCTCGCCGGCATCGGCCCGGAACTGGGCGACGAGGTCCCGGGCCTGCCCCTCCCAGTCGGCCAGCAGGGTCCGCATCACCGGGTCGGTGAAGACCAGCCAGAGGAGGTTGCGCTCGCCGGGAGCCAGATGGGCCGGGTCGCCGATCAGGCCGGCCTCGGCGCGGTTCCAGGCGACGAAGTCCCAGTTGGCGTCGAGGAGGTAGGCCGGGTGCGGGTCCAGCGCGTCCACGAGGCGCTGGAGGGCGGGGCCGGGGCCGGGGGCGGGCGGTTGCTCCGGGGGTCGTTCGCCGGCCAGCGCGTAGAGATGGCGCTGCTCCACGGAGCTGAGCATCAGGGCGCGCGCCAGGCTGGCCAGCACCTGGCGGCTGACGCCGATGTCGCGGGCCTGTTCGAGCCAGGTGTACCAGGTGACGCTGACACCGGAGAGCTGGGCGACCTCCTCGCGCCGCAGTCCGGGGGTCCGCCTACGGGGGCCGGGCAGGATGCCGGCTTCCTGGGGGGTGAGCCGCTCGCGGCGCGCCCGGAGGAACTCGGCGAGGGCGCGGCGCCGGTCCTGGTCGGCCATGGACTCTCCCGTGGACGCGGCCCGTGCGCGCGCTCGGTGGTAGCGGAAACACCAGCATAATCGGTCTCTGTACGGGCGTTCGGGGCTGCGCGAGCGTGGCCGCATGGTTCAGAGATCCCGCTATTCCGGGGTGGAGCGGACCGCCGCGTCCCCCGCTGCCGGCGCCCGTTCCGCTCGTCCTCCTCTTCCCGGGCAGCCAGGTGCCCAGCCCCCTCGCCCCCCTCTTCCCGGTGGCGCGCCCGCCGCCCCCAGGGGCGCCCTCGCGCTCGTGCTCACCGGGGCGTTCATGGCCGTCCTCGACACCTTTGTGGTGCTGGTGGCGGCGCCCGCCATCCAGGCGGACCTGCGCGCGTCGGACGCCGATGTCCAACTGGTGCTGGCCGGTTACCAGCTGACGTACGCCATCGCCCTGATCAGCGGGGCGCGGCTCGGTGACCGGTTCGGGCGGAAGCGGCTGTTCCAGTACGGCATGGGGCTGTTCACCGTCGCGTCCGCGGGGTGTGCGCTGGCTCCCGGGGCGGGCGCGCTGATCGCCGCCCGGCTGGTGCAGGGGCTCGCCGCGGCGGCGATGTTCCCGCAGGTCCTGGCGCTGCTGCGGGTGCTGGTGCCGGAGGCGCGGCGGGCCCGGGCGTTCGGGGCGCTGGGCGCGGTCATCGGGGTCGCCGGGGCGGCCGGGCAGCTGCTCGGCGGCGTACTCGTCGCGGCGGACCTCTTCGGGTCGTCCTGGCGGCCGGTGTTCTGGATCAACGTGCCGGTGGGCGTGGCGGCGGTCGCGCTCACCGCCCGGTACGTGCCCGAGTCGCGCGCCCCGGAGGCGCAGCGGCCCGACCTGGCCGGCGCCGGGGTGCTGACCCTGGCGCTGGGCCTGCTGGTGGTGCCCCTGGTGGAGGGGCGGTCCGCGGGCTGGCCCTGGTGGACGTGGGCCGGGCTCGCCGCCACGGTGCCGGCGCTGGCGGCGTTCGTCCTCGTGGAGCGGCGGGTGGCGGCGGCCGGGCGGGAGCCGCTGGTGCGGCTGCGGCTGTTCGGGCACCGGCCGTTCGCGGTCGGGATGGCCCTGGTGCTGCTCGCCTACGCGGGCATCAACTCCTTCTTCCTGATCTTCTCGCTGACCCTCCAGGACGGGCTCGGGCAGGACGCGCTCGGTGCCGGGCTGTTCTACACGCCGTTCGCGGCGGTGTTTCTCGCCACGAGCCTGCTGGCCGGGCGGCTGGCCCGGTACGGGCGGCGGGTCCTCCGGGCCGGCGCCCTGCTCGTCCTCCTCGGTTTCGGCTCGACCATCGCGCTGGCCACCGGGGCCGGGGCCGCGCTGACCCCCTGGGACCTGGTCCCGACCCTGGCCCTGGTAGGCGCCGGCAACGGCCTCCTGGTCACGCCCCTGCTGAACGCGGTCCTCGCCGCCGTCCGCCCCGAGGAGACCGGGATGGCGTCCGGGGTGCTGGCCACCGGGCAGCAGGTCGGCGGCGCGGTCGGGGTGGCCGTCGTCGGGGTCGTCTTCTACGGGGCGCTGGGCCCGGCCGCGCACCACGACGTCGCGGCCTACGGGCACGCGCTGACCCTGGCGCTGGCCGTGACGGGCGGGCTGGCCGCGCTGGTCTGGCTGCTGCTGGGGTCGCTCCCGGGTACGGCGGGCCGCCGTAAATGAGCCGATGGCCCGATGAGCCGATGCGCCACGGGCGGGGCGCCCCCGGCGGCCCAGGCGGGGGCCGGCCCCGACGCCCGCCCCCTCCCGCGTCCCTCCTCAACCCCACCGACCCCACCAACCCCCCAACTCGCCGTCCTCCCGCCGTAGGCCCCCGGGCGCCGGAGCGCTATGGTCGGAATCCAGGAACGCGACGGGGGAAGGCAGCGGTCGATGGCCCGGGATGACGCTGTGGTCGGCTGCACCGGTGTGCTGCTGATCGCCACGCGCGGCGCCGCCGGACCCGGTGAGGTCCTGGTGCGGATCCGGGGCGGTTCGGAGACCTTCCTGGCCTGGTCCGCCGAGCCCCTTCCGGTGGGGGCGACCGTGCTCGTGATCGACTCCCGGGGCACGCGTCAGGTCGACGTCATGGAGTGGGCTGATCCGTTGGACGCGCCGCCCGGCGATGCCGGCGACGCCGGTTGAGGAGACAGACGATGTTCGGTTACCGCGTTCCCGCCCCCGATCAAGCCATGCTGATCTCGGGCGGCAGGCGTGGCCAAGGTGGCGCACCGTTCCGCGTGGTCACCGGCCATGGCAAGTTCGTCCTCCCGATCTTCCGCAAGGTCCGCTTCCTGACCCTGGCGATGTGCGAGGCGGAGGTCGCCGAGACGTGCGTGACCCGCCAGGGCATCGCGCTGACGGTCCGCGCGGTGATCGCGTTCAAGGTCGGCAACGACACCGAGAGCGTGGTCAACGCCGCGCAGCGGTTCCTCTCCGACCAGGACCAGATGTCGGTGCTGACCGGCCGGATCTTCGCCGGCCACCTGCGCTCGATCATCGGCTCGATGACGGTCGAGGAGATCGTCACCGAACGGCAGAAACTGGCCACCGAGGTGCTGGAGACCTCCAAGACCGAGATGGCCAAGATCGGCCTGATCGTGGACTCGCTCCAGATCCAGTCCATCGACGACGGCGACACCGGCTACATCGCGGCGATGTCCGCCCCGCACAAGGCCGCCATCCAGCGGCAGGCCCAGATCGCCCAGGCGCAGGCCACCCAGGCGGCCGTCGAGGCCCAGCAGGAGGCGGCCCGCAATCAGGCCGAGTACCAGCGGCAGACCGCGGTCGTGCAAGCCGAGTACTCCGCCGAGGTGGACCGCGCGCAGGCCCGCGCCGCCCAGGCCGGACCGCTCGCCCAGGCCCACGCCCAGCAGGAAGTGCTCGCCGCGCAGACCGAGTTGGCCGAGCGGCGGGCCCGGCTGCGCCAGCAGGAGCTGGTGGCCGAGGTGGTCAAACCCGCGGAGGCGGAGTCCGAGCGGATCCGGCTGCTGGCGCTGGCCGAGGCCGAGCGGATGAAGATCCAGGCCGAGGCGGCCGCCTCGTACGACCGGGTGGCGCTGGACCGGATGCTGATCGACCAGCTCCCGCAGATCGTCAAGGAGGCCGCGGCCGGCCTCTCCGGCGCGAACGTCAACGTGCTCAACGGCGCGGACGGCCTGGGCGAGATCGCCGCCGGCCTGGTCGGCCAGGGCCTGACCATCCTGGACTCCGTACGCCGCAACCTCGGCACGCCGCCCGCGCCCGGGTCCGCCTCCGCCGATGGCGCGAACGGCTCGTCCGGCGGGTCCGGGTCCGGTTCGCCGGCCGGCGGCAACGGCTCGGGGGGTACGGCCCGCGGCGGCCGCGTAGAGATCGAGTAACGCGCAACCGGGGCGCGGCGGCCGGGCGTACGCCCCAGGGGCCGGGCCCCGGCCGTACGCCCCAGGGGCCGGGCCCCCGCGCGTACGCCCCCGGAGCCGGTCCGAAAGCCCAGGCCCCCGGACCCGGCCCCCACTAAGCCCCCCGCCCCCTCCCCCGCGCCTCCTCCCCGTGCTTCTCCCGGACGTACCGCACCAGGCGGTCCAGGACGGCCCGGGTCGTGGCCAGTTCCGCGTCGTCGAAGTCGCTCAGGGCCTGGCGCAGGCCGGCCAGCCGGGCCTCCTGGAAGCTCTCCAGGACGGCCTTGCCGAGTGGCGTGATCGCGACCCTGCGGGCCCGCCGGTCCAGTTCGTCCGGCGTCCGCTCGACGAGGTCCTGGGCCTCCAACTGGCCGATCTGCCGGGTGACATGGGGCGGTTCGACCATCATCTGGGCCGCCAGGTCGCCGACCCGGCTGACCCCGCCGCTGTCCTCCAGCGCCATCAGGAGGTAGAGGTCGGAGCGGCCGGCCGTGATGCCCGCCTGGCTCGCCTGGTGCTCGTGCGCCCGCGAGCGGGTGAGCAGATAGGACAGCGTGGCCAGCACCTTGTGCAGTGCGGCGGTCGCGTCCTGGTCGGGTACGGGGTCCGGCATGCAGGCACTGTAGCGGGCACCGGTCCCCGGATCGGGCGCGTTCCGTACCGGGATCCGGGTACCACGCACCGCCCGGCCCCACCCGGGAGCCGGGCCCCCCGACCCACCCGCTCCCGTACCAAGGGCCGGGCCCCCGCGCCCCGTTCGGTTCCGGCCAACCTCGCGGCGGCCGGGCTCCGCCCTTCCCTCGCCCGCCGCGCCTGGGTTAGCGTGGCTACTTAGTTGCTTAACTTAGGTAACTAAGTCCCACGCGGAAGGACCGGCCGCATGACGACCGCAGCACGTACCGCACCCCCCACCCCCCTCACCCTCCCGGCCACCCGCGCCCCGGGCTGCCCGTTCGACCCGGCTCCCGGTATCACCGATGCCGCCCGCGGCGAGCCGGTCACCCGCGCGACCCTCTGGGACGGCACCTCCTGCTGGCTGGTGACCCGCCATCAGGACGTCCGCGCGGTCCTCGGCGATCCGCGCTTCAGCGCCGACGCCCAACGCCCCGGCTTCCCGTTCCTGACCGCCGGGGCCCGCGAGGTGGCCGCCGGGAAGCCGACCCTGCTGCGCATGGACGACCCGCAGCACGCCCGGCTGCGCCGGATGCTCACCGCCGACTTCATGGTCAAGAAGGTCGAGGCGATGCGCCCCGAGGTGCAGCGCCTGGCCGATGACCTGCTGGACCGGATGACCGCCGGCCGCACCTCCGCCGACCTGGTCACCGACTTCGCGCTGCCGCTGCCGTCCCTGGTGATCTGCCTGCTGCTCGGCGTGCCCTACGAGGACCACGACTTCTTCCAGGAGCGCAGCCGCATCCTGCTCTCGCTGCGCTCCACGCCCGAGGAGGTCCGGGCCGCCCTGGACGAGCTGCTGGAGTACCTGACCCGGCTGGCCCGCGCCAAGCGGGAGGCGCCGGACGACGCCATCGTCAGCCGCCTGGTCGCGCGCGGCGAACTGGCCGACGGCGATATCGCCGCGCTGGGCCGCCTGCTGCTGATCGCCGGGCACGAGACCACCGCCAACATGACCGCGCTGTCCACCCTCGCCCTGCTGCGCAACCCCGAGCAGCTCGCCCGGCTGCGCGCCGAGCCCGCGCTCGTCAAGGGCGCCGTCGAGGAACTGCTGCGCTATCTGACGATCGTGCACAACGGCGTTCCGCGCGTCGCCACCGAGGACGTGGTGGTCGGCGACCGCACCATCCGGGCCGGCGAGGGCGTGCTGTGCATGATCAGCACCGCCAACCGGGACGACGAGGTCTTCCCCGGTGGCGATGGGCTCGACGTGGCCCGGGACGCCCGCCGCCATGTCGCGTTCGGCTTCGGCGTCCACCAGTGCCTGGGGCAGCCGCTGGCCCGTGTGGAGCTGCAGATCGCCGTGGAGACGCTGTTCCGCCGGCTGCCGGACCTGCGGCTGGCGGTGCCGTACGAGGAGATCCCGTTCCGCGGCGACATGGCGATCTACGGGGTGCACTCGCTGCCCGTCGCCTGGTAGAGCCGACCCGCACCCCAACGCCCTGACGGGGCACCCCCGTTACGTACCGCACCCCTTGGGAGAACCATGCGCATCCACGCCGACCAGGAGAAGTGCTGCGGCGCCGGCAGCTGTGTACTGGCCGCGCCGGACGTCTTCGACCAGCGGGACGAGGACGGCATCGTCGTCGTCCTCGACCCGGAGCCGCCGACCGCGCTCCACGACGCGGTCCGCGAGGCGGCGGCCATCTGCCCCGCCGCCGCGATCACGGTCACCGGCTGACCGCCCGCCCGCCGCACCACCGCGCGCCCCGGACCCGCACTCCCCGCGGGCCGGGGCGCCGCGCGTACGGGCCGCCGGCGCAACGCGCCCAGGGGCGCACCGCGTAACCGGGCGCCCCGATACCGGACCCCGCCCGCGCCGAAACCCGCCCCGCCCGGCGGATCGATTCGGCGCCCCTCCTTCGGGTGACGGCCGACATCACCACCGTCCGGAGTGGGCAGCGAAGAGCGCGCACCACGCAACTCCCGCTCCTCGGAAGGACGTTCCGGATGTCCCGTCTCCGCCGCGCGCTCGCCGCCGCAGCCGGCCCGCTGGCCCTCGCCCTGCCCCTCACCCTGGGCGCGGCCGCCGCCCCGGCCCACGCCGCCACCGGCGGCTTCAGCTACACCTACGAGTCCCCGGGCGGGCCGCGGACGGGCTACCTCATCGACCCGCCGAGCGGTGTGTGCCTGACGCTCCCGGAGGTGGCCAGGGAGTACGAGACCCCGCCCGCGCACTCCCCGCGCAACGACACCGGGTCCCCGGCCACCGTCTACACCGGCCCCGACTGCTCGGGCGCCTCCTACAGGCTGCGGCCGGGCGGCCGCGCCTCGGAGCGGCTCAAGCTCCGGTCGGTGGTCTTCTTCTGACCCTGCGCCCGGGCCCCGACGCCGGGCCCTGACCCGGGGGCCCGACCCGTGCCCCCCGGACTCCGCTCCCAGGGTGGTCCCGCCAGTGGTAGGCACAGCGTTCGTACGTTGAAGGGAGCACTGGTTACCCGCCACGGCGGGACGCATCCTCGGGAGCATGACCCACACCTCTGTCGCCGCGTACGCCGCACCCGCACCGAAGGCACCGCTGGAGCGGACCACGATCCCGCGCCGCGAGCTGGGTGCCCACGACATCCTGATCGACATCAAGTTCTCCGGTATCTGCCACTCCGACATCCACACCGTGCGCGCCGAATGGGGCGACGGCGGGAACTTCCCGATCGTCCCCGGCCACGAGATAGCCGGTGTGGTGGCCGCGACCGGCCCCGAGGTCACCCGCTACGCGGTGGGCGACCGGGTCGGCGTCGGCTGCTTCGTCGACTCCTGCCGCACCTGCGACAACTGCCGGGCCGGCCTGGAGCAGTACTGCACCGGCGAGCTCGGCACCGTCAACACCTACGACGCCGTCGGCCGGGACGGTGAGCCCACCTACGGCGGCTACGCCACCCACCTGGTCGTCGACGAGAACTACGCGCTGCGCATCCCCGACGCGCTCCCGCTGGACGCCGCGGCCCCGCTGCTGTGCGCCGGCATCACCCTCTACTCCCCGCTCGCCCACTGGAAGGCGGGCCCCGGCAAGAAGGTCGCGGTGGTCGGCCTGGGCGGCCTGGGCCACATGGGCGTGAAGATCGCGCACGCCATGGGCGCCGAGGTCACCGTCCTGAGCCAGTCGCTCCGCAAGAAGGACGACGGGCTGCGGCTGGGCGCCGACCACTACTACGCGACCAGCGACCCGGCCACCTTCGAGGCGCTGGCCGGCACCTTCGACCTGATCGTCAACACCGTCTCGGCCAACCTGGACCTCAACGCCTACCTCGGCCTGCTGGGCACCGACGGCACCCTCGTCCAGCTCGGCGTCCCCGAGAACCCGGTGGCGATCGCGCCGTTCGCGCTGATCCGCGGCCGCCGGTCGTTCGCCGGTTCGCTGATCGGCGGGCTCGCGGAGACCCAGGAGATGCTCGACTTCTGCGCCGAGCACGGGCTGACCGCGGAGATCGAGGTGATCGCCGCGGACCGGATCAACGAGGCGTACGAGCGGGTGCTCGCCAGCGACGTCCGCTACCGCTTCGTCATCGACGCGTCGACGATCTGACCGCCCGCCGAACGCCGCTGTCCGCCATCGGACGGGTCCCTGAGCGCCATCGGATGGGCCCCTGACCGACGCCGGACGAGTTCCTGACCAGCGCCGGACGGGTCCCTGACCGGCGCCGGGCAGGACGACGCCCGGGGCCGCCCCCACTGGCTGCCCCGGGCGTTTCGCGTGCCGTGACCCCAGGCACTGCACAGCACTCTACTTGGAAACGGTACCCATTTCCATATAGCCTCCGTCCCGACCGGCACCCACCCGACCACGGAAGGCCCGCCACCATGGCCGTACCCAAGCGCAAGCTCTCCCGCAGCAACACCCGGCACCGCCGCGCCCAGTGGAAGGCCAGCACGCCCCAGCTGGTGCCGGTGACGGTGGACGGCACCGTGTACCAGGTGCCGCAGCGGCTGGTCCAGGCGTACCGGCGGGGGCTGATCGACCCGAAGGGCTGACCGGCGGACGACTAACGGGAGCGGGCCGCCACCGGGCTCCACCGGGCGCGCGGGCACCCGCCCCGGTGCCGACCCCTCCCCACCCGGCCGGAAAAATTTCCCCGGTCCGTCGGCAACCCCCGCACCGCCCGCACGTCGTCTGGGGTGAGGGCGCTCTCGGGCGCCACCCGCCGACGAAACCGGAGCAGCCGACCGTGAACCCGTCCCGTACCTCCCGCACCGCCCGCCTGCGCCGCCCGGCCGGCGCCGGCCTGCTCGCCGCGCTCGCGCTGTCCGCCGCCGCGGGCGCCGGCACCGCGTACGCCTCCGACACCCCGGCCCCGACCGCGGCGCACAGCGGCACCCCGTCCCCCGCGCCCACCCACCCGGGCCACAGCGGCACCCCGTCACCCGCCCCGACCTACCCGGGCCCCAACCCCACCGCGCCGCCGCACAGCGCCACCCCGGTGCCGACCCAGCCGCCCGGCAGCCACCCCGCCCCGGTGCCGACCCGGCCCGGCGGCCACCAGCCCACCGCCGCGCCCTCCCAGCCGGGCGCCGCCCCGGCGGACGCCGCCGACCGCAAGCAGCTCGCCAAGACCGGCGCCTCCCCCGCCACCACCTTCGCCCTGGCCGGCGGCGCGGCCGTCCTGCTCGCGGCGGGCGGCGGCACGGTCTACGCGGTCCGCCGCCACCGCGCCTGAGCCCGCCCGGCACGCCCGAGCGATCGATGGTCTCCACCACTCCGCACCCGGCCCCGGCACGGTTCGCCCTGCCGGGGCTGCGCCCGTTGTCCTGGCGCCGCCTGCTGCGCACCCTCCGCCGCCCCGCGTACGCGCCCCAACTCGCCCTCGCCGAGCGTCAGTTGGCGTACGGGCACGGGCCCGCGCACACCGACCGGACCGGCGGCGCACCCCCGGCGCCGGCCCCGGCACCGCCCCCGCACCTCACCCTCACCGAGCTGTACCACGCCCACCGGCTCCCCATGGTCCGGCTGGCGCTGCTCCTCGTCGACGACCGGGCGACCGCCGAGGACGTCGTCCAGGACGCGTTCGCCGCGCTCTACAAGCGCCACGGCGAACGGCTCGGCGAGATCGACAACGCCCCCGCCTACCTCCGCACCGCCGTCGTCAACGCCGCCCGCTCGGTACTGCGCCGCCGCCGCACCGCCCGCGCCTACACCCCGCCGCACGAGGCCGACGCGCCGTCCGCCGAGGAGCGGGTGGTGCTGGACGAGGAGCACCGCGAGGTGATCGCCGCCCTCGGCCGGCTGACCGCGCGCCGCCGCGAGGTGCTGGTCCTGCGCTACTGGGGCGGCCTCAGCGAGGCGGAGATCGCGGCCACCCTGGGCATCAGCCGCGGCGCGGTGAAGTCGCTGGCCAGCCGCGCCCTGGACGCCCTGGAGAAGATCCTGGAGGAACGGTCTTGACCCCGCGCGACCCCGCCCACCGGGAGACCGCCGCGCCCCGGCCCGTCGAGGACCGGCTGCGCCGCGCCCTGGCCGCCCGCGCCCGCACCGTCGGCCCCGGCGATCTGCGCCCGGCCGCGCCCCCGGGACCGCACACCGCCCGCCGCCGCCCCCTGCGCGCCGTCCTCGCCGGGCTGCGGGCGCCCCGCGTGGTGCTCCCGCTGGCCGCCGCCGCGACCGCCGCCGCGCTCGCGCTCGCCGCCCATCTCGCCACCACCCCCGGCCCGCCGCCGGAGCGGCCGCTGCCGGCGTCCCCGCCGAGCCCCGCCCCGCGCACCCCGGGGACCGGCACCCCGTCGCCGTCCGCCTCCCCGTCCGCCCCCGACCCGGCCGGCGAACCCCGCCCCGGCGCCGGCCGCTCCGCCCCCGGCACCCCGTCCGGCCGTCCGCCGCACCGCACCCAGCCGCCCACCCCGACCGGCCGGCCCGCCGGCGGCCCCGCCGCCGAACCCACCCGCGGCCCCGCCGGCGCCACCCCGACGTCCGCCCCGCCCGTCTCCACCACCTCCCCGGCGGGCCGGGGGGCCTCCCCCTCCGCCGCCCGCTGACGCCCAGGCGCCCGGCCGGGGCGCGCCGAACGGCACGGCCGAAAACATGTCCCCCTGCCGCACCGCGCCGCCCGCCGCGACCGGCCGCGCCACCCCGCGCGCCCGGTGGGCGGACGAACGAGCCCTAGCCCGTTCGTGCCGTATCAGCCAGCTCATCACCCACCAATGATCCATTTTTGCCGCTAATGATCGGCTTTGCTCCGCCGCTTCCTGGCTGCGCCCGGTGCCCGGCGCCCGGTAGGCTTTCCGTGTGATCTTCAAGCGCATCGGAAATGGGCGGCCGTACCCCGACCACGGCCGGGAGAGCACCCGCCAGTGGGCGGACGTCGCCCCGCGCCCGGTACGCCTCGACCAGTTGGTGACCACCAAGCAGCAGCTCGACCTGGAGACCCTCCTCGCCGAGGACTCCACCTTCTACGGCGACCTCTTCGCGCACGTCGTGAAGTGGGAGGGCGACCTCTATCTGGAGGACGGCCTGCACCGCGCGGTCCGCGCGGCGCTCCAGCAGCGCCAGGTGCTGCACGCCCGCGTCCTCGAACTGGACTGACGGCCCCGGCGCGCGCCCGCTCCGGCCGCCGCGGCGGCCGGAATTGGCCCACTCGGGTTTCCCTCCCACAACGCACTGATCATCTAGTAGGCACGGCACCCGCCCGGCACTACGCTGCGGCCATGAGCATGCTGACGCCTCCAGGCATGGGCGGTAAGTACCGCATCACAGGCGACAGGTATCCGCGGATGCGCCGCCCGCGCCATCGACGCCGCATCCTCCTCGGCCTCGCGGCGGGCGCCTGCGCCCTCGGACTGATCGGCTGGGGATCCCTGCAGCTCATCGACGTCTTCGGCGGCCGCGGCAGCACCGCGCAGGCCGCGCAGGACACCAGACCGTGCCCGGCCGGCCGCACCCCGGCGGCCCCGCCCGCGGCCCGGCCGCCGGCCCCCGCGACCCTGACCGTCAACGTCTACAACGCCACCCCGCGCTCCGGCCTCGCCAAGCGCACCGCCGACGAACTCCGCGCCCGCGGCTTCCGCATCGGCAAGGTCGGCAACGCCCCGGCCGCCTACGACAAGAAGGTCGGCGGCCCCGGCCTCCTGCTCGGCCCGCGCACCGCGCTCACCGGCCCGCTGAAGGTGCTCGCCACCCAGCTCGCCGGCGCCCGCCAGCAGGCCGACGACCGCAAGGGCACCGACCTCGACCTGATCATCGGCAGCGGCTTCACCGAGCTGACCGCCCCCAAGGACGCCGCCAGGGCCCTCGCCGCGCTGAACCGCCCCGCACCGGCCCCCTCCGCCGCGAAGTGCTGACCGCACGGCGCGCCGCGGCCCCGCACCACCCGGTGCGGGGCCGCGTCATGCCGTGCGCGGGGCGCGGGTCAGCCGGCCGTGCCGTACATCCGGTCACCCGCGTCGCCCAGGCCCGGGACGATGTAGCGGTCGGCGTTCAGCCGCTCGTCCACCGAGGCGGTGACCACCGTCACCGGCGTCCCGGCCAGCTCGCGCTCCATGACCTCGACGCCCTCCGGCGCGGCCAGCAGGCAGATCGCGGTGACGTCGTCCGCACCGCGCTTGATCAGCTCCTTGATCGCGGCGACCAGCGTGCCGCCGGTGGCCAGCATCGGGTCGACCACGTACACCTGCCGCCCCGACAGGTCGTCCGGCATCCGCGTCGCGTAGGTGTGCGCCTCGTACGTCTCCTCGTTGCGCACCATGCCCATGAAGCCGACCTCGGCGGTGGGCAGCAGCCGGACCATGCCGTCGAGCATGCCCAGCCCGGCCCGCAGGATCGGGACGACCAGGGGCCGCGGGTGCGACAGCCGGACGCCGGTGGTCGCCGTCACGGGCGTCTCGATCTCGACCTGCTCGGTGCGCACATCACGGGTGGCCTCGTAGGCGAGCAGGGTGACCAGCTCGTCGGCGAGCCGCCGGAAAGTCGGGGAGTCGGTGCGCTTGTCGCGCAAAGTGGTGAGTTTGTGCGCCACCAGCGGGTGGTCGACGACGTGGATCCGCATGACATCGACAGTAACCGAGCCGGAAGGCCCCGGCGCCCGCCCGCCCCCGCGCGCGATCCGGCACGTGAGCGACATCTCTCACAACGTCCGCACGACGCAGCGCCGAAGACCCCGCGCGGACGCGATGTTTCTGCCACGATTCCGAAAGGGGCGGGGAGCAAGCGGCGTGCAGCGCCGCCCCGCCCGACCCGGCACGCCTCTGACCAGTGGGAGAGTCACGGTGTACTTCGCCGCACTGCTCGCGCGCACCGAAGACGGGTGGGAAGCGAGCGATACGGAGCTCGATACTGTGGAAACGCTGACCGACCTGGCCGATCTGGCCCGGGAGGCAGCGCCGGACGACGACACGGTGGTGGTCCTCATCGAGCAGGAGGAGGCTTGGTTCGGCGTCATCCGGATCGACGGGGAGGATGACCCGCGGATCTTCGTCTCCGACGCCGCGGCGGCCGCCCGCAGCTCGTACGGCGCGCTGCTGACCGACGAGATCCTCGGCCGCGACGACGGCGAGGACGACCTCGACGTCCTCAATCTCGACGGCACCGAGGACGGCGAGCCCCTGGACGCCGCGGCGGACGAGACCGACGACGACGACGGCCCGGCCGATGACGGCTCCGTCGTCCGCCACGGCCCGCTCGGCGACGCCACCCTCCTCGCCGACCTCGGCATCGACGAGAAGGAGCTGCTGGCCCTGGAGAGCGACGCGCTCGGCGGGATCGCCGACGCCCTGGGCTGCTCCGACCTCCTGGAGGCCGTCCGCTGACCCCGCCGGGCCCGCGCACACGGGCCCGGCCCCCTCACCGACCCGCGCTCCCCTCCCGTCCCCGAAACTGGGGACATGACCGTGCCCCCCTCCCCTCTCTCCTCCTCCGCCGCGCCCGACCCGCTGCGCGATCCCTGGACCGCGCCGATGCGCCGCGCGCTGGCGGAGGCCGCCCTGGCCCCCGGGACCGGCGACGTCCCGGTGGGCGCCGTCGTCCTGTCCCCCGACGGCACGGTCCTGGGCACCGGCCGCAACGAACGCGAGGCCACCGGCGACCCCACCGCACACGCCGAGGTCCTCGCCCTGCGCGCGGCCGCCGCGGCCGTGGGCGCATGGCGGCTCACCGGCTGCACCCTCGTCGTCACCCTCGAACCCTGCACGATGTGCGCCGGCGCGATCGTCCTCTCCCGCGTCGACCGGGTCGTCTACGGCGCCCGCGACGCCAAGGCCGGCGCGGTCGGCTCCCTCTGGGACGTGGTCCGCGACCGCCGCCTCAACCACCGCCCCGAGGTCATCACCGGCGTCCTGGAACCCGACTGCGCCGCCCTCCTCACCACCTTCTTCCGCGACCGCTGACACCCCGGCTCCCGCCGCGCGCCGCCCCCGCCCCGCAATCCGATTTCGGCGCACGGGGCCCTTTGGGCTAAGCTCTCTCTCGGTAGCGTGTCCGAGCGGCCGAAGGAGCTCGCCTCGAAAGCGAGTGTGGCGCAAGTCACCGAGGGTTCAAATCCCTCCGCTACCGCTCTCGGAAACCGCCTCCGATCTGCTCCGGCAGGTCGGGGGCGGTTTTCGTTCGCCGCGTTGCCAACGCGCCGTCAGCGCGAGCACCTGCCGCCCTCTTCCGCCATGGCCTCAGAACAGACCGAAGCCCACGAAGAAGGGGGCGAGGGAGGCACCGGCGCACACCGGCCAGTAGCGGGAGGGCGGGACCTGGGTCCGGCGTCGCAGCCAGAAATTGGCCAGTCCCCAGACCAGGCCGAAAAGGCAGAACACCGGGGCCGCGATAACCAGCCAGAGCAGCATGCCGTCGTTCTCGTTGGGGTCCCGCATCGTCCAGCCCAGGGCCGCGAGCGGGCCGTTGGCGAGGATGTACCAGGCCAGGAACAGCGGGACGATCGCCGGAATCCCCAGCAGTAGATTCATGGCCACGGGGACCCATAGCTTCCGCATGGGCGCATTCTCCACGATCGCGTCGCCCACGTGAAAAATGTGCGCGAGGTCCGGGCCATGGGGCATCAACACCCGTACGGCGACGGCGAGTTGTGGCGGCGCGGGCGCGGGCACGAACAAAGGGCGGCCGGAGTCCGATAACGAACTCCGGCCGCCCTCGGCGCGCCCTACCCGCGCGGGAAAACCGGCGATCCTCAGTCGCGGCGGCGGAAAGCCTTCCGGATGAAGTGCACGATCAGCCAGATCAGCAGGATCACGATGACGATGATCACCACGATGATCACGATCAGGAAGATGCCGAGCTTCTTGAAGAAGCCCATCTTCTTTTTCTTCGGCTTGTCGTGCGACGAGGAGAAGGACGTCTGGTGCGTGACGTGGTGGTACGTGCTGCCGCTGTGCGCGGTGTGCCGCCAGCGGGTCGGGGCGGCGGCGGCCGCGAGGGTCCGCGCGCCCGTCTCGTCGGCGGTGGTCCGCGGGGCCGCGGCGACGGTGATCCCGGGCGCGGGCCGGGCCTCGTCGGCCACGGACAGGCCGGCGGCGGCCGCCGGCGCGGCCGCGGCGGCCAGCAGGCCGAACAGCAGCGCCAGCACGGCGAGCGGACGGCGGGTCAGCGCGGTCCGGCGGGCGGCGGTGCGCGGCGAACCGGGCGTCCGGCGCGCGGAGTTATGGGTTTCGGATGGCATGGGTGGATTTTCCCCCTCGTACGGTGCGTTCAGCCATGGTGGGCGGGTGCGGGTGCCCCGTCGGGTGCCCCGGCCTCCAGCAGCGAGGCGCTGCGCCGCTCCGCGTCGAAGGCCGCGCGGCCGCCCCGCAGCCCGAAGAGCCGCTTGGCGAACGCGATGTAGAGCACCGCCAGGATATTGATGACCAGCGTGGCGATCTTCAGCCAGCTGACCTTCTCGGTCAGCTCGTAGATCTCCAGCGGCAGGAACGCGGCGGTCGCCACCACGGTCAGGTACTCCGCCCAGCGCTTGGCCCGCCACAGGCCGACCCCCTCGACGATCTCCACCAGCGCGTACACCAGCAGCAGCGAGGCGACCAGGACGAGGGTGGAGTGGTGGTAGCCGAAGGTCTTGCGGATGGTGTCGACGACCGGGGAGTGGTCCAGGTCGTAGTGGAAGTGGACGGCCACCGGGCGGACCGCGTCGAGGTTCTGGTCGAAGAACCGGCGGACCGCGTCCTGGCTGTTGCTGAACTGCCAGACCGCGACCGCCGCGAGCACGATGAACACCCCGCGCACCGCCCGCTCGACGGCCAGGAACCGCAGGATGAACAGATCCCGCAGCACCTTCCCGCGCGGCACCAGCGGGGCCTCGGCGGCCGGCCCGGAGCGGTGCGGCGGGCCCAGGGTGAAGTCGCCGCAGCGCAGGCAGCGCCAGGCGTCGCCGGCGGCGGTGGCGGCCCGCAGCGCCGCCCGGTGGTGCTCCTCGTGCGGGAGGTAGGTGAGGTGTCCGCGCCGTGCGCAGGTGCGGCGGTTCCAGTCGATTCCCATCGTGGGGGTCCTGCGCTCCTCTCGTCGTCCCGCGGGTCCGCGCCCCGCGCCGCGCGATGGTCGCGTGCATGCGCCAGTCGCGTACACGCGCCGTCGCGTACACGCGTCAGCCGCGCGGCGTACGGGCTGCCTTACGGGGAGAGGGACGAGAAGAAGGGCGCGGAGGTTGCCGCGCGGGGGCGCACGGGGGGCGTACGGGGGCTGCGGGGTGGTGGCGCCCGCCCCCGTGGCCCGGGGGTGCGCCCCCGGCGGAGCCGTAGGCCGGGGGAGGCGGGCCAGGGGGTGTGGGCCGCCTCCCCCGATGAGGACCGGACCCCTGTGTCCGCACCGCGAGGTCAGGGAGCACGCGGCACGCGGACCCCGCAGCGGGCCCCGGTCCCGGGCCCCGCGGATTCCTGCCAGATCCGCCGGGCCCGTCGCGCTCCATACTGCCGCGCGGGACCGCGCCAACGGGCGGGCGAAGGGCCCCGCTTGGCGGGCCTTTGGTCCATAAGGCCGGTGTACGGAAGGGGCCGGACGGGCCCTTGCGCCTCCCCCGGTCGAACGCCTGTGGTTACACTCGCCCGACCGCACCGGCAACCGGGGCGGCCGCCGGGGGCCGGACCCCGGGGGAGAGCCGTAAGGGCGCGAGGGCCCTGCCGCAGGGGGAGACGGAACCGATGGCCACAGCGAAGAAGATCGCGGTGTTCGTGATCGTCATCTTCGTGACCTGGACGATCA
The DNA here is from genome assembly GCF_001509485.1 of Streptomyces sp. NRRL F-4489. Lineage (GTDB taxonomy): Bacteria > Actinomycetota > Actinomycetes > Streptomycetales > Streptomycetaceae > Streptomyces. The sequence continues at coordinate 29,738 of NZ_LLZI01000225.1, forward strand.
TCGCCACCCCCAAGCGGGCCGCCGGCCTCGTCCAGATAGGGTTCGAGGGCATCTCGACCGCCGCGCACAGCGTCGGCGAGTTCATGACCCAGCTGGTCAGCTAGGTCCCAGCCGGGCCCGCCGGACCGGCTGCGCATCGTCCCGCCGCACGGAGGCCGCCGTGATCCGCCACCTGGTCCTGTTCAAGCTCAACGAAGGCGTCTCCCGCGACGAGGAGCGGGTGCGGGCCGGCGCCCGGGCCTTCGCCGAGCTGGAGCAGCAGATCCCGGAGCTGACGTTCTGGGAGTGCGCCTGGAACATCACCGACCGCCCGATCGCCTACGACTTCGCGATCAACTCCGCGGTGGCCGACACCGACGCCCTCAAGCGCTACATCGAGCACCCGGCCCACCAGGCGGCTGCCGCCCAGTGGCGCGAATTCGCCACCTGGGTGATCGCCGACTACGAGGTCTGACGGCCCCCGGCGCCGCCCGCGCCGCCGCTTGCGCACCGAAGCCCCCCGCCCGCGCCGGCGAGGGGCTTCACCGCGTTCCAGGGCCGCTCCAGGGCCGTCCAGGAGCCCCTGAAGGGCCGCCGCGGGCCCGTTCCAGCCCCCGCTCAGGGCCCGCCCGCTCCCCCGTCAACTCTCTCTCCAACACGGCGTTATGCGGTGCTTGCACACAGTGCACATGTCTTGTGATGCTATGACCGCTTTTGCCGGATACATGCGATACGCGATACATGCTGCGATACCTCCACTGTGAAGGGTGGCGTGACCGTGACGGCCCGTACTGCGCCCAAGGCTCCGGCCCGCGAGAGCCGTAGCGCGGACACCCGGGCGCTGACGCAGGTGCTCTTCGCCGAACTGGCCGGTCTGGAACCCGGCACCCCCGAGCACTCCCGCGTCCGGGCCGCGCTCATCGAGGCCAACCTCCCGCTGGTCCGCTACGCCGCGGCCCGCTTCCGCAGCCGCAACGAGCCGATGGAGGACGTGATCCAGGTCGGCACGATCGGCCTGATCAACGCCATCGACCGGTTCGACCCGGACCGCGGTGTGCAGTTCCCGACCTTCGCCATGCCCACCGTCGTCGGCGAGATCAAGCGCTACTTCCGGGACAACGTCCGCACCGTCCACGTCCCGCGCCGCCTCCACGAGCTGTGGGTGCAGGTCAACGGCGCGACCGAGGACCTCACCGTGCTGCACGGCCGCTCCCCCACCACCGCCGAGATCGCCGAACGGCTCAAGATCGGCGAGGACGAGGTGCTGGCCTGCCTGGAGGCCGGCCGCTCGTACCACGCCACCTCCCTGGAGGCCGCCCAGGAGGGCGACGGCCTGCCCGGCCTGCTGGACCGCCTCGGCTACGAGGACCCGGAGCTGGCCGGCGTCGAGCACCGGGACCTCGTCCGCCACCTGCTCGTCCAGCTCCCCGAGCGCGAGCAGCGCATCCTGCTGCTCCGTTACTACAGCAATCTGACGCAGTCCCAGATCAGCGCGGAGCTCGGGGTATCGCAGATGCACGTCTCCCGGCTACTGTCGCGGAGCTTCGCCCGCCTGCGGTCCGCAAACAGGATCGACGCCTAACCGGCACGGGCGACCCGTTCCTGCACAGATATGTCGACAAGGCGCTACAGCGTGTTGCCGACATGTGACATTCTGCAGGAACCGCGTTTGCCGTGGTGCTGCCTCCGGTATTCAGGTGGAGGTATCACTCCTCGGTCCACCCTGGGCCGGGGACGCCGCAGCGACCCGTCCGCGACCTCAAGGGGGTGGCATGTCCGTAGAACTGGGCAGCTCAAAGGTGCTTTCTGCGATTCCCGCGCCGGCACCACACGTGCATGACGACGTCGACGCCATCAACACCCGCTCGCTCTCCCGGTCCCTGTTCCTGCGGCTCGCCACGCTCGACAAGGACTCCGCCGAGCGCGCCTACGTACGCGACACGCTCATCGAGCTGAACCTCCCGCTCGTGCGCTACGCGGCCGCCCGCTTCCGCAGCCGCAATGAGCCGATGGAGGACATCGTCCAGGTCGGCACCATCGGCCTGATCAAGGCCATCGACCGTTTCGACTGCGAACGGGGCGTGGAATTCCCGACGTTCGCGATGCCGACGGTGGTCGGCGAGATCAAGCGCTTCTTCCGCGACACGTCCTGGTCGGTGCGCGTCCCGCGCCGCCTCCAGGAGCTCCGCCTGGCCCTCACCAAGGCCAGCGACGAGCTGTCCCAGAAGCTCGACCGCTCGCCGACCGTGCCCGAACTCGCCCTCTGCCTCGGGGTGTCCGAGGAGGACGTCGTCGACGGCCTCGCGGTCGGCAACGCCTACACCGCCTCCTCGCTCGACTCCCCCTCCCCGGAGGACGACGGCGGCGAGGGCTCCCTCGCGGACCGCCTCGGCTACGAGGACAGCGCCCTGGAGGGCGTCGAGTACCGCGAATCCCTCAAGCCCCTGCTGGCCAAACTCCCGCCCCGGGAGCGCCAGATCATCATGCTGCGCTTCTTCGCCAACATGACGCAGTCCCAGATCGGCGAGGAGGTCGGCATCTCCCAGATGCACGTCTCCCGGCTGCTGACCCGCACCCTGGCGCAGCTCCGCGAAGGGCTCATCTCGGACTGAGGAACGGTCCGCCGAGGGACGTCCGGCACCAGCCGACCGGGTCGCTCGGCGGACAGCGGGGAGAACGGCGAGGAGCCCGGCAAGGGCCGGCGAGGGCCGACAACTGCCGGCACAGCCCTTCCTCCCTGACGCACCGTCAGGGACACTGCCCCCAGCCACCGCTGGGAGGTGTCCCCACCATGCGACGGACCACGACTACGGCCACGACCATGACCGCGACCGCCGCCACCGCCTCGGCGGCCGCACTCTGCCTGAGCGCCCTGCTCACCGGCTGCGGCGCCCCGGCCGACCCCGGCTACGCCGCGGTGGGCGCGGCAGCCCCCACCGACTCATCGGCCCCGACGAAACCCGTGCCCCCGAGGGGCGGCATCGAACTGACCCCTCTGGACGGCGACGGCCCCTCCGGCTCCCCGGCAGGCAGGAGCCCCGGACCTGGGCCGGGCACCTCTCCGGGCTCACCCACGGGCACGTCTACGGGTCCCTCTACGGGCTCCTCTGCAGGCTCTACGGGCCACGGCGGCCCCTCTGCCGCGTCGGACGGCTCGACCACGCCAGGGGCCAACCCCGGCGCCTCGCAAGGCGGTTATGGCAACCCCGGCACCCCCGGAAGTACAGGCAACCCGGGAAACCCAGGCGGCACCGGCCGACCCCACCCCGGCAACTCAGGAAGCACCCCCTCGCAGCCCTCCCCGCCCTCCCCGCCCAGCCCCACCATCCCGGCCGGCCCGGGCGCACCCGCCGGCCTCGTCGTCGGCAAGCCCGTCCTCGCGGCCACCGACGTCCGCTGGTGCCAGCGGGTCACCATGGCCTTCCTCAACACCGGCGACCACCCCGTCACCACCGGCACCGTCACCTTCGGCACCCACGTCATCGGCGCCCTCGGCATCGACTGGGCCACCCTCACCTCAAGCCCGCAGCACCTCCCCCTCCCCCTCGCCCCCGGCAAACCCGCCACCGGCACCTGGCGCCTCTGCGTGGACGCCTGGCGCGTCCCCCTGGGCATGCACCTGGAGACCCGCGACGTGACGTTCACCTGGAAGTGACGGGGCCGGCCCTACGCCTCGATGGCGGTCGCAAGGAGGCGTTCGAGGTGCTGCCGCACGCCGTCCGACAGGCTGGCGTAGAACGGCACCCGGGCGGCTGCCTGGAGGATTTCGGTGCAGGCGGTCAGCTCGCCGACCAGGCCGGCGGGGCTGCCCAGGACGTGGGCGAATTCCGTGCGGACTCTCTCTGCCAGGTCGGGCACAGGGAGCGAGTGAAGGTAGAGGGTTGCGGCGTCGTACCCGACAGGTGCGGTACCCCAGCCCTCCCAGTCCACAAGGATCAGCTCCGGGCCGGAGAGGTTGGCCCAGTGGAGGTCCCCATGGGCGGTCGCCCAGGTGATCTCGCCTGGGATGATGCCGGTGAATTCCGGGACGCGGCGGCGGATGTACTGCTCGCGCACCGCCTGTCGGCTGGTTGCGACGGGCGCGAGGTGGTCCAGGGCTTGGCGGAGGTTGTGCCACCAGGCGTCCGGCAGATCAGCGCCATGGCGAACGACCGGGCTCGGGGACACCGGCGGAGCGGCGACGAGCTGGTAGAGCTCGGCCCGGTAGTCCCAGCCATCGGCTGACCAGTCCCGCAAGTCGGTCAGCCGCGGTCGCGGCAGGGTGGGTGGCAGGGCCCGTTCGGCCTCCTTGGGCCCCTCCCACAGCTTGCCGCCCGACCTGCCGGCGGATTCACTGACCAGCCGCAGCCAAGCGGGGCCGTCCGGAGTCGTGACGGCCCCGGACAGCGTCCGGCCGGCGTACCCCCACACGGCTCCGCCCGCGGCGTCCACGGCACCCAGCAGGGCACACACGTAGCCGCGGGCGGAGAGCATACGGTCCCTGACAGCTTGCTCAGGGGCAGTGAACATCGGCTACCTTCTCCGGCTGACGGCGGCGATGCCGGCCGTCACCAACTCGGTGACCAGCGTGGCGACCTGGCCGACGGGGAGCGATGAGGCTATCGCCAACTCGCCGAGGGTGGAGGTCCGTCCCTCGGTGAGGCGTTTGGCCACGGGACGGGCCGGAGCGGCGAACGTCCACTGCTGGCCGCCTGCGTTCAGGATCACCCGGCCGTCGCTGTCCACGTCGTACCACGCGCCGGAGGCGGTGAGGCGGACGTGCAGGTGTTCGTCGGCGGGGACGCCACTGACGAACGGCAGAGACGGCGCCGGACGACCCGGATCCATCGTTCCCCGGGCGCGGAGGAACTCCTCGATCACCCCGTCGTGGAGCGCCGCGGTGAACTCCTCCCGTAACGCCGCCACATGGATTGCCTGTTGCTCTGGGGAAGCAAGGCGGGGCAGGTTGGCGCGGACGGTCGCCGAAGCTCGGAGCTGGTCTGCCAACCAGGAGAGCAGGTCGGCTCCGGTGGTGGGTTTCAGCCCGCAGGTCAGGTGAAGGGACCGGCCCTCGGTGGCAGCGACGGAGTGCCACCAGCCGCGCGGGAGGTAGAGCATGTCGCCTGCGCGGAGGACGATCTCGGCCACCGGTTCACCGCGGGGTGGGTGGGGTGCCTCGACATCGATACGGAGTGGGTCGACGCGGGTGGGCTGATGGATCTTCCACCGCTTGGCGCCTTCGGCTTGGACGACCACCACATCGTGGTCATCGAAGTGGAGGCCGAACCCCTCCTTCGCGGTCCACGACGCGTAGAGGTTGACCTGCACGTCGGTACGCAGGTGCCGTTCGAGGGCCACGGCGAAGCGCTCCACCCCGCGATGCAGCGCGTCGACGGCGTCCAGGACGAGCGACGCGCCCTCGTCGAGGTGGCGGTGGAGACTGCCCGGCTCGATGCGGTGCCACACGGTGTGGCGCTTGGAGACCACGGGGTGGGTGTACGCGTGCTGGGCAACCTGCGCGCCGTCGTTGAACAACCGCAACCGCGGAGGTTCGAGGCGGTGCCGGGCGATGATCTCGTTGAGGTCGTCCCAGGTGAACAGCTCGGAGAAGTCGGCGACCTGGGGCCAGAGGCGGTACGTGCGGCCGAACGCCTCGGCGGGGAAAACCCCGCCGAGGCTCCGGACCGCCGCGGTGATGGCGGTCATGGTCATCTTCTGCGGCTCCGATCAGTCGTTGCCGTCGCCCTTGCCGGTGCCGCCCCCGTCGCTCAGGCGGTCCTGGGTACGGGCGTCCTTCACCGTGCGCTTCGAGAGGATCAGCTTGGCCATTTCGTACTCCCTTCTCTCTTTTCGGTTCTCCCGCCGAGGTTTCGGCGGGAAGTCGTGTGAGTGCCTGCGGCACGCTGTCGGTGCCTGGAACGGAGACCGCGGGGGGGCAGGGCATGAGCGCCGCCGTTCTGGACGACCAGCGCCGTGGCGGCCTTTCGCTGGGCCCCTGGGGTTACGCGGCTCAGATACCGGTGAAAGAGCAGCACTCAACGGGCCAGGGCCTGGAGGCGGTGGGCCGCCGAGACCAGGCCGTTGCGGCCGTGATGTCGGCTCGGAGCTGGTCGCTGCCGGGACCTTCGGCGGGCACGGGCGGAGCGGTGCGAGCGATAGCCACGGTGCGGCTCCTCGAAGACGGGGTGGTCGTCACCGCCGCCTGGGGCGAGGGGAGGCCGGCCGTGTGCGGCCCCTGGCGGCTTGAGAAGAGTCAACCGCCGAGCGGAGGGGCAGATCCGCAAACGGTTTGCGAGGTCGCAAACCCCTTGCGGCTGAGCTCAGTTGACGGGCACACCGGCCCGGGCGGCGAAGGTCCGCACGCCAGGAAGGCTTCGGTCGTGGCGGAGCAGACTGCCGGCGAGGTCCTTGACCGCGCCGCGCCGGATCTCCTGCGGCGCGGCCTGCTCGGCAGCCAGCAGGGCCCGGTAGCACTGCGCCGGCTTGCCCCACTGGTCGAAGCAGCGGGCCACGTCGATGAAGAACCGCCCCTGCCGCTCCGGCGTCGGCAAGGCGCTGGGGTCGATGGTCCTGGCCAGGTCGATCGCCTGCCCGGCATCCCCGAGCAGGTAGTGAACGGAGAGCTGGTGCAGCCGTACCTGCTGGACGCCGGTGTCGGTGCGGGCCTCGGCGGCCGCACTCCCGGCTCGCGCGGTCTCAGTGGCTTCGCCGATCAGGGCCCGCGCGGTCTGCCGGTCGCCCATCTTCGCCGCCGTGTACGCGGCGGTCGCCAGCAGTGAACTCCCCGCGGCCAGCCGCGCCGATTCCGGGGTGCTGCGGTCGGCCTGCACGTCCTGTGCGGCTCGGACGGCGATGTCGGTCGCGCGGGCGAGGTGGCCCTGGCGTCGCCAGGCGCTGGAGACCATCCGGTGGGCCTCGGCGATCGTCAGCGCATCCCCTCCTCTGCGCGCGGAATTCAGTGCACGGTCGGCGGTGATCGCCACGAGTCCGTCCTCACCGAGCTTGATGCACAGGCGGGCCGCGATATTGTACAGGTCGGCGACTGCCGTGGCCGACAATTCTGCTGGTCGGAGGGCTTGAGCCTGGGCGATCTGCCCGGGCAGCACCCGGGCCAGGAGGTCGTAGCGGGCGGCCCGGAAGTGCGCACGGGATTCCCTCACGGCAGCAGCGACGCCGACCGGTGACACATCGCTGCCCTCGGGGACGCGGGCTGTGCCGTAGAGGAGGAGGTCTTCCAGCGGTGCGAGCGTGCTGGCCTCGGCCGGGGTGGCGGTGGTCAGGGGAGAAGCGAAAACCACCGCCGCAGCGGCCAGAAGTTCACGGCGTCGCACGGGGTCGTCAGCCTCCTCCGGACCAAGATTGCGGCCCACCCTAGCGGAGGCCGACGCGGAGGAAGACGGGCGACGAGCCGATGCCGACGGCTGCCCGGGCGGCGGCGCGGCCCCCAGGAGTTCGGGCAGCGGAATACCCAGAACGTCAGAAATATGGCGCAGCGTCTCCAGGCTGTTCACCGGGATCACGTCCCGCTCGACCTGGGACACCCAGCTTTCCGACTTCTCGATCATTGCGGCCAGGTCCCGCTGCGGCCACCCTTTGCGCCGGCGGCCCTTGGCGATCAATTTCCCGAGCGTCAGTTCGTTCCCGGCCACTGGGTAAGCCCCCGAGGTTCCGTATCCCGACCGCGTGAGCAAGCCAGGGTACTTGTGCGGGAACTCCCGCTGTAGAGGGCAACGGGTCGACGCGCCTTGCCCAACACGCGCCGCCCCGTACGCCAGTTGGATGACCCGTTGCGGCTGAGCCGCGAGGGCCGCAAAGCGGCCCGGACCGTCCCTAAGCCTCGATGTCGTACTCGAGCACGTACGCCGACGAGTCCAGGATCATCTCGTTGACCTCCACCGCACGACCGCCCTCCGCGAACGCCGTGCGCACGATGACGATCACCGGCGTACCGGCCCCCAGCCGCAACCGCTCCGCCTCCTCCCGCGACGGCATCCGACTGCGGATCTCCTCCCTGAAACGAACCGGCCGATAGCCCAGTTCCGCGAGCCGCGCGTAAATCCCGCCAGGCCCGGTGTCCTCCCGAGCGATCGCCGAACCGGCCACGACCTCCACCGGTAGGAAACTCCGCGCCAGCAGCACCGGCTTCCCGTCCAGCACGAACCGCCGACTGCGCACGCACGCCGCCTCGCCCGCCCCGATGCCCAGCACCTCCGCGACGCCCGCCGGCGCCGGCCCCTCGCTCACGGCGACCTGGTCCACGACCAGCTCCCGCTCCCCCACCTCATCCGCCCAGACCGACCGGCCTTCGCCCCACCCATCCCGCGCCAGCCGCTGGACCCCACGCCGCCGCAATGGCCGGAACTCGCGGACGAAGACGCCCGCGCCCTTGCGCGCCTCCGCGACACCTTCGTTCTGGAGGACGCCCAGCGCTTGGCGGGCGGTCATCCGCGCGACCTGGTACGTGGCCATCAGGTCGTTCTCGCCGGGCAGTCGATCACCGGGGCCGTACTCGCCCGCCTTGATCGCCTCTTTCAATTCCTCGGCAATGCGCTGGTACTTCGGCCGACGACCATCGCCCCTGGCGGTCATACGCCCTCCTCTCTGATCTCTGGACACCCTAGTCCGCATGTTCGTTCCGGCAGCAGGTACTCACACGCAGGGATGACTTCTCTAGAGATGGCTTGTCATCTCTAGAGAAGTCGGGCTTCACTTGGTGACGAAACGAGAGCCGGTATCGACCCGTTGCGCCGGACCAGCTCTGTTCGCCTATGCACAAGGCTCCTGCGGCGAACGAAACGGGGGCGGGGCCTTCTACTGCACGGAGGTTGACCACGTGCTTCCCATCATTGGAAAGATCGTCGAAGCGGTGCTGTGCCGGTTACTGCCCGCCCAGGGCCGCCACCGGGCGGTGGCCCCGCTCCCGGCTGAACGGCGCGTGCGCCGCTTGCATCGCGGTCGGCGGCGGGAGTTGTGGCTGGTGATTCACGGAATCGACGTCGGGCCACAGGGGCTCCATGGGACGGAGGTGGTGGCGCGATGAACCCGGTGGATGACGCGCGGCTGTTGCCGTGGAGGACTCCGGAAGGGAAGCCGTGCTATCTGCTGGATGGGGATGGCACCGGGTACGTGTCCCGGCTTGCCGACAAGGTGGAGGCGGAGCAGATGCGGGCGGCGGCCGCGCTCCTCGAGGAGTCGGGGCGGGTGCTCGAGGAGCGGATGTGGACGCCCGGGGAAATCCACCTGCTGGCCGTGGAGTTGACTGCGCACCTGGCGAAAGTGCATCGCGTTTCGGAGAGCCGGGGGGCGCGGCTGCGGCGGTTGGAGGACTGCCTGAACGCGGATGACTCGGAGGCCCTGGACGCGCCGGAACAGCTGGGCGAGGTGAAGGACGCGTAGGCGGTGGTGCGTGCGGCGCGGGCGCGTCAGGCGGTCGCCAGGCGCACCTCGTGGCGGGTGGCGGGGCCTTCGGGGTGGATGTGGAGGCGGAGACGGTCGAGGGTGGGGCGGCCGGCGGATACGTACTGGGCGTGGGCGCGGGTGACCTCGTCCCAGAGGTTGCGGGGGCCGTACTGGGAGACGGCGAAGGTTGTTGTCCGGTGGCCGTCGTAGTCGACGCTTGCCCAGCTTGTGGCCTGGTCGTCGGCCAGCCAGAGGCGGGTGTGGGCCCCGGTGCCGGGGCCGGGGCCGTCCGGCTCGGTGTCCCAGGAGTGCCAGACGCCGGGGACGGAAAGGCCCACGTATGCCTGGGCGTTGAGGTCGTTGCCGGCGACGGACCAGGGGGAGAGGCGGGTGGTGGAGCGTTCGGGGGTCTGGCCGGGGCGGAGGACGTCGCGGTGGAGTTCGATGTCCACTTGTTGCGACCGGATCAGCATGAAGGAGCCGTAGGGGGCGAGGAAGCCCTCGGCCGTGCCGTCCGGCTGCTTGGTGGCGATGAGGGTGCCGTAGTTGCACCAGGCGGTGTCCCAGGGGGTGACGATGCGGCCGCCCGTCGCGGTCTGGTCCAGCCAGGGGCGCGGTACGGTCCGGACGGCGCAGGTGGCGATGATCGCGTCGTACGGGGCCGCCGGCGGCCAGCCCTCCGCCCCGTCCGCGCACCGTACGGACGGCCGGTGGCCGCTGGTCCGCAGGGCGCGCTCGGCACGGTGGATCAGGTCCGGGTCGATGTCGACGGAGGTCACGTTCTCGGACCCGTAGAGGTGGGAGAGAAGCGCGGCGTTGAAGCCGGTGCCGGTGCCGATCTCCAGCACCCGTTGGCCCGGCCGGGCTTCGAGGGCCCTCAGCATGCGGATGACCATGCTGGGCATGGAGGCGGAGGAGGAGGGGATGAGGTCCCCATCGGGGAGCTCGGTGAACTGGGTGACGAGGGGGGCGTCGCGGTAGGCCGCGTGCCACCAGCGTTCGGGGTCCTGTGCGCGGTCGCACGGTTCGTAGCCGCCGTTGCCGTCGCGCAGCCAGAGGAGGGGTGGCAGGAAGAGGTGGCGGGGGGCGGCGTGGAGGGCCGCGCGCAGGGGGGCGGGGACGGGGGCGCCCAGGTGGTCGGCGATCTGCTGCAGGAGGTCGCCGAGCGCCGCGTCGAGCGCGGTGCAGGGGTTCAACGGATCTACTTCGGCTGCGGCGGCGGAGCGGGCTCCGGGGGCGGGATGGGCCGGCCGGGCTGCTGTCCGTCATCTCCGATCGGGGAGCGGTGTTTTCCCACAGTGCGCCTCCTTCGTCATATGCCAGGCGATCGGAGTGTAGGGACTTCGGCGGCCCCGGCGGCAGGGCGCGCGGCGGGCTGCCCCGCGCCCCCTTGGGCATCCGCGGGGTTCCCCACCCGAATGGCGAGGGGGCCGGGGCTGCGGGACGGTCGTTAGAGGTGACGGCCCACGGGCCGCCAGCCGTCCACGGCCGTTCGGGCGGTCGGTCGACCGGTTACGCGGTCGGCCGGTCGGCCGGGCCCAGTATCAGGAGCGCGCCATGCCGAAGATCATTCCCACCCTGTGGTTCGACACGCAGGGGCTGGAGGCCGCCGAGTTCTACTGCTCGGTGTTCCCGCATTCGCGGATCACGAACGTCACGCACTACACCGAGACCGGCCCGCGCCCGGCCGGGACCGTGCTGACCGTCGAATTCGAGCTGGACGGCCAGGAGTTCACCGCGCTCAACGGCGGGCCGGAGTTCACCTTCTCCGAGGCCGTCTCGCTGTCCGTCACCTGCGACGGGCAGGAGGAGATCGACCGCTACTGGGCCGCGCTGTCCGAGGGCGGCCAGGAGGGGCCGTGCGGCTGGCTCAAGGACCGCTACGGGCTGTCCTGGCAGATCGTGCCGGGCGGAATGGCGGGGATCCTCAACGATCCGGACCGGGCGCGGGCGGCGCGCGCGATGGCGGCCGTGATGGGGATGACGAAGCTCGACGTCGCGGCGATCAAGGCCGCGGCGGACGGGGAGGGTTGAGGGGACCGCGGAGGGGCGGGCGCGGCGGCCCCGGCCCCGCGCGCGGCGGCCCCGGCCCAGCTCCCGCGTGCGGCGGGCGGAGTGGCCGCGTTCCGGCCGCCGCGCCCGCCTGGAAGCGTCGTCAGCCCAGGGCCAGCCAGGCCGCGCCGGCCACCACCACGAGGGCCACGATCACGCCGACGATCAGGCCCACCCGCGGGCCCGAGGACGCCGCCTGCGGCGCGGGCGCGCGGCGGCCGCCCGGCTGCGGGGTGCCGCCCTCGTCGACGAAGGCTTTGAACATCTGCGTGCTGCCCGCCGGGTCGTAGTTGCCGTCGGCCTGGTGCTGCGGGTTGGTCGCCATGGGGAAGGACCCTAGCGAACCCGCGCCGGGCGGGCATCCCTGGGGACGTATCCTGCGCGCGCGTGCGCGGGAGGGCGGTGCGCCGTACGCCGGCTGCCGTGACGCAGCGCCGACGCGGCGGCCACGGTGCGCGAGCGGATGCCGGTGTGCGCGGGCGGCCACGTGCGCGGCGGCGCCGGACACGTACGCGGTCGGGCCGGCACGCGTACGCGGTGAAACGTGACGCGTACATGGCGTGAGCAGCGTAGTAGGAGGCGGCCACCTCTCGCGGCCACCCCCACCCGTCCGACCAGCGCATTTAACACCATTAAGGGCAATCGTTGACGCGCCCATGGCGCACCCTTTGCAGCTTCCATACCCACACCGACCCCGAGATCGTTTGCCTTCAGCAACCAACTATGGTTATGGTTGCCTTAAGCAACAAATAGGCGCGAAGGTTGCGCAGGTGAAGAGGCGTGGAGGAGCCGGTGGCCGCTCGCAGTCAGTACGAAGAGCTGGCCCGGCAACTCAGCGCCATCGGGGCCGTCAAGCGCGAAATGGGGCGGATCCTGCCCCAGGACTGCCCGCCGGCGTCGGCCGGGGTGCTCACGCTCCTCGACCGGCACGGCGAGATGCGGATGAGCCAGCTGGCCGAGCTGCTCGCGATCGACATGTCGGTGACCAGCCGGCACGTCGCCCACGTCGCCGAGCGCGGCTGGATCGAGCGGGAGCCCGATCCGGCGGACAAGCGGTCGCGGCTGCTCCGGCTGACCCCGAGCGGGAGAGAGCTCCTCGCCGAGCTCTCCGAGCGCTACACCCAGACGCTCGCCCGGTACCTGGACGACTGGACCGACACCGACGTCGGCCACCTCATCGAACTGCTCGCCAGGCTCCGTACGAGCTTCGGCGACTGCCGTACCCGGGCTCACCACGACTCCCCCGCCACCACCCGTGCCCCCGCAGCAGGATGAAAAGGAAGTAAAGGAACTACATGGCTACGACCTCACCAGCCGGTGTGCGGGGCGGGCATGCCAAGCACGGGGGCGGCCACGGCGCATCCCATGACGGCCCCATGACGCACCGTCAGATCATGGAGGCGCTGTCCGGGCTGCTGCTCGGCATGTTCGTCGCCATCCTGTCGTCGACGATCGTCTCCAACGCGCTGCCGCACATCATCCACGACCTGCACGGCGGCCAGAGCTCGTACACCTGGGTCGTGACCGCGGCGCTGCTGGCGATGACCGCCACCACCCCGCTGTGGGGCAAGCTCTCCGACCTCTTCAGCAAGAAGCTGCTGGTGCAGCTGGCGCTGGTGATCTACGTCGGCGGTTCGGTGGTCGCCGGTCTGTCGCAGAACACCGGCATGCTGATCACCTGCCGCGTGGTGCAGGGCATCGGCGTGGGCGGTCTGTCCGCGCTGGCGCAGATCGTCATGGCCGCGATGATCTCCCCGCGCGAGCGCGGTCGCTACAGCGGCTACCTGGGCGCGACCTTCGCCGTCGCCACCGTCGGCGGTCCGCTGCTCGGCGGTGTCATCACCGACACCAGCTGGCTCGGCTGGCGCTGGTGCTTCTACGTCGGCGTGCCGTTCGCGGTGATCGCGCTGATCGTGCTGCAGAAGACCCTGAAGCTGCCGGTCGTCAAGCGCGAGGGCGTCAAGGTCGACTGGGCCGGCTCGTTCTTCATCGCCGCGGCGGTCACCCTGCTGCTGGTGTGGGTGACGCTGGCCGGCAAGAACTACGACTGGATCTCCTGGCAGACCTTCGCCATGGTCGGCGGCGCCCTCGTGCTCGCGGTCATCTTCGTGATCGTGGAGACCAAGGTCGAGCAGCCGCTGATCCCGCTGCGGCTGTTCCGGAACAAGACGATCACGCTGGCCGCGGTGGCCTCGCTGTTCGTCGGCGTCTCGATGTACAGCGGCACGGTCTTCTTCTCGCAGTACTTCCAGCTCGCGCACGGCAAGACCCCGACGATGTCCGGCGTCATGACCATCCCGATGGTGATGGGCCTGTTCCTGTCGTCGATGATCTCCGGCCAGATCATCACCCGCACCGGGCGCTGGAAGATCTTCCTCGTCAGCGGCGGTGTGCTGCTCACCGCGGGCCTGGGCCTGCTGGGTTCGCTGCGCGCCGACACCCCGTACTGGCACGCGGCGGTCTTCATGGCGCTGATGGGCCTGGGCGTCGGCATGATGATGCAGAACCTCGTCCTGGCGACCCAGAACCAGGTCGCGCCCAAGGACATCGGATCCGCCAGCTCGCTGGTCACCTTCTTCCGTACCCTCGGTGGTGCGGTGGGCGTCTCGGCGCTCGGCGCGGTGCTCGCCAACCGCGTCACGCACTACGTGACGGACGGTCTGACCGCTCTCGGCCCCAAGGCCGCGGCGGCGGCGAGCCACGGCAGCACCGGCGGGGACGGCATCCCTGACCTGTCCACGCTGCCCGCCCCGATCCGTTCGATCATGGAGGACGCCTACGGTCACGGTGTCGGCGACGTCTTCCTCTACGCGGCCCCGTGCGCCCTTATCGCCCTGCTCTTCACCCTGTTCATCAAGGAGGTCGCCTTGCGCAGCAAGTCCGGTTCGGAGCGCGCCCTCGCCGGAGACGGCGACGGCGACGCGTCCCAGGTCCCCGCGGCCGCTCCGGCGTCCCGGCCGGCCGCCGCGTCCGCCCCGGCCCCGGCGTCCGCCGACCCGGCCGCGGAGCGGGAGCCCGCCCTGGTCGGCGCCGCCCCCTCCATATCCGACGACGACGGCCTGCACACGCCCTCCTGGGCCCAGCCGGCCCCGGCGGCCCAGCCGCTCGCGGCGTACGCCTCGGCCGGCGGCGGTGACGCCGTCCCGGACGGCCCCGCGATCCACGGCTTCGTCCGCAACGCCGACGGCAACCCCGTGCCCCGCTCGGCCGTCACGCTGATCTCGCTCAGCGGCCGCCAGCTCGGCCGGTCGGTCGCCCAGGCCAACGGCTCGTACGTGCTCAACGCCCCCGGCGCCGGCTCGTACGTGCTGATCGCGGCGGCCGACGGCCACCAGCCGCAGGCGTCCACGGTCGTCGTCGGCGACCAGCCGCACGCCTACGACATCCTGCTCAGCGGCACCAGCGGCCTGTCCGGCCAGGTCCGCGGCGCGGTCACCGGTGAGCCGGTGGACGGTGCGATGGTCGTCGTCACCGACGTCCGCGGCGAGGTGCTGGCCACCGGCCGGACCACCGCCGAGGGCACCTTCTCCTTCGGGGACCTGGCGCCCGGCACGTACACCGTGGCGGTCAACGCGGCGGCCTTCCGGCCCACCGCGCTGCCGGTCGAGGTCGGCGGCCAGGGCACCACCCGGGTCGAGATCGAGCTGCTGTCCGGCGCCCGCGTGCAGGGCGTCGTCCGGGCCGGCGCCGACCGCGCCCCGCTGGCCGACGCCCGGGTCACCCTGGTCGACGCGGCGGGCAACGTGGTCGCCACCTCCACCACCGGTGCGGACGGCGCGTACGCCTTCACCGACCTGGACGCCGGCGACTACACCGTCATCGCCAGCGGCTACCCGCCGGTGGCCAGCGGCCTGGCCCTCGACGCGGGCGGCGCGGACGGCTACGACCTCCAGCTCGCCCACCCCGGGGACTGACCCCGGACCGGGCCCGCGACCGCCGCGGGCCCGGCACCAAGACCCCGGACCGGGGCGCGCCTTGAGCGGAGACGCGCTTCGGCCCGGACCCCAGGGCCCCGGCGGCGGCGCTGCGCACAGGCAGGGGACGGCCTGCAGCGCCGCCGCCGGGGTCCGACCCCCGGGGAGCGGCGGGACGGCGTACGGGGTACGTACGCGGGGGAACGGCCGGGCGGCCACGCCACCGGCCCGGCGCACCACCGACCAACACGCTCACACGGACACACGCACGGACAGGCACGGACAAGCCGGGCCCGCCACCGCACCAGGCGGGCAGGGCGGACCCAGGCACTGAACGGGAGAGGCACGGAGATGACTTCGACGGGCGCGGGAGCTGCGGGAGTACGGGCGCAGGTCCGCACACGGGACGGCTGGGCGGTACAGCACGCCGTGCTGACCGTCACCGACATGACGGGCGCGCAGGTGCTGCGCGCGGCCGCCGACGAGGACGGCGCGGTGCGCAGCGCGGAGCCGCTGCCCGCCGGCCCCTACACGGTCATCGTGACCGCCGTCGGCTACGCACCGGTCGCCTCCAGCGCGATCGTCACGGCCAGCGGCCGGATGGACATCGGCACGGTCGTGCTGGCCCGCCAGGGCGGGGTGGAGCTGCCGCCGCCCGGTCCCTGGACCATCGACCCCATGCACTCCTCGGTGGCCGCGGTCGCCCAGCACCTGGGGATCTCCAGCGTGCACGGCCGGTTCACCGAGTTCAGCGGCCGGATCGACATCGCCGAGGACATCGAGAAGTCCCGCGTCGAGGCGGTCATCAAGGCCGCGTCGATCGACACCGGCAACGGGATGCGCGACGGCCACCTGCGCAACGAGGACTTCCTCAACGTCGAGGTGTACCCGCAGATCACCTATCGCAGCACCGGCCTGGCGCCGGCCGGCCCGGACCGCTGGACGGTCCACGGCGACCTCTCGCTGCACGGCGTGGTCCGCCCGGTCGACCTGGACCTCAGCTACCTCGGCACCGGCCCGGACCCGTGGGGCGGCGTCCGCGCGGCCTTCCGCGCCACCGCCGAGCTGCGCCGCGAGGACTTCAAGATGAACTACAACCAGGTGGTCGCCGCCGGTATCGCCGCCATCGGCACCACCCTGAAGGTCGAACTGGACATCCAGGCGGTGCAGGGGGAGTCGCTGCCGATGGGGTGAGCGGGGTCCAAATCGCCGTTCTTTTCCGCCTGTTCCGCGTGTGCGCGTGAGGGGGGTGAGGGGCGGCCCCGGTGGAGCGTACGCCGCCGGGGCCGCCCCTCATCGCGTCATCGCGTCATCGCGTCGTGGCGTCATGGGCGTCATCTGGCGAGGTGGTCGCGGGCGGTGGGGACGGCCGGCTGCGGGGCCGTGGCGGATGTCTGCCAGACGGTCTCGAAGGCCAGGCGGAGGCAGGCCGCCAGGGCCGGGTGCTCGATGACCAGGGCGGTGGTGGAGCCCGCGCCGGCCACCGGGTCGGGCATATCGCACAGCACCAGCGAGGCGTCGGCGATGACGAGTTTCAGCGGCAGGTCCGCGGTGAAGCGGGCCTCCTCGCCGGCCGCGGCGAAGCTGCGCACGTTGGCGAGCATGCCGCTGTCCTCCAGGGCGCCGGTGGTGTAGATGGCGCGCACGGTGCCGCCGGCCCGGTGCAGCCGGCGGGCCGCCTCGATGCCCTCGGCGTTCTCCGCCGGGGCGACGAACGGCGGTTTGCAGAAGCTCAGCAGCTCGCGGCGGGCCTGCCGCTGGATGTCCGCGAACCGTTCGGAGATCGCCGCCGGATCGCGCAGGATCTCCACGTAGTCCAGCGGATCGGAGTGCCCGCGCCCGTCCGCCCACAGCGGCTGGAGGGCGGCGGCCAGGGTGTCCGAGGCGCGCTCCAGCCGTTCCAGGGACTCGCGTTGGAGCGCGACCAGGCGGGCGACGGCCAGTTCGGGGGCGACCGCGGAGTACGTGGCGACGCGCCCCGGGCGGGCGTTGGCCAGCCGGCGGCGGACGAGCGCGTCCAGCACGTCGTAGACCCGCTGGCGCGGTACGTCGGCCTCCCGGGCGACCTCGGCCGCGGTGTACGACTCGCGTCTGATCAGGGCGAGATAGACCCGCGCCTCGTAACGGGCCAGGCCCAGCGCGACGAGGTTGCCGACCGCGTCCTCTTCCAACTCCATGACAGGACAAGGTAGCGGGCCGGGGCGTAGCGCGGGCCGGTGTCCGCAAGGTGATCGGGACGCGGCCGCGAGGGGGCCGCGCGGGGAGCAGGAGAAGGCTTTGCCGTAAAGCGGTGTCCCTTTGACGGTGTGTTCACTACTTTCCCCATGAAGCCACCACTGACCGGGGTGGCACCCCCCACCGAGTGCACGTGCGCGACGCACCACCGGAATTCCCCCTGTGTGGACACGTTCAGCTCTTCCGCGTGTCGACAAACCCGTCATGCACTTGACAGATGCATGACACCTGCACTCCCCCACTCCACTCCCCCCCACGGAGGTCATCCCCATGTCCCCCCTGCGCAACAGCCCCGTGGACAGCGGCAGATCGGCACGGCGCGGCAGCGGATCGGCGCGCCGCGGCGCCGCCGCCCTGCTCTCCGCGGCCGGCCTGGTCGTCGGCGGTCTGCTCGCCGCCGGTCCGGCCGGTGCCGCCACGGCCGCGCCGCACGCGTCCCCCACCGCGTCCGGCACCGCCGCCGTCCCCACCCACCGCCTGTGCGCGCAGCCGGCCGCGCCCGGCTACATGGCCTGCAACGCGGTGGCCCGTACGGACGTCAAGCCGCACCTCTCCCTCAGCCGCGGCCTGACCCCGTCCGGCTTCGGCCCCGCCGATCTGCAGAGCGCGTACAAGCTGCCGGCCAACGCCGGTTCCGGCCAGACCGTGGCCATCGTGGACGCGTACGACGACCCCAACGCCGAGAAGGACCTGGCGGCGTACCGCAAGCAGTACGGCCTGCCGGACTGCACCACGGCCAACGGCTGCTTCAAGAAGGTGGACCAGAACGGGGGCACCAAGTACCCGAAGGCGGACGCCGGTTGGGCCGGTGAGATATCCCTCGACGTGGACATGGTCAGCGCGGCCTGCCCGCAGTGCCACATCCTGCTCGTCGAGGCCAACAGCGCGAACATGGACGACCTCGGCGCGGCGGTGAACCGCGCGGTGGCCATGGGCGCGAAGTACGTCTCCAACAGCTACGGCGGCTCGGAGGACTCCACCGACGCCACCTCGGACGAGAAGTACTTCAAGCACCCGGGCGTCGCCATCACCGTCAGCTCCGGTGACAGCGGCTACGGCACCGAGTACCCGGCGGCCTCGCAGTACGTCACCGCGGTCGGCGGCACCTCGCTGAAGAAGAGCAGCACCGCCCGCGGCTGGACCGAGTCGGTGTGGGGCACCAGCGCGGGCGGCGAGGGCGCCGGTTCCGGCTGCTCGCAGTACGACGCCAAGCCGGCCTGGCAGAAGGACACCGGCTGCGCCAAGCGCACCGTCGCCGACGTGGCCGCGGTCGCCGACCCGGCCACCGGTCTCGCGGTCTACGACAGCTACCAGGCCAGCGGCTGGAACGTCTACGGCGGCACCAGCGCCTCGGCGCCGTTCATCGCCGGTGTCTACGCGCTGGCCGGCGCCCCGGGCGCGACCGACACCCCGGCGTCGTACCCGTACGCCCACGCCTCCGCGCTGAACGACGTCACCGGCGGTGCCAACGGCTCCTGCTCGCCGTCGTACCTCTGCACGGCGGGCAGCGGCTACGACGGCCCGACCGGCCTCGGCACGCCGAACGGCACGGCGGCCTTCACCAAGTGAGGCACCCCGGCGGGGGCTGACCCACCTGTCGGCCACAAGCCGTCATCCCCGCCATGAGCCGTCGCAGTCCGGTGCCCGTCCGTCGAGCCGGACTGCGACTCCCAAGGGAAGAGCGCGGGCCCGGACCGTTTCCCAGCGGTCCGGGCCCGTGCGCGTACCCACGGGGTGCCCTAGTCGCCGGTCTCCTGGAGCTTCTCGGCGTCCTGGCGGGCCCGCATGGCCTCGATGCCGGCGATCTGGAGGTCGAGCGCGAAGGCGAAGTCGCGGTCCAGCATGGCCACCGCGTCGGCGTCGCCGATGGCGTGCCCGGCGCGGCTGGAGAGCTCCAGCGTCTCGGCGAACTCCGGGCGGTCCGAGAGCACGGCCATGACCTGGCGGAAGTACGCGTCGAGGCTGACGCCGGACGCGCGGCAGCGGGCCTCGTGCAGCCCGCGGATGGTGGCGTAGCCGTAGACGAACTGGAAGAGGGAGGCCAGGGCGCCGGAGGTGCGTTCCGGATCCAGGCCGGTGCGGGCCATCACCCGGACGGTGGTGTTGGAGAACGCCGTGGAGTGCGGGCCGATGTTGATGAAGTCGCCGAGCAGCCGGGCCGCCCAGGGGTGCCGCAGCAGCATGTCGCGGTACGCGCCGGCCAGGCCGCGGAGCTGGTCGCGCCAGTCGGCGGACTCGTCGGCCGGGTCGGGCAGGTCGATCTCGCCGGCCACCGCGTCCACGGCGCGTTCGAGGAGGTCGTCCTTGGTGTCGACGTACCAGTAGAGGGACATCGCGGTGACGCCCAGGTCGGCGGCGAGGCGGCGCATGGAGAACTTGGCCAGGCCCTCGGCGTCGAGCAGCCGGACGGTGGCCGCGATGATCTTGTCGAGGCCCAGACCGGCCGGCTGCTCGGCCTTTCTGCGGAGCGGGGGGCGCTCGGTCAGCCAGACGCTGTGCGGCCGCTGTCCGGCGCGCCCGTTCGTCGCTGCTGCCATGGCGCCACTCCTCGGGTTGTGATGCTGCCGCGGGACGTCCGCCGGCCCGTCCCTACGCAGCGGGTGTGCCGTGCGTACGCGGCGGTCCGTGCCGGACGGGGCGGGTGGGCGAGCGGTGCCCCGTCCGGCATCGATGCTATTCCGCCACCGCGGGGGCCGCGGCGGGACCCTCGGCCGGGGTGGGACCCGCGGCCGGGGTGGGACCCGCGGCCGGGGTGGCGCCCTCGGCCGCGGTCGGGCCCCCGGCCCGTTCGGCGCGGCGCAGCAGGACCGCGGCGAGCAGCCCGCCGAGGAAGACGGCCGCCGCGCCGACCAGCTGGCTGGCGCCGATCCCCGCCGCGAACGCGTCGTGCACGGCGCCCCGCTCCCGCGCGGTGTGCGTACGGGCCAGGGCCGCGGGGAGCGAACCGGCGCCCGCGGCGACCAGCGGGAGCAGCGCGGCGAAGCGGGAGTTGAGCACCGCGCCGAGCACCGCGACACCCAGGCCCTGGCCGAATTCCATCAGCGTGCCGTTGACGCCGGCGCCGACCCCGGCCTTGGCGGGCGGGATCGCGGACATGATCGCGTTGGCCATCGTCGGCATCGCCACCGCGACCCCGATACCCATCACGATCAGCCCGAACAGCATCCCGCCGTAGCTCTCCGCGCCGAGCAGCGAGATCGCCGCCAGACCGGCCGCGAGCAGCGACATACCGGTGACGATCATGCCGGGGGTGCCGAAGCGCGGCATCAGGCGGGCGCCCAGCCCGGTGAAGTTGATCACTATGACGGTGAGCGCGAGCGGCGCCATCCGCAGACCGGCGTCCAACGGACCGTAGCCGAGGACCAGTTGGAGATGCTGGGTCAGCAGGAACATCGAACCGCCCATGCCGAACGCGACCAGGATGCCGCCGGCCACCGCGCCGACGAACCGGCGGTTGCGGAAGAAGTGCATGTCCAGCATGGGATGCGGGACGCGCAGCTCCCAGACGGTGAACAGCGCCAGCCCGACGACACCGATGGCGGCCGATATCAGCACCCGGCCGGACAGCCAGCCGTCGACCGGCCCGGAGATGATCGCGAAGACCACCCCGACCATGCCGACCATGGACAGCAGCGCGCCGACCACGTCCGGGCGCTCCCCGCCGCGGCTCTTGGACTCCGGGACCAGGGCGAACACCGCGACCAGGGCTATCGCCGCCACCGGGAGGTTGACCAGGAAGAGCGAACCCCACCAGAAGTGGTCGAGCAGCGTGCCGCCGATCAGCGGGCCGGCGGCGAAGCCGAGGGAGTTCACCGAGCTCCAGATGCCGATGGCCTTGGGGCGCTCCTCGTCGTCGAAGAGCTGCATCACGACGGCGAGGGTGGTGGTCCCCAGCAGCGCGCCGCCTATGCCCATCCCGGCCCGGGCGCCGATGAGCTGGCCGGGCGACTGGGCGAGGGCGGCGGCCAGCGAGGCCACGCCGAACAACCCGAGGCCGACGGCGAGCATCCGCTTGCGGCCGTAGCGGTCGGCGGAATTGCCGGCGATCAGCAGCAGGCCGGACTGGACCAGCGAATAGGCGTTGAGCATCCACTGGACGTCGGCGGTGGTCGCGCCCAGCTCCTCGGTGAGGGAGGGGACGGCGACGTTCAGCACGGTGTTGTCGAGGACGACGGTGAGCTGGGCGAGGCAGATGACGGCCAGGATCAGCCAGCGGGCGGAGGGCCGCCCCGGTGGTTCGAGGGCGGTGGGGGTGGCGCCGGGGGCCACGGCGGACATACGAGCTCCCTGTACGGTGCGAGCGGATGCCTTACACCGTACAGGGGCTGTTTTACGCCGTACATTTATTTTTCGGGGGGGCGGCTCGCTGTTGCGGTCCCCCGGGAGCGGGCTCGCCTGGTGGCGCCCGCTTACGCCTTCTTCTGCGTCAGGTCGTAGAAGGTGGCGCCGCCGGCCGTGACCTTGGTGAAGGTCTTCTCGATCCAGGCGCTGATCTCCGATGAGGTGCCCTGCGTGTCCTTCCCGGCGCCGGGCATCTGCCGGCCGGCGGCGGCCTTCTCACCGGCGGCGCCGCCTCCGAAGCCGCGGAAGCCGTCCCGGCCGCCCGCGATGAAGTAGTGGATCTTCCCTTCGGCCACGTACTTCTGGAACTGGGCGAGGGTCGGCGAGGGGTCGCTCCCGTTGAAGCCGCCGATCGCCATCACCGGCTTCTGGGTGGCCAGTTGGTAGCTCGCGGCGTTCTGGGAGCCGATGGCCGCGGCGGCCCAGGTGTACCGGTCGGCGTTCCGCTCCACGAGGCGCTTGGCCTGCGGGGTCACGGTGGCGCCGTTCAGCAGGCCGCCCATACCGCCGGGCATGCCGCCCTTGCCTCCCATACCGGCCCTTCCCGCCTTGCCGTGCATGCGCTGCTTACCGCGCATGCCGAGCATTCCGGGCCTTCCGTTACGGCCCGGGAAGCCCCGGCCGCCCGCGACGGCCGGACCGGCGGTGATGATCGAACCGCCCTTGGGCGTGGTGACGGTGTCCAGGGTGTACGCGAGCGGCCCGGCCAGCGCCGTCGCCACCCCGAGCCCGGCCGCGCACACGGCCAGCGGCCGCCGCCCCCGGCCGGACCGCCCCGGCCCCTGGCCGCCTTCCGTCACGGGGTCGCCCGCCGGCGCCCGTTCCCCCGCCGACAGCAGCAGCCCCAGCGCCGCCAGCACGCCGAGCACCAGCACCGTCCAGCGCAGCCACGGCAGCCACTGCGGCGAGCGGTCCAGCAGTACGTACGACCAGACCGCCGTCACCCCGGCGACCGCCGCCAGCACGATCCGCGCGGGCCACCCGCCGCGCCGCCACACCACCACCGAGCCCATACCGGACACCGCCGCGATGTACGGGGCCAGCGCGATGTTGTAGTACTGGTGGAAGATCCCGGACATGAAGCTGAAGATGGTGAACGTCATCAGCAGCGCACCGCCCCACACCAGGAACTCCGCGCGCTGGGCGGCCTGTTCGGCGGCGACCGCGCGCCGCGCCCGGCGCAGCATCCACACCGCGGCGACCAGCAGGATCAGCGCGGCGGGCAGCAGCCACGCGATCTGGCCGCCCATATCGGGTGCGAAGAGCCGGGTGATCCCGGTCTGGCCCCAGCCCCCGCCGCCCCGGCCGCCGGCCCCGTGGTGGCCGCCGACGCTGCCGCGCTCGTTCCCGTCGATCCGGCCGAAGCCGTTGTAGCCGAAGGTCAGCTCCAGGAAGCTGTTGGTCTGCGAACCGCCCACGTACGGGCGCGCCGACGCCGGCAGCAGTTCGACGATCGCCACCCACCAGCCGCCGGAGACCACCAGCACCAGCCCGGCCAGCAGCAGCTGCCCCAGCCGCTTGCGCGGCGCGACCGGCGCGCAGCAGGCGTAGACGGCGGCCAGCGCCGGCAGGATCAGCCACGCCTGGAGCGTCTTGGTCAGGAAGCCGAGCCCGAAGCAGAATCCGGCCAGCAGCAGCCACTTCGTCCGGCCCGCCTCCAGGGCGCGCAGTACGCACGCGACCGCGCAGACCATCAGCAGGCACAGCATCGCGTCGGGGTTGTTGAAGCGGAACATCAGCGCGGCGACCGGCGTGAACGCCAGCGCCCCGGCCGACAGCAGCCCCGCCACCGCCCCGAAGCGGCGCCGTACGGCCAGGTGGAGCACGCCGACGGCGGCGACGCCCATCAGCGCCTCGGGCACCAGGATCGCCCACGAGTTCAGCCCGAAGAGGCGTACCGAGAGCTCCATCGGCCAGAGGGAGGCCGGCGGCTTGTCCACGGTGATGGCGCTGGCGGAGTCCGAGGACCCGAAGAAGAACGCCTTCCAGCTGACGCTGCCGGCCTGTACGGCCGCCGAGTAGAACTGGTTGGCGAACTTGGACGCCGACAGGTCCCATACGTAGAGCACCGCGGTGACCGCCAGCAGCGCCAGCAGCGCGGGCCGGGCCCAGCGCGGATCGGGACTCCGGCCCGGGGCGGGCCCGGGGGCCGGGTCGGTGGCGGGGCCGGGGCCGGGGCCGGGGGCCGCCGTGTCCGGGGTGAGGTCCGGGGGCAACGTTCTCTCCTGGTGCGTTGATTGCTGCGGAAGTGAGGGAGGGGGTTACGGAGGGGGTTACGGAGGGTTCAGGTGAGCGGGGTGGTGGCCCCGTTCCCCGGGTTCTCGGCGCTCTCCGCCCCCGCCCGCCGTTCCCGGTCCGGGAACACCCAGGCGCGGAAGAGGAGGAAGCGCAGCACCGTCGCGGCCAGGTTGGCGGCCACCAGCACCGTCAGCTCGCTGCCGTGCGAGGGGGTGCGGGTGGCCGCGTCGAGGGCCGCCAGCGACCCGCTGGTCAGGACCAGCCCGATGGCGAAGACCACCAGCCCCTGCGCCTGGTGGCGGACCGCCCGGTCCCGCCCCCGTACACCGAACGTCAGCCGCCGGTTGGCGGCCGTATTGGCCAGCGCGGACACCAACAGGGCGGCGGCGTTGGCCAGTTGGGAGCCGGCCCCGAGCCGGAAGAGGGAGTAGAGCCCCAGGTAGAGGAGGGTGCTCAGCGCCCCGACGACGGCGAAGCCGACGACCTGCCGCGCCAGCCCGCCCGGTACGCCGGAGAGCTGCCGGTCGCGCGGATCGTCGCCGAACGGCCGGGCGAGCCGGTCCAGCGGCAGCGCCCCGGTGGCCAGCGCCCGGCCCACCCGCCACACGCCCTTGAGGTCGTCGGTCGCGGTCCGCACGATGTGGACGGTGCTGTCCGGGTCGTCCACCCAGTCCACCGGCACCTCGTGGATCCGCAGGCCCGCGCGTTCGGCCAGCACCAGCATCTCGGTGTCGAAGAACCAGCCGGTGTCCTCCACCAGCGGCAGCAGCCGGCCCGCCACATCACCGCGGATCGCCTTGAAACCGCACTGCGCGTCGGAGAACCGCGCGGCGAGCGAGCCGCGGAGGATGAGGTTGTACGTGCGCGAGATGAACTCCCGCTTCGGGCCGCGCACCACCCGCGCGCTCCGGCTGAGCCGGGACCCGATCGCCAGGTCCGAGTGGCCGGATATCAGCGGTGCGACCAGCGGCAGCAGCGCGTTCAGGTCGGTGGACAGATCGACGTCCATATAGGCCAGCACCGGCGCCTCGGACAGCGACCACACCGTGCGCAGCGCCCGGCCGCGGCCCTTCTGCTCCAGCCGTACGGCGGTGACGTGGTCCATCTCGTCGTCCAGCTTGGCGGCGATCCCGGGGGTGTCGTCGGTACTGGCGTTGTCGGCGATGGTGATCCGGAAGCCGTAGGGGAAGGTGCGGGTCAGGTGGTCGTGGAGCCGGCGCACACACGATTCGAGGTCCTTCTCCTCGTTGTAGACGGGGATCACGACGTCGAGGACGGTGGCGGCCTGGCCCGGACGCAGATGCTCCCGGGGCGGCAGCGCACCCAGGGACGTCGGGGCGCCGAGGGGCGTCGGGGACCCGAGAGACGGTGGAGATCCCAGGGCCTTCTGGGACCCCTGGGGCGTCGGGGTGGGCGGAGGCGTCGTCATGCCCACGACGGTCGCCAACCGGCCTGTCACAGCCGTATGGCGAGCCTGTGGGCTGGCTGTGAGTCGCGGCCGGTGGGTGCTCAACTGGCGGCGGGGCGCGGTTCGTACGGGTATCCGCCGGTCGCCGGTCGCCGGTCGCCGTCCGCCGTCCGCCGGGCACCGGGCGCGGTTCGGTACGAGCATCCGCCGACCGCCCCGGCCACCGTCTATCGTCTACCGCCCGCCCGCCGCCACCCCCGGCAGCGTCACCGTGAACACCGTCCGCCCCGGCACGCTCGCCACCGCGACCGTCCCGCCGTGCGCGGCCACCACGGCCTGCACGATGGCCAGCCCCAGCCCCGTACTGCCGCCGCTCCGGCCGCTCCCGGAGGCCCGCGACCGGGACACGTCCCCCCGCGCGAACCGCTCGAAGACATGCGGCAGCAACTCCGGCGGCACCCCGGGCCCGTCGTCCTCGACCTCCAGCCGGACGGCACCGCGCGGCCCGCCGGCCAGCCGGGCACCGGGGCCGTGGGGCGCCCCGCCGCCCGGCTGCCCCGCAGCCGGTCCGCCGCCCGGCCCCTCCCCCACCCGCACCCGGGCCGTGACCGTCGTCCCCTCCGGCGTATGCGTCCGGGCGTTGGCGAGGAGGTTGACCAGGACCTGGTGCAGCCGGTCGGCGTCGCCGCGGACCAGCGCGGGGGCGTCCGCGTCCGGGAGTTCCAGGCGCCAGCGGTGGCCGGGCCCGGCCGCCCGGGCGTCGCTGACCGCGTCCACCACCAGCGGCGGCAGATCGACCGTTTCGTACGAGAGCGGGCGCCCGGAATCCAGCCGGGCGAGCAGCAGCAGGTCCTCCACCAGCCCGGTCATCCGCTCCGCCTCGGACTCGATCCGGGCCAGCGCGTGCCGGGTCTCCGGCCCGGGCCGCTCCGTCCCGCGCCGGGTCAGCTCGGCGTAGCCCCGTATCGAGGCCAGCGGCGTCCGCAGCTCGTGGCTGGCGTCGGCGACGAACCGCCGCACCCGCGTCTCGCTCTCCTGGCGCGCCGAGAGCGCCGAACCGACGTGCCCCAGCATGCGGTTGAGCGCCGCCCCGACCTGCCCGACCTCCGTCCGCGCGTCGGCCTCGTCGGCCGGGACGCGTACGTGCAGCGCCACCTCGCCCTGGTGCAGCGGGAGTTCGGAGACCCTGGTCGCGGTCGCGGCGACCCGCCGCAGCGGTCGCAGCGCGATCCCCACCATCGCCGAGCCCGCCATCCCCGCCGCGACCAGCCCGGAGAGCGTCACACAGCATTCGATCAGCACCAGCCGCCCGACCGTGTCGTCCACCTCGGCCATCGGCATGCCGAGCACCAGCGCGCCGTCGCGCGCGGACAGCACACGGTACGAGCCGAGCCCGGGCAGGTCCGTGCCGTGCGGCGCGCCGTCCCGGGGCACCGCGTCCAGCGCCGCCAGCTGGGCGCCGGTCAGCGGCGTCAGGCGCTCGGACGGCAGCCGGCTCGCCGAGCGGTTCAGCCGCGCCCCGGCCGCCAGCCGCCCGTCCGGCCCGACCCGGGCGCCCACGGACCCGAGCGGCTGACCGCCCATGGCGACGAAGTCGAGCCCGGCGTTCCGCATCGGATCGTGCGGCCGCGCGTCCTGCGCCCGCCCGACCCCGCCGAACAGCCGGCCGTCCAACTGCCGCTGGAGGTACGAGTGCAGCGCGATCGCGGTCACCGTGCTGATCACCGCCCCCACGACGGCGATCAGCGCCACCGCCGACACCACGAGCCGCGTCCGCAGCGTCCACGGC
This sequence comes from Streptomyces sp. NRRL F-4489, assembly GCF_001509485.1. Lineage (GTDB taxonomy): Bacteria > Actinomycetota > Actinomycetes > Streptomycetales > Streptomycetaceae > Streptomyces. The sequence goes on from NZ_LLZI01000225.1 coordinate 57,072, forward strand.
CGCCGGGCCCGTGGGCCCCGCCGGGACGGCCCGCGGCGCACCCCACCCGCGGGCGCGGGACCCGGACGACCGTCCACCGCCCGCTACCCCGCCGGCTTGATCAGATACCCCGCACCCCGCCGGGTGTGGATCATCGGCTCGCGCCCGGCGTCGATCTTCCGCCGCAGGTACGAGATATACAGTTCGACGACATTGGCCTGCCCCCCGAAGTCATAGCTCCACACCCGGTCCAGAATCTGCGTCTTGCTCAGCACCCGCCGCGGATTCCGCATCAGATACCGCAGCAGTTCGAACTCCGTGGCGGTCAGGTGGATGTCCTGGCCGTCCCGCCACACCTCGTGGCTGTCCTCGTCCAGCACCAGGTCGCCCACCGTCAGCAGCGACTCACTGCGCACCGCCGCCGCACCCGCCCGGCGCAGCAGCCCGCGCAGCCGGGCCACCACCTCCTCCAGGCTGAACGGCTTGGTGACGTAGTCGTCACCGCCGGCCGTCAGCCCGGCGATCCGGTCCTCGACCGCGTCCTTGGCGGTCAGGAACAGCACCGGAACGTCCGGCAGGTCGTGCCGCAGCCGGCCCAGGACGGTGAGCCCGTCCATGTCCGGCAGCATCACATCGAGCACCACCGCGTCCGGCCGCCAGCTCCTGGCGCACCGCAGCGCGCCCGCCCCGTCGCCCTCCGCGCGGATGTCCCAGCCCTCGTACCGCAGCGCCAGCGACAGCAGATCCGCGAGCGAGGACTCGTCGTCCACCACCAGCACCCGTACGGGGCTGCCGTCGGCCCGCAGCAGCTCCGGCTGCTTGCCCGGCCCCCGCCCGGGGGCCTCGCCGGACCCTCTGCGGACGGACGTGCCCGGGGCCGGCGAACGGTACGGAACGGACGAGGACGTCGACGAAGTCACGGTCATGGCAGGCAGCCTGACCCGCCGCCCTGAAAGCTCCCTTGCCGGTTTCTGTGAATCTCCTGAGAATCCCCCCTTCCCTGAGTCAAGGCCCCCAAGGCCGCACCAAGACCACCCCGGAACGCGCGCCCGGCCGTCCCCTCACCCGCGCCCGACCGGGCCTCACCGCGCCCGGCCGGACCGGCCGCGCCGGCCCGGACCGCCCCCCGCGCGGCCCGGACCGATCACCGTGCCTTCAGCATGCCACCCCCCACTGACAACGCCGCTGACCTGCACCTTCACCCTCGTACGAAGGGCCGGCCCGGGGCCCGATCGGTCGGCCCCTCGCCCACCCCGCACACACCGCCCCCACCCCCGGCGTACCGTCACCCCATGCCACGACTCCTGGCCCTCTCCGGCAGCCTCCGCGCGCGTTCCGCCAACGGCGCGGTCCTGCGCTCCGCCCTGGACCTCTTCGACGGCCCCGCCGCCACCGCCGACATCGGCACCCTGCCGCACTTCAACCCCGACCTGGACGGCGAGGACGCCACCCCGCCGCCCCCGGTCGCCGCGCTGCGCGCCGCCGTCGCGGAAGCCGACGCCCTGCTGCTGGTCAGCCCGGAGTACGCGCACGGCGTCCCCGGCGTCCTCAAGAACGCCCTCGACTGGCTGGTCAGCAGCGGCGAATGCGTCGGCAAACCGGCCGCCGTGATCACCGCCTCGCCGTTCCCCACCGGCGGCGATCACGCCAACGCCCAACTCCGCGAAACCCTGCGCATGATGAGCGCCGAGGTCGTCGCGGACGCCTGCCGGGAAATCCCCGCCATCGGCCCCAAGATCGACCCCGCCACCGAACGCGTCACCGACGAGCCCACCCTCGCCGACCTCCGCACCGCCCTGACCCACCTGGCCACCGCCACCACCGCC
>NZ_LLZI01000226.1 GCF_001509485.1 Streptomyces sp. NRRL F-4489
GTGCGTCAGGTGCTGGCCGGGGGGTGGGGGGCGACACGCCGGGGGGTGTACGGGCGGGCGTCCGGCAAACGTGTCGGGACGGGTTGGCCGGTCCCGGCCGATCGCTGCTTTACGGCCGGCGGCATATGCGCTGCTCTACGGGTGGCTTCGGCCCCGCCCACGGCTCGGACGACGCGGTCGGCCGGCGGAACATCCCAGCAGCGCCAACTCCAAGGGGACCACTGTGAGCACGCCTCCTTCCGTTCCACTCCGCATCGCCCTCGTCAACGGCAGTTTCGAAGAGCCCGCCATCGCCAGTCTGGAGTTCCTGCCGGACGCCTCCCAGACCCAGGCACCCCGCCGGGTCCCGGGCTGGCTCACCACCGCCTCGGACCACATGATCGAACTGTGGCGGTCGGGCTTCAACGGCGTTCCCTCGGCCGAGGGCGCCCAGTTCGCCGAGCTCAACGCCAACGAGGTCTCCACGCTCTACCAGGATCTGGCGACCACGCCCGGTACGACGCTGTACTGGCGGCTCTACCACCGCGGCCGCCAAGGGCAGGACACCATGGCGCTGGACATCGGGGCACCGGGCGCCGCGGTGGAGCAGCGCCGGTTCACCGACGGCAACACCGCCTGGGGCTACTACACCGGCACGTACACCGTCCCGGCCGGCCAGACGGTCACCCGCTTCGCGTTCCGCTCCGTCTCCGCCGCCGGTGGCAACCGCAGCATCGGCAACTTCCTGGACGGCATCTTCTTCGGCACCGCGCCCCATATCGTGCTGACCAAGACGGCCATCCCCACCGGCCCGCTGGAGGTGGGCGATGTCGTCACGTACCGCATCACGGCACGGAACGAAGGCGGCGGTGCGGCGGAATCCCTCACCGTGAGCGACGCCGTTCCGGACGGTACGACGTATCTGCCTGGTTCGCTGCGGATCGTCGAGGGTCCCAACACGGGGCCGAAGACGGACGCGCCCGGTGACGACCAGGCACAGTACGACCCGGAGAACAACGCGGTCGTCTTCCGGCTCGGCAACGGGGCCTCCGCCGCGGAGGGCGGCAGCCTGCCCAACACCGAGACGCTGCCCGAGGGCACCACGGTGGAGTACCGGGTCACCATCGACCTGGCCAGCGCCGGCAAGGAGATCCGCAACACCGCCACCGCCTACTACGAGAACCGGCTCGGCGACACGCCGGAGCCGCTGACGGCCACGTCCGACGAGGCGGTCACGGAGGTCGAACCGGCCGCCGACCTGGCCGTGGCGAAGTCCGCCGACGCGACTACCGTGACCGTCGGCCAGACGGTGACCTATCGCATCACGGTCTCCAACAGCGGTCCCAGCGACGCCACGGGTGTGCGGGTGTCCGACCAGTTCCCGGACAATCTTGTCTTCCTGTCCGCCGACGCCTCTTCGGGGGCGTACGACGCGGTCGGTGGGCAGTGGGCCGTGGGCGATCTGCCGGTCGGCGGCACGGCGACCCTCACTCTGCGGGGCAAGGCGACCAAGGCCGGTCTGATCACCAACAGCGCCACTGCGACTGGGGAGGAGAAGGATCCCAACCCCGCCAACAACTCCGACAGCGTCGCTGTGTGCGTGGAGGCCGCGCCGTCGTGCTGCGATCCCTGCGCCGGGGGGTGATGTCCGGGCTCGGGCACGCCACTGCGCGCCGCTGCATCGCTGCGGCGCTATGTCCCAGCGCCCTGTCGGCCCGTTGGCCGGCGGGGCGCTGGGGCGTAGCACCGCAGCCGGCGTGCGGACGGCCGTGGTTCGCCGTACTCAACAGTGCGGAAAGGCAAGGCCGTTGGTGGCGTTGGCGGGAGAGGAGGTTGCTGGATTCCTCCGCGTGCGGGAGGCGGTAGTGTCCCGTACCGCAAGGTCTGCGAGACGACGGGGGTCTAGTTGAACAACCCGATCCCGATACCCATGGATCTGGCTCTGCCGCCGGTGCGCCCCAGGGGACGGCTGCGACGGCTGTGGCGGTCCAGGAAGGCGCTGGCCGGCCTCACGCAGTGGGTCATCGACTGGGGCATACCGTTCTCCGCGGTGATCACCGTGCTGTACGGGCTCGCCGCGCGGACGACCAGTCCGAGCGCGGTGTACCGGACGCTCACCCTCATCGACGCCCCGGAGCATGTGCTGCTGTGGATCGCGTCGGTGGTGGGGTGGCTGGCGGTGCCTGCGGTCATCGGTGGGGTGGCCGGTCATGTGATCGCGACCCGGATCCAGAGCGTGAAGGCGATGTCCACCAGCGCGCTCTTCAGGCGGCGCGGTTGGGGTGCACGGCTGCGCCCGCCGTCGCGGATCGACTACCTGGGCGCGTACTTCCACGGGACCCTCGCGGAGCAGGAGTTTGTGGACGCGTTCGTACGTGTCGCGCACCGCAACGACTGGAACATGGCGCAGGACCACTGGGAGGTGCTCATCCGCGACACGATGAGCACCCAGCAGTTCGCCAAACTGGACCGGCACGAGTGCCTGCGGCAGGCGCAGGACGTGACCCGCATCCACGCCCGGCCGCCCGCACTGGTGGGGCTGTGCCTGGTCTGTGTGGCCCGGAAGCCTTAACGGGCAGCGGGCCGTGCGAGGGGGTGACAGGCAGGGTGGGCAGCGGGATGATGCGTTATCTGGAGGGTGACTGCTGATGCAGGCGGAGAGCGCGGCGGAGATCGTGCGGGCGTCGCTGGCCCTGGCGTTTCCGACCGCCACCGACGAGGGGCTGACCCGGGCGGCGGAAGTCGTGCTGCGCTGGGGCTCCGAGGGCGTGGGCGAGCAACTGGAACCGGACCTCGCCGAGCGGATGCTGTACGACCTCATGGAGGTGGCCCAGCAGGACCCGCAGGAGTTCATGGCCGCCCGGGCGCCCCGGCCCGACGGTACGCGGGTGGAGCCGGCGGCCAGCCGGGCCTGGAGTCAGACGAGCGCCACGCGGGACGAGCTGCCGTATGTGCCGCGTCCGCCGGCGGGACCCAGGCGGCGGCGGTTCGGGGGCGGCCGGGGGTTCGTATCGGATTAGGTGCCGGCGGGGGTGTCGAGGACGCGGCGGGCCTCACTGAGGGTGAAGGACTGGGGGCGGGCGGCGAGGACCTCCGTACGGTTCGTACGGTGTCCTCGACCCGCATCGTCCGCCCGCCCTTTCTCGGCGGTGGTCGCGCCGCCGGTCGCGGTGGCCCGCCCGGTGCCGGGCGGGTGGCAACGCCCTCATGGTGGTCGATGGCGTGCAGTCCGCGCGGGGAGGGCGGCGGAGTGTCCCCGGGGCCTGTCCGCACGCCGGAGCGAGAGCGGCTCCGAAGGGACCGCCCGCTCTGGAGCCGGCGGACGGACCCGCTGCCGCGTGGACGCGGGGCAGTCCCTCAGTCCCGGGACAGCGCGTCGAGCAGTTCGCCGACCTGGGGATCCGGCAGGGCGCGGGCGACCTCGGCGCGGCCGATCGTGCCGACCAGTTCGGTGCCGTCGAGGACCGGCAGGCGGTGCACCCCGTTCGCGGCCATGATGCGCAGGACGTGATGGGCGTCGTCGTCCACGTCCACCGCCACCAGCTCCTCCTGGGACAGTTCGCCCGCCTTGGTCGTGGCCGGGTCCCGTTCCCTGGCCAGGACGTTCACCACGATGTCCCGATAGGTGAGCATGCCCTGGATGCGGTTGTCGCCGCCGCGGATCGGCAGCGCGCTCACCCCCAGGTCGGCCATCCGCTTGGCCGCCAGCACCACGCTCTCGTCCGCGCCGACGCAGTCCGCACCGGCCGTCATCAGCTCTCTCGCGCTCGTCATCTGCCGTCTCCCTCTCCGCGCCGGGTGTGCGGCCGGTGGCGATGAGTTCACCGCATGGGGCGGGAACGGGCCAAGCACTGTGGGCGGTCGGCGTGGCGTGGAGGTGGGTCCCTCCGCTGGTGCACTGGTGAGTGCAGAAGGTGTACTGAGTGGTTGAGGGGGTGCACTCGTGAGTGTAATCTTGCGATGGCACCACCAACTCCCCGTCGCGGGCGGGGTGTTGGTCCGCGCCGAAAGGAGGAGTTCCCTATGTCCGACACCGGCTATACGTCCGTCACCGGCCATACGTCCGTCACCGCAGCCGAACGCCACCGTGGCCTGCCCGACAAGCGTCGGGCGATCTGCCGGGCCGCCCGAGTGGTGTTCGGGCGGGAGGGGTACACCCGGGCCGGCGTCGATGTGATCGCGGCCGAGGCCAACGTCTCCAAGCGCACGATCTACAACCACTTCGCGGACAAGGAGCAGTTGTTCCTGGCGGTCGCGGTGGAAGGCGCCGACGCGGTCACCGACGCGGTACGCGAGCTGATGGAGCGTCACCTGCGCAAAATCGTGGACCTGGAGGAGGATTTGACCGCCTTCTGCCGGGACCGGGCGAAGGCGGTGACCGAATTCCCCGAGCATTTCGCGCTCGTCCGCGCCATTCACGCCGAGGTGACCCGGCTGCCCGCGCCCGTACTGGAGAAGTGGATGGCGCACGGACCGCCGTCCGCCCATCAGCGGCTGGCGCCGTATCTCCAGCGGATCGCCGACCGGGGGCTGCTGGAGTTCGACGACGCGGAGAAGGCCGCCAACCGGCTCAATACGCTGACCATGAACGACGTTCTGATCCGGTCCTTCTACGGGGCGATTCCGCTGCCGGAAGCGGTGGTTGAGGAGATCGTCACCGAGGGTGTCAGTGCCTTTCTGCGGCTGTACGCCACCCGTTCGAACTGAGTACGTGACACGAAGGAGCACAGGCCATGACGTTTCTGTCGCCGGACTATCCGGAGATCCGCTACACGCGGGACGAGGGGGAGGTCAGCGCGTCCTTCCGGCCGGCCGGGACGCCGCCGGACTTCACCAACAGCAAGGGGGACACGTACCACTACCTGTCCACGCGGCTGAGCACGGACGGGATGTTCGGCCTCTACCAGAACCGGATGGGGCCGGCGGTCGGCGGGACCAGTCCGCATTTCCACAAGACGATGTCGGAGGCGTTCTATGTGCTGTCGGGGGAGATCCATGTCTTCGACGGCGAGCGGTGGTTCGACGCGAGCCGGGGCGATTACCTCTACATTCCGCCGGGCGGGGTGCATTCGTTCGGGAACATCTCGGGGGAGCCGGCGGAATTCCTGATGCTGTTCGCGCCCGGTGCCGCCCGTGAGGGCTATTTCGAGGGGCTTGAGCAGGTCGCGGGGATGAGCGATGAGGAGCGCGCGGAGTTCTTCGTCCGGCACGACAGCTTTTTCGCGGATATGGCCAAGGGTCCGGGGGCGGATTCCTGGGAGGACCGGGCGGCGCTGCGGAAGTCGTTCAGGACGCGGTGAGGGAGAGCCGCTGACAGACAGCCGGACAGGCAGGGCAGAGAGACGGACAGCCGGAGAGACGGGCCGCGGCCGTCAGTCCCCGGCTTCCGCGAGCCGGCGCAGCAGGGGCTCCACCGCGGCCAGTCGGCGGGCCTCCTCCGGGCGCAGCGCTGCCAGCCGCCGGGCCAGGACCTGCGCCTCGCCACGGGCGACGTCCGCCAGGGCGGCGATGCCCTGTTCGGTGACCAGGACGCGGCTGGCCCGCCGGTCGTCCGGGTCGGCCTCCCGGCGTACCAGGCCCGCCGACTCCAGCCCCAGGACCGCGGCGGTGGCGGTCGGCTGGGAGCAGGGCACCCACTGCGCGATCTCCCCGATCCGGGACGGGCCGCGCTGGGAGAGCAGGGCCAGTACCGAGATGTGGGTCAGCTGGATGCTGCCGGCGGTGGCGGACCTGCGCAGGCTGCGGGTGAGCCGGTGCAGCGAGATCACCAGCTCCAGTACCGTCTCGTCACCGATCGTCATCGCTCACCCACCGCCTGCCGTACCGGACCGGGTCCGCGTCCGGGCCCCGGGGCTGCCGGGGCCCGGCCGTTGATCAGGAGAGCGTAATGGCGGGGGAGTACATCTCCAACCAGAGCGCCAGGTCCAGAGTCCGTTCGAGACCGCGCCGCGACGCCTGGGTGATCTGCGGGGTGTCGCGCTCCGCGGCGCGGCGCAGCCAGTCGCGGTCCACGAGGTCGAACACCTGGTGCGACGGGCGGGCCAGCAGATCCTTGGCGTGCCCCTGGAGCGCGACCGCGTACTGCGGGTCCTGGGTGGACGGGTACGGGCTCTTCACCCGGTCGTACACCGACTTGGGCAGCACATCGGCGGTGGCCTCGCGCAGCAGGCTCTTCTCCCGGCCGTCGAAGGACTTCAGGGACCAGGGGGCGTTGTAGACGTACTCGACGAGCCGGTGGTCGCAGAACGGCACCCGCACCTCCAGGCCCACGGCCATGCTCGCGCGGTCCTTGCGGTCCAGCAGGATCCGGACGAACCGCGTCAGGTGCAGATAGCAGATCTTCCGCATCCGGTACTCGAAGTCGCTCTCGCCGTCGAGCCGTTCGACGTCCTTGACGGCCCGGTCGTAGTTGTCCTGGACGTAGCCCGGCAGGTCCAGGGCGCCGGTGACGCCGGGGGTGAGGATGTTGCCGTCGTCGCCGAAGTGCTCGGCGTAGCGCACCAGCCAGGGGAAGGTGTCGGCGCGGCGGGCCTCCTCGTCGAAGAACTGCTTGTACCCGCCGAAGACCTCGTCCGCCGACTCGCCCGACAGCGCCACCGTCGAGTGCTGCCGGATCGCCTTGAACAGCAGGTACAGCGAGGAGTCCATATCGCCCAGGCCCAGCGGCAGATCGCGGGCGCGCAGGACCTTGCGGCGCACGTCGAGATCGGCCAGGGACGCCGAGTCCAGCACGATGTCCTGGTGCTCGGTGCCGGACTGCCGGGCCACGTCGTGGACGAAGGGGGTGTCGGGGGTGGCGCGCAGCTCGTCGGCGACGAAGTTCTCGGTCTGGCCGACGAAGTCGACGGCGAAGCTGCGTACCGTCTCGCCGGCCTCGGCGAGCTGACGGGCCGCCAGCGCGGTCATCGCCGAGGAGTCCAGCCCGCCGGACAGCAGGGTGCAGCGCGGGACGTCGGAGACCAGCTGGCGGCGGACGATATCGTCCAGCAGGGTCCGGACGTGGGCGATCGAGGTCTCGCGGTCGTCCTGGTGCGCCTGGGTGCGCAGCGACCAGTAGACGTGCCGGCGCACGCCCTCGGTGTCGACGGTGACGACGGTGCCCGGTTCGACCTCGGCCATGCCGTCCCAGATGGCGTGCCCGGGCGTCTTCACGAACGCGAAGAGTTCACGCAGGCCGTCCAGGCCGACCTGGCGCCGGGCCAGCGGGTTGGCCAGGATCGCTTTGGGCTCGGAGCCGAACAGCACGCCGTCGGCGGTGGGGTAGTAGTAGAACGGCTTGATGCCCATCCGGTCGCGGATCATCACCAGGCGCCGGCGCTGCTCGTCCCATATCGCGAAGGCGAACATGCCGTTGAGGCGTTCGGCGACCGCCTCGCCCCACTCCAGGTAGCCGCGGAGCACCACTTCGGTGTCGGAGTCGGTGGTGAACCGGTGGCCGCGGCCGGCGAGTTCGGTGCGGAGTTCGCCGAAGTTGTAGGTCTCGCCGGAGTAGACGATGACGACCTTGCTGCCGTCCGGCCGTTCGGCGGTCATCGGCTGGCGGCCGCCGGGCAGATCGATGATCGCGAGCCGCCGGTGGCCGAGCGCGGCCGGGCCCTGGACCCAGGTGCCGCGGTCATCCGGTCCGCGGCAGGACATCGTCTCGGTCATCGCGTCCACCGTCTCCTGCTCGGAGCGCAGATCGCGGTCGAAGGAAATCCAGCCGGTGATGCCACACATGCCATGTCCTCCTGCCTCGACCCTGGGGCCGCCGGCGTCGCGGTGCCGCGGGAAGCGCCGCGTGGACCGGGGTCCGGGAGCCGCGGGCAAGGCGCCGTTACGGCGCTGCCCGACCGGCTCCGCCAGAGTCAGTTGTATCGAGCACCTATGTAACGAGAGTGTTCCTCGGGTCCCCGTCACGTCAACCGTGGCGTAACGCGGGAAGGGGCGCACGGGGATGCGCCGGGGTGTGCGGAAGGCGTGGGGGAGGGGCGGCGGCGGGGCGGTGACCTGCGGGTTCGCGGCCGGGTGCGGGAGTGCCGGCGGCGGGCGGCCGGGGGCGGACCATACGGGAACGTAAGGAAGGTTTTACCGGGAGGTGACGGAGTGGCGGGGGAGCGGTACGGGGTGTGAGGGCGTGCGCCGGGCGTACGGGCGGGGGCGTGCAGGGCTACGCCGGGGGGCGCGCGGACCAGTGGCGCGCCCCCGGACCCTCACCCCTTCTTCCGGCCGCCGCCCCCGCGCCCCGCCACCGGCACGTCCAGCGCCCGCGCGATACCCACCACGCCCTCGTCCAGCCGCTGGAGGTGGCGCAGCACCCGGAACGTGACGGTGTGCGACGGCGGCACCGGCGAACCGTCCGCCTCCAGCAGCGAGGCGATACTGGCCCCGGCCTCCACCTCGCCGTCCGCGGGCCGGTCGTTGACCCGGGCGGTGATCAGGTCGATGTTGCGGGCGATCCGCCGGCCCGCCCGGGCCAGCCGGGGGTCGGCCGCCACCGACCGGCTGGCGGGCAGGAGTTCGGCCGTCGCCGCCAGCGAACGGGCGTGGTACGCGCAGGTCTCCAGGAGCGCCACCAGATAGCGGGCGGTCTGCCGGCGGACCCGCAGCGGGGTGATCGGATGGACCAGCGGCTGGGTCGAACCGCGCAGGTCGTTCAGCGCGGTGTCCAGATCGCGGGCCCGGGTCAGCAGATCCTCGGCCGGTCCGCCGGAGAGCTGCTCGACCGACGCCGACACCGCGTCCTGGAGCCGGTCCAGGACCGTCCCCAGGTGCTCGTCGGTCCGGCGGTCGGTGTGCACCGGCAGCACCAGCGCCGCCGCGACGATCCCGCACACCGCGCCCAGCGCGGTCTCCTCGATGCGCAGGACGAGGGTGGCCACGCTGTAGGTGTTGAGCAGGGTGTAGAGCAGGCCGAGCATCGCGGTGACGAAGAACGACATCAGCGCGTACGACAGCGGCGCGGTGAAGAACATCCCGAAGACGCAGAGCAGCACCAGCGCGAACGCCGTCCAGGTGTGGTTGCCGACCAGCCCGGCCAGCGCCACCCCCGCGACCACGCCCAGCACCGTGCCCACCAGCCGGCGGTAGCCCTTGACCAGCACCTCACCCGTGGACGAGGTGTTGAGGAAGACGACCCAGCAGGTCAGCACCGCCCAGTACCAGCGCTGGGTGGACAGGAACTCGCCGCCGACGATGGCCAGCGCGGAGCCCGCCGCGACCTGGAAGGCGGCCCGGGTGGTGGGCCGCTGGAGGCCGGTGGGCCCGTCCTCCGCCGGCTCCGGTTCGGCGCCGGTGATCGACAGGTCCTCGGCGTCGATCTCCTCGCGGGAGCGGGCGGTGGCCGAGGTGTCCGCGGACTCGTCCTGCGGGCCGTCCAGCGCGATCCGCAGGCCCAGCACCGCGCGGGCGGCCTCGCCGAGCGCCCGGAAGGTGTCCTGGACGGCGGCCGAACCGCGCGGGAGGTTGTCCTCCTCGCGGTAGCCGAGCAGCCGGTTGCGGACGTGCGCCAGCGCGGTGCCGCGGTCGCCGGGCGCGCGCCGGGCCACCAGCAGGCCCAGCGCGTCGAGGTCCCGGCGCAGCGTCGCCACCGCGTCGCCCTCGGAGTGCATGCGGTTGCCGGTGGCCGGCACCGGCGCGTGCGGCAGATGCAGGGTCAGGGTGTCGGTGCGTTCGGCGCTGCGGGCGTTGAGCAGGGTCATGCCCAGCCGTTCGGCGGCGATCTCGGCGTCCGCGATGCGGCGCTGGAGCAGCGCCGCGGTGGCCGCGTCGCGAGTGCCCTCCTCCAGCCGCCCCTGGATCATCAGCGCGGTCTCGTGCAGCCGGGCGGTGTGCCGGCGCAGATCGTCCAGGACGCCGTCCAGCTCCTCGGGGCCGGCGTCCACCAGCTCCCGGTGGGTGGCCACCAGCTGGGCGAGCCGGGCCCGGAACGCCTCCCGCAGCCGGCTCAGGGTCCGTTCCGGGGTGTCCGGGACGAGCGCGAAGCGGACCGTGGCGCTGCACGCGAACGCGATGGCCAGCGTCAGGCACAGCGGCGGCAGCGTGGCCACCGTGGCGTGCACGAACAGCGAGATGAAGTAGACCTGAAAGCCGATCAGGCCGAGCGCGGTGCCGCGGTCGCCGAACCGGCGGGCGTAGGCTGCGCCGAAGATCAGCGCGAGGAAGAAGAGGTCGCCGGCGATGATCCGGCTGTGCAGCAGCGCCCCCAGCGCCACCGCGGCCAGCGCGACCGGCAGGCCCAGGGCGAGGGTGACGGCCTGGCCGCGCACCTCCTTCTCCCGGATGGCGAACGTGGACACCATCGCCGTCATGGCTCCCGCGACCATGAGCGGCACGGGCGTGCCGAGCAGGGCCAGGACGACGAGGGTGAGGACGATCGCGCTCACCGTCCGCAGTCCGGCCATCAGCCGCAGCAGCCCGGGGTCGGAGGCCGCGAAGCGGTCCCAGATGCCCGTACCGGTCCGTCGTATCACTGCCTTCACGCTGCCGTACGCTCCCCATCCTTGGCATCGGCCGAGGTCAGGCGCCCCGGCCGGGCGCCCCCAGCATCGCATGAGGACCGCCGGAACGGCCCTCGCGTGCGCCGTCAGGCGGCTTCGTACGCGGCGCCGGCCACCGCGAGGTCCTCCCAGGCCATGCCGACGCTCTTGAAGAGCCGGGGCCGGCCGGGGTCCGCGGTGGCCGCACCGGTGGCCAGCGCGACGAGCGGAATCATCGCTTCCGGAGCGAGCCGGCCGCTCTCCAGCTCCGGGATGAGGTCGCCGGCCTCGCGCGCGGCGGCGGCCCGCGACTCGACCACGACCGTGGAGCGGCGGACGGTGGTGCCGTCCACCTCGCGGCTGCCGCGCTCGTGGGAGCCGACCGCGGTCACCGTGGCGTGCGGCGGGAGCAGCGCGCCGTCGAACAGCGGGCGGGTGGCGGTGGTGCAGCAGGCGACGAGGTCGGCCTCGGCGACGGCGGACGGTTCTCCGGCCGCGACGGCCAGGCCGGTGTCGGCGCGCGCCTGGCTGACGAACCGTTCGACGTGGGCCGGGGTGCGGCCCACGACGGTGACGCGGGTGAGCGGGCGCACCGCGCGCAGCGCGTCGAGGTGGCCGCGGGCCTGCGGGCCGGTGCCGAAGAGCACCAGATGGCCGGCGTCGGGGACGGCGAGCAGGTCGGCGGCGAGGGCGGAGAGCGCGGCGGTGCGGACGGTGGTCAGCGCGATCCCGTCGAGCAGCGCGAGCGGGGCCAGCGTCGCGGCGTCGAAGAGGAGGTACTGGCCCTGGACGCGGGGGAGTCCGGCGGCCGGGTTGTCCGGGGCGACGGTGGCGATCTTGACGCCCGCGTACCGGTCGCGGTGCGCGGGCATCAGGAGCAGCTGGCCGCGGGCGACCGGCAGCACGGTGCGCGGCGGATCGGCCTCGGGGTCCGCGCCGGTGCGCAGGGCGGCGCGGAGCGCGTCGACGGCAGCGGCCATCGGCAGGGTGCGCAGCAGGGTCGCGGCGTCGAGGGTGCGGGGCGGGGGCGGCGGTGACGTGGGGTGCATACCGGCGAGTCTGCCCCGGGCCGGCGGGCGGATATCCGCGCCGCCCCGGAAGGCGTCCCGGGGCGGACGAGCCGGGCGGGCGCGTCCGGTGGAACGCCCCCGCCCGCCCGGTCAGCAGGCGCCCAGGTCCTGCCAGACCCCCGAGCCGCCGGTGGAGGGCGCCTCGCCCTGCGTCCACCACTTGGCCTTCCAGGTGCGGCCCTGGTACGCGACGGTGTCGCCGCCCACGTAGACCGTGCCCGCGCTGTACGGGCTCGCGGTGCAGCTGCCGCCCGGGGGAGTGGTGGGCGGCGTGGTGGGAGGCGTGGTGGGCGGGGTGGCGCCGGCGAAGAGCACCGAGAACTTGGTGAAGTCCCAGGCACCCTGCGGCACGCTGCTGCAGGTGCCGGAGGTGCGGCCGTTGTTGTCCGGCGGGGTGCACTGGCGGTCGCGGTTGACCGACCAGTTGGTGAAGCGCGCCATGTGGTGCGAGGTGGCGTAGTCCAGCACGGTCCGGAAGTCCGCCTGGGTGAAGAACTCCCCGGTGTCGCTGCGGCCGTTCATCTGCGAGACGCCCTCGTGGGCGTAGGCGGTGGCCTCGTCCCAGCCGAAGGCGGAGCGCAGTACGGCGTTGAAGTTGGTCAGCGCGGAGGTCTGGGCGGCCGCGCCGCTGAAGCCGCCGTCGAACGGCATGATGGAGAAGTTGTCCGGGACGAAGGACTGCGCCTTGGCCTCGTTCAGCATCTGCTTGCCGAACCACCCGGTGCCGTCGGCGGTGCCGGCGGTGGTGACGGAGAGGTAGAGGCCGGGGTTCTTCTGCTGGAGGATCTTGGCGGCGCCGATCTCGTTGTGGATCGCCGCGGAGTTCTCGTACTCCGGCTCCTCCAGGTCGAAGTCGAGCGCCTTGAGGCCGTACTTGTCGATGACCTGCTGGTACGCGGCGGCGGTCGCCTCCGGCGTCCCGCACGCCTGCCCCAGCTTGGTGCCGTTGTAGCCGCCGATCGACACCGAGACGTCGCCGCCCTTGGCGCGGATCCTGGAGATCACCCCGGCCACCGCGGTGTCGGACGCCACCGGGTGCAGGCCGTCCCAGGTCGGCGAGCAGCCGCCGCCGTTGGGCGCCAGGATGAAGGCGAGCTGGAACGCCTTGAGGCCGGTGGCGTCCATCACCGCGCCGGCGTCCGGCGGGTCGTTGTCGAGCGGCATCAAGTAGGGCGCGGCCGCGTACCAGTTGCTGCCCAGGGCGGTGGGGGCCGCGGCCGCGGAGGCGGCGGGCGGCGCCTGGGCGGTGCGGTGGCCGGTGGCGAGCGCCGTACCGGCCGCGGTGAGCGCGAGGGCGGCCGCCGAGACGGCCGCCGCGAGGGCTCTGAGGTGACGAGGTGGCACAGGTCCTCCAGGAACCGAGGGGGTGGTCCAGACCAATTGCCCACAGGGTGAGCCTGCCGCCGTGGGCACGTCAAGGCTTTGGACTGGACCAATGTGCGGCCGCGGGAAGGCGCGCCCCCGGCCTCCGTCGAGTGATCAACTCCCGCCCCGGCCCGTTAAGGTGACGAGCTGTGTCTCCTACGTCCGCTATGTCCCGCATACCGCTGCCGCTGCCGCTGCCGCTGCGCCGCGCCGCCGGAGTCCTCGCGCTCGCCGCCCTGCCGCTCGCCGGCTGCGCCCCGTCCGCGCCCCCGGCCGACCGCGACCACCCCAGCGCCCCGGCCACCGCCCCGCACGGCGTCCGGCTGCCCGCCGCCGGCGCCGCCTTCGACTACCAGATCGGCGGCGCCTACCCGCCGGCCCGCGACGTCCGGATCGTCTCCCGCGACCGCACCGCGCCCCCCGCGCCCGGCCGCTACACCATCTGCTACGTCAACGCCTTCCAGGCCCAGCCCGGCGCCGAGGCCGCCCGGTGGTGGCAGCGGCACCACCCCGACCTCCTGCTGCGCGGCCGGGACGGCGACCTCGTCATCGACGAGGACTGGGACGAGCCGCTGCTCGACATCTCCACCGCCGCCAAACGCCAGGCGCTCCTCGGCGTGGTCGGCCCCTGGATCGACGGCTGCGCCGCCTCCGGCCACGACGCCGTCGAACCGGACAACCTCGACTCCTACGAACGCTCCGACGGCCTGCTGACCAAGAACGACGCGCTGGCCTTCGCCGCCCTGCTGACCCGCCGGGCGCACGACCGCGGTCTGGCCGCCGCCCAGAAGAACGCCGGCGACCTGCTCCCCGAACGCCGCCGGGCCGGATTCGACTTCGCCGTCACCGAGGAGTGCGGCCGCTACCGCGAGTGCGCCGACTACGCCGACGCCTACGGCGGCCGGGTCTACGACATCGAATACCGCCGCCAGGACCTCGACACCGCCTGCCGCACCTGGGGCCACCGCCTCTCCCTCGTCCTGCGCGACCGCGATGTCGGCCGCCCCGGCGACCGGGGCTACGTACGCGCCACCTGCTGACGCCCCGTCACAAAATCCCGCGACCGCGCCGGAACGCGTCCCGGACGCCCATCCCCTAGACTCGCGAAAATGGCCAAGTACTTCGACGTTCACCCCGACAATCCCCAGCGCCGCACCATCGGGACCGTGGCCGACACCATCCGCTCCGGCGGGCTCATCGCCTACCCGACGGACTCCTGCTTCGCCCTGGGCTGCCGGCTGGGCAGCCGCGACGGACTGGACCGCATCCGCGCGATCCGCGACCTCGACGACCGCCACCACTTCACCCTGGTGTGCCAGAACTTCGCCCAGCTGGGCCAGTTCGTGCACATCGACAACGACGTCTTCCGCGCCATCCGGGCCGCCACCCCCGGCCGCTACACCTTCATCCTGCCCGCGACCAAGGAAGTCCCGCGCCAGCTCCTCCACCCCCGGAAGAAGACCGTCGGCGTCCGCATCCCCGACCACACCGTCACCCAGGCCCTCCTCGCCGAACTGGGCGAACCGCTGCTCTCCAGCACCCTGCTGCTGCCCGACGAGGCCGAGCCGCTGACCCAGGGCTGGGAGATCAAGGAACGCCTGGACCACGTCATCGACGCGGTGGTCGACTCCGGCGACTGCGGCACCGAGCCCACCACCGTCGTGGACTTCTCCGGCGACGTCCCCGAGATCGTCCGGCGCGGCGCGGGCGACCCGTCCCGCTTCGAGTGACCGGCCCGGCGGCGCCCCTCACACCACCAGCGCCGCCAGTACGGTCACCCCGGCCAGGAACCACGCCACGTAGTCCCCGGCATGGCCCGAGTGCAGGCGGCGCAGCGGCACCGTCCAGCGGGCCGCCTCCCGGCGCACCGGCCGCCGGACGGCCGCCAGCGCGAACGCCGCGGCCAGCGCGGTGGCCAGCAGGCCCCACAGCACACCGGACACCGACCAGTCCGGCGGGGCCACCGCGGCCGGCGGCGCCGGGGCGCCGTGCAGTAGCGACGCGGTGTAGCCGGCGTGGTCGGTGAAGGCGGCCGCGGCCCGGCCGGCGGCCGTCCGCAGCCCGGGCACCAGCCCGGCCGCCAGCGCCCCGGCCAGCAGCACCGCCGGCACCACCCGCATGGTGTCGGGAATCCGGGACAGCAGCCCGCCCCGGGTCTCCGGCTCCTCGTCCGTCCCGGCCGTCTCCGCCCCGGACTCCTCGCCCGGCGCGGGCGCGTCGGACGGGTGCCGGCTGCCCAGTCCCAGGAACACCCGGGCCGCGGCGCGCAGCACCGCACCGCCGGTCGCCGCCGACACCACCACGCACAGCGCCGTCGCCCAGCCGCCGGCCGCCTCCTCCACCACCGCCTTGCCCAGCGCCGTCCCGAACGGCGGCAACCCGGCCAGCGCCAGCCCGCCCACCGCGAACAGCCCGCCCACCCACGGCAGTTCGCGCGCCCGGCCGTGCAGCTGGTGCTCGTCCACGCTGCCGTACCGGTCCAGCAGTACGCCCGTACAGGCGAACAGCGCCGCCTTCACCCCCGCGTGCCCCAGCACGTACAGCACCACCCCGCCGGTGCCGCGCGCCCCGAGCGTCGCCAGGCCGACCAGGAACAGACCGGTGTGCGCGACCGTGGAGTAGGCCAGCAGCCGCTTCAGATGGCGCTGCAGCCAGCACATCACCGCGCCCAGCAGCGCCGTCAGCACCCCCAGCACCAGCAGCGCCCGGTGCACCCCGGCGGACGGCAGCCCGCCCGGCCCGGCGAACACCGTCCAGTACACCCGCGCCGTGCCGTACAGCCCCAGCTCGACCATGACCCCGGACAGCAGCATGCACACCGGCGTCGGGGCCACCGCGTGCGCGTCCGCGAGCCAGAAGTGGAACGGCACCGCCGCCGCCTTGACCAGCAGCCCGGCGGCGACCAGCGCGAACGCGGCGATCAGCAGCGGCCCCGGGCTGCCCGGACGCGCGTCCAGCCGGGCGCCGATCTGCGCCAGCCCCAGTTCGCCGGTGCGCGCGTACAGCAGCCCGATGCCGAGCAGCGCGGCGTACCCGCCCAGCGAGTTGACCAGCGCGAAGATCAGCGCGCCCTGGACCGGCCGGGCCTCCTCCACGCGGTAGCCGGTGAGCGCGTACGCCACCACACCCATCAGCTCGAAGAAGACGAACGCGTTGAACAGGTCCCCGGTCAGCGCGAAACCGCACATACCCGCCTGGAACAGCAGCACCAGACCCGGGTACGAGCCGGCGTGCCGGGGCGGCGGTTCGTCGAAGTACCGCCAGGCGTACGCCAGCGACGCCAGCACCAGCACGGACACCAGCGCCGCCAGCCCCAGCCCGACCGGGTCGCCGACCAGGACGATGCCCACCCCCGCGCCGTGGTGCGGGCGCCAGCCGCCCACCCACTCGGCCGGGCGCGGGGCGGCGCCCGGGGTGGCCGCCAGGGCGCCCAGCGCCGGCGCCGCCCCCGCGGCGGAGAACAGGCACCCCAGCACCTCCGCGGCATGGCGCGGCAGCCGGCGGCCCGCGCCCACCAGCACCGCCGCGCCCAGCAGGGGCACGGCCACGATCAGCGGCAGCAGCCGCGCGACGCTCACCCCCGCAGCTCCGACAACTCGTCCGGATCGACCGTGCGGTGCCGCTTGGCGATCTGGATCACCAGGGAGAGCAGCAGCGCGGTCACCGTGGCACCGATGACGATGTCGGTCAGCACCAGTGCCTGGACGACCGGATCGACCACCGGCCGGGAACCGGGCCGGAGATCGGAGAAGACCGGCGCCGTGCCGCCCCGCCGGTAGCCGACCGCCAGCAGCAGCACATACGTCGATGCCTGGCACACCGCCAGGCACCCCACCGCGTGGATCAGATTGCGGCTGGTCGCCAGCCCGTAGCAGCCCATCAGGAACAGCCAGCCGGCCACCGCGTACGGCAGCACTCCCATCGCGTTCTCCCCGATCGCGTTCACTGCGCGGCCCCGTCCCGCGCGTCCTGCCCTGGGTCCTCGATCTCCACCGCCTGGTCCAGGAAGCGGGCCAGCAGCACCACCACCCCGCAGGCCACCTCCACCCCGATCGCGGCGTTCAGCACCGGCACGGTGCCGCCGGAGGAGAGGGTGTTGAACGTGCCGAACGGCAGCACGTTGGCCAGGAACGCCGCACCGGCCGCCAGCGCGCCCGTCCCCACCAGCAGGTACGCCGCCTCGCCCGCCGCGTCCCCGACCTCGTACAGCCCCACCGGGCGGATCCGCTCCAGCGCGCGGTAGTCCACCGCGATATAGAGCAGGTGCAGCGCGGTGGCGACCACCACCCCGCCCTGGAAGCCGCCGCCCGGGCTGAGCTGGCCGTGCGCCACGACGTAGAGGCCGATCAGCAGGGTGACGGGCAGCGCGAGCCGGGCGTAGCGGCGCACCGGCGCGGAGACGGGCGCGGGGGCGGGCGCGCGGCGGTTCTCGTCGCGGGTCTGGCGCAGCAGCACCACCGTGCCCAGCACCGAGCCGAACAGGATCGACTCCTCGCCGAGGGTGTCGAAGGCCCGCTGGTCGAAGTTGACCGAGGCGACCGAGTTGGCGGTGTGCCGCGACAGCGCGGCCCGCACCGCCCGGTCGCCGTACGGGTGCCAGTCACCGCCGAACCGCGGCAGCCCGCCGCACGCCAGCGCGAACAGCGCCGCGAAACCCAGGCCGCCCAGGACCAGCACCCAGGCCCGCACCCGCCGGGTCACGCCCGCTCCTCCCGCCGCTCGTCGCGGGCCCGCCGGCGGACCTTGCGCACCGACAGCAGCACCATCAGCGGCGTCAGCGCCGAACCGACCGCCAGCTGCGACAGCGCCACGTCCGGCGCCTGGAGCAGCAGGAACAGCAGCGCCAGCGACAGCCCGAGGACCGAGAGCACGAACGACTGCCGGACCGGGTCCCGGACCAGCACGGTCGCGGTCGCGGCGACCGCCACGAACAGCAGCCCCAGCAGCACCGGCAGTTCGGACACGGCGTCTCCCCTCTCGTCAGATATGGCCCCGCGGCCCGTGCCCGGCGTCCACCGCGACCGTCACGGCCCGCCCCGCCACCGCGCTGCCCAGCGCCAGCAGCACCCCGATGACCAGCAGCTTCAGCAGCGCCCTGCCCGGGTCGGTGACCGCCGCCAGCGGCACCACGACCACCAGGACCGCGACGTAGTTGAGCGGTGTCACGGCCGCCAGCGCGCGGGACAGCGGCGGGCCGGCCGCCAGCCGGTCCACCAGCAGCCGGATGTACAGCAGCGTCCCCGCCGGGCCCAGTACCGACAGCACCAGCGCGGTGTCCTGGTACGCGGGCCGGCCGAACCCCTGGGACAGCAGCAGGAAGACCAGGCTGAGCAGGGTGGTCATGGCGTTCTGGGCGACCACCCGGCGCCGCACCGGGCCGGTGGCCACGCCCCAGCCGGCCGGGACGGCACCGCACACCAGCAGCGCCGTGCCCGCGGCCGTCCAGCCGTTCACGGTTCGCCGGAGGCGCGCCGGGTGCCGCGGGCGGCGAACGCGGCGAGCAGCGCGCAGAGCCCGCCCACCACCCCTTCCAGGGTGTCGACGCTGGAGATCAGCACCATCCACAGCCCGGTCAACACCGCCCACCAGGCCAGGAGTTCGGCACCCGCAGCGAGTACCGCGACCGCCTTCCGGCGCGTCATCCGCACACCTCCCGCCGAACCGCCTCGGCTCCGCCCGCCCCAGGCTCACACGCGCGCGACGGGCCACCGGGGCACCGCGCCGGGGGTTACTCCGACGGGGGGCGGGGCCGGGGCCCGGTGCTCTTGCCGTGCCGCGTGTCCTGTCCCCCCGCCTGCCCGGTGGGCCGCCCGCGATAACCGGTTTTCTGACGGGCCGCGGCAGGGCCCGCGCCCCGCGCCCGTACGGCGCGGTGGAC
This sequence comes from Streptomyces sp. NRRL F-4489, assembly GCF_001509485.1. Taxonomy (GTDB): domain Bacteria; phylum Actinomycetota; class Actinomycetes; order Streptomycetales; family Streptomycetaceae; genus Streptomyces. The sequence goes on from NZ_LLZI01000226.1 coordinate 18,750, forward strand.
GGCGTGGCGCGGGCCGGCGAGCGCTCCGACCGGATGTGATGGTGGGGACTCAGTGTGCTCGGTGCTCGGTGCTCGGTGCCAGGAGCGCGGGGCGGCAGGCATCCGACGACGCGAGGCGGTGGCGGCAGCATGCACGACCGGGAGACGGACCCCCACGACGGCCCCGGCCTGGCCTGCCTGGTCACCGGCGCCACCGGGTACATCGGCGGCCGGCTGGTCCCCGAACTCCTGGCCGCCGGGCACACCGTCCGCTGCCTGGCCCGCTCCCCGGAGAAACTCCGCGACCACCCCTGGGCCGGCGAGGTGGAGGTGGTGCGCGGCGATGTCACCGACGCCGCGTCGGTCGGCGCGGCCCTGCGCGGTATCGACGTCGCCTACTACCTGGTGCACGCCCTGGGCAGCGGCAAGGACTTCGAGGAGACCGACCGCCGGGCCGCCCGGATCTTCGGCGACCGGGCCCGGGCCGCCGGCGTCCGCCGCATCGTCTACCTCGGCGGACTCACCCCCGCCGGCGTCCCCGAGGCCGCCCTCTCCCCGCATCTGCGGTCGCGCGCCGAAGTGGGCCGCGTCCTGCTGGAATCCGGTGTGCCCACCGCGGTGCTGCGGGCCGCGGTGATCATCGGCTCGGGTTCGGCCTCGTTCGAGATGCTGCGCTACCTCACCGAACGCCTCCCGGTCATGCTCACCCCCAGCTGGGTGCGCACCCGCACCCAGCCGATCGCGGTCCGCGACGTGCTGCGCCTCCTGACCGGCTGCGCGCGGCTGCCGGCGGACGTCAGCCGCGCCTTCGACATCGGCGGCCCCGAGGTCCTGACGTACCGCGAGATGATGCGCCGCTACGCCCGGACCGCCGGACTGCCGCCCCGGCTGGTGCTGCCCGTCCCCGTCCTCACCCCGCGCCTCTCCAGCCTCTGGGTCGGCCTGGTCACCCCCGTGCCCTCGGCGATCGCCCGCCCGCTCACCGAGTCGCTGCGCCACGAGGTCGTCTGCCGGGAACGCGACCTCGCCCGCTACCTGCCCGACCCGCCGGGCCATCCGCTCGACTTCGGCACCGCGGTCACCCTGGCGCTCCAACGCATCCGGGACGCCCAGGTCACCACCCGCTGGTGCTCCGCCGCACTCCCCGGCGCGCCCAGCGACCCGCTGCCCACCGACCCCGACTGGGCCGGCGGCAGCCTCTACACCGACTGCCGCGACCAGCGGGTGGACGCCCCGCCCGAGGTGCTCTGGCGGGTCATCGAGGGCATCGGCGGCGAGCACGGCTGGTACTCCTTCCCGCTCGCCTGGGCCGTCCGCGGCTGGCTCGACCGGCTGGCCGGCGGGGTCGGACTGCGCCGCGGCCGGCGCGACGCCGGACGGCTGCGGGCCGGCGACTCACTGGACTTCTGGCGGGTGGAGGAGCTGGAGCCCGGACGGCTGCTGCGGCTGCGCGCCGAGATGCGGCTGCCCGGCCTCGCCTGGCTGGAGATGCGCGCCGAACCGGCGGCCGGCGGCCGCTCCCGCTACCACCAGCGCGCCGTCTTCCACCCGCGCGGACTCCTCGGCCACGCCTACTGGTGGAGCGTGTCCCCGTTCCACGCCGTCGTCTTCGGCGGGATGGCCCGCAACATCGCCGAGGCGGCCGCGGCCGCCGCACGGTCCGATGCGTCCAACTAGCCTTTTACTGAAGGGAGTTACGGGAGCAATGCCCACCGCCGTCGTCCTGTTCACCGCCGACCTGCGGCTGCACGACCACCCGCCGCTGCGCGCCGCACTCCGCGCCGCGGGCACCGTCGTACCGCTCTTCGTCCGCGACCGCGCGATCACCGCGGTCGGCTTCGACGCCCCCAACCGGCGGGCGTTCCTCGCCGACTGCCTCACCGCGCTCGACGCCGGGCTGCGCGCCCGCGGCGGACGCCTGGTGATCCGGTCCGGCGAGGTGGTCGCCGAGGTGTGCCGGGTGGCCGCCGAGGCGGACGCCGGCGAGGTGCATCTGGCGGCCGGCGTCAGCGGCTACGCCACCCGCCGCGAGGAACGGCTGCGCCGCGCCCTGGCGGCCGACGGGCGCAAGCTGCGCGTCCACGACGCCGTGACCACGGCGGTGCCGCCCGGCGCGCTCACCCCGGCGTCCTCCGACCACTTCGCGGTCTTCACCCCGTACCACCGGCACTGGGCCGGGCACCCGCTGCGGGACGTACTGCCGGCGCCCCGGACCGTCCCGGTGCCCGCGCACATCCGCTCGGACCCCGTCCCGTCGTCCGCCGACGTCCCCGGGGTCTCGCCGGGACTGGCGCCGGGCGGGGAGGCGGTGGGCCGCAAACGCCTGGCCGCCTGGCTGCGCGGCGATGCGGCGGCCTACGCGGACCGCCATGACGACCTGGCCGGCGACGCCACCTCGCGGCTCTCCCCGCACCTGCACTTCGGCACGCTGTCACCCGTCGAGGTCGTCCAGCGGGCCCGGCGGCGCGGCGGACCCGGCGCCGAAGCGTTCGTCCGCCAGCTCGCCTGGCGCGACTTCCACCACCAGGTCCTCGCCGCCCGGCCCGGCGCCGCCGCCGGCGACTACCGCACCCGGCACGACCACTGGCGCACCGGGGAAACGGCGGCGGACGAGATCGCCGCCTGGAAAGCCGGCCGCACCGGCTATCCCGTGATCGACGCGGCCATGCGCCAACTGCGCCACGAGGGCTGGATGCACAACCGCGGCCGGCTGCTCACCGCCTGCTTCCTCACCAAGACGCTGTACGTGGACTGGCGGGTCGGCGCCCGGCACTTCCTGGACTGGCTGGTCGACGGCGACCTCGCCAACAACCAGCTCAACTGGCAGTGGGTGGCGGGCACGGGCACCGACACCCGCCCCAACCGCGTCCTCAACCCCGTCCGCCAGGCCAGGCGCTACGACCCGGACGGCGCCTACGTCCGCCGCTGGGTCCCCGAACTCGCGGGGCTGCCCGGACCGGCCGTCCACGAGCCCTGGCGCCTGCCCGCCACCGAACGCGCCCGCTGTGCCTATCCCGAGCGGTTGGTGGAACTGGGGGAGGGGGCGGAGCGGTTCAGGCGGGGGCGGGGGTGAGGGGCGAGTCGTCGCGGTGCCCGGCTGACGCGGTGCCTGGCCGGCAGCGGGCCTGTGCGTGGCGGTGCCTGGCCGTCGCCGTGCCCGTTGCCCGCCGGGGTCAGTGCTGGCCGAGCAGCCCCGTCCGCAGCCGGCCCAGGATCCGGGCGAGCAGCCGGGACACATGCATCTGCGAGACGCCCAGCTCCTTGCCGATCTCGGACTGGGTCTTCTCGTGGACGAACCGCAGGGTGAGGATCCGCCGGTCGCGCCGGTCCAGCTTCCGGACCAGCGGCGACAGCGCGTGCAGGTCCTCGGCGAGCTGGAGCCGGGGGTCCTCGTCACCGAGCGCGTCGGCGAGCGAGCGGCTCGGCTCGTCCTCCGCCGGGTCGGTGGGCTGGTCCAGGGAGCCGGCGGTGTAGCCGTTGCCGGCGATCAGACCGTCGATCACCTCTTCCTCGGAGAGCTTGAGCTCCTCGGCGAGTTCGGAGACCGTGGGGTCCCGGTCCAGGCGGACGAACAGCCGCTCCTTGGCCTGCGCGATCTCGATCCGCAGCTCCTGCAGCCGCCGCGGTACGTGCACCGCCCACGTCGAGTCGCGGAAGAACCGCTTGATCTCGCCCACGATGTAGGGCACCGCGAAGGTGGTGAACTCCACCTCCCGGGACAGGTCGAACCGGTCGATCGCCTTGATCAGCCCGATGGTGCCGACCTGGATGATGTCCTCCATCTCCGCCGGGTCGGAACCGCGGTGCCGGAACCGGCCGGCGGCGAACCGCACCAGGGAGAGGTTCATCTCGACGAGGGTGTTCCGCACGTACTGGTACGCGTGGGTGCCCTCCTCCAGCTCGGCCAGCCGCTCGAAGAACGGCCGCGACAGCGCCTTGGCGTCCTTCGGCGCGATCTTGGAACCGTCCGTGATGTGCGGCAGCCCGCCGGTCCCGGAGCTCACCGCCCGGTCGTCGTCCCGGTGCTGGACCTGCCGCACTCCGGTCTGCGCCGTCACTGCCGTCATCACGCTGCCCTCCCATAATTTGGATCATGGTCCGGTAAGCGGCGTCTGCCCGGTGCCCAGGCGCCAAAACATCCAACGCCGGTTTCTCGCCAGCCAGAACCTTGACAGGGGGAGGGCGGTGTGGTGCGCCGAGGCGGTGCACGTGGTGCGGAATGTGTGACGCGACGCGGACCGGGCCCGGCACTCGGCGCGGTACGGCGTTATCCTCCGCGCCCCCCGTTGCCCGTCGCCCGCCGGTGCTGCTCGCGGGGGCGCGCGATGGCTTGTTCCGGGGGGTGGTTGGGGGCGTGCGGCGACGCGATGGCGCTGCCCGCCGGTGCGTTCGGGGCCGGCGACTTCGCGCCCCGGGCCGTTCGGATGCCGGGGCGTTCGGATTCCGTCAAGGAAGCGGGCGGGGTCCTCGTACGGCACCCCGCCGCGCGCCACGGTGGTGCCGGACGGGGGCCGCAGCACGGCGAGAACGAGGAGAGCGCCCATCGTGAGGACGAGACCCGTGGCGGGGGCGGTATGAGCGCGGAGCGCGTGGTGGGGATCCTGGTGGCGGTGTCGCTGGTCGGCCTGCTGGTGCTCGCGGTGAAGTACCCGGACCGCTTCTGAGGCGGGCCGGTTCGGGATCGATGCGTACCGGACCGGTCCCGTGGTTCGGCACCGGACCGGGCCCGCGCGGTGCCCCTACTCCGGCGCCGCCTCGGCCTCCACGATCGAGGCGAAGGTGGGAGTGGGCAGGATCCGCGTACGGCGCAGTCCGCTTCGCGCGAAGAGGTCGTCCAGTTCCTTCGGGCCGCGTTCCTTGCCCGTCACGAGGGTCATCATCGCCACGTCCAGTGCCCGGCCCGGGTGCGGGGCGTTGCCGGGCGCCGGAACGGAGTCGATGACCAGGACCTTCCCGCCGGGCGCCAGGCCGCGCCGGCAGGATCTCAATATCCGTACGGCCGCCTCGTCCTCCCAGTCGTGCAGGACGTGCTTGAGGAGGTAGACGTCGCCGCCGTCCGGGACGGCGGCGAAGAAGTCGCCCGGTTCGGTGCGCCAGCGGCCGGCCAGCTCGGCGGTGTCCAGGACGTGGTCCCGCAGCGCCGGCTCCTGGTCGAACAGGACCCCCGACAGGCCCGGGTGGCGCAGCAGCACATGGCGCAGCAACCCGCCCCGCCCGCCGCCGACATCCACCACGGTGCCCTCGCCCGGGAAGGGGTACGCCCCGGCCACCAGATCGTCGACCGGCTCGGAGAACGCCGCCATGCCGGTGTCGAAGAGGGCGCGGGTGGCGCTGTGGTCCTTGAGGTACTCGAAGAACGGGGCGCCGAAGACCTTGGGGAAGGCCGGGGCCCCGGTCCGCACGGTTTCGTCGAGCGCGGCCGACGAGCGTACGAAGATGTCGTCGGTGAGCATCAGCACCGCGTCGCGCAGCGATCCCGGCACTCCGGTACGCAGGAACTGCGCGGCCGGTGTCAGGTGGAAGGCGGCGTTGCCGTCCTCGCTGAAGACGCCGCGTCCGGCCAGATAGCGCAGGCAGCGGCGCAGGAACACCGCGTCGGTGCCGGTGAGTTGGGCCAGTTCGGCGGCGGTGCGGGGGCCGCCGGCCAGGTGGTCGGCGAGGTGGAGGAGGGCGGCGGTCCGTAAGGCCGCCGAGTAGAGGTGGCCGAGCGACTGCTCTATCAGCTGCGCGGCGACCGCGTGCGTCGCGGTGGCGGCGTCGGAGGCTGTGGTGTGCTCGGTCGGGTGCGGCGGGGCGGTCGGGTTGGCGCGGTCGGTCGGGTTCGGGTGGTCGGTCGGGTTGGGGGTGTCCACCGTCGGCCTCCGGCTGGTGAGTCGAGTACCTGCTCCGTTCACTGTGGCGGCGCCGCCCCGCCCGCGGCACCGTCCAAGTGATGATCTTCGACTGGGCCTTCCGGCTTAGGGCCGGTGGACGGGGCGGCCGAGACCGGCTCGTCGGATGGGAGGAGGGGGTGTCGGCGGGCGACCGGGGGGCGGGTGCGGTCCTGGTGGGACCGGACGGGGCGGACGGGCCAGGCGGACGGCACCACCCGCGCGCGGCGGCACGACGTCCACCCGCCCCACCCGCGTACCCCTCACACCGGCGAGCCACCAGCCGGCGACGCGCCGACCGGCCCCCCGGCCGGCTCCCCGGCCACCTCCGCCGTCCGCGGCCGGGGGATCAGGAACGACGCGGCGAACGCCGCCGCCGTCACCCCGGTCCCGGTGAGGATGGCGGCCACGTACCCGCCCGTCGAGGAACCGTCTGGCGGGCCGCCGGCGACCTGTACGGCCGTCAGCAGGGCGAAGCTCAGTCCCGCGCCGAGCCCGAACGCCGCCGAGACCAGGCCGGGCAGGAAGCCCGGATGGTCCTTGGGCGCGAGAACGACGCCGAGGAGGTTGAGGACGATGTTGGCGATGCCCGCGTAGGTGACGCCGAGCAGCACCGTGCACCCGATCATGACCGGCAGCGAACGCACCCCCACCAGCGCCATCACCCCCAGGACCAGCGCACTGCCCAGCAGCCCGCAGCGCAGCATCCGCCCGTAGCCGATAACCGGTGCCAGTCGCCCGGTGAACGGACCCACCAGCCACCCCACCAGCGCGAACGGGGTCAGGAAGACGACCGAGGCGAGACCGGCCCCCATGCCGAAGCCGGCCCGCTCGTTCTGCACGAACGACATCAGCACGCCGTTGACGACCGCGAAGACGCCGATGAGCGTGAGCAGCGTCGTCACCAGCGGCGCCCAGGTGGCGCGTTGGCGGAGGTCGGTGACGCGTACCAGCGGATGGCGGCTGCCCGCCTCGATCTTCCAGAACACCGCGAACGCCAGTCCGCCGACCGCCACCAGCCCGGCCGCCAGCGGCCAGTTGGCCGCGCCCAGCTTCTCCGCCTGGTCCACGGCGAGCAGCAGCGCCGCGGCGCTGACCACCAGTGGTGCCACCCCCGCCCAGTCCATCGGCGTACCGGCGGACGGCCGGGATTCGGGGCAGCCGGCCGCGACGGCCACCGCCGCCAGCACCGCGACGGCCGCGATCACCCAGAAGACGCTGCGGAAGCCGAAGTGGCTCGCCAGCCAGCCGCCCGCCAGCGCGTCCACGCCCGCGATACCGCCGTTGACCGCGGTGACCACTCCCATCAGGGTGCCGAACCGCTTCGGCTCGGTCACCTCCGACCGCAGCGTCAGCAGCGAGATCTGCACGACCGGCCCGGAGACGCCCTGGATGACGCGGGCGATGTCCAGCACCACGATGTCCGTGGCGAGCGCGGCGAGCACCGTGCCGCCGGTGAGGACCACCAGCATGCCCAGCAGCACCCGCCGCCGGCCGGCGATATCGCTGAACCGCGGCAGGAACAGCGAGAACATCGCGCACGCGGTGAAGAACGCGGTCTGCGACAGCCCGGTGCCGGCCTCGTCGGTGTGCAGTTCGCGAGCCATGGTGACCAGGGCCGGGCTGAGCATGCTGGCGTTGAGCTGGAACGCGATACAGGCGGCCAGCAGCGCCGTCATCATCGCCGCGGTCCCGGCCGTCGTCCGCCCGGTACGCGGCGCGCGGGAGCGGCTCATCACGCGTCCCGCCCGGCACCCCGGCACAGCCGGTCGACCAGCAGCTCGGGGAAGGTGCGGTCGGTCTCCAGCACCACGGTGGCGTTGGCGCCGGGCTGTGCGGGATAGCCGAGGTACATGCCCCGGGTGTCGGCGACCAGCGCGCCCCGCGCGGCGCCCTCGGCCGTGTCGACGGTCACCGACAGCCGGGGCGCGGACACCGGGACGACCTCGCCGGCGGCGATCCCGGCGGCCAGCGGGTCGTGCAGCGCCGAGCCGCGGAACGGCAGCGCGGTCTCCTCGTGAAAGGCGAAGTAGAAGTCGAGGATCTCGCCGGCCAGTCGCGCGACCGGGGAGCCGGCGGCCAGCAGCCGCTGCCGGTGCGCCTCGGTGAGGTTCTCCCGCATGGTGACGTCCAGCGGTACGAGGGTGAGGTCCCAGCCCGCGGCGAGCACCAGCGCGGCCGCCTCCGGGTCGTTGCCGATATTGGCCTCGGCGACGGGGCTGATGTTGCCGGGGTGGTGGACGGCGCCGCCCATCACCGTGACGCGCCGGACGAGTTCGGGCAGGCGGGGCTCCTTGCGCAGCGCGAGCGCCAGGTTGGTCAGCGGGGCGGTGGCCAGGATCTCCAGGTCGCCGCCGGCCGCCCGGGCGGTGTCGATGATGAGGTCGGCCGCGTGCCGCGGATCCAGGGCCGCGGTGGGCGCGGGCAGCGCGACCCCGCCGAGACCGCCCTCCCCGTGCACGAACGCGGCCTCGGGCCGGGTCTCCCCGCGCAGCGTGGCACCGGCGCCCGCGGCGACGGGAATGTCCGTCCGCCCGGCGACCTCCAGCACCTGGAGGGTGTTGCGCGCGGCCCGCTCGGCGCTGGTGTTCCCGGCGACGGTGGTGACCGCGCGCAGCTCCACACCGGGCGTCAGGCACAGGTAGAGCAGCGCCACCGCGTCATCGATACCGGTGTCGCAGTCCATGAGCAGGGGGCGGGCGGTGGCGGAGGACGGGGATGCCGAAGGGGGCGTGGGGCGCGTGGCGGGCATGGCCGGCGTATCGGGCGTATCAGGTATGGCAGACATGGGCGGGCACTTCCGGATCGAGGATGGCGCGACGAGAGCAGAACGCTCGGAGATTGTCGGACAATCTTTGCCGGGAGGTTAGCCATCGGCTCGCCCCCGCACAAGAGGCCATGGGTGACGTCACAGTCGTACGGCGGGCCTGCGTCCGGCGCCGGAAGCGGCTGAGGTCAGAGCCGCGGCCACCGGGCCGGCGGCCGCGGGATAATCTGGGGTACGGCCAGGGCCGGGGTGCGGCGCCATGACAAGGGCACTACCGGACCCCCAGCGAATGTCCGACCAATCGGCCAACCGCCCCGGCGGTTCCGTTCTCGCCAACCCCTCCAGGAGCCCTCATGCCCCGCCCGGGAGCACGCCGGCACTCCTCGCGTGTCGAGCTGTACCAGCGCATCGTGGCCGCCATCGACGACGGCACGTTCCCGCCGGGGGCCAAGCTGCCGCCCGAGCCGGAGCTGGCGGCGCAGCTGGGCGTGAGCCGGTCGGGACTGCGCGAGGTGCTGATCCTGCTCCAGGAGGACGGCGTGATCACCCGCCGCCAGGGCGCCGGCAGTACGGTCAACCAACCCCCGCCGGCCCCCGGCCTGGAGCGCCTGCTGCCGGTCGAGGCGCTGCTGGGCCCCGGCACCGTACGCTGCCGCCGGCTCGCCACCGAACTGGAGGAACCCACCGACTTCTCCGGCTACCACCTGCGCCTGGCCCCGGCGGAACGCGCCTGCTTCTGGGAGACCGTCGTCGAGGTGGACGGCGAACCGGCGTGCTTCGCCCACGAGTGGGCCGCGGACGAGAAGGTCCTGCGCGCCCTCGTCGGCCCCGAGCTGGCCGCCGTCCTCCGCGCCTCACTCGCGGACCCGCCGGCCACCGGAGCGGAGGGAGGGCCGGCCACCGGCTCCGGGCCGGCCCCCGCCCCGGCCTCCGACTCCGCCGAACCGGCCGGCACGATGCTCGCCGCGTTCCTGGACGCCGGCTCCGGCCGCCACTACACCGCCCGCGGCACCCTCGGCGCCACCATGCTCGGCACCGAACGCGGCGCCGCCATCGCCCGCCCGCCGGAGACCCCGGCCCTGCTCCTCACCCAGACCGTCTGGGCCGCCGGCCGCCCCCTCCTGGCCGCCAAGTACCTCTTCCCGGCCGGGGCGCCGCTGCTGTCCCTGGCCTCCCGGGGCTGAGCGCCCGGCGAACGCCAGGCACCCGGTAACTGAGGCCGGACCCACCCCCCTTGAGCCCCCTCACTACAGTGAGAATCATGAGGCGAGTACGCGAGCGCATGAGCAGGCGCGGCCGGTGGCCTCGCCCGGCCACAGAAGGGCACCCCCCGGTGACTGACCCGCACACGCCCCCAGGCACCAACTCCGCCCCGGACACCGACACAACTGCAGGCACCCCCGAACAGGGAAAGCCCCTGCGCCTGGGCGTAGTCGGTCTCGGTATGCGCGCGGGCCTCGCCCGCCACATCGCCGACCGGGGCCTGCCGGCGCGGGTGGTCGCGGTGTGCGATCCGATCGCCGCCCGCCGGGAACGCGCCCGCACCATGTACCCCGAGGCGACCGCGTACGCCGACCACCGCTCGCTCCTCGACGCCCGCCTGGACGCCGTACTCCTGACGACCCCGGACGACACCCACGAGGAACTGGCCGTGGCCTTCCTGGAGGCCGGCGTCGCGGTGTTCGCGGAGAAGCCGCTGGCCATCACCACGGAGGGCTGCGACCGTGTACTGGACACCGCGCGCCGCACCGGCACGCCCCTCTACGTCGGCCACAACATGCGCCATATGCCCGTCATCCGCACCCTGCGGGACCTCCTCGCGCAGGGCACCATCGGGCAGGTCAAGGCGATCTGGTGCCGGCATTTCGTCGGCCACGGCGGCGACTTCTACTTCAAGGACTGGCACGCCGACCGCCGCCGGACCACCGGCCTGCTGCTCCAGAAGGGCGCGCACGACCTCGACGTGATCCACTGGCTGGCCGGCGGCTACACCGTCCGCGCCCAGGCGATGGGCGCACTGACCGTCTACGGCGACCTCGCGGCCCGCGGCGGCCAGGGCGAGCGGCTGATGGGCGACTGGCTCGACCCGGACGCCAACTGGCCGCCCACCTCCCTGACCGGCCTGCACGACGTCATCGACGTCGAAGACCTCTCCATGATGACGATGCGCCTGGACAACGGCGTCTACGCCACCTACCAGCAGTGCCACTACACCCCCGACTACTGGCGCAACTACACGGTCATCGGCACGCACGGCCGGATGGAGAACTTCGGCGACACCCAGGGCGCGGTGGTGAAGGTCTGGCACAGCCGCCGCAGCGGCTACCGCGCGGACGCCGACCTGGAGATCGCCGTCCCCGCTGACACCGGCGGCCACGGCGGCGCCGACCCCCGGCTGCTCACGGAGTTCATCGCCTTCGTCCGGGACGGCGTTCCCACCCTGACCTCCCCGATCGCCGCCCGCCAAGCGGTAGCAGCCGGCTGCGCCGCGACCGCCTCCCTACGCGCCGACGGCATCCCGATCGACGTCCCCGCCCTCCCACCCCAACTGACCAGCTACTTCGGTACCCACTAGAAGCCAGCGGGCTGCGGGGCGGGCGTCGATCGCGTGGGCGCGGCCCTGCGGGTCTCGTGCAGCATCAGCAGGCCGTTGGCCGCCATCAGTGTCGCGGTCAGGCCGTGGACGCCGAGCGCGGTGGAGGCGGAGCCGTGGTGGGCGAGCACGGTGGTCATGTCGCCGTACGCGGCCAGGGCCTCCACCAGCAGCACCCAGGCCAGCGCCCGGCGGTGGCCCGTCAACAGCAAGATGCCCAGGACCAGGGCCAGGACGACGTCGCGGATTCCCTTGATGGTGAGGAAGCCGCCGCCGTCGCCGGGGGGCCGGTTCGGCAGGCCGAAGCCCGGCGCCGTCGTCTCCGGGCTCAGGATGAACTCCAGCCCGAACCAGAGGATGAAGAGGACGAAGGCGGCGGCCAGGACGGTGTTGAGCTTCTTCAGTGACATCGCTCTTCTCCTTGCGGGACATCGTGGGCTCGGTGAGCCCGGTCGCCATGAGGGCGTCGTGCTCGCCGGCTCCGGCGGTGGCCGCCCGTGCCGGGATCGCGGCGTCCGGCCTGGCCGGCCGTGTCATGCGTCGATCTGCTCGAAGATGTGCGGGTAGGACACGATGTCGTCGGGGAACTCGGCCGCCATGCGCTGGAACTCCGGGCTGCCGAACGCCGTGGCGAGCGCCTCGGTCGACTCCCAGACCGCGACGTTCATCAGCAGCTGACTGCCCGCCGTTCCCTTGTGCAGCTGCGAGGAGACGAATCCCGGCTGGGCCCTCATGAACTCCGCCTGCCTCCGGAAGAGGGCCAGGAACGCTTCGGTCCGCTCCTTCGGGACGACGAAGGTGTTGGCCAGGACGATGGGCCCCGTCTCCTCCTTGAACTGCGCGAACATCGGCGTGGTCGGGTCCAGGCTCTGCAGCTCGGCCATCTTGGGTACTTCCTCTCGCTCTTGGTTGTCTCGCGGTGTCGAGGCCACCCGGCCACCGTCGTACGGACGGATCGCGACCTTGCCAACGGGTGTTGGCCAACGCTTGTTGGCAAAGGTAGAGCCGCGACTCCGGGGTGTCAACACGTGTTGGTCTACGCTTGTTGGCATGACCGGCACCACGGAGAACCAGCAGGCCGCCCGGCGTTCCGACGCCACCCGCGCCACGATCCTCGCCGCGGCCCGCGAGCGGTTCGCGGCGGACGGCTACGAGAAGGCGACCATCCGGGCCATCGCGCGCGACGCGAAGATCGACCCGTCGATGGTGATGCGGTACTACGGCAACAAGGCGGGCCTGTTCGCGGCGGCCGTCGCGGTCGACCCCGGGCTGCCCGGCCTGCCCGTCGAACCGCGCGAGGAGATCGGCCGTACGCTGGTGCGCCACTTCCTCAATCTGTGGGAGGAGAACGAGGAGCTCACCGCGCTGATGCGGGTCGGCGCCACCGACCCGGCCGCCGCCGAGCGCATGCAGAGCGTGCTGCGCGAGCAGTTGATCCCGCTGGCCCGCCGGGTGGGCCCCGAGCCGGAGCAGGCGCCGGCGCGGGCGGCACTGTGCGCCTCGACCGTGCTCGGGCTCGCGCTGACGCGCTACGTGCTGCGGTTCCCGGCGAGCAGGGAACTCGGCGTCGAGGAGATCGTGGACTGGGTGGGACCCACCATCCAGCGGTATCTCACCGCACCGGCTCCCTGAAGAACGCGTTGAGGAGCGCCCGTTGCGACTTTCGATCGCGGCGGGTGTCCGCACGGTCTGCCTGCGGTGGCGCTTGGCGCCGGGCAGGCCCGACCAGGCGGCCGAACGGCCGGAAGACCGGCGGTGCGATTGCGCAACCGCCGGTCCTCGGTGCGGGTTTCAGCAGGTGCCGAGGTCCTGCCAGACGCCCCACTCACCGGTGGTGCCGGGCTCCTCGCCGGTGGTCCACCACTTGGCCTTCCAGGTGTGGCCCTGGTGCGAGACCTGCTGGCCGGCGGTGTAGACCGTGGCGGCGGCCCACGGCGTGGCGGTGCATACGTGGCCGCTGCCGCCGGTGACGGTCAGGTCGTACGCCGCGGTGTGCGTGCCGGTGGTGCCCGTACCGGTGACGGAGAGGTGGTACGTGCCGGAGGCGGTTGCCTGGGTCGTGGACAGGGTGAGCGTGGAGGTGGAGCCGGCCGTGACCGAAGCCGGGCTCAGCGACACGGTGACGCCGGCGGGTGCGCCGGTGACGGTGAGTTGGACGGTCTGGGCCGAGCCGGCCGTGACCGCGGTGCGTACGGTCGCGCTGGTGCGGGCGCCGGCGGTCACCGTTCCGGCGGCCGGGGTGGCGGTGACGGAGAAGTCGTCGGCCGGTGCGGTGCCGCCGCCGGTGAACGGCGCGAAGAGGTGGGTGAAGTCCCAGGTGTTCTGGGCGATTCCGGAGCAGCTGTCGGTGGACGGGCCGCCCGGGCAGCTGCCGTTGTCCCGCTGGAGGGCCCAGAAGGACAGGGTGTTGATGCCCTTGGCGACCGCCCAGTCGTAGACCTGCCGGGCGTTGGCCAGGCTGAAGGTCTCGGCCGGACCGAAGTCGTCGATACCAGGCATCTCGATGATCCCGATCATGCCCCAGAGCTGGGCCGGGGTCTTGCCCGGGTAGAGCGGCGCGAGTTGGTCGTACAGTCCCTGGGCCGCGGTCTGGGTGTCCTTGGCCATGTCGTGGGTGGCGTTGTCGTAGTAGTCGAACGTCATGATGTTGGTGACGTCCGCCCGGGCGCCGTTGCGCACCGCGTTCCGCAGTACGGCCAGGCCGCTGTCGGTCAGGCCCTGGGTCGTGGTGGGCAGGGTGTAGGAGATCTCGACCGTGCGGCCGTTGGCCGCCGCCCAGTCCTGGACGAGTTTGATGGCCTTGTTGCGGCGGTCGACGGCGGCGGCGTTGTCCAGCGAATCGGCCTCGATGTCCATGTCGAGCCGGGCCACGTCGTACGTCGTGATGACCTTCTCGTACACCGCGGCGATCTGGTTGACGTCGGTGCAGCTGTCCGCGATCTCGGTGCCTGTGGTGTCGGCGGTGTAGCCGCCGAACGACGGGATGACATCGCCGCCCTTGCCCTGGATGGTCTTGATGTCGCTGCCGAAGGAGGCGGGGGAGACGGGCGTATCGGTGCTGCCGTTCCAGTACGCGGTGCACGAGCCCTTGGCGGCTGTCTGGAGGAACGCCATGGTCAGGTGCCTGGCGCCGGACTGGGCGGAGAGCGCGGCGGGGCTCTCGCCCGTCCAGGATTCGAAGTAGGGGGCGAAGACGTGGGAGGGGAGCGGGTTCGCGGCCTGGGCCGTTCCGCCGCCGAGCGCGGTCAGGCCGAGGGCGGCGATGGTGGTGACGGCGGCGGTGAGCGCGGCGCGTAAGGAGTGATGGGGTTTCGGGCGTCTCATGTCTGTCCCGGGGGAGGAGGAGTGGGGAGGGCGGTGAACTTCGTTGCTGTGAGGGGGAGTTCGGGAAAGGTGTCGCGTAAAGGGGATAGCTCTGCCATCAAGGGCATGTCAATGGACTGGACCAAGAGAGGACTAGACCAATTCGGGCGTGGGGCCGGGACGCCCCTGCCCAGGGACCGCGCGGCCGGCCGTACCAGTGGGCCACGCGGCGGCCGGGGCGCCGCGGTTCGGCGCCGCGCGGAGCCGCCGCGTGGCCGCGGGCTCAGAGGTGGGCGGGCACCGGAACCGCACCGTTCCGGCCGCCGTTCCCGTTCCCGTCCTGGTTCGTGTTGCCGGGCACCGGCCTGATGGCGAACGCGGTTCCCAGTGCGACCGCGAGGAGGGCCAGCGAGGCGTACAGGGCCCCGGCGTACATCCCAGGGCCGACCGCGCCGACCGCGCCCGCCGCGGTGATGAGTCCGGACGCGAGCGCGGTGCCGAGCGAGGCGCCGATGCCGAAGCAGGCGCCGGTCAGGCCGGTGAGCGCGCCCTGCTGGTCCTTGGGGGCCGAGACCACGGCCAGGCCGTTGAGGGCGGTGATGCTGATCCCGTTGTAGGTGAGGCCGAGGACGGTGAGCGCGACCAGCAGCACCCAGGCACTGTTCATGAACGCCACGGCGACCGCGAAGGCCAGCAGCGAGCCGGCCGAACCGATCAGCGCGATGCGCCGCCAGCCGAACCGCGGGCCCAGGTAGCCGGCGAGTGGCGCCCCGACGACGCCGATCGCGGACGCCGGCGTGGCGTACATGAGCGCCGAGTGGGTGGCGGACAGCCCGTACCCGGCGTGCGGGTCCTGGGTGAACAGCGGGATGGTCAGGGCCAGCGCGCCGAACGCCCCGGCGAGGGTGAGGGTGACGGTCAGCAGCAGCGGCCAGGCACGCCGGGACGCCAGCAGCCGGATGTCGATCACCGCGGTGGCGGCCGTACCGGGTCGTGCCCGGTCGCCGCCGCGGGTGCGCTGGACGAGGACGAAGACGATCAGCGCGGCCAGTCCGCCGAGCAGGGCGATCGCGGTGGGGAGTGAGATCCAGCCCCAGGAGGCGCCCTGGGACAGGCCCACGAGCAGGCCGGTCAGGCCCAGGGCGAGCAGGCCGGCGCCCAGCCAGTCCATCCGGCCCTCGGAGCGCGGGGGCACGGCAGGCACACCGCGCAGCACGGCGAACGTGCCGATCACCGACAGCAGCAGGCTGCCGAAGAAGATCGCGCGGAAGCCGACGGTGTCCGCCAGCCAGCCGCCCGCGATCGCGTCCACGCCCGCGAAGCCGCCGTTGACCGCGCTGATGATGCCGGCCGCGCGGCCGAAGGCGGCCGGGTCGAGGACGTCGTTGAGGGTGAGGAAGGCCAGCGAGAACGTCGCGGCCGAGATGCCTTGCAGGACGCGTCCGGCGACGAAGACGGCGATGTTCGGCGCCAGGGCGCAGGCCAGGCTGCCGATGATCAGCAGGCCCAGGCACACCAGGATCATCGGCTTGCGGCCGCGGTAGTCGCTCAGCCGCGCCAGGGTGACCTGACCGACCGCCGCGAGCAGGAAGAACAGTGTCTGGGAGAGGCCGACCAGCCCGCTGGTGGTGTGCAGCCGGTGGACGACGTCCGGCAGGGCGGGGCTGAGCATGGTGGCGTTGATCTGATACCCGAGTACGGCCAGTACCAGGGCCGGCAGCATGAAGCGCGGATTGGTGCTCCGCGCCGTACGGGGGCGCTCACGGCTCGTCATGGGCATGACGGCTCCTCCGGCTGAGAAGGGGAAGGGGTACTGGCGGCGGCAACGCCAGGGGCGTTCGGCGCATCACGAACGAACGGTCTGGCTTGTCGGACAAGCTCGCGCCGTTCGCACCGGTCTATATGGCGCTCAACAAACTGTCAATGGTCCTTTGCCGATCCTTGGAGGGGGTGTGCCGGTGGTTGGGTTGGAGGTCGGCCTGACGAGTGCCCCTCGCGTCCCGGTGTCCCGCCCGTCCAGCGACTGGGACCCGGTCGCCCGCCGGTCCGGGGACGTGCCATACTCCGGCTCCATGACCTTGTCAGACAAGCTTCCGCACCCCACCCCCTCGTCCTCCCCCTCGCCCGCCACCCCGCAGGCCGCGCCGACTCCCGCTCCGGGAGCCGCCGTTGCCGGGGCCGCTCGCCTGCTGGACCGGGAGGAGGTCCGCCGGGCGCCCAAGGTCCTGCTGCACGACCACCTCGACGGCGGGCTGCGGCCGCAGACGATCATCGAGCTGGCCGAGGCCATCGGATACCGGCAGCTGCCGTCCACCGACCCGGCCGAGCTGGCGGTGTGGTTCCGCCAGGCCGCCGATTCCGGTTCGCTGGAGCGGTACCTCGAGACGTTCGCGCACACCTGCGCCGTGATGCAGACCGGCGAGGCGCTGTTCCGGATCGCCTCGGAGTGCGCCGAGGACCTGGCCGCCGACGGCGTCGTCTACGCCGAGGTCCGCTACGCGCCCGAGCAGCACCTGTCGGGCGGGCTGAGCCTGGACGAGGTCGTGGAGACGGTCAACGCCGGCTTCCGGGCGGGCGAACGCCGGGCCGCGGCCGCCGGCCACCGCATCCGCGTGGGCACCCTGCTGTGCGCCATGCGCCACGCCGACCGGGCCCGCGAGATCGCCGAACTGGCCGTCGCCCACCGGGACCGCGGCGTGGCCGGCTTCGACATCGCCGGCGGCGAGATCGGCAACCCCGCCTCCCGGCACGCCGACGCCTTCGACTACCTGCGCAGCCAGGGCGCCCGGATCACCATCCACGCCGGTGAGGCGGTGGGCATGGAATCCATCCACCAGGCGGTCCTGCGCTGCGGCGCGCACCGCATCGGCCACGGCGTCCGCATCACCGACGACCTCACCATCGAGCCCGACGGCACCGTCCGCCTGGGCCGGCTGGCGTCCTACGTCCGCGATATGCGCATCGCCCTGGAGGTCTGCCCCACCTCCAACCTCCAGACCGGCGCCGCCACCAGCTACCCGGACCACCCCATCGACCTGCTGCGCCGACTGGGCTTCCGGGTCTGCCTGAACACCGACAACCGCCTGGTCAGCGGCACCACGATGACCCAGGAATTCCAGCACCTGGCCGACACGTTCGGCTACGGCGCCAACGAGCTGGAGGCCCTCACCCTCAACGCGGCCAAGGCCGCCTTCCTCCCCTACGACGAGCGCACCGCGCTCATCAACGAGGTGATCCGCCCCGGCTACGCGCGGCTGCGCGCCGGGGACCTGAGCCGGGTGCCGGTACGCGGAGGTGGCGCCGCGGCCGCGGCGTAACCCTCCCGTACGGCGGACGGCATCCGCGACCGGGGCCGGGACCGGGCTTGCCGGCCCCGGTCCCGGCCCCGCTCGCGGGACTCGGTTACGAGCCCGCGCCCGAGCCGTCACCTGCCACGGGAATACGCAAGGTCCCATCCAGCACGGTGACAGCGCGTCCGGTGAGGTGCACCCGGTCACCGCGCACGGCCGTGCGGATCAGGCCGGTGCGCGCGGATGCCTGCAGTCCGGTGAGTTCGGCGCGGCCCAGTCGCGCCGACCAGTACGGGGCGAGCACGGTGTGGGCGCTGCCGGTGACCGGGTCCTCGGGAATGCCCCGGGCCGGCGCGAAGAACCGCGAGACGAAGTCGTATTCCGGGCCGGGCCCGGTCGCCGGCGCCGTGACGATGAGACTGCGCAGGCCCTCCCGTTCCGTCAGCGCGGCCACCGCCGCCATATCGGGCGCCAGGTCCCGTACGGCGGCCTCGTCGGGCAGGACCGCCAGGAGGTCGTTCAACCCCTCGGACCGCAGCGTGCGCACCGGCTCCGCCCCCAGCGCGGCCAACAGCCCCTCCGGGGCGGGCGCGGTCGCGGCGGCCGTCGCCGGGAAGTCCAGGCTGATGGCGCCCGCCGCGTCCGCGGTCGTGGTGAGCACACCATGAAAGCGGCTCAGAAACCGTACGGTGCCGGTCAGTTGGTGTTCCGTGCGCAGCACATGGGCCGTGGCCAGTGTGCCGTGACCGCACAAGGCCGCCTCGACGACCGGGGTGAACCACCGGATGGCCCAGTCGGCCTCCGCCGAGGCGGGCAGCGGCAGCGCGAACGCCGTCTCCGAGTGCCTCATCTCGGCCGCGACCCGCAGCATCCAGGCATCGTCCGGCCACGCCCCGGCCGGCAGCAGGCAGACGGCCGCCGGATTCCCGGCGAACGGACGGTCGGTGAAGGCATCAACGATATGAATACGCACGTCAGCACGGTAGAGAAGGCGTCCCGGCCGACGCCAAGGCCAATCCGTCAGGACTGGCCCGGTCCGGGCGTGGACCCGGACCGGCCTTACGACGTGGCCGCCGCCAGCAGCCCCTGCCTGACGGCCGCGTCGCGGATCTCCTCGTACACGGCGGTGAGGGTCTCGCTGGCCTGGACGCGGGGGAGTTGGAGGCGGTCGAGGGCGTCGGCGTCGGCGTTGACGTCCTGCCAGCCCTGGCCGGTCAGGAAGCGCATCAGGGCGGGGTTGAGGCGGTCGACGCCCCGGACGATCCGGGCCTCGTTGGTCTCGCCGGCCTCGTATTCGTGCCAGAGGGCGAGGAACTCGGCGCCCAGGCCGCCGGGGAGCGGTGCGAAGCGGCGCTGGGCGACCTCTTCCTCGATCCGGGCCTTGTCCTGGCCGTGCTGATGGGCGTTCCAGGCGGACGGATCGCCCGCCTCGATTTCCACCAGGTCGTGCATGAGGCACATTTTGAGCATCTTCTCCAGATCCAGCGCGCACCCATATTCCTGTTCGAAATCGCGGTGCAGGATCCAGGTAATCAGCGCGAGATGCCAGGAGTGTTCGGCGACGCTCTCCTTGCGGGTGGCGGTGGCGTTGTTGTGGCGCTCCACCTCCCGAAGTCGGGCGGTAAAGAAGATGAAATCCAATTTGTCGCGAAGGTGGTCATTCATGCCGACTCTCCTGGTTTATTGGTGAAATATCGCCACCGGTTGACTGATGGGCCGCGTGGACCCTAACGCCCGGCGCGTTCCCGGACCGCTGGTTTCAGCCAGAACGCCCCGGCCGTTCTCGCTGGAAGGGAGCATTCCGCAGCGTCACCAGGGGTCTGGAAACGATCGTTTACTCACTCACCGTAAGGAGGTAGCTTCGTCTCGCCCGTAACTGGCGACTCAGGAGGAACTTGTGGCCAAATTCTATGCGGAATCGGAACTGGACGGCGTTCTGACGGGATTTCGCTCGCGCGGCCCGGCGACGCTGCGTGAATGCCTGGCCCCCGGAACGCTCTGGCAGCCGGTATTCCAGCTGACGATCCTGGCGAACACCGAAAACGGCCCGAGCGTGTTAACCGGCACCCGCCGCGCGGACAGCAACCCCACCCACCCGAATGTCATCAGCACGCCCACCAGCATGCTGCCGCTGGAATTCGCCCGATGTTATGCCGAGAGCGTCCAGGAGGCGGCCGCGGACCTCATACCCGTCCACCTCACCGAGCTGCGGGCGGACGACCTGCGGACCGTCGCCCGCTTCCCGGAGGACCGGCAGCGCCGGGCGGTCGTCCCCGACCCGTCGTCCGCGCTGCCCTACCTGGTCGGCGACCTGCTGGCCCGCAAACTGGGGTGCGAGGCCGCCATGGAGGCCGCCACCCGGGAGAAGCCGCTGGGCGAATGCCGGTTCTCGATGATCGGGGCCGGCTTCAGCTACGTCGCCGACCGGCCCACCGACGACCCCGAGGCACCCGAGCCGCTCTTCGAACCTCTGCTGATGTTCGGCGGCATCCTGGAGCTCAAGGACCCCGCCGTCATCCCCGAACACACCTCCTCCTACAAGGACCTGTGCTGGACCGCGCCCGCGGACTACGCCGAGGGCGTCCGCACCAAGCGCATCGAGAGCTTCAACCCGAAGTTCCTGGACCTGGCGGACAGCGCGGACAGCGACCGCGTCACCGTGTGCGCCCGCGGCCTGTGCCTGCAGACGACGCACAAGGTCCTGGCGGACCTCGGCGCCGGCGCGGCGGGAGCCGGGGCGTGACCGGGGCGCCGCCGCCCCTGGACCCGCCCCTCGACCCGGCCCTGATCCGCCGCGACTTCCCGATCCTGCGCCGCACCGTCGGGGAGGGCCGGCCCCTCGTCTACCTGGACTCCGGCGCCACCGCCCAGCGCCCCGCGGGCGTCCTCGACGCCGAACGCGCCTTCTCGGAGACCTGCCACGCCGCCGTCCACCGGGGCGCGCACCAGCTCTCCGAGGAGGCCACCGACGCCTACGAGCGGGCCCGCGCCGAGGTCGCGGAGTTCATCGGCGCGGACGCCGGGGAGGTGGTCTTCACCAAGAACGCCACCGAGGGCATCAACCTCGTCGCGTACGCCCTGAGCAACGCGGCCACGAGCGGCCCGGAAGCGGCCCGGTTCCGGATCGGCCCGGGCGACGAGATCGCCGTGACCGCGATGGAGCACCACGCCAACCTGGTGCCCTGGCAGGAGCTGTGCCGCCGTACGGGCGCGACGCTGCGCTGGCTCGACCTCACCGACGACGGCCGGCTCGACCTGTCCCAACTGGACACCGTGGTGACCCCGCGCACCCGGCTGGTCGCCTTCGCCCACCAGTCGAACGTGCTCGGCACCGTCAACCCCGTACGCGAGATCGTCGCCCGCGCGGCGCAGGTCGGGGCGCTCACCCTCCTCGACGCCTGCCAGTCCGTACCGCACTTCGCCGTCGACTTCCACCGCTGCGGTGTGGACTTCGCGGTCTTCAGCGGGCACAAGATGCTCGGCCCGTTCGGGATCGGCGTCCTGTACGGCCGGGCGGACCTGCTGGCCGCGATGCCGCCGTTCCTGACCGGCGGCTCGATGATCGAGACCGTCCGGATGACGGAGTCCACCTACGCGCCGCCGCCCCAGCGGTTCGAGGCGGGCGTCCCGATGGCGTCCCAGGCGGTCGGCTTGGCCGCGGCGGTGCGCTACCTCTCGGCGGTGGGCATGGACCGGATCGCGGCCCACGAGCGGGCCCTCACCGAGACCGCGCTCACCGCGCTGGCCGGCCTCGACGGGGTGCGCGTCCTGGGGCCCGCCACCACGGTGGACCGGGGCGGCACCGTGGCGTTCGTCGTCGACGGCGTCCACCCGCACGACGTGGGGCAGGTGCTGGACGCGCGGGGCGTGGCGGTGCGGGTCGGCCACCACTGCGCCTGGCCGCTGCACCGCCGGCTCGGCGTGCAGGCCAGCGTGCGCGCCAGCTTCTACCTCTACAACGACGCCACCGAGATCGGCGCCCTGACGGCCGGCATCCAGGAGGCCCAGCGGGTCTTCCGCCTGCCCGCCGGACGGGCGGACGGCGGGGCACGGGAGGAGCCGGCCACATGCGCCTGACACCGGCCAACCAGGAGATCGTCCTGGCCCACTACCGCTCCCCGCACCACAGCGGCCTGCGCGACCCGTACGACGCGGAGGTCCGGCACGCCAACGCCACCTGCGGGGACGAACTCACCCTGCGCGTACGGGTGTTGAGCGGTGACGGCGGCACCGTCGTGGACGACGTCTCCTACGAGGTCCGCGGCTGCTCGATCAGCCAGGCATCCGTCTCGGTCATGGCGGACCTGGTCATCGGCGCCCCCGTGGAGCGGGCCGCCGAACTGCACGACAGCCTGGCCGCGTTGCTCCGCGACCGCGACCAGGCGACCGCCCCCTGGCCGGACCGCCTGGGCGACGCCGCCGCCTTCCGCGACGTCTCCCACCACCCGGCCCGCATCAAGTGCGTCCTGCTCGGCTGGACGGCCCTGCGCAAGGCCCTGGCGTGAGCCGGGCCGGGGCCCGGTCCGCGCGCCAGCGGTCCGGGCCCCGGCTGCGGCCGGGACGCGGGGTGCCGTCAGCCCCCACCGGCGTACGCCGGCGGGGGGGCGATGGCCTGGGCGTCGGCGGATTCGCCGACCCATAGGCCGATCAGCAGGGCGGCGGTGGCTTCCAGCAGAGCGGCGCGGTCGAGGCCGCCGGCGTCGAGGGGCCGGCAGCCGAGGTCCCGTACCAGGCGGCGTACGGTGGCGAGCGCCGGGGCGTGCTCCCCGCACAGCGGGACCGCCAGGGGGCGGCCGTCGAAGACGGGCGGGGTGCGGCGCCAGACACTCTCGTGGCAGAGGTTGAACGCCTTGACCACCCGGGCTCCGGGCGCGGCATCGGCCAGACGCTCGGCGGCC
The DNA here is from genome assembly GCF_001509485.1 of Streptomyces sp. NRRL F-4489. Lineage (GTDB taxonomy): Bacteria > Actinomycetota > Actinomycetes > Streptomycetales > Streptomycetaceae > Streptomyces. The sequence continues at coordinate 41,450 of NZ_LLZI01000226.1, forward strand.
GAGGGCCCGCCCCGGGTCTCCGACTGGAATTCAACGGGCTGCTCGAACGCCAGGCCCGTACCGGGGCACCGCCCCGTGTCGACTACGAACTCACCGCGTTGGGCCGGACGCTGCTGCCGCATATCGAGGCGTTCGGTGCCTGGGCCTTCGCGCACGGCGATGCGGTGATGGCGGCGCAGGAGCGCGGCGACGGGCGGTCCGCCACCGGGTGGTGACCGGGCGCCCGGCGCGCGCGCCGGTGGTGACCGGGCTCTACTGGGAGGGATGGACAGGACCCATGTCAGGACAACCTCGTAGTGCGTGGAGGCATCGTGGAGCTGGCCTTCCTCAACGCGGTGTACACGAGCGGGGGACCCTATGCCTGTGCCTGTCTCGACACGTCGGGTGAGGACGGCAGGCCGCGGGGTCCGGTATCGACCGGTGCGGACGGCGGGCCGGGCGGCCCGGGGGCGCCGCGCAGTCAGCGGATCTGCCAGGCACTCGCCGCACAGGGTGCCGACGCGGCCACGGTCGACGCCGTGCGCCAGGCAGCGGACGGTGAGCGGGCGGTCGCCGGGCGGCACGGGCGGATGATCGTCGCCAGTCGCGGGCAGGTCCTCCTCGCCGAGGAGCTGCCCGAGCCGCCGGCCCGCGATGAGGCCACGGTCACCGCGCTGCCCGATCTGGTGCCGCTGGCGGTGCAGCACGCGCCCGGTATCCGCTATGTGGCGGCCTGTGCGTACGGCCTGACCGGCGCGCCGGGCGAGTCCCCGGACCTGGTCGAGGTGGCGTTCCAGGCCGGGACGTGGCCGAGCAGTGCGGTCGCGCCGGGTGACCGCTACCGGATGCGCGGTCCCGCCGTGGGCCGGCTGAGCGCGGCCGGGCCGATCGCGGACAGCGTCACCGCACTGGCGCGGGGCAGCGGCGCCGAGGTCATCGTGCTCGGCGGTGCCGAGCCGGCCCGCGACGCGCTCGCCGACCAGCTGGTCGAACGCTGGCGCAAGCGCCTCGTGCTGAGCGGAGGCGGAGACGGGGGCGGGGACGGCTGCGGCGAGGGGTACGACGACGGGCGCGGCGACGGTCAGGCGGCACCGGCCCCGGCCGGGATGCCGGATGCGCACGCGCAGGCCGCGGCAGCCCCCGCCCCGGACCGCGCCTTGATGGAACGGGAACTGGCCGAGGTCTTCCGGGACGGGCTCGGCACCGCCGACGAGGCGCGCCTGGAGCTGTTCCAGGCACGCCGTCCCAGCGGGCACGGCGCCGTCGAGGGCATCGCCGGCGTGGTGGCCGCGCTCCAGCGTTCGCAGGTCGCCACCCTGCTGCTCAACGTCCCGCTCCGCTTCCCGGCCCACCACCACGTGAGTGCCTGGGTGACCGGGAAGGGGCTGCCGGAGTCGGCGCCGGAGCCGTACGGCCTGCTCGGCTTCCGGGAGGGGCCGGTCGGGGCCGCGGTGCTCCGGGCCGCGGTGTGCACCGGCGCGGGACTGGTCGTCGTACCGCGGCAGCGACTGGCGCTGGCGGACGGCCTGGGGGCGCTGCTGCGCTACGCCGGCCCGGAGCGGACACCGCATTTCTCCCGGCCGGCCCGCCGCTGACGGCCGGGCGGGTGCGCGGGCCACGGCCGGCGCACCCAGGGGCCGGCCGACCGGCTCGCCGTGGGGGCTACCCCTGCGCCCGTTCCTCCGCCCCCCGGCTCCTCCGCCGCCTGATCCGGTCCGCGGCGATCAGCGCCGCCACCGCGACGGCCGTGCCGGCGAGCTGCTGGCGGCCGTCGTGGCTGGTGGCCATGACGGCGAAGACGCCGAGGATGGCGGCCAGGGCCAGCCAGGTCAGGTACGGGAAGCCCCACATGCGGACCATCAGCAGCTCGGGCGCCGAGCGCTCCAGGCGGCGGCGCATCCGCAGCTGGGTGAGGCAGACGATGGTCCAGACGACCAGCACCGAGCAGCCGGCGATGTTCAGCAGCCAGGCGAAGACGGTGGTCGGCCAGACGATCCCGGCGACCACGGCGGCGAAGCCGAAGACGCAGGACGCCAGCACCGCCGCCGCCGGGACACCGCGGGTGACCTTGCTCAGGAACCGCGGGCCCTGCCCCCGGCTGACCAGGGAGTACGCCATCCGCGACGAGCCGTAGATATTGGCGTTCATCGCGGAGAGCAGCGCGATCAGCACCACGGCCTGCATGATCGTGCCGGCGGCCGGGATGCCGAGCCGGTCCAGCACGGCGACGTACGGGCCGGCGGTGGCGACCTTCGGGTCGTTCCACGGGACGAGGGTGACGACCACGGCCATGGAGCCGATGTAGAAGACGGCGATGCGCCAGACGGCGGTGCGCACGGCGCGCGCCACGTTGCGGCTCGGCCGGTCGGACTCGGCCGCGGCGATGGTGACGGTCTCCAGGCCGGCGAAGCCGGAAATGGTGGTCAGCAGTCCGGCGGCGAGACCGGCCGCCCCGGTCGGGAAGAAGCCGCCGTGGCCGGTCAGATGGCGGGTGCCGGGCGGGTCGCCGAACACCCCGAGGATGCCGAGCACGCCCAGTACCAGGAACGCGACGATCACGGTGACCTTGATCGCGGAGAACCAGAACTCGAACTCGCCGAAATTCTTGACCGCGGTCAGATTGCTGGCGCAGAAGAACACCATGAAGACCGCCACCCAGCCGTACGCCGGGAGGAACGGCACCCAGGTGTGCATGATCGTGCCCGCCGCGGTGGCCTCGGCGGCCACGCCCGCGCAGAGCATCAGCCAGTACATCCAGCCCGAGGTCGTGCCGGCCCAGGAGCCGAGCTCTTCCTCCGCGTGCACCGAGAACGAGCCGGTGGAGGGGCGGGCCGCGGACATCTCGCCGAGCATCCGCATGATCAGCATGACCAGCGCGCCGGTGCCGGCGAAGAGCAGGACGATGGCCGGGCCCGCGGCGGCGATGCCGACGCCGGAGCCGACGAAGAGGCCCGCGCCGATGACCCCGCCGAGCGCGATCATCGACAGATGGCGCCGTTTGAGGCCGTGAGACAGCACGGGTGCCGCGTCCTGCACGGCCGGCGGGGAGCCCTGGGGTGCCCGGTGGACGGTCCGAGTCATGTCGTGCCTGTTCATTTGACGATCAGTGAGCCCGTCGAGTCTGCGACCCATTCCGCTGACAGGACGTGAACGCCCGTTATGCGGACGCGGTGCTCACGGAGGGTGGGAGGGTGCCTACGCGGCGGTGCGCCCTTCTTCGGTGCGGAGCGAGGGGCGGCGAGCTTATTGCGAGTTATTTGCAACTAGGATTGGTGAGCAAGAAGGCCGTGATGAGGCCGCGTGGCGGGTGAGCGAGGAGTGGCCATGGCGCAAGGGCGGATCGTGCTCGGGATCGAGTCGTCGTGCGATGAGACCGGGGCCGGGATCGTGTCCGACGGGCGGCTGCTGGCGCATGTGGTGGCGTCGAGCATGGACGAGCACGCGCGGTTCGGCGGAGTGGTGCCGGAGATCGCCGCCCGGGCGCATGTGCACGCCCTCCAGCCGGTGGTGCGCGAGGCGCTGGAGCAGGCGGGGCTGCGGGTGGGCGACCTCGACGCCGTCGCCGTCACCACCGGGCCGGGACTGTCGGGCGCGCTCCAGGTGGGGCTCGCCGGCGCCAAGAGCCTGGCGTACGCGGCCGGGGTGCCGCTGTACGGGGTCCACCACCTGGCCGGGCATGTGGCGGCCGACACCCTGGAGCACGGCCCCCTGCCCGACCCCTGCATGGTGCTGATCGTCTCCGGCGGCCACACCTCGCTGCTGCTGGTGCGCGATCTCGTGCGGGACCCCATCGTCCACCTCGGCGACACCGTCGACGACGCCGCGGGGGAGTGCTTCGACAAGGTGGCCCGGGTGCTGGGCCTGCCCTATCCGGGCGGCCCGGCGATCGACCGGGCGGCGCGCGGCGGGAATCCGTGCGCCGTCGCCTTCCCCCGCCCGCTGACCGGCGCGCGCAGCGATCCGTACGCGTTCTCGTTCTCCGGGCTGAAGACCGCCGCGGCGCGCTGGGCCGAGGGCTACCGCCTGCGCGGGGACGCGCTTCCGCTGGCCGACGGCGCCGCGTCGCTCCAGGAGGCGGTGGCCGACGTCCTGACCCGCAAGGCGCTGGCCGCCTGCGCGGAGTACGAGGTGCGGACGCTGGTGGTGGTGGGCGGCGTCGCGGCCAACTCCCGGATCCGGGCGCTGGCCGAGGAGCGGTGCGCCGCCGCGGGGGTGGCGCTGCGGGTGCCGCCGCTGACGCTGTGCACCGACAACGGGGCGATGATCGCCGCGGTCGGGGACCTCCTCGTACGCGCCGGAGCCGCCCCCGCCCCACTCGACCTGTCCATCGACCCGTCCGCGCCGCTGGAGTACGCCGCCCTGCACCCGGCCGCCGCCCGAGCCGCCTGAGCCGGTCCCGCCCCTGGGCCGCATGCCCCCTGAGCCGACGATTCGGAGCCCACCGTGCGTACCGCCGAGATCCGCGACCGCTTCCTCTCCTTCTTCGCCGCCCGCGGCCACACCGTGGTGCCCAGCGCGCCGCTGCCCACCCCGGACCCGACGCTGCTCTTCGTCAACGCCGGAATGGTGCCGTTCAAGCCGTATCTGACCGGCGAGCAGGAGGCGCCGTGGCCGCGCGCGGCCAGCGTGCAGAAGTGCGTCCGCACGCTGGACATCGAGGAGGTGGGCAAGACCACCCGGCACGGCTCGTTCTTCCAGATGAACGGCAACTTCTCCTTCGGGGACTACTTCAAGGAGGAGGCCATCGCGTTCGCCTGGGAGCTGTCCACGACGCCGGTCGCGGACGGCGGTTACGGCCTGGACCCGGAACGGATCTGGGTGACGGTCCACCACTCCGACAGCGAGGCGCGCAGCCTCTGGCGCGCGGTCGCCGGGCTGCCGCACGAGCGGATCGTGGCGCGCGGCGACGAGGACAACTTCTGGTCGATGGGCGTGCCCGGCCCGTGCGGCCCGTGCTCGGAGCTGTACTACGACCGGGGCCCGGCGCTCGGCCGCGAGGGCGGTCCGGCGGTCGACGAGGACCGCTACATGGAGTTCTGGAACCTCGTCTTCATGCAGTACGAACGCGGCGAGGGCCCCGGCAAGTCCGGCTACCCGCTCACCGGCGAACTGCCCCGGCCCCATATCGACACCGGCCTGGGCCTGGAACGGATGGCCACCCTCCTCCAGGGCAAGGACAACCTCTACGAGATCGACCAGACCCGCCCCGTCCTGGACCGCGCCGCCGCACTCGCCGGCGTCCGCTACGGCGCCGACCCGCGGTCCGACGTCCGGCTGCGGGTCGTCGCCGACCACGTCCGCACCGCGCTGATGCTGCTCGCGGACGGTACGACACCCGGCAACGAGGGCCGCGGGTACGTCCTGCGCCGCATCATCCGCCGGGCCGTCCGCTCGATGCGCAGCCTCGGCCACGAGGACCCCGTCCTGCCGGAACTCCTCGCGGTGGCCCGGGACTGCATGGCGCCCGGCTATCCCGAGGTCGCGGACGCCTACCCGCGGATCGCCGACCGGGCGCAGGGCGAGGAGGACGCCTTCCGGGCCACCCTGCGGCAGGGCACCACCGTGCTGGACACCGCCGTCGCCCGGGCGAAGAAGGACGGCGCGCGCACGCTGCCGGGCGCGCAGGCGTTCCTGCTGCACGACACCTACGGCTTCCCCCTCGACCTCACCCTGGAGATGGCGGCCGAACAGGGCGTCGAGGTCGACCGGGAGGGCTTCACCGCGCTGATGAACGAGCAGCGCGAACGGGCCCGCGCCGACGCCCGCGCCCGCAAGTCCGGCGGCACCGCCGACACCTCCGCGCTCCGCGCCCTGCTGGACGCGCACGGGCCCACCGACTGGCGGGCCTGGGACACCCTGACCACCGAGTCCCGGGTGCTGGGGATGGTGGGCGCGGCCGGGCCGGTAGCCGTCGCCCGCGAGGGGCAGATCGTCACCGTCGTCCTGGACCGCTCGCCGTTCTACGCCGAGTCCGGCGGCCAGGAAAGCGACGCCGGCCGCCTTTCCGGCGCCGGCGCGGAGGCCGAGGTGCTCGATGTGCAGCGGCCGCTCCCCGGACTCGTCACCCACCAAGTACGCGTCACCGCAGGGGAGTTGGCCGTCGATGACGCGGTGGTCGCGGCGGTCGATCCCGAATGGCGGCTGGGCGCACGCCAGGCACACTCCGGCACCCACGTCCTGCACGCGGCCCTGCGCGAGATCCTCGGCCCGACCGCCCTCCAGTCCGGCTCCTACAACCGGCCCGGCCACCTGCGCCTGGACTTCCCCTGGCGCGGCGCGCTGAGCCCCGCCGTCCGCAGCGAGATCGAGGAGGCCGCCAACCGCGCCCTGCGCCGGGACCTGCCGGTCGGCGTGCGCTGGATGACGCTGCCCGAGGCCCGGCAGCTCGGCGCGCTCGCGCTCTTCGACGAGACGTACGGGGAGCGGGTGCGGGTCGTCGAGATCGGCGGGGCCTGGTCGCGGGAGCTGTGCGGCGGCACCCACGTCGAACACGCCGCCCAGATCGGCACCCTCGCCCTGACCGGCGAGTCCTCGGTCGGCGCCGGAATGCGCCGGCTGGAGGCGGCGGTGGGTATCGAGGGCTTCGGCTATCTCGCCCGGGAACGGGACCTGGTCACCCGGATCGCCGAACAACTCGGCGCACCGCGTGCCGAGTTGCCCGAGAGGATCGCCGGGCTGCTGGACCGGCTGAAGGCCGCCGACCGGGAGAACGCCCGGCTCAAGGCCCAGGCGGTCGCGGCGCGGGCCGAACGGCTGGCGGCCACCGGAGCCGACGCCCACGGCACCCTGGTCGTCACCGCGACCGCGGACGGCCCGGCCGGGGACGCCCGCGCCCTGGCCCTGGCCGTCCGCGACCGGCTCCCGGCGGGACGGCCCGGCGTGGTGGCGGTCGCGGCCGAGGGCGGCGTACTCGTCGTCGCCGTCAACTCCGCGGCCCGGGAGGCTGGTCGGAACGCGTCCGCGCTGGTCAAGCGGCTGCTGAACGGGCGCGGGGGCGGGGCGGCGGAGGTGGCCCAGGGCGGGGGCGTGCCGGGGGAGCGGCTGCGGGAGGTGCTGGCGGAGCTGCCCCGGGTGGTGGGGGAGGGCTGAGGAGCCGGGGCCGGACCTGACGGGTGATGCCTGGGCCGTTGCCCGGCCCGGCGGGCGGCGATTTCCGGACAAGGGCTGACCTGCGGCCGTCCTGCTTGCCCGGCGGGACGGAGGTGTGGCGAGGGTCACGTCGCGGTGGCGGGAACTGCCCTCACCAGCGGCCCGACTTCTCCCGCGGACCGTAGACACCGGTCGTACGGACCGCAGACACCGGTCGACGCACCCGCAGGAAGAAGAGTCACCATGGCCGAAAGCCGCAGTACGCCCGTCGCGCCGGAGGGAGCGGAGCCATCCCAGGAGGCGCCGCCGGACGAGGGGCCGGCGGCCGCGCCAGGCACCTGGAGCAGGCTGCGCCCCCTGCTGCTGCGGCTCCACTTCTACGCGGGCGTCCTCATCGGCCCGTTCCTCCTCGTCGCGGCCCTGACCGGCCTCGCCTACACGGCCGCCCCGCAACTGGAGTCGGTCCTCTACCAGCACGAGCTGAAGGTCACCCCGAGGGGCTCCGCCGACCCGCTCGCCGCCCAGCTCGCCGCGGCCCGCCGGGCGGTGCCCGACGGCACGGTGGTGTCGGTCAGCCCGGGACCCGGCCCCACCGACAGCACCCGGGTCGTCTTCAGCAAGCCCGGACTCCCCGCCGACACCAATCTCACCGCGTTCGTCGACCCCTACGGCCACAAGGTGCTCGGCGCCCTGCGCACCAACGGCCAGTGGCTGCCGGTCCGTGCCTGGCTCGACACCCTGCACCGCACCCTGCACCTGGGCGATGTCGGCCGCAACTACAGTGAGCTGGCGGCGAGTTGGCTGTGGGTGGAGGTCCTGGGCGGACTCGCCCTGTGGATCGGCGCACCCCGTACGCGGCGCCGGCTGCGCCGCCTCCTCCTGCCGCGCCGCGGGACCGAGGGGCGGCGGCGCACCCTGTCCTGGCACGGCGCGGTGGGCCTGTGGGCGTCCCTCGGGCTGCTCGGGCTGTCCGCCACGGGCCTGACCTGGTCCGCGCACGCCGGCGCGAGCATCGGCGAACTCAAGGACGCCCTCGGCGGCACCACCCCGGCCGTCTCCACCGCGCTGCCCGCCGCCGGTGGCGCCCCCTCCGGGCGCGCCCGTACGAAGGACGTCGGCATCGACGCCGTCGCGGCCGCCGCGCACGACGCCGGTCTGCGCGGACTCGTCGTCATCACCCCGCCCGCCAAGGCCGGAACCGCGTACGTGGTGAAGGAGAACACCCGGTCCTGGCCGGAGCGGCAGGACGCGGTGGCCGTCGATCCCGCCACCGGGAAGGTGACCGCGAAGCAGGCGTTCGCCGACTACCCGCTCCTGGCCAAGCTCACCCGCTGGGGCGTCGACGCCCATATGGGCCTGCTGTTCGGGCTGGCCAACCAGATCGCGCTGGCGCTCCTCGCGCTCGCCCTGATCGCCATGATCCTGTGGGGCTACCGGATGTGGTGGCTGCGCCGGCCCACCAGGTCCGGCGGCGCCTTCGGGCGGGCGCCCGCGCGCGGCGCCTGGCGCCGGCTGCCGGGCCGCGTACTGGCCCCGGCCGCGGTCCTGCTCGCCGTCGTCGGCTGCTACCTCCCGCTGTTCGGGCTGCCGCTGCTGGCGTTCCTCGCCGTGGACGCGGCGGTGGGCGCCGTACGGCGGCGCCGGGAGCGGGTGGCCGGATGATCGCCGCGCCCGGACTGCGCTGGCTCCTCACCGCGCTCTGCGAGCTGCCGGCCCTCTACGCGCTGCGGGCGGCCGTGGCGCGCGGTACGGCGGCCGCCGACCGGGTCGGCCACGCACTGCACGCCGCGATGGGGCTGCTGATGGTCGCGATGGTCTGGCCCTGGGTTATGGGGCTGGCGCGCGCCTTCGACGCGGCCCGGTCGGCGGCTGACGGGGGATCAGGAGCCGCCGTGCGGAACGGGGAAGCTGCCGTACGGGGCAAGGAGGGGGACGGCGCGCTCGGCCTGGCGTGCCATGCGGCCATGGGGCTGGGCATGGCCGTGATGTGCGCCTTGTCGGTATGAGGAGTTGCTTGCCGGTATGAGGAGTTGGCCGCGCCGGCGGGAACTCTGTGCGGTACGTGTCCGTTCCCTCTCTGAGCGTGATGGAGTCGGCGCGGCAGGCAGGAGGGAGGCGGGAGGCAGGAAGGCGCGGGATGGCTGACGATGGAAGGCGACGGATCCCTCACGTTCCGACCGTGCTGTTCCACGGGAGCGGCCTGCTCCCTGAGAGAGGTTGAGAGAGGTGGGAGGCATGACCTCGTCCTCCGCGTATCCGGGCGGCACCCCGCCGCCGCAACCCCACGACACCTCGCCGGAGGGCCAAGCCCTGGGCGCCCTGGCGAACCGCGGCTGGCAGGCCCTGATCACCATCGGCCTGGCCTCGATCGCGCTGGGCGTCGTCGTCCTGGCGTGGCCGGGCGAGACGCTGCGGGTCACCGGCATCGCTTTCGGCGTCTATCTGCTGGTCAGCGGTGTTTTCCAGCTCGTCGCCGCGTTCGGTACGCACGTTCCCGGTCACCTGCGGGCGCTGCACTTCATCGCGGGCGCGGTGAGCATCCTGCTCGGACTCATCTGCTTCCGGGGCATTCTGCAATCGCTGCTGCTGCTCGCGCTCTGGATCGGTTTCGGCTGGCTGATGCGCGGCATCATGATGACGGCGGCCGCGGGTTCGGCTCCCCATGTACCCGCCCGGGGCGGACAATTGTTCCTGGGGATCGTGACCCTGCTCGCCGGCATCGTGCTGATCGTCTTCCCGTTCGGCTCGATAGCCGTGCTCACGCTCGTCGCGGGCATCATGGCCATCGTCCTGGGCGCCGCGGAGGTGTTCCACGCCGTTCAGCTGCGTATCGCGGCCGGCCGCCACGCCAAGGGAACGACCACCGGGCAGCGGTGGTCGATGTTCCACGGCCACCCGCACCCGCAGCACTGACCGCCGCGCCTCCAACGGCCTTCCGGCTCCGGGCGCGGACTCCACAGACGCCGACAGGGACGCAGCCATGGGCATGGACGCAGACAGGGCCCGAGGCATGGATGTCGAGGTGCGGGAGGAGAGCCCGTTCCGGTTCCGTATCGAGCCGCACGGTGCGATGCGGGTCCCCGGCATCATCTACGCCAGCCGGGAGCTGCTGCCCCAGGCATCCGGTGACGGCGCGTTGGAACAGGTCGTCAACGTCGCCACGCTGCCCGGTATCGTCCGCGCCTCCTACGCGATGCCGGACGTGCACTGGGGGTACGGCTTCCCCATCGGCGGGGTCGCCGCCACGGACATCGAGGCGGGCGGGGTGGTCTCACCGGGCGGTGTCGGCTTCGACATCTCCTGCGGCGTCCGGCTGCTGGCCGCGGACATCGAGCGGGAGGAACTGGCGCCCCGTCTGCGGGCGTTGATGGACATCCTGGGGGACACCACCCCGCGCGGCGCCGGACGCGGCGGCCTGTGGAAGGTCTCCGGACGCACGCAGATGGAGAAGCTGCTCACCCGCGGCGCCCGCTACGCCGTCGAAAGCGGCCACGGCGTCCAGCGCGACCTGGACCGCTGCGAGGACCAGGGGGCGCTGCCGGAAGCGGACCCGGCGCAGGTCGGGCAGCGGGCGGTGGAGCGCGGACTCCAGCAGGTGGGCAGCCTCGGTTCGGGCAACCACTTCCTGGAGGTCCAGGCGGTGGACCGGGTGTACGACGAGCGCGCCGCGAGCGCGTTCGGGCTGCGCGGCGGCCAGGTCTGCGTGATGATCCACTGCGGTTCGCGCGGGCTGGGCCACCAGGTGTGCACCGATCACGTCCGGGTCATGGACAGTTCACTGCGCGCCTACGGCATCGACCTCCCGGACCGCCAACTGGCCTGCGCGCCCGTTGTGTCGCCACCCGGCCGCGACTACCTGGGCGCGATGGCCGCCGCCGCCAACTACGGCCGCGCCAACCGCCAACTGCTCACCCGTTCCACGCGCCGCGCCTTCGCCACCGCCGTCGGTGTGGACGTGGACCTGGTGTACGACGTCTCCCACAACATGGCCAAGATCGAGACGCATGAGGTGGACGGGGTGCCGCGCCGGCTGTGCGTCCACCGCAAGGGGGCGACGCTCGCGCTGCCGCCCGGCCACGCGGACCTGCCCGACGACCTCGCCGAGGCCGGTCAGCCCGTCCTCGTCCCCGGCACCATGGGCACCGCCTCGTACGTCATGGTCGGGCTGCCCGGCAACGACGCTTTCTTCTCCACCTGCCACGGTGCGGGACGGGTGTGGAGCCGCCACCGGGCGCTGCGCGAGGTGCGCGGCGAGGAGTTGCGGGATGTGCTGGAGTCGCGCGGCATCGCCGTCCGGCCCTCCTCTTGGCGCGGCCTGGCGGAGGAGGCCCCCACCGCGTACAAGGACATCGACGCGGTCGCCGCCGCCACCGAAGGGGCCGGACTGGCCCGCCTGGTCGCCCGCCTGATACCGCTCGGCGTCGTCAAAGGGTGAGGGGGCGCTGGAGGGCCAAAGGGTGCCTGGGCGCTGGGGGCGTCAAAGGGTGATGGCGCTGGGGCGCCCAGCCGCAGCCACCGGGCGGCCATCAGCCACCGGGCGGCCATCGGGCATCGGGCGGCCATCGGGGCGCTCACACGTCGAGCGTGACCGCGCAGCGCCAACCGTCCGGTCCGTGAGCGCAGGCCAGGCCGTGCAGGGTGACCGCTTTCGGCGCGGCGCCCGTCACCGGAAGCGACCCGATGTCCGCCATCCCCAACAGCGCCCGCAGGCCACCGGGGACGGCGCTCACCTCCACCTCCACCGGCACCTCGCCCTGTGCGTCGAGCCGGTAGACGACCTCGTCCAGCAGGGCCACCAGCAGGTCCTCGTCCGTGTCCGCCCGCACCACGACCTCCTCGTCCCGGCGCGGTGCGCTCGCCGCGGCCGCGAGGTCCGCGAAGGACTCGCAGGCGCCCCGCACGGCGTGTGCCAGACACGCCTCCCGGGTCGGCCCCCACGCCTCCACCCGCAGATCCGCGGTGTGCGGAACCCCGCGGTGCCCCCCGGGCGGCGGCTCACCGGGAAGGGGTCCGCCGGGGTCCGACCTGCCGGGTTCGGGCCCGCAGGGTTCGGGCCTGCTGTGTTCGGGCCCGCCGCGACGCGGGGAATCAGGCCCCCTGGAGTCGTCCGAACGCATCGCGTCTGCCCGCCTTTCCCTGCCCTACACGGCCACACCACCCAGGCTCCCAGTATGCGGCTTTTACCCGCTGTGTACCGCAGGTTGCGCGGACCGTGCAGCGCGCAGCACCGGCCGCGCCCTTGTCGTCGCGGACTCGGTATCCGCATCCGCGTCCGGCGTCAAAACCATTGCCCGCTCCCCACCAGCCGCGCATTCTGCTGGGATGCGTTTCTCCATCAACATTCCGAACTTCGGTGACTTCGCCGGCCCCCGCCACGTCGCGACGGTGGCGGCCGCCGCCGAACAGGCAGGCTGGGACGGGCTCTTCATCTGGGACCACGTGCTGTACCGGGGGCATCAGGGCCGCCCGTTCGGAGACCCGTGGATGGCGCTGACCGCTGCCGCGCTGGCGACATCCCGGATCCGGCTGGGCACCCTGCTGACGCCCGTCCCGCGCTATCGCCTGCCGCAACTCGCCCGCCAAGTCGCCACCCTGGACAACCTCAGCAACGGCCGGGTGACCTTCGGCGCCGGCCTGGGCGGTCCCCTCAAGGACGAGTACCGCAGCTTCGGCGACACCGCCGAACCCCGCGTCCTCGCCGAGCGGTTGGACGAGGGGCTGGACCTGCTCAGGCGCTTCTGGTCCGGCGAGCCGGTCGACCACCGCGGCCGGCACTACGAGGTCCAGGACGTGACGCTGGTGCCCGCGACCGTGCAGCGGCCCGGGCCGCCGGTGTGGATCGGCGGGTTCTGGCCGCGTCGCGCGCCCATGCGGCGGGCCGCGCGGTGGGACGGCGCGGTTCCGCTGTTCGAGACGGCCGGGCATGGCTACCCACCCGACGCCGCGGAGGTGCGCGACCTGATCGGGTACGTACGCAAGCACCGGCCGGCCGAGTCCGGGCGGCCCTTCGAGCTCGTACTCGGCGGTGTCACGCCTGCGGACGCGGCCAAGGCCAGGGATGTCATCGGCCCGCTGCACGACGCCGGCGCCACCTGGTGGGACGAACGGCAGATCGAGGACGGCCCCGACGTGGACCGCCTGGCGCCGGTACTGTCCCGCATCGAGGCGGGGCCGCCCAGCCTCTGATCGCCGACTAGGGCGGTGCGGCCCCCAACGCGGGCGTCGTCTGCTACTTCCTCGCCGTGTCCGCCGCCTTGACGCTTTCCGGACGCGGTCCCTGACCCGGTCCCTGCCCCGGTCCCTGCCCCGATTCCGGCCCTCGGGCGCCCGTTCAACGCCCAGTCACCCCCCGGCCGGAGCCCCCGGTGCGCCCGGGACGCGGATCCGGCGGCCGGTCAGGCGCGTCGGCCGGATGGCGATCCACTGGTAGTGGCCGCCGCCGACCCAGGGGGCGGAGAACGCGTTCTCCTCCAGCCGCCGGATCCGGTCGAAGGCGGTGACGGCCTCGGCGGGCCCGGTGGCCAGTACGCTCCAGCCCTGGCTGAACGCCTCGTCGAGGTGGTCCACCTCCAGGGCCGCCGCGCGGCCGGCCGCCGCGGCCGGGCCGGAACCGGTGTGGGTGCGGTAGGCGATCACCTCGCCGTCCACCGTGTAGTTGACGGGGAAGACCGCGGGGACGCCGTCGAGGACGACCGCCACCCGGCCCACGCCGTGGCTGCCGAGCAGTTCCCGGCACTCGCCCGGCCCCAGGGCCAGCACCTCGGGCCGCACGGCGGCGGCGCCCAACCCGGGCGGCAGGTCGGCGGTGCTCCCGACCAGTTCGGCGACCGTGGTGTCCAGCGCACCGGCCAGCCGCAGCAGGAAGCCGATGCCGGGGCGGGCGGGGTTCTCCTCGACGTACTGGACGTAGCCCGGCGAGGCGGCGGCCCGGGCCGCGACCTCCTCGCGGGTCAGGCCGAGCTGCTGCCGGCGCAGCGCGGCGCGCCGGCCGAGATCGCCGCTGAGCCGCGGCGCCGGGTCGCCGCCGTTTCCGGCGGGCTTGTCGGTGGTCATCGCGTGGTCCGTCCTTCCGGTACTACGGGCCATCCGCCCGCCGGCCGTTCCTCCGCTCCCTGGCCCCGCGCCCCGGTTCCGCCTCCCGGCCGGGCCGCGGTCCCGTACGCCGCCCCGGCCACCCCCACCTCGTACGCCGTCACGGCCGCCTCCCTCCAGCATGCTCGCCCGGAGGCGTCGGGGCATGCGCCGCCTGGCTCCCGGCCCCGCCGCCGGGCGACCGCCCCGGGAGGCCGACAGGGCCGAACAGCCCGCCCGCCAGGCCCGCCCGGCCGGGACCGATGGCCCTGCCGCGGCACCGCCCGCCCCGCCACGCTGGAAGGACCCTGCCGACCGCCGTCCGCGCCCGTATCCGCGCTCGCGACCGGGCCCGTGGACGGTCCGATCCGCCCGGGAGGTCCCGGTGCTCACCCACGCCCACGCCACCCTCGACGACACCGCCGTCACGGCCCTGGTCGCGGACGCGATCACCGCCCCGTCGATGCACAACGCCCAGCCGTGGCAGTTCGCCTACTCCCGCGCCCGGCGCACCTTCACCCTCCGCGCCGACCCGACGCGGGCGATGCCGCTGGCCGACCCCACCACCCGAGCCCTGCACCTCGGCTGCGGCGCCGCCCTGCTGAACCTGCGGGCCGCCGCGGCCCACGCCGGCCACCGCACGGCCACCACCCTGCTGCCCGACCCCGCCAGCCCCGGGCTGCTGGCCGAGGTGCGCCTGGATACCCCGGACGCCCCGCATGAACTCCTCAACGGCGCGCTGAGCGGTCTCTACCGGATGCTGCGCGAGCGGCGCACCAGCCGGTATCCGTTCGCCGAGCGGCGGATCCCCGACCGCGTCCGGGCGGCCCTGGCCGAGGCCGCCCACCGGGAGGGGGCCCGGCTGGCGTTCCTGACCACCCCGCACCGGGAGGCGGTCCTCGACCTGATCGTGCACGCGGAGGGCTACGACCGGATGGACGACGGGCGGGAGGCCGAACAGCGCGCCTGGACCCGCGACACCCACACCAGCGCGCCCACCGACGGCGTCCCCGACTACGCCTTCGGGCCCGCCGGACGCGGCGCCGCCCCGATGCGCGACTTCGCCGGCCGCCGTACCGTCCCCGGCCGCCGCTACGCCGCGTTCGAGCGGCGCCCCCAACTGGCGACGCTGAGCACCACCGGCGACGGCCCGGCCGACTGGCTGCGGGCCGGCCAGGCCCTGCAGCGCGTCCTGCTGCTGGCCACCCGCGAGGGCCTGGTCGGCTCGTTCGCCACCCAGCCGCTGGAATGGCCCGATCTGCGCTGGCTGGTGCGCGACCCCCGCTCCGGCGCCGGCCATGTCCAGATGGTGCTCCGGCTCGGCTACGGCCCCCAGGGGCCGCGCACCCCGCGCCGCCCGGTCGCCGAGGTCCTGACGATCACCCCATGAGCCCGCGCCCCCGGGCCCCACGCCCCGCGTACCGGCGTAACCCCACCCCCC
>NZ_LLZI01000227.1 GCF_001509485.1 Streptomyces sp. NRRL F-4489
CCGCCGCCGCCCGGGGCCGCACCGCCCACCGCCGACGCGAGCCGCTTCCAATGCGCCCGCCTGGAGGTGCCGCGCGACTACCGCCACCCCGACCAGGGCACCCTGCGCGTCCAGCTCGTCCGGCTGCCCGCGACCGGCCCCGGCAAACGGCTCGGCTCCCTGGTCATCAACCCCGGCGGCCCCGGCGACTCCGGCGTCGACTACCTGATCGCCAACAGCGCCACCTACGCCCACCTCGGGCAGCGCTACGACCTGGTCAGCTTCGACCCGCGCGGCACCGGCCACACCGATCCGATCGACTGCGGCAAGAGCTTCACCCCGGCCGGCGGCCAGGGCGCGGCCGCGCTCGCCGCGAACGAGCAGCGCATCAACGCGGCCTGCGGCCGCCACTCCGGCACGCTGCTGCCGTGGGTCGGCACCCCCGACGCCGCCCGCGACATGGACGTCCTGCGGTCCGCGACCGGCGACCGCGCCCTGACCTACCTGGGCTTCTCGTACGGCACCCGGCTCGGCTCGGTCTACGCCCACACCTTCCCCCGCACCACCGGCCGGATGGTGCTGGACAGCGTCGAGGACCCGACCCGGAACACCTGGCAGACCGCCGTGGACCAGGCCCGCGGCTTCCAGCGGGTGCTGGACGACTTCGCCGCCGACTGCGCCGCCCACGGCTGCCCGCTGAGCGGCGACACGAAGGCCGTGGAGCGCCAACTCGCCGACTGGTACGGGAAGTTGAACGACCACCCGATGCGGGCGAACGGCACCGACGTGGACGGCACCACCTATGCCTACGCGCTGCGCGAATCCCTCTACAGCCGCGACAACTGGCCCGCGCTGCGCGACGCGCTGGCGCGGCTGCTCTCCGGGGACGCCGGCGGGATCCTCCAGCTCAGCGGCGGTGGCGGCAGCGCGGCCGGCGGCCGGCCCGGAGGCCCCGGCGGCCGCAGCGCCACCGAGGCCATGCCGTCCCAGGACCAGCTGGCCCTGCGGGCGATCAGCTGCCGGGACACCTCCGAGCGCTACGGCCCCGCCGACTACCCCCGCGCGGTGCGCGAGCTGACCCAGGCGTCCCCGCTGTTCGGCCCGGACATCGCCCCGACCCTGCTGGACTGCTACGACTGGCCGGTGCCCGGCGACGACGCCTCCCGGGACGTGGCCGCCCACGACGCGCCGCCCGCGCTGCTGGTCGCCACCACCGACGACCCGGCCACCCCGTACGAGGGCGCCGCCCACATGGCCCGGGCGCTGGGCAACGCCAGCGTGGTGCTGACCTACCACGGCCAGGGGCACGCCGCGTACCCGTCCGGCGACGCCTGCGTACGGCAGAAGGTGGACGCGTACCTGCTGGACGGGGTGCTGCCGCCGGGCGGTACGGGCTGCCGCTGACCGGCTCGTGCCCGGCTGCCGCTGACCGGCTCAGCCGGCCTTGCGGCCGCGGCCGGCGGTCTGCTTGGCCGCGGCGGTCTTCCGGCCCGTACCCGCGGTCTTCTTCCCGGCCGCGGCCTTCTGGCCCTTGCCACCGGCCCCGGACTCCGCGGTCTTCGCGCCCTTGGCCGTCTGCGCGCTCTTCGCGGTCTTCCGCGGGGCGGTCTTCCGGGCCGCCGCGGTCTTCTTCGGCGCGGCGGCGGCCTTCCGGCCCGGCGCCGCCTCCCCGGCCTCTCCGCCCTCCTCCTCCGCCTCCTCGCCGCGCGCCCGCTTCGCGGCCCGTACGCTGTCCTGGAGCGCCGCCATCAGGTCCATGACCTGGCCGGTGGGCCGCTCCTCGCCGGTCTCGAACTCCGGCTCGCGGTCGGCGAGTTTGGCCGCCACGATCTCCTCCAGGGCCTCCCGGTAGTGATCGTGCACATCCTCCTCGGACAGCTCGCCGAAGGAGTCCATCAGCGTCTCGGCGGCCCGCACCTCGTTGTCCGCGACCTTCACCTCGCGCTCCGGCAGGACCCCGGTCATCGGGCGGATCTGGTGCGGCCACAGCAGCACCTGCATCACCAGCACCCCCTCCACCGGCCGCAGCATGGCCAGCGTCTCCCGCCCGTGCAGCGCGATCTTGCCGAGCCCGACCCGCTGGTGCCGCTCCATCGCGTCCCGCAGCAGCGCGTACGGCTTGGCCGCCGCGGGGCTGTCCGCGCCCAGGTAGTAGCCCTTGCCCATCTGGAGCGGGTCGATGTCGCCGCCGTCGACGAAGGCCAGGATGGTCAGCGTCTTCGCGGTCGGCAGCGGCAGCGCGTCCAGGTCCTCGTCGCTCAGCGGGACCACCGCGTCGTCCTCGGTGCGGTAGCCGCGCCCGATCTCGTCGGCGGGGACCTCGGTGCCCTCCAGCGAGCACACCGGCTGGTTGCGCACCCGCCCGCCGTCCGCCGTGTGGATCCGTACGAAGCTCACCGAGGCGGACGCGTCCGTGGCGTTGTACGCGGCCACCGGGATCGTGACCAGGCCGAAGCTGATGGAGAACTTCGCGGTGGGGCGCATGGGAGCCGCCTTCGGGGATGCGGTTCGCTGCCGCGTCCCATGCTAGGCAGCACCGCCGCGCCCCCGCCTGCCGTGCGGCTGCCGGCCCCCGTCCCGCTACGCCGACCGGGTCAGCCGGGCCAGCGCGCGGCCGGTCGGCCGGTCACCCGCCCGTCACCCGGCCCACGTCCACTCCGCGACCTCCGGCAGGTCCGTGCCGTGCTCGCGGATCCAGTCGTGGTGGCGGGCCCGGACGTCCGCCATCGCCTGGCGCAGCGCCACCGCGCGCACGCCGAGACCGGGCACCCGGTCCACCACGTCCATGACCAGCCGGTAGCGGTCCAGGTCGTTGCGGACCACCATGTCGAACGGCGTGGTGGTGGTGCCCTCCTCGCGGTAGCCGCGGACGTGCAGATGCGCGTGGCCGGTGCGGCGGTAGGAGAGCCGGTGGATCAGCCAGGGGTAGCCGTGGTACGCGAAGATCACCGGCTTGTCGCGGGTGAACAGCGCGTCGTACTCGGCGTCCGGCATCCCGTGCGGATGGACCCCGGCCGGCAGCAGCCGGGCCATGTCCACGACGTTCACCACCCGCACCGCCAGCTCCGGCAGATGGCGGCGCAGCAGCTCGGCGGCGGCCAGCGTCTCCTGCGTCGGCACGTCCCCGGCGCAGGCCAGCACCACGTCCGGCTCCCGGCTGCCGTCCTCGGTGCCGGCCCAGTCCCAGGCCCCGGCGCCGCGGGCGCAGTGCGCGCGGGCCTGGTCCATCGTGAGCCAGTCGAAGCACGGCTGCTTCCCGGCCACGATCACATTGACGTAGTCGCGGCTGCGCAGCGCGTGGTCGGCCACCGACAGCAGGGTATTGGTGTCCGGCGGCAGGTAGACCCGGACGACCTCCGGGCTCTTGTTCAGGACGTGGTCCACGAAGCCGGGGTCCTGGTGCGAGAAGCCGTTGTGGTCCTGGCGCCAGACGTGCGAGGTCAGGAGGTAGTTCAGGGAGGCGATGGGGCGGCGCCAGGGGAGGCGGCGGGCGGTGCGCAGCCACTTGATGTGCTGGTTGACCATCGAGTCGACGATATGCGCGAACGCCTCGTAACTGGAGAACAGCCCGTGCCGGCCGGTGAGCAGATAGCCCTCCAGCCAGCCCTGGCAGAGGTGTTCGGACAGCACCTCCAGCACCCGGCCGTCGTGCGCCAGATGCTCGTCGGTGGGCAGCGTCGCGGCCTGCCACGCCTTGGCGGTGGCGGCGTAGACCGCGTCCAGCCGGTTCGAGGCGGTCTCGTCCGGGCCGACGAGGCGGAAGTCGCGGCGCTCGGCGGTGGCCGACATGACGTCGGCGAGCAGCCCGCCGAGCATCTTGGTCGGCTCGTGCGCGGTGGCGCCGGGCCGGGCCACGTCCACCGCGTGCCGCTCCAGCGGCGGCAGCGGCAGTTCGCGCAGCAGCAGCCCGCCGTTGGCGTGCGGGGTGGCGCCCAGCCGGCGGCGGCCCCGGGGCACGCACGCCAGCACCTCCGCGGTCGGCCGCCCGTCCTGGTCGAACAGCTCCTCGGGACGGTACGAGCGCAGCCACCGCTCCAGCTGGTGCCGGTGGTCGGCGTGGTCCCGCACCCCGGAGAGCGGGACCTGGTGGGCGCGCCAGGTGCCCTCGACGGGCTGCCCGTCCACCTCGTGCGGGCCGGTCCAGCCCTTGGGGGTGCGCAGCACGATCGCCGGCCACAGGGGGCGGGTGCGGTCGCCCTCGACGCGGGCCCGGCGCTGGAGGGCCGCGATCCGGTCCAGCGCCTCGTCCAGGGCGGCGGCGAACGCCTGGTGGACCGCGGCCGGATCGTCGCCGGTGACGTGCAGCGGCTCGTGCCCGCTGCCGCGCAGCAGCGCGTCCAGCTGCTCCTCGGGCATCCGGGCCGCCACCGTCGGATTGGCGATCTTGTAGCCGTTGAGGTGCAGGATCGGCAGCACCGCGCCGTCGTGCACCGGGTCGAGGAAGGTCGTGCCGTGCCAGGACGCGGCCAGCGGCCCGGTCTCCGCCTCCCCGTCGCCGATCACGCACGCGACCAGCAGGTCCGGGTTGTCGAACGCCGCCCCGTAGGCGTGCGCGAGCGAGTAGCCCAGCTCGCCGCCCTCGTGGATCGACCCCGGGGTTTCCGGCGCGACGTGGCTGGGCACCCCGCCGGGGAACGAGAACTGCCGGAACAGCCGCGCCATCCCGTCCCGGTCCCGGGTCACGTCCGGGTACGTCTCGGTGTACGTGCCCTCCAGCCAGGAGTTGGCCAGCACCGCAGGACCGCCGTGGCCCGGCCCCCAGACGCACAGCGCGTCCAGGTCCCGGGCCGAGATGACGCGGTTGAGGTGGGTGTGGACGAGGTTCAGGCCGGGGGAGGTGCCCCAGTGGCCCAGCAGCCGGGGCTTGATGTGCTCCGGGCGCAGCGGCTCGTCCAGGAGGGGGTTGGCCATCAGGTAGATCTGCCCGGCGGCGAGGTAGTTGGCGGCCCGCCAGTGCGCGTCGAGGGCGCGCAGCTCGGCGGCGTCCAGGGGGCCCGCCGCCGCTGCCGTCCCGGTCTCCGTTTCGGTCTCCGTCTCCGCGGTGTGCACCTGGCCCCTCAGCTCCCCAGCTCGCGCAGCGCCGGCAGCAGCTTGGCCTCGGCCCACTCCAGGAACGGCTCCTGGTGGCGGCCGCCGATCTGGACCAGCGCCACCTCGGTGAACCCGGCGTCCACGTACGGCCGCACCGCCTCCACGAACTCCCCGACGTCGTCCCCGCACGGGATCGCCTCGGCGACGTCCTCGGGCCGCACGGCGTCGGTCGCGGTGGCGAACGCGGTGGTACCGGGCAGCTCGGAGTTGACCGGCCAGCCGCCCAGCGCCCACCGGAACTGGTCGTGCGCCCGGGCGACGGCGGCCTTCCGGTCGGGGTCGTAGCAGACCGGCAGCTGGCCCACCCGGGGCTTGCCGGTGCCGCCGTGCCGGTCGAACGCGGTCAGCAGCTCCGCCTTGGGCTCGGTGGAGATCACCAGATCGCCCAGGCGCCCGGCCAGCTCGCAGGAGCGGGGGCCGGAGACCGCGACGCCGATCGGCGGCGGCTCGTCGGGCAGGTCCCACAGCTTGGCCGCGCTGACCTCGTAGTGCGGGCCGCGGTGGGTGACCTCGCCGCCGGCGAACAGCTTGCGGATGATCTCGATGGCCTCCGCCAGCTTCTCCAGCCGCACCGCGGCGCGCGGCCAGCCGCCGCCCACCACGTGCTCGTTGAGGTTCTCGCCCGACCCCAGGCCGAGCCGGAAGCGGCCGCCGGAGAGCAGCTGCATGGTCGCCGCCTTCTGGGCGACCACGGCGGGGTGGTAGCGGGTCGTCGGGCAGGTCACGTACGTCATCAGCGGGATCCGCTCGGTGGCCTGCGCCGCGGCGCCCAGCACGCTCCAGGCGTACGGGGCGTGGCCCTGGGAGGCCAGCCACGGGAAGTAGTGGTCGGAGGTCACCGAGAAGTCGAACCCGGCGCGCTCGGCGCCCACCACGTGGCCGACGAGCTCCCGGGGGCCTGCCTGCTCGGTCATCATCGTGTATCCGATGCGCACCATGGCGCCCCTCACGTGTGCTGGTGATGTGCGTACTTGCGGATGCGGCCGCCCGGCCGGCGGTCGCGCGCGGCGGCCCCCGGCGCCGGCGGGCGTCAGCTCTCGTGCCGCTCGGCGGCCGGCGGGACGGCCGGGGCCGCCGCGAGGTACTGCTCCGCCTCGATGATCGCCTCGTGCACGGTGCGCCGGCCCATCAGGACGCACAGCGTGTACGCGAGGTCCTCCAGCCGGCGCCGGGCGGCCGGGTCGTGCGGATCGGCGAGCACCACCCGCTCCCAGACGCGGTAGCGCCGCAGCAGCGAGGCGAGCTCGGACTTGTCGGGCAGCAGCATGCCGGTTCTCCCGATATCGGCCCGGCGTGCCGGGCGGGCCGGCCGGCGCGTCCCGAACGCGCCCGCACCGGAATCGCTCCCACCTTGCGCCGGTGGTGCCGCCGCTGCAACCGGACGGGCACCGGGGCGGGCGGCCGCGGGGCAGCCCCCTCCGGCTCAGTCCGGTGGTTCGGGCGCCGGATGGTCGTCCGGCTGCGCGCCGGGCGGCTCCTCCGGAGCGGGCCCCGGACCGGGCTCGGCCGCGGGCTCCTCCGCCGGCTCCTCGCCGGGCTCCGGCGTCCCCGGGTCGCGGGGTACCGGCCGCGGGTCCCGGGGCGCGGGCTCCGGTCCCTGGTCGGTCGTACCGCTGGTCATGGTGGTGGCCCTCCCTCCTGGGTGGTTCCATCCTGCGCCGTTCCGCTGATCGCCGCCTGCCCGCCGCCCCTGGGCGCAAACCCGGCAAACCCCCGCCGCCGGCCCGGCACCCGCTGATATGTTCACGCCATGACGTCACGGATGCAGGACGGCAGCGCCGGCGATGTGGACTACGCGGCCGTGGGCGGCGGTTACGGCCGCCACCGCCGCCCGGACCCCCGGATCGGCGCCTTGATCCACGAAGCCCTCGGCGCCGCCCGCACGGTCCTGAACGTCGGCGCGGGCGCCGGCTCGTACGAGGACGGCCCCTGGGAGGTCACCCCCGTCGAACCGTCCGCCGCGATGCGCGCCCAGCGCCCGGCCCACCTCGCCCCCGCGGTGGACGCCGTGGCCGAGCGACTCCCCTTCCCCGACGCCTCGTTCGACGCCGCGATGACCACCTTCAGCGTCCACCAGTGGCCCGACCCGGCGGCCGGACTGCGCGAACTGCGCCGGGTGACCCGCGGCCCGGTGGCGGTGCTGACCTGCGACCCGGACCGGGTGCGCGACTTCTGGCTGCACCGGTACTGCCCGGACGTCCTGGACACCGAGGCCCGCCGCTACCCCGCGCTCGGCGATCTCGCGGCCGCCCTCGGCGGCACGGTCACCACCGCGCCGGTGCCCATCCCGCTCGACTGCACCGACGGCTTCAACGAGGCGTACTACGGGCGGCCCGAGCGGCTGCTCGACCCCGCCGCGCGCCAGGCGTGCTCGGCGTGGAGCTTCGTCGACCCGCCGGCCGTGGACCGCTTCACCGCCGCCCTCCGCCGCGATCTGGCCGACGGCACCTGGGACGCCCGCCACGGCCACCTGCGCCACCAGCCGTATCTGGAGGGCTCGTTGGTGCTGCTCCGGGCGCTCCCCGACTGACCGGCCCGGCGCCGCGCCCGGCCCCGATCGCGCTTTCCCGGCCGCTGTGCTCCTCTGGTAGCGGGACGGTCCGCCGGCACCGCGACGGTCCGCGGACCGAGGAGCACGAGGAGCGCCGCGCATGCCGCCCACCACGTTCCGTATCGCGATCATCGGGGCGGGCCCCGGCGGCCTGCTCTGCGCCCGGATCCTCCAGCGGTACGGCGTACCGGTCACCGTCTGGGAGCGGGAGCCCGGCCCGGAGGGTCCGGCGCCCGGCGGCCCCCTGGAGCTGCGGGCCGCGGGCGGACGCGCCGCCCTGCGCGCGGCCGGGCTGGCGACCGCGTTCCGCGCCGCGGCCCGGCCCGCCGGCCGCGAGACCCGGCTGCTCGCCCCCACCGGCGCGCTCCTCCGCCGCGAGACGCCCGACGCCGGGGCCGCGGAGCGCCTGGAGATCGGCCGGCCGGAACTGCGCCGCCTGCTGCTGGACGCGCTCGCGCCCGGCACCGTCCGCTGGGGCGCCCACCTGCGCACCCTGCACCCGCGCGGCGGCGGCCGCCACCAGGCCGTCTTCGACGACGGCCGGACCGCCGTCTTCGACCTCGTCATCGGCGCGGACGGCACCTGGTCCCGGGTGCGCCCGCTGCTCTCCGACGCCGACCCGCACTACGCCGGTGTCTCCTACGTCGAGACCGCCCTGGACGACGCGGACGCCCGCCACCCCGGCGCCGCCCGGCTGGTCGGCCGCGGCCGGATGCTGGCGCTGTCCGGTGGCCCGGGCCTGCTCGCCCGGCGGGAGGCCGGCGGCCGGATCCTGGTGTACGCGGCGCTGCCCGGCGCGGAGGACTGGGCGCGCGAGGCCGGGGTGTCCCTCGCGGACACCGAGGCGGTCCGGGCCGTGCTGCTGGCCCGGTTCGCCGGCTGGGACGCGCGGCTGCGGGCGCTGCTCGGCGACAGCGACGAGGGGTTCACCGACCGCCCGCTCTTCGCGCTCCCGGTGCCGCACACCTGGCCGCACACCCCGGGCCTGACCCTCCTCGGCGACGCGGCGCACCTGATGGCGCCGTTCTCCGGGCCGGGCGCCGACCTCGCCCTGCTCGACGGCTGCGAACTGGCCCGCCGCCTGGTCGAGGCGCACACCTGGCAGGCCGACCCCGACCAAGCCGTCCGCGCCTACGAGGCGGCGCTCTTCGCCCGCTCGGCCGCGGCCGCCGGCACGGCCGCCCGCGACCTGGCCGCCGCCTTCGGCCGGGGCGCCCCGCGCCCGGCCCGCCGCCTGCGCCGGCCGCACCCGCTGGGCCGCTGACCGGGCCGCGGCCCGGCCCGGCGCCCGGTTGCGGGCCGCCCCCGCGCGTCGGACGATCGGCAGCGGAACAGGCCCGGCGCCGCGCGGCCCCGCGCGGCGTCCGCCCGGCCGTTCGCGCGGAGGGACGGAGCAGCGCGTGAAGATCACAGAGCCCACGCCCGGGGCACCCTGCTGGGTCGAGCTGGGCACCTCGGACGTACCGACCGCGGCGGTGTACTACCGCCAGGTCTTCGGCTGGCAGGCCGAGACCGACCCGCGCCCCGAGCACGGCGGCTACACCCTCTTCTCCGCGGACGGCGCCCGGGTCGCCGCGGCCGGCCCGCTGTACGCGCCGGGCCAGCCGACCGCCTGGACCGTCACCTTCGCCACCCGCGACATCGGGGAGCTGGCCGGGGCCGTGACCCGGGCCGGCGGCAGCGTCCTGGTGAAGCCCCGGGACGTCTTCGACCTGGGCACCTTCGCGGTGCTCGCCGACCCGTCCGGCGCCGCCTTCGCGCTGTGGCAGGCCCGCACCTTCCCCGGCGCCGAGTTGCTGAACGGGCCCGGTTCGCTGGGCTGGGTCGAGCTGGCCACCGACGACCCGGACGCCGCGGTCTCCTTCTACGCCGAGGTCTTCGGCTGGACCGTCCGCTCCCAGGGCAGCTACGCCCAATGGGGCCTGGAGGGCGCCGACTTCGGCGGCATGTGCACCCTGGAGTCGCGCGACCGCGAGGACGTCCGGCCGCACTGGCTGCCGTACTTCGCGGTGGCGTCCGTCGACGGGACCGCGGCCCGCGCCGCCGAGTCCGGCGGGATGCTGCTGATGGCGCCGACCAACGTCCCGGACGGTCCGCGGATCGCGATGGTGCGCGATCCGCAGGGCGCGGTCTTCGGGATCCACGAGGCGGGCAGCGAGGGCTGACCGCGCGCACCGGCGCGCCGCGGGACGGGTGATTTCGTTCCGCCACCGGCCCCATGGGGCGTCACACGATCGGCCGCCCGGTCGTCGTTTCACCCCATTTTCTGGGCGGTTCGGGCGTAATGTCCAGACCGCGCCAATGGGTGGCATTGCGCGTCAAGGCATCGCGCGTCAAGAACAGGAGACCCCTATGTCCACGACCGAGGTCCTCGTGGCCCGAGGCAAGAAGCTCGCCGCCGGTGCGGGTGCGCTGTCCACGGCTGTCGCTCTGGGGGCGACGCTGCTCGCCGCGGCCCCGGCCGGGGCCACGCCCCAGCCGCAGCCCCGCCCCCAGCCGCAGACCGCCGGCCCGGCCAAGCCGTACGGCACCGTCACCGCCGCCCGCGGGATGAACGAGCGCCAGGACCCCAGCACGGACTCCGCGTCGAGGGGCTACCTCCGCAACCGCGAACGGGTCGGCATCATCTGCAAGGTCCGCGCCCAGAACATCCGCGGCAACGACGTGTGGTACCAGCTCCGCGAGCACCGGGGGGGCTGGGTCTCGGCCAAGCACGTCACCAACACCGGCTTCGTCCGGTACTGCAAGGACGTGCAGCGCAACCGCGTACTGCCCGGCGACGCCGCCAAGCACGCCGGCTGACGGCCGCCCGGCGCGGCGGGTCGGGGCCGGGCCCGGCACGGTACCGAACGGGTGCCGCGCCGGGCCTTCGCCGTGCCGCGCCCCGGCCGCCGCCCTTCCGGAATACTGGAACGCGTTCTACTGTGCCCCACGACCGCGTATCCGACGGACCGTCAGGAAAAAGACCGGCGGCCGGACCGGACCGACCTGGTGGAGGGGCCGTGCACCTGGACTACACCCCGGAACAGCGGCGGCTGCGCGCCGAACTGCGGACCTACTTCGGCACCCTGGTGCCGGACCACGCCGCCGCCCGCTACGACGACCCGGCCGCGCAGAAGCGCTTCTACCGCCAGACCATCCGCCGGCTCGGCGCGGACGGCTGGCTCGGCGTCGGCTGGCCCAGGGAGTACGGCGGCCGCGGGCTGACACCCATGGAGCAGTTCATCTTCTTCGACGAGGCCGCCCAGGCCGGCGTCCCGCTGCCGCTGATGGCGCTCAACACCGTGGGCCCCACCCTGATGCGCTACGGCACCGACGAGCAGAAGGCGTACTTCCTGCCCCGCATCCTCGCCGGCGAACTGGACTTCGCCATCGGCTACAGCGAACCCGACGCCGGCACCGACCTCGCCGCCCTGAAGACCCGCGCCGTCCGCGAGGGCGACGAGGACACCGGCCACTACGTCGTCAACGGCCAGAAGATCTGGACCACCAACGGCGACACCGCCGACTGGGTCTGGCTCGCCGTCCGCACCGCGCCCGCCGACGCCACCACCCCGCCCCACAAGGGCATCACCCTGCTCCTCGTCCCCACCAGCGACCCCGGCTACTCCTGCACCCTCATCAACACCCTCGCCTCGCACGACACCACCGCCAGCTACTACGAGAACATCACCGTCCCCGCCGCCCGCCGAGTCGGCCGCGAGAACGGGGGCTGGCGGATCATCACCAACCAGCTCAACCACGAACGGGTCACCCTCGCCGCCCACGGCGCCATGGCCCTGCGCGCGTACCACGACGTCCACCGGTGGGCCGCCGCCACCGAACTCACCGACGGCCGCCGGGTCATCGACCTCGGCTGGGTACGCGGCCGGCTCGCCCGCACCCACACCCGGCTGGAGGCCATGAAGCTGATGAACTGGCGCATGGTCGACGCCCTCCAGCACGGCACCCTCACCCCCCAGGACGCCTCCGCCGTCAAGGTCTACGGCTCCGAGGCCCGCCGGGACGCCTACGCCTGGCTGATGGAGATCACCGCCGCCGCCGGCCCCCTCAAAGAGGGCTCCGCCGGCGCCGTCCTCCACGGCGAACTGGAACGCGGCTACCGCTCCGCCGTCATCTTCACCTTCGGCGGCGGCAACAACGAGATCCAGCGCGAAATCATCTCCTGGATCGGCCTGGGCATGCCCCGGGTGCGGCGGTGAGGCGGGAGGCGGCACGCCATGGCCGGTGATCCGGGGCTGTTCGGCCCCCGTTCGGTGACCTGGCAGCTGCACGCCGACCCGATGATGTGGCTCGCCGGTGTCCGCGCCCTCTACCTCCAGGCGCTGCATCCGGGCGCGGTCCGCGCGGTGCTCCAGAACTCCGCCGCGTTCCGCATGGACGACCGGGGCCGGCGTGACGCCTGGGGCCGGCTGATGCGCACCGCCGGCTTCGTCGGCACCGTTACGTACGGGACCGCCGCGGACGCCGAGCGGGCCGGTGCCGCCGTCCGTGCCCTGCACCGCCGGCTGACCGCCACCGACCCCGCCACCGGCGCCCGCTACCCGGTCGACGACCCGGCGCTGCTGCGCTGGGTGCACTGCGCCGAGGTGGACTCGTACCTCCATGTGCTGCGCCGCTCCGGCTATCCGCTGACGAGCCGCCAGGCCGATCGGTACCTCGCCGAACAGCGCACCGCCGCGCGGCTCGTCGGCCTCGACCCGGACACCGTTCCCGGCGACCGGGCCGCGCTCGCCGCCTACTTCGCCGCCGTCCGGCCCGAGCTGGCGTGCACCCCCGAGGCGCGCCAGGTCGACGCCTTCCTGCGCCGCCCGCCGGTCCCGGCCCCGCTCGTCCCGGCCCGCGCCCTGCTGTGGCGGCCGGTCGCCGGCCTGGCGTACGCGGCGCTGCCCGGCTACGCGCACGCGCTCTACGGCCGGCCCGCGCCCCCGCCCGCCGCCGTCACCCGCCGTCTGCGGACCACCGGCCGACTGCTGCGCGCCGTACCGCCGGAGCTCCGCTGGCGGCTGCCGCCCCGCCACGTCCTGGGCGCCGTCGCCCGGCTCGGCCCCACCGCCCGGCCCGGGACCTACAAGCTCCGGGACCGGGCCGCCATACTGGACGGGCAGAGCACACCGGGGGATCCACGCGGCTGAACGCGGGGGCGGGGGCGGCGATACGGATGGCGGAGCACAGGCTGATTCACGGGCGGTACCGCCTGCTCGACACCATCGGACGCGGCGGCATGGGGGAGGTGTGGCGGGCCCGCGACGAGGCGCTGGGCCGCCAGGTCGCGGTCAAATGCCTCAAACCGATCGGGCAGCGGCAGGAGCCGGGCTTCCTGCGGGTGCTGCGCGAGCGCTTCCGCCGCGAGGCCCGGGTCGCGGCCGGGCTCCAGCACCGCGGCGTCACCGTCGTGCACGACTTCGGCGAGGACGGCGGCATCCTCTTCCTCGTCATGGAGCTGCTCACCGGCCGCAACCTCAGCCAGCTGCTGGACGACAACCGCCGCCAGCCGCTGCCCGTCCCGGACGTCGCCGAGATCGCCGAGCAGATCGCCGCGGCCCTCGCCTACACCCACGAACAGGCCGTCGTGCACCGCGACCTGAAGCCCGCCAACCTCGTCCGCACCACCGACGGCACGGTCAAGATCTGCGACTTCGGCATCGCCCGCCTCGGCCACGACATCGGCTTCACCGCCCGGCTGACCGGCAGCGGCGTCGCCATGGGCAGCCCGCACTACATGTCGCCCGAGCAGATCGCCGGCGGCACCGTCGACCACCGCAGCGACCTGTACTCCCTCGGCTGCGTGCTCTACGAGATCACCACCGGCGCCCCGCCGTTCGCCCAGGGCGACGCCTGGGCGGTCCTCGTAGGCCACCGTGACACCGCGCCCGACCCGCCGCGCGCGGTCCGCCCCGACCTGCCCGAGCCGTACGAGCGGATCATCCTGGACCTGCTCGCCAAGGAACCGGACGACCGGCCCCGTAACGCCGGCGAACTGGCCAAACGGCTCGCCGACGCCCGCCACCGCCGCCCCGCGCGCGGCCCCGGCCCCGGCCCCGGCCCGGCGGACCCGGACGACCTGACGGTGCCCGCCCCGCGGCTGCCGGCCTGGAGCCGCGGCATCACCCCCGGCGCCCCGGCCGCCGGCACCCGCCCGCCGCGCCGGACGCCCCTGGACGGGCCCGCCGCGGACCTCACCGAGGTGTGGACCTCCGCCCGCGACCCGCTGCGCGGCGAGGCGTCCCCGGCCGTCGGCCCGGACCGCCCGGCCCCGGACGGCGGCCACCGGGCGCCGCTCGCCGCGCTCACCGGCCGCCTCGCGGACGCCCGCGCGCTGACCCGGGCCGGCCGGCACGTCGAGGCCCAGGAGGTCTACGCCGAGGTGCTGGCCGGCCGGGAGCGGCTGCTCGGCCCCGACCACCCCGACACCCTCGCCTGCCGCCACCACCTCGCGGCCGGCCTGGGCCGCCTCGGCCGCCTGGAGGAGTGCCGCGCCGCCGCCCGCGAGGTCACCGAGGCCCGCGCCCGGGTCCTCGGCGAACGGCACCCCGACACCCTCACCAGCCGCTGGCAACTGGCCTACACCTGCGGCCTGTTGGGCCGCTGGCCGGAGGCGCTGACGGCGTATCAGGGTCTGGCCGCCGGGCGGGCCGCCGCGTTCGGCCCGGACCACCCCGACACCCTCGCCGCCCGCTACGAGACCGCGGTCGCCCTGGGCCGGCTGGGCCGCAGCGCGGAGGCGCTGGCCCACTACCGCGAGCTGGTGGCGGCCCGCACCCGCGCCCAGGGCCCCGACGACCCCGAGACGCTGCGCGCCCGGCACGGCCTGGGCGTCAACCACGGCCGCCTGGACCGCTGGCCGGAGGCGCTGGCCGAGGCCCGCGAGGTCGCCGCGGCCCGCGCCCGGGTGCTCGGCGCCGACCACCCCGACACCCTCGCCAGCCGCCGCGAGACCGCCGTGGCGCTGGGCCGGCTCGGGCAGTGGGCGCAGGCCCTGGACGTCTACCGCGAGGTCGCCGACGCCCGCGAACGGACCCTGGGCGCGGCCCATCTCGACGCCCTGGCCGCCCGCGGCGAACAGGCCCAGTGCCTGGAGCGGCTGGGCCGGACGGAGGAGGCGGCCGCCCTGCACCGCCGGGTCGCGGCACTCCGCCGGGAGCGGGCCGGGGGCCGCCGGTAGCGGGCGGCCCGCCCCGCCGGCCGCGAACGGACCGTGGCGGCGGCCCGTGCCGCGCCTGCCGGCCCGCCCCGGCTCAGCGCTCCGCCCGCACCCGGTACAGCACCGTGGCGTGCGGTGGCACGTCCCGGGCCACGATGGTCCGCGCGACCCGCCCGCTCCGCCCGGTCACCAGGTCCCGCAGCCGGTAGGAGTCCGCCTCCGGCAGCCCCGCCGCGCCCGCCGTGACGGACAGCGTGCGCGCCGCGTCGCCCCCGTTGAACAGGGCGATCGCCCGGTCCCCGTTCCGCAGCGGCTTGGACAGCACCGCCGCGTCCCCGTCCTGCTGGACGATATGGCCCTGGACGCCCAGCGGGTCCTGGTTGACCGCGATCACCTCGCGGTTCCCCAGGATCGCCAGCGCGCCCGGGGAGAGCCGGGTCAGATCCGTACTGGAGATCAGCGGCGCGGCCATCACCGCCCACAGCGACATCTGGCTCTGCATCTCGTCCCGGGACAGCCCGGAGTCGCCGACCAGCAGGAAGTCCGGGTCGTTCCAGCGGCCCGGGCGCTGGAGGTCGGCCAGATTGGCGTTGTAGCGGAAGTTGTAGGCGATCGAGGCCCACTTCGCGGCCGGGCTGCTCTGCTGCACCGCGATGTCCTTGCCGCCCCGCCACAGATTGCCCAGCCGCGCCGACCACTGGATGACCCGGTGCCACACCGCGTCCCCGGCGAACTGGAAGTAGGCCGGCGCGGAGATCGAGAAGGTGATCCGCCGCCCGGTGGCCCGCAGCGCCCGGCTCTGCTGCGCGTACAGATCGTGGAAGACCCGCTCCTTGCTCTGCCCCTTGGGCACCGGGACGTTGCAGCCGTCCGCCTTGAGGTAGTCCACCCCCCAGCTCGCGAACTGCTTGGCGTCCTGCTCGAAATGGCCCAGGCTGCCCGGGTACTTCCCGCAGGTCAGCGTGCCCACGTCCTCGTAGATCCCGAACTTCAGCCCCATCCGGTGCAGTTCCTGCCCCAGATACGCCATACCGTGCGGGAACTTCGCGGTGTCCACCACCAGCTCGCCCTTGGGCCCGCGCTGCTTGGTCATCCAGCAGTCGTCGACGGTGACGGTGCGGTAGCCGCGGTGCGCCAGTCCGCTGCTGACCAGCGCCCGGGCGTTGTCCAGGACGACCTTCTCGCTGAGGTCGCCGCACTGGTAGTACGACCAGTTGTTCCAGCCCATCGGGGGCGTCGGGGCGAGATCGGGGTAGGCGGCGTCGGGCCGGGCGCCGGCCGGGCCGGCGGCGGAGGCGGGGGCGGTGGCCGAGATCAGGGCCGCCGAGCAGGCGGCGGCGGTCAGTCCGGCGAGGGTGCGGCCGAGGCGGGATACCGAGGGACGGGACACGGGTCACCTCACGGGGTGGGCGGGTCGGCCGGAGCGAACGGCCGGCGGGCGGTTCCAGGGCGGCGCACGGCCGGACGCTAGGAGCACCCTGACGGCCGGTCAAGAAGCCGCACCGCCACGAACACACGATTCATTCCGCTGCCGCCGCGCCGCCGGCTCCCTGGCCCCCACCCGCCCCCCGTGCTACCAAGAGGCATGCCGGAACGGACTTCGTACGACGTGGTCATCGTCGGCGGCGGGCACAACGGCCTGGTCGCCGCCGGATATCTCGCCCGCGCCGGGCGGCGCGTGCTGGTGCTGGAGCGGCTGGACCGCACCGGCGGCGCCGCGGTCTCCACCCGCGCCTTCGCCGGCCTCGACGCCCGGCTCTCCCGCTACTCCTACCTCGTCAGCCTGCTGCCGCCGAAGATCGTGCGGGACCTCGGGCTGCGCTTCGCGGTCCGCAAGCGCACCGTCGCGTCGTACACCCCGGCCGTGCGCGCCGGCCGCCCCACCGGCCTGCTCGTCGGCGGCGGCCGGGCCCGCACCCGCGAGTCGTTCGCCCGGCTCACCGGCTCGGACCGCGAGTACGACGCCTGGCGGGACTTCTACGCCACCACCCGCACGCTCGCCGAACGGGTCTTCCCCACCCTCACCGAACCGCTCCCCACCCGCGCCGCGCTGCGCGCCCGGATCGGCGACGACGCCACCTGGCACGCCCTCTTCGAACGCCCCCTCGGCGAGCTGATCGAGCACACCTTCCGCGACGACCTGGTACGCGGAGTGGTTCTGACGGACGGGCTGATCGGCACCTTCGCCACCGCCCACGACCCCTCGCTCCGGCAGAACCGCTGCTTCCTCTACCACGTCATCGGCGGCGGCACCGGCGACTGGGACGTACCGCTCGGCGGCATGGGCGCGCTCACCGACGCGCTGGCCGACGCGGCCCGGCGGGCCGGCGCCGAGCTGGTCACCGGCTGCCCGGTCACCGCGCTGGCCACCGACGGCCGCACCGCCGAGGTCACCACCGGCGACGGGCACACCATCGGCGCCCGCCGCGTCCTGGTCAACGCCGCGCCCCGCGAACTGGCCCGGCTGCTCGGCGAGCCCGCCCCGCCGCCCGCCGAGGGCGCCCAGCTCAAGGTCAATATGCTGCTCACCCGGCTGCCCCGGCTCCGCGACCGGCACACCGACCCCCGCGAGGCGTTCTCGGGCACCTTCCATATCGCCGAGGGCTACGGCCAGTTGGAGACCGCGTACCAGGAGGCGGCGGCCGGCCGGCCGCCCACCGCCCCGCCCTCGGAGATCTACTGCCACTCCCTCACCGACCCGGCCATCCTGGGCGCCGACCTCGTCCGCCGCGGCTACCACACCCTCACCCTCTTCGGCCTGCACACCCCCGCCCGGCTCTTCGCCGCCGACCACGACGCCACCCGCGACCGCCTGCTGGCCGCCACCCTGGCCCAGCTCGACGCCCACCTCGCCGAACCGCTCGCCGACTGCCTGGCCCGCGACGCCGACGGCCGCCCCTGTATCGAGGTCCGCACCCCGCTCGACCTCGACCGCGAACTCGGCCTGCCCGGCGGCCACATCTTCCACCGCGACCTCGCCTTCCCCTGCGCCCCCGACGAGGCCCCCCTCCCCACCCCCGCCGCCCGCTGGGGCGTCGCCACCGCCCACCCCGCCATCCACCTCTGCGGCGCCGGCGCCCTCCGCGGCGGCGGCGTCAGCGGCATCCCGGGCCACAACGCGGCGATGGCGGTGCTGGAGGAGGGGTGAGGTGGCTCTCTACGTGATCAACTACCGCTCTGCGCCAAGTTTCTGACGTGGCATCAGAAAATCTCTTCCCTCGGGCGGCGGGCTGGGGCATCCTGCGCGCATGCAGACGGAGCTGAGCAACGCGCTGGGAGTCGAGTACGCCGTCTTCGGGTTCACGCCGTTCCCCGCGGTGGCCGCGGCGATCACCCGCGCCGGCGGGTTCGGGGTGCTCGGCGCGGTCCGCTACACCGCGCCCGGGGACCTCGTCCGCGATCTGGACTGGATGCAGGAGCACACCGAGGGGCTGCCCTACGGGCTGGACGTGGTGATGCCCGCCAAGAAGGTCGAGGGCGTCACCGAGGCCGACGTCGAGGCGATGATCCCGGAGGAGCACCGCCGCTACGTCCAGGCGATCCTGGACAAGTACGACGTACCGCCGCTGCCGCCCGGCGAGGCGTCCGGCTGGCGGATCACCGGATGGATGGAGGAGGTCGCCCGCACCCAGCTCGACGTGGCCTTCGACTACCCGATCAAGCTGCTCGCCAACGCGCTCGGCTCACCGCCCGCGGACGTCATCGAGCGCGCCCACGCGCACGGCGTCAAGGTCGCCGCGCTGGCCGGCAGTCCGCGCCACGCCCGCCACCACAAGGCCGCCGGTATCGACATCGTCGTCGCCCAGGGCTACGAGGCCGGCGGCCACACCGGCGAGATCGCCACCATGGTGCTCACCCCCGAGGTGGTGGCCGCCGTCGACCCGCTGCCGGTGCTCGCGGCCGGCGGGATCGGCACCGGCGAGCAGATCGCCGCCGGACTCGCGCTCGGCGCGCAGGGCGTCTGGCTCGGCTCGATCTGGCTCACCACCGAGGAGGCCGATCTGCACTCCCGGCGGCTGACCGCGAAACTGCTCGCCGCCGGCCCCGGCGACACCGTCCGCTCCCGCGCCCTGACCGGTAAACCCGCCCGCCAGCTGCGCACCGCGTGGACCGACGCCTGGGACGACCCCAGCGGCCCCGGCACCCTGCCGATGCCGCTCCAGGGCCTGCTGGTCGCCGAGGCCAACTCCCGTATCCAGCGGTACGAGACCGAACCGCTGCTCGGCACCCCGGTCGGCCAGATCGTCGGCCGGATGACCAGCGAACGCAGCGTCCAGGCCGTCTTCGACGACCTCACCCGCGGCTTCGAGCGGGCCATCGACCGCATCAACCGGATCGCCGGACGCGCCTGAACCCCGCCCCGGCCGAGGAGGACACCAGGAGGGCACCGCCATGACCGACACCCCCAACGGCTTCTGGGCGCAGGCCACCGCCGACCCCGGCCGGACGGTCCTGATCGCCCCGGACGGCGCGGAGTGGACCGCCGGCCGGCTGCACGCCGCCGCCAACCGGCTCGTCCACGGGCTGCGCGCGGCCGGCCTGGAACGGGGCGACGCGTTCGCCGCCGTCCTCCCCAACGGCGTGGAGTTCTTCACCGCCTACCTCGCCGCCGCCCAGGCCGGCTTCTACCTCGTCCCCGTCAACCACCACCTCGTCGGCCCGGAGATCGCCTGGATCGTCGCCGACTCCGGGGCCAAGGTGCTGATCGCCCACGAGCGGTTCGGCGACGCGGCCCGGGACGCCGCCGACGAGGCGGGCCTCGCTGCCGCCCGGCGCTACGCCGTCGGCGACGTCCCCGGCTTCCGCCCGTACGCCGAACTCCTCGACGGACAGCCGGAGTCCGCGCCCGACGAGCGCACCCTCGGCTGGGTGATGAACTACACCTCCGGTACGACGGGCCGCCCGCGCGGCATCCGCCGCCCGCTGCCCGGCAAACCCCCCGAGGAGACCCCGCTCGGCGGTTTCCTCGGCATCTTCGGCATCCGCCCGTTCGACGGCAACGTCCACCTGGTGTGCTCGCCGCTCTACCACACCGCCGTCCTCCAGTTCGCCGGCGCCTCCCTGCACATCGGGCACCGCGTCGTCCTGATGGACAAGTGGACGCCGGAGGAGATGCTGCGTCTGATAGCGCGGTACGGGTGCACGCACACCCATATGGTCCCGACCCAGTTCCACCGCCTCCTCGCCCTCCCGGAGGAGGTCCGCGGCCGGTACGACGTGTCGTCCATGCGGCACGCCATCCACGGCGCCGCGCCCTGCCCCGACCACGTCAAACGCGCCATGATCGACTGGTGGGGCGGATGCGTGGAGGAGTACTACGCGGCCAGCGAGGGCGGCGGGGCCTTCGCCACCGCCGAGGACTGGCTGAAGAAGCCGGGGACGGTTGGCCGGGCCTGGCCGATCAGCGAACTGGCGGTCTTCGACGACGACGGCAACCGGCTGCCCGCCGGCCAACTGGGCACCGTCTACATGAAGATGGCCACCGGCGGCTTCTCCTACCACAAGGACGAGTCCAAGACCCGGAAGAACCGCATCGGCGACTTCTTCACCGTGGGCGACCTCGGCTACCTGGACGAGGACGGCTACCTCTTCCTCCGGGACCGCAAGATCGACATGATCATCTCCGGCGGGGTCAACATCTACCCGGCCGAGATCGAGTCCGTCCTCCTCTCCCACCCCGCCGTCGCCGACGCCGCCGCGTTCGGCATCCCGCACGACGACTGGGGCGAGGAGGTCAAGGCGGTGGTCGAACCGGCCGAGGGCCACCGGCCCGGCCCGGAACTGGCCGCCGCGCTCCTGGAACACTGCGCCCACCGGCTGGCCGGCTACAAACGCCCCCGCTCCGTCGACTTCACCACCGCCATGCCGCGCGACCCCAACGGCAAGCTCTACAAGCGGCGGCTGCGGGACCCGTATTGGGAGGGGCGGGAGCGGGCGGTGTAGGGGCGTCCTGGGGGGAGGGCCCGGCTGCGGGGCGCTGCCGGGTCGGTCCCTGGGGAGGCGGGCCGGTCGGCGCGGGCCCGGTTGCTGGGCGCGTCGCCGTGCCTGGTGCCTTGACCGGTCCTCGGGTGGCGCTCAGGATCACCGCATGACGGATGCCATGGATGCCACGGACGCGGCAGGGGCGCCGCCCGCCCCGGGTGCCGGAGGCGCCTCGTACGCCTCCTGCACCTCGTACGCCTCGTTCGACTCACCCGTAACGGGCGCGCGGAGCAACACGGTCGACGGGATCCTGCGGCGGAGCGCGCGGCGGGTGCCGGAGCGGACAGCGCTGCGGTACGGAGAGCGCCGCTGGACCTACCGGGAACTGGACCGCGCGGTGACCGCCGCCGCCCGGCTGCTGCTGGCCCGGGGCCTGCGCCCCGGGGACCGGGTGGCGTCCTACGGGCACAACTCCGACGCGTACCTGATCGGCTTCCTGGCCTGCGCCCGCGCCGGGCTGGTGCACGTCCCGGTGAACCACGCCCTCGCCGGCGACGAACTGGGCTATCTCCTCGGCCAGTCCGGCAGTGCGCTCGTCCTCACGGACCCGGAGCTGGCCGCCCGGCTGCCGGACGGCCTGCCCGCGCTGCCGCTGCACGGGGCGCCGGACGGGCTGCTCGAGCGGCTGGCGGAGGAGGCGGATGCGGCGGAGGAGGCGGAGGGGGTAGTTCCGCTGCCGGACGTGGCCGAGGACGCCCTCGTCCAGCTCCTGTACACCTCGGGCACCACCGCGCTCCCCAAGGGGGCGATGATGACCCACCGCGCCCTGGTGCACGAGTACACCAGCGCCCTCACCGCCCTCGACCTCAAGGAGAGCGACCGCCCCGTCCACTCCCTGCCGCTCTACCACTCCGCCCAGATGCACGTCTTCCTGCTGCCCTACCTGGCGGTGGGCGCGGAGAACACCATCCTGGACGGGCCGGACCCCGAGCGGATCTTCACGCTGGTGGAGGAGGGCCGGGCGGACAGCCTGTTCGCCCCGCCGACGGTCTGGATCGCGCTGGCCGGCCACCCCGGCTTCGCCACCCGGGACCTCGGCGGGCTGCGGAAGGCGTACTACGGCGCGTCGATCATGCCCGTCCCGGTCCTGGAACGGCTCCGCGCCCGCCTGCCGCACCTGGCCTTCTACAACTGCTTCGGCCAGAGCGAGATCGGCCCCCTGGCCACCGTCCTCCGCCCGGAGGAGCACGAGGGCCGGCTCGCGTCCTGCGGGCGGCCGGTGCTGTTCGTGGAGGCCCGGGTGGTGGACGAGGACGGCCGGGAGGTGCCGGACGGCACCCGGGGCGAGATCGTCTACCGCTCCCCGCAGCTGTGCACCGGCTACTGGGACAAGCCGGCGGAGACCGCCGAGGCGTTCCGGGGCGGCTGGTTCCACTCCGGGGACCTCGCCGTCCGGGACGCGGAGGGCTATGTCACGATCGTGGACCGGGTCAAGGACGTCATTAACTCCGGCGGGGTGCTGGTCGCCTCGCGCCAGGTGGAGGACGCGCTGTACACGCATCCGCAGGTCGCCGAGGTCGCGGTCATCGGGCTGCCGGACGAGCGGTGGATCGAGGCGGTGACCGCGGTGGTGGTCCGGCGCCCGGCCCCGGGGCACGAGGACGGGGCGGACGTGGCCGCCGAGGGCAGTGGTGCCGGCGGGGCCGGCGAGGCGCGGGGCGGGGGCGAGGTGACCGAGGTCGAGCTGATCGCCGTGGCCCGGGCCCGGCTGGCGCCGTTCAAGGTGCCCAAGCGGGTGGTGTTCGTGGACGCGCTGCCGCGCAACGCCAGCGGCAAGGTCCTCAAGCGTGCGCTGCGCGAGCGGTTCGGCACGGGCTGAGCGGCGCGCGGCGGGCCGTTGTCAGTGGTCGCTGCCATGCTGGGAAACGGCACTGACGACCGCACTGACGACCGCGTGATCGGAGCACCCACATGCTGACGACCCATTACGTCCCCGGCGCGCCGAACTGGCTCGATCTCGGCGCCCCCGACGTCGACGCCGCCGCCCGGTTCTACGCCGCGGTGTTCGGCTGGACGTTCCACTCGGCCGGCCCGGAGGGCGGCGGCTACGGCTTCTTCCGGCTCGGCGGGAAGACGGTCGCCGCCGTCGGCCCGCTGACGGAGGAGGGCGCGGAGCCGGCCTGGACGGTCTACTTCCACACCACCGACGCGGACGCGGTCTGCAAGGCCGCCGAGCAGGCCGGCGGCCGGGTCCGGACGGGGCCGATGGACGTCTTCACGGCCGGCCGGCTGGCCATGCTCACCGACCCCACGGGCGCCGACTTCGCCATCTGGCAGCCCGGCGACGTCCCCGGCCTGGACGTCGTCATGGAGCCGAACACCCTGTGCTGGACGGAGCTGTACACCACCGACGTCGCCATGGCCAAAGGCTTCTACCGCACGGTCTTCCACTGGAGCTACCACGACGTTCCCACGGGCGGCGAGGTCGGCTACAGCCTCGTCTCCGCGCCCGGCGGCGGAGTGGGCGAGGACACCGCGCAGGGCGGCATCCTCCAGCTCCAGCAGATGCATCTGGACGCCGGCTCCACGTCCGAGTGGCACCCGTACTTCGGCGTCACCGACTGCGACGCCGCGTACGAGAAGGCCATCGGCCACGGCGCCACGGTCCTCATCCCGCCGATGAACGCCCCCGGCGTCGGCCGTCTGGCGATGGTGAAGGACCCGGCGGGCGCCCCCTTCGCCGTGATCAAGGGGGACCCGTCGATGACCTGACGCGCGGGGTGCGGTGGGGCTTGGGGCCGGCTACCGGGCCGGGCCGTTGGGACCACCGGCGCCCCGTCACGCCTCCCCTCTGGCGTCCACGATCCGCTTGAACTTCCCCACCGAGCGCTCCAGGGTCTCCGGATCGACGATCTCGACCGCGACGGTGACGCCGATCCCGTCCTTGACGCCGCGCGCGATCCGGCCGGCCGCCGCCGCGCGGTCGTCCGCCGTGGCGTCCGGCCGGGCCTCGGCCCGTACGGTCAGCTGGTCCAGCCGGCCCTCGCGGGTCAGCCGCAGCTGGAAGTGCGGCGCGACCCCGGGCGTCCGCAGCACGATCTCCTCGATCTGGGCCGGGAAGAGATTGACCCCGCGCAGGATGATCATGTCGTCGCTGCGCCCGGTGACCTTCTCCATCCGGCGGAAGGCCGGCCGGGCGGTGCCGGGCAGCAGCCGGGTCAGATCCCGGGTGCGGTAGCGGATGACCGGCATGGCCTCGTTGGTGAGGGAGGTGAGGACCAGTTCGCCGGGCGTGCCGTCCGGCAGTACCTCGCCGGTGATCGGGTCGACGACCTCGGGCAGGAAGTGGTCCTCCCACACATGCAGCCCGTCCTTGGTCTCCACACACTCCTGCGCCACGCCGGGGCCCATCACCTCCGACAGCCCGTAGATGTCCACCGCGTCGATGGCGAAGCGCTCCTCGATCTCCCGGCGCATCTCCTGCGTCCAGGGCTCGGCGCCGAAGACGCCCACCTTCAGCGAGGTGGTCCGCGGATCGATGCCCTGCCGCTCGAACTCGTCCAGGAGGGTGAGCATGTACGACGGCGTCACCATGATGATCTCGGGCCGGAAGTCCTGGATGATCCGCACCTGGCGGCTGGTCATCCCGCCGGAGGCCGGGACGACGGTGCAGCCGAGCCGCTCCGCGCCGTAGTGCGCCCCGAGCCCACCGGTGAACAGCCCGTAGCCATAGGCGATATGGACGGTATGCCCGGGCCGCGCACCCGCCGCGCGCAGCGAACGGGCCACCAGGCCCGCCCACTTCGAGAGGTCCCCCTCGGTGTAGCCGACGACGGTGGGCAGCCCGGTGGTGCCGCTGGACGCGTGCAGCCGCCGGATCCGGTCCTTGGGCACCGCGAACATCCCGAACGGGTAGTGCGCCCGCAGATCGTCCTTCACGGTGAACGGGAAGCGGGCCAGATCCGCCACCGTACGGCAGTCCTCCGGGTGGACCCCGGCCCGGTCGAACGCCGCGCGGTAGAAGGGGACGTGCGCGTAGGCGTGGTGCAACGAGGCGCGCAGGCGGGTGAGCTGGAGCGCGCGCAGGGCGTCCACCGACAGCCGCTCGGCGTCCTCGCACCACTCGCCCCCGCAGACCGATTCGCCCGCCGGACCGCTGGCCAGTCCGTCCGCCGATCCGCTAGCCGGTCCATCCGCCAGCCCGTCCGCCGGTCCGCCGGCCGTCCCTCTGTCCGTAGCCGCTTCCGGCATGGATGATCCCACCGCCTTGCCTCCCTACCGATCATTCGGTAGCCACGTGCCGCCGCTCCAAGTAATCAGCGCGCGGCGAACACGTCAAGAGGCGTGCCCGGCACGGTCCGCGGGTAGCGTCGGGCGCATGGGTGACGTACAGAAGGTGCAGGTCGGTGACGTCCAGCTGGCATACCGCGTCTGGGGCGAGGCGGACGCGCCCCCGGCGGTCCTGCTGCACAGCCTCGGCGAGGACGGTGAGGACTGGCGCGGGGTGGTCGGCCGGCTCGCCACCACCCACCGCGTCCACGCCCTCGACCAGCGCGGGCACGGCCGCAGCGACTGGCCGGGGGAGTACGGGTTCGAGCGCTGGCGGGACGACGCGATCGGCTTCGTGGAGGCCCTCGGCCTCGGCCCGGTCACGCTCATCGGCCACTCGCTGGGCGCCACCGCCGCGCTGCTGCTGGCCGCCCACCGCCCGGATCTGGTCTCCCATCTGATCGCGGAGGAGCCGGCCCCGCCGGTGCCCGCCGACCCGCCGCAGGAGGTCCCGGCGCCGCCGCCCGGTCCGGCGTCCTTCGACTGGCAGGCCAAGGCCGCCGTGGTCGCCGAACGCA
Organism: Streptomyces sp. NRRL F-4489; assembly: GCF_001509485.1. GTDB lineage: Bacteria > Actinomycetota > Actinomycetes > Streptomycetales > Streptomycetaceae > Streptomyces. The sequence continues at coordinate 25,535 of NZ_LLZI01000227.1, forward strand.
ACGCCCCCGCGCCGCACTGGCGCACCGCCCTGGCCGCCATCACCGCGCCCACCCTCGTCATGTCCGGCGGCGCGACCAGCCCCATCCCCCCGGACCATCTCGCCGAACTGGCCGACACCATCCCCACCGCCCGCCTGGTAACCATCGAGGACGCCGGCCATCTCATCCACGAGGACCGCCCCGGCGATTACCTGGCCGCGGTGACGTCCTTCCTGGCGGGGGCGTAACGGCGCGCGTCGGCGGCGGCGTAACGACGGCGCGTTAGCGGGGCGTGACGGTGGCGCGTCGGCGGGAGCACAGCCGCGGCGCGTCGGCAGGGCCGAACGGGAGCGCATCGGTGGGGGCGTTAGGGGGCCGCGTCGGCGGGGGTGCAACGGCAGTGTGTGAGCGGCGGCGCAACCGTGACGCGTCGGCGGGGATGCAAAGGCAGCGCGTGGGCGGCGGCGCAACGGTGACGCGTCGACGGGAGCGTTACGGCGGCGCGCCCCGCGCTGCCCACCGGTGCCTGGTGCTGCCCACCGGCGCCCCGCGCTGTCCGCCGGCGCCCCGCGCCCCGAGCCCGGGCCCCCGCCGCAGCCCGGTGCCCAAGCCCCCCCGGGCCCGGGGCCCCGGCCGCAGCCCGGTGCCCAAGCCCCTCGAGCCCAGGGCCCCCGCCGCAGCCCGCTGCCCAAGCCCCCCGGGCCCGGAGCCCCGCCCGCAGCCCGGTGCCCGGGGCCCGTAAGCTCCCCTCTAAGCTCCACCCGACGGTCCCCTCCACGGGAATACCCGGCCCCCTGCGCCGCGTTGAGGCCCCGCAGGGGGGCCACGGGCCCCCTACGGGATCCGTTCGGGCACCCCCTAGGTGCCCCGAAGCGCCCCCGGAGGGGGAGCGAAGTGGCTACGGAAAGGGCCGATGTGCGGGTGACTTCCTTGATGCGCCGAGCGCTGATCGCCGGGACGGCCGCGGCCGTGCTGGCCACCGGGGCCGGGAGCGCCGTCGCGGCGCCGACTCCTGGGACGGCCACCGCCGCCGCCGCTCGAACGAGTACCGCAACTCCAGGTCGGGGAACGGTCGTTGGTGCGCCCGGCGCGTCGGCCGGGCAGCTGCGGGCGCTGGTCGCGCTCGCCGCCGAGCGGCTGGCCACCGCCGACCCGGTGGCCGCCGCCAAGTGGGGCACCGGCAGCCCGATCGACGACCCGGCCCGCGAACAGCAGGTGCTGGCGGACGTGGCGGCGCAGGCCAGGGCGCTGGGCGCCGACCCGGACGCGACGGTACGGGTCTTCCGGGACCAGATCGAGGCCAGCAAGCTCGTCCAGCGCGGGCTGCACCGCCGCTGGACCGCCGATCCGGCGCAGGCGCCCACCACCCGCCCGGACCTCGCCCAGGTCCGCGAGGAGATCAACCGCATCAACGGCGAACTGGTCCGGGCCCTCGCCGCCTCCCCGCGCGCCCGTACCGCCCCCGGCTGCACACCGCGCCTGGCGGCCGACGCGCTCCAGCTGAGCCACCGGCACCATCTCGACGCGCTCCACACGGCGGGGCTGGCCCGCGCCTTGCGGTCGGTCTGCGGCGCGTAAGCCTCCGGGGCCCGCCACCCGCTCACCCCGCGCCGCCGGTTCCCTCCGAACCCCCCACCCCCGCCACCACAGCCTTGGCCCACCGATAATCCGCCTTCCCGCTGGGCGAGCGCTGGATGTGGTCGGTGAAGACGACGGTGCGCGGGACCTTGTAGCCGGCCAGCCGGGTGCGGCAATGGGACTGGATTGCGGCGAGGTCCAATGAACCCGTCCCCGGCCGGAGTTGGACCACGGCGGCGACCCGGTTGCCCCAGCGGTCGTCCGGGACGCCGGCCACCAGCGCGTCGTAGACGGCCGGATGCGCCTTCAGGGCCTGTTCGACCTCCTCCGGATAGACTTTCTCGCCGCCGGAGTTGATGCACTGCGAGCCCCGGCCCAGCACCGTCACCACGCCCCGCGCGTCGACGGTCGCCATATCGCCGAGCAGCACCCATCGCTCGCCGTCCGCCTCGAAGAACGTCTCGGCGGTCTTGGCCGGGTCGTTGTAGTAGCCCAGCGGTACGTGGCCGCGCAGGGCCAGCCGGCCCACCTCGCCGACCGCGACCGGGCGGTGATCGGCCGGATCCACCACCGCCGTACGGGAGTTGACGCTGATCCGGAACCCCTTCTCCGGGCCTGAGTCGTCGGTGGCGGTCCCGTTGAAACCGGACTCCGACGACCCGAAGTTGTTCAGCAGCAGCGCGCCCGGCACCAGCGCGGCGAACTGCGCCCGGACCGTCTCCGACAGGATCGCCCCCGAGCTGCTGACGCTCAGCAGCGAGGAGCAGTCGGTGCCCTTGAGCGGCCCGGACAGCGCGTCCACCAGCGGCCGCAGCATCGCGTCGCCCACCAGGGAGACGCTGGTGACCCGCTCCCGCTCGATCGTGCGCAGCACCTCCTCCGGCGCGAACTTGCGGTGCAGGACGACCTTCTGGCCGAAGTGGAAGGCGATGAACGCGGTCAGAGTTGAGGTGCCGTGCATCAGCGGGGGCGTGGGGAAGAAGACCAGGCCCTCGCCGCCGGCCGCGACCCGTTCGGCCAGTTCGCCCGGGTGTTTCACCGGCTCACCGGTCGGCGCGCCGCCGCCCATCCCGGAGAAGAACAGGTCCTCGTGGCGCCAGACCACGCCCTTGGGCATACCGGTCGTCCCGCCGGTGTAGATGACCATCCGGTCGTCGGCGGAGCGCGGTGCGAATCCGCGCTCGGGCGAGCCGGCCGCCTCGGCCTCCGCCAGCGGTACGGGCGCGATGCGCGGCTCGGGCGCCCCGGCGGGCGGGGTGCCGACCCGGATCAGATGCCGCAGCTTCGGCGTGCGCGGCAGCGCCCCGGCGACCCGTTCGGTGAACTCCGCGTCGAAGACCAGTGCCACCAGGTCCGCGTCCCGGTAGAGGTAGACCAACTCCTCTTCGACGTAGCGGTAGTTGACGTTGACCGGGACGGCGCGGATCTTCAGGCAGGCGTAGACGGCCTGGAGGTACGGGACGCCGTTGTAGAGGTGCAGGCCGACGTGGTCGCCGGGGCGGACGCCCTGCTCCTGGAGGTGGTGGGCCAGGCGGTTGGCGGCGCGGTCCAGCTCCGCGTAGGTCAGCCGCCGCTCGGCGCCGCTGCCCGGGTGGTCGAGGTGGACCAGCGCCTCCCGGTCCGGGACGGTGTCGGCGATCGACTCGAAGAGGTCGGCGAGGTTGTACTCCATGGCTCCTCCAGACCGGGCGGCGTCGGCTCGGCGGTCATTAGAGCGCCCCCGGGGGGGCACAGGGAAGGGCCCGCACAGCAGAAACTGACACTGCGTCAGAAAAAGCCTTGAACTCGCCGTGCCGCTACTGCAACCTGTTCTCGTTGCCAGACGGGAGGACCCCAATGGGCGGGACCGAACACGCCGCGAGCGCCCCGGTACGGCCGGAGGACGCGGGCACCGAGCACCTCACCGTGGAACGCGCCGGCGCGACGCTGGTGCTCACCCTCAACCGGCCGGAGGCGAAGAACGCGCTCTCCCTGCCGATGCTGGTCGGCCTGTACGACGGCTGGCTGGCCGCCGACGCCGATGACACCATCCGCTCCATCGTGCTGACCGGCGCCGGCGGCGCCTTCTGCGCCGGGATGGACCTCAAGGCGCTGGCCGGCGACGGGATGGCCGGCGGAGCGTACCGGGAGCGGCTGCGCGCCGACCCCGACCTGCACTGGAAGGCGATGCTGCGCCACCACCGCCCGCGCAAACCGGTGATCGCCGCCGTCGAGGGCCCCTGCGTGGCCGGCGGCACCGAGATCCTCCAGGGCACCGACATCCGGGTCGCCGGCGAGAGCGCCACCTTCGGCCTCTACGAGGTGCGGCGCGGCCTGTTCCCGATCGGCGGCTCCACCGTCCGGCTGCCCCGCCAGATCCCGCGCACCCACGCGCTGGAGATGCTGCTCACCGGCCGCCCCTACCCGGCACCGGAGGCCGCCCGGATCGGCCTGATCGGCCGCGTCGTCCCGGACGGCACCGCGCGGGACGCGGCCCTGGAGATCGCCGAGCGGATCAACGCCTGCGGCCCGCTCGCCGTCGAGGCCGTCAAGGCGTCCGTCTACGAGACCGCCGAGCTGACCGAGACGGACGGACTCGCCGCCGAACTCGCGCGTGGCTGGCCGGTGTTCGACACCGCCGACGCCAAGGAGGGCGCCCGCGCCTTCGCCGAGAAGCGCCCCCCGGTCTTCCGGCGCGCCTGACCCCACCAGCCCCAGGAGCCCCGCATGTCAGAGGTCCTCACCGCGCCGCTCGTCGTGGAATTCCCCTTCACCCGCTCCCTCGGCCCGGTCCAGAGCGCCTTCCTCACCGGACTGCGCGAGCGCACCGTGCTCGGCGTCCGGGCCCGCGACGGCCGGATCGTCGTCCCGCCCACCGAGTACGACCCGGTGACCGCCGACGAACTCAGCGACCTGGTCGAGGTCGCCCCGGCCGGCACCGTCACCACCTGGGCCTGGAACCCGTCCCCGCGCCGCGGCCAGCCGCTGGCCACCCCGTTCGCCTGGGTCCTGGTCCGGCTCGACGGCGCCGACACCGCCCTGCTGCACGCCCTGGACGCCCCCGGCCCCGACGCCGTACGCACCGGTATGCGGGTCCGGATCCGCTGGGCCGCCGAACGCACCGGCGCGATCACCGACATCGCCTGCTTCGAACCGGCGGACCGGGACGCGCCGCCGGCCGCCGCGCCCACCCCGCACACCGGCCGGTTCGCGGACCCCGTCACCGGCATCACCGCCCCCGCCCGGCTCGACTACACCTACGCCCCCGGCCGCACCCAGTCCCGCTTCCTCCAGGGCCTCGCGCAGCGGAAGACCCTCGGCGAACGCTGCCCGGCCTGCCGCAAGGTCTACGTCCCGCCCCGCGGCGCCTGCCCCACCTGCGGCGTCGCCACCGGCGAACAGGTCGAGGTCGGCCCCCGCGGCACCGTCACCACCTTCTGCATCGTCAACATCAAGGCCCGCAACCTCGACATCGAGGTGCCCTACGTCTACGCCCACATCGCCCTGGACGGCGCCGACCTCGCCCTGCACGCCCGGATCGGCGGCATCCCCTACGACCAGGTGCGGATGGGCCTGCGCGTCGAGCCGGTCTGGACCGACGGCGCCCGCTACCCCGACCACTACCGCCCCACCGGCGAGCCCGACGCCGACTACGACAGCTACAAGGAGCTGATCTGATGTCCGAGCCAGTGCCCGGCCCGGTACGCGGCCCGGCGCGCGAGGTCGCCGTCGTCGCCTTCGCGCGCAGCGAACCGGTCGCCGACAGCGCCGACACCTCCGAGGTCGAGATGGTGATGCCGGTCCTCCACGACGTCCTCGCGCAGACCGGCCTCAAAGCCCGCGACATCGGCTTCACCTGCTCCGGTTCCTCCGACTACCTCGCCGGCCGCGCCTTCTCCTTCACCATGGCGCTGGACGGTGTCGGCGCCTGGCCGCCGATCTCCGAATCCCATGTGGAGATGGATGGCGCCTGGGCGCTGTACGAGGCATGGGTGAAGATCCTCACCGGCGAGGCCGACACCGCGCTGGTCTACGCGTACGGCAAGTCCTCACCCGGCGACCTCCGCGAGGTCCTCACCCGCCAGCTCGACCCCTACTACCTCGCCCCGCTGTGGCCCGACTCGGTGGCGCTCGCCGCCCTCCAGGCCCAGGCGCTGTACGACGCCGGACTCACCGGCGACCGCGAACTGGCCGCCATCGGGGCCCGCAGCCGGGGCGGCGCGGACACCGGGCCCGGCCGGCAGGTCGTCGGGCCGTTGCGCACCGGCGACTGCCCGCCGGTCGTCGACGGCGCCGTCGCGGTGGTGCTGGCCGCCGGCGACACCGCCCGCCGGCTCACCGGCCGCCCGGCCTGGATCCGCGGCCTGGACCACCGCATCGAGGCCCACGGCCTGGGCGTCCGCGACCTGACCGACTCGCCCTCGACCCGGCTCGCCGCCGAACGCGCCGGGGCCTTCGACGCCCCCGTGGACCTCGCCGAACTCCACGCGCCGTTCAGCTCCCAGGAGGTCGTCCTGCGCCGCGCCCTGCGGCTCGACGACCCCGGGTCCACCGTCCGGATCAACCCGTCCGGCGGCGCCCTGGCCGCCAACCCCGTGATGGCCGCCGGTCTGATCCGCGTCGGCGAGGCCGCCGCCGCCATCCGGCGCGGCGAGTCCGACCGCGCCCTGGCCCACGCCACCTCGGGTCCCTGCCTTCAGCAGAACCTGGTCGCCGTCCTGGAGGGGGAGCGATGAGCGGTACCGCGTCCGCGAAGGAGCCGGTGGCCGTCGTCGGCATCGGCCAGACCAAGCACGTCGCCGCCCGGCGCGATGTCTCGATCGCCGGACTCGTCCGCGAGGCCGCCCAACGGGCGCTGGAAGACGCCGAGTTGAGCTGGGCGGACATCGACGCCGTGGTGATCGGCAAGGCGCCGGACTTCTTCGAGGGGGTGATGATGCCGGAGCTGTACCTCGCCGACGCGCTCGGCGCGGTCGGCAAACCGATGCTCCGGGTGCACACCGCCGGTTCGGTCGGCGGCTCCACCGCCCTGGTCGCGGCCAACCTCGTCGCCGCCCGGGTGCACCGCACCGTCCTCACCCTCGCCTTCGAGAAGCAGTCCGAGTCCAACGCGATGTGGGGCCTGTCCCTGCCGATCCCGTTCCAGCAGCCGCTGCTGGCCGGCGCCGGCGGCTTCTTCGCCCCGCACGTCCGCGCGTACATGCGCCGCACCGGCGCCCCGGACACCATCGGCTCCCTGGTCGCCTACAAGGACCGCCGCAACGCCCTGAAGAACCCCTACGCCCACCTCCACGAGCACGACCTCACCCTGGAGAAGGTCCAGTCCTCGCCGATGCTCTGGGACCCGATCCGCTACTCCGAGACCTGCCCCTCCTCCGACGGCGCCTGCGCCATGGTCCTGACCGACCGCACCGGCGCGGCCCGCGCCCCGCACCCGCCGGCCTGGGTGCACGGCGGGGCGATGCGCAGCGAGCCCACCCTCTTCGCCGGCAAGGACTTCGTCTCCCCGCGGGCCGGCCAGGACTGCGCCGCGGACGTCTACCGGCAGGCCGGGATCACCGACCCGCGCCGCCAGATCGACGCCGTCGAGATGTACGTCCCGTTCTCCTGGTACGAACCGATGTGGCTGGAGAACCTCGGCTTCGCCGAGGAGGGCGAGGGCTGGAAGCTCACCGAGTCCGGCGCCACCGCCCTCGACGGCGATCTGCCGGTCAACCCCTCCGGCGGGGTGCTGTCCACCAACCCCATCGGCGCCTCCGGCATGATCCGCTTCGCCGAGGCCGCGCTCCAGGTACGCGGCCGGGCGGGCGAGCACCAAGTGGACGGCGTACGGCGGGCGTTGGGGCACGCCTACGGCGGCGGATCGCAGTTCTTCGCCATGTGGCTGGTCGGCGCCGACGCCCCCACCGGCTGACCCCGGCCCCGTCCGCACGTCCTCTGTCCGTCCCCGGGCCCAGTCGTTACCCTGGCCCGGACGACGACCGGGAGGAGCGGTTACGTGGCCGACAGCATCACCGACCAGCGGCTCGCGGGCGGGCCCAGGCCCCAGCTCGACCTGACCGAAGCGGAGTGGCGGACGAGCACGCGGGGCGTGGGCGGGGATGTCCAGATCGCCTTCGTCGAGGGCTATATCGCGATGCGCAACGGCCGCAGCCCGGAGATCCCGGCGCTGATCTTCACCCCGGCGGAGTGGCGCGGCTTCGTCCTCGGCGCCCGGGAGGGCGAGTTCGACCTGACGTGACCTGAGCTGACCTGACGCCGCCGGCCCGGACGCCCGCCCCGATCCGGCGTCAGGTGAGCACCACGCAGCCCCGGTCCCGCAGCGCCCGGACCGGGGCCGCCGCGTCGTCCACCGCGTTCCACCGCAGGTCCAGCTTCTCCAGCGACGGCAACGCGGCCACCCACCCGGGCAGTCCGGCGATCCGGTTGCCGCGCAGATCCAGCCACCGCAGCCGCGGCAGCCCCCGCAGCGCTCCCGGCACCGCGGGCAGCGCGTTGTCCCGCAGCTCCAGCACCCGCAGCTCCGCCAGCTCCCCGACCCCGGCCGGCAGCGCGGTCAGCGCGTTGCCCCCCAGCCACAGCTCCCGCAGCCGCCGCAACCGCCCCACCGACCCCGGCAGGGCGCTCAGCCGCGCCCGCTGCACCCGCAGCTCCACCAGCCCGGCCATCGCCCCCAGCCCCTCCGGCAGCCGCCCGAGCGGATTGTCCCCGGCGTTGAGGTACGCCAGCCGGTCCAGCCGGCACACCGCGTCCGGCAGGGCGGTGAGCCGGTTGTCGTGCACGTAGAGGTAGCGGGTCAGCGCACCGGCCAGCGCGCCGATCTCCTCCGGGAGCGCGGTGAGCGCGTTGTGGCCCAGGTCCAGGGTGTGCAGCCGGCGCAGCCCGGCGAGCCCCGCGCCGGGCACCTCGGTCAGGTGGTTGTCCGCCAGGATCAGCACCTCGCAGTCCGCCCGCCGCCAGACCTCCTCCGGGACCGCCGCCAGCCCGGCCCGCCAGTGGTCGATCCGCCGGTCCGCCGCGGTAGCGCCCGCCGACCCGCTCACGGCCACAGCAGCTCCTTCGTCCACCCCGCGCCGTCCCGGCGGTACCGCAGCCGGGTGTGATCGCGGTCCCGGGAGCCCTGCCAGAACTCCACCTCCTCGGCCCGCACCGCGTACAGCGTCCACTCCGGCGGGACGAGGCCGGGGTCGCGGGCCAGGCGCTCCGCGGCGCCGGCCACCGCGGCGTCCCGTTCGGCGAGGGAGGCCAGCGGGCGGCTCTGCCGGCCGAGCAGCGCCTCGGCGCGCGCCCCGGCGCTGCGGGCCAGGAAGTCGGCGGCCGACCGCTCCGCGCTCTCCGGGACCACCGGCCCGCGCACCCGCACCTGGCGGGCGAGCGGCTGCCAGTAGAAGGTCAGCGCGGCGTACGGCCGGGCGGCCAGTTCGCGGCCCTTGCCGCTGGCCCGGTGCGCGGCGAACCGCCAGCCCGCCGCGTCCACGTCCTTCAGGATCAGCGTCCGGGCGGACGGATCGCCGTCCGGGCCGGCGGTGGCGAGCGTCATCGCGTGCGGTTCGGGCACCTGCGCCCGGATGGCGCCCAGCAGCCAGTCGGTGAACAGCGCGACCGGGTCCCCGGGCGTCTCCGCCGGATCGAACACCGGCAGCGGATCGGCCGCGAACACCGGCAGATCGCGGAGCAGTTGACGGAGATCGGCCACGGTTCCCCCTTGATGGCGCTCGGCTGCCCGCGACCGTAGCATCCGGGATGCGTGGCATGCCCGCGACAGGGCGCGTGCCGTGGCCCGCGGTCACCCTCCGCACGGACCGGCCGCCGCACCCGCCGCACCCGGCTGACCAGGCCACCCGTACGCCGCCGCCCGGTGCGGACGTCCGCGCCGTCCGCCGGGCCGGGCCACGTACGATGGCGGCATGTCCTTCCTCCGCCGCCGCAGCGCAGCCACGCCCGCCGGTCCAGATTTCGACGTACTCGCCATGGACCCGGGGGACTGGCCCGGGAATCTCGGGGCCGGGCTGCTGCCCGCGCCGGACGGGAGCTGCCAGGGCGTCTTCCTCCGCTACGACCTGTTCGGCGGCCGCGGCCCGGCGATGATCATCGGCAATCTGCCGGAGGGCTCCCCGGCCCGCGAGGTCGAGGAGGGCCAGGTGCCCTTCGAGGTCGCCCAGCTGCTCGCCGCGCTGGAGAACGACGAGCCGGTGACGGTCGTGGAGACCGAGGACACCCCGGTGATGCACCAGGACAACCTCCTGATCGTCAAGCGCGTCAAGTGCTCCGAGAGCCGGATCTCCTGCGTCCAGTTCGACCGCAGCGACGGCGTCCTGGTCACCATCGCAAGCTGGGACCGCCCGATCACCGACGACCTCTACGCGCTGCTCAAGCCGCTGCCCGCGGAGCTGTTCCAGCAGGGCTGACGGGGCAGGGCCGGCCTGCGGAGGGCGGCCGCGCACGCCCGCGCGCCCGGTGGCGGTCCCGAACCGCCACCGGGCGCGCGGCGTCCCACTCCGCCTACGACTCCGAGGGCCGCACGTCCACGTCGGCCGCCCGCACATAGCCGACCCGGTGCCCCACCTGGATCTCGTAGTACACGTCCTCGCCCCGGACCACCGCGTGCCGGGCGATGTCGAACGTCGGCGCGTAGAGGTAGTCCGCGCGCACCTTCCCGCCGACCGCGTACCGCTGGCCGGACAGCAGCCTGTACGGCAGCGGCGTGACCGACTGCACCGGCACCTGCGACGGGTACGCCTCCTTCTCCGGATAGGCCCGCCCGTACACCGGGATCTCCGCCCGGCCCGCCTTCGGCGTCGCCACCAGGCCCTTGGCGTCCACCGCCGTGGGGTGCGACCGCGGGTTGCGGAACCACGCCTGCTGCCCCAGATACCAGATCGCCGTCCAGTCACCGGACCGGCCCGCCACCGCGAACCGCTGCCCGGTCGTCGCCCGCGCCGCGGTGTCGTTCACCCCGGTCGTGGTCGCCGCGCCGTCCGGGTGCAGCCCGATGTCCTGGATCAGCGGCGCGCTGTCGCTGGGCGCGGTGTGCAGCCGGACGGCCGTGGACCCGTGCTCCGGGCACGGCGTGCCCGCCTTCTCGCAGCCGGTGTAGACCGGGCGGTTGCGGTCGTACGACGGCCGGATGGTGACCAGCCCGCCGTCCGGGCCCGCGGTGCGCCGGAACGGGTGGCCCAGCAGCGTGAAGTAGTGCGCCCAGTCCCAGTACGGCCCGGGGTCGGTGTGCATCCCCGGGATCGTGCCCGGCGTCGTGCCGGGGACGTTGTCGTGGCCCAGGATGTGCTGCCGGTCCAGCGGGATCCGGTACTTCGCCGCCAGGTACGTCACCAGCCGGGCCGACGTCCGGTACATCGCCTCGGTGTACCAGGCGTCCGGCGCGGCCAGGAACCCCTCGTGCTCGATGCCGATCGAGTGCGCGTTGACGAACCAGTTCCCCGCGTGCCAGGCCACGTCCTTGGTCGGTACGTGCTGTGCGATCAGCCCGTCGGCGGACCGGATCGTGTAGTGCCAGGACACGTACTTCGGGTCCTTGATCAGCCGGAGGGTGGTCTCCCAGGAGCCCTCGGTGTCGTGGATGACGATGGTGTCGATCCGCTGGTCCTTCGGCCGGTCGGCCAGATCGTGGTTGCCGTAGTTGGTGCCGTTGTCGTACTCCTCGTAGGGCGCCGGCCAGGACTCGCAGGCGACCGACCAGGGGCACTCCAGCGCCCCGGGGCCGCCGGGCGCGGCGGCGCGCTGCGCGGTGGCCGCGCCGAGACGTTTCTCCTGGGCGGGGTCGGCGGTCAGCCGGGGCGCGGCGGCCAGCGTGACCCGCTGCCCGGCGTCCGTGACGCGGCTCTCTCCCTGCCGCATCACCGAGAAGACGTCCCGGGCGAACGCCGCCCCGCTGCGCGCATCGTCCTGGCCGCCGTAGCGCGCCACCGCCGCGTACCACCGCGCCGGATCGGCGCTGGCCGGCAGGCCCAGCGCGCGCTGGTGGGCGGCGAGCAGCGCGGCGCCGCCGAGCACGTTCGCCGCCGGATCGGTCCGCAGCCGCTCCGCCGGCAGCCCGGTCAGCTTCGCCGCCTCCGGCAGCGTCCGCAGCCGTTCGGGCAGCCGGTCGGGCAGCACCGCCCGCCGGGCCGCCGGGCGCGGGGTGGCGCGGACCGGCCGGGCGGAGTCGCCGCGCGCGTCCTCGCCGTCCGCGCCGAACTCCGGCGCCCGCGCCACGGCCGTCCGGGCGTCGGTCAGATGCATCGGCCCGTAGCCGCCGGAGACACTGGGCGCGCCCCCGTGGCCGTCCCACCGGGACTCCAGGTACGCGACGCCGAGCAGCACACCGCGCGGGACGTGGTAGCGGGCGGCGGCGTCGCCGAAGGCCCGCTGGAGCGCGTCGGACCGGGGCTGCCCGGCGCCCGCGGACGGGGCCGCCGCGACCAGCGGCACCAGCAGCGCCGCCGCGGCGAGCGCGGTGGCGGACCGGCGCGGCGCGCGGCGGCGGGTTCTTGACGCGTCGTCAGGGGCGGATCCTCGCAAAACAGCCTCCTCAAGCCGGCCCGAGCCGGGGCGGTGTGACGGTGGTGTGCCAGGGCCCGGCCGATGCGCCTGCGCACCGGACGGGCCGCTGCCGTGCGGGAGAACCCGAGACTAAGCCCCCGATCGGGCCGAGAACCATAGGTGTGCCGACGCGTCGTCAGTCTCCGCGCGCGGTCGGGTTTCCGCATGTCAGGGCAGCACCGCCAGGAGCCTTCCCGGACCGGGCCCGGGACCTGCGGGGCGTCAGTGGAATGGACCAATACGGCGGTGAGCGGCGCGCCCGCACCGGGCCGCGCCGCTCACCGTCATCCCCGGGGTGCCGCCGCACCCCTCGCGGATCAGCGGGTACCCACCGCCGCCCGCACCGCCCGCCGCGCCATCTGCGCGTCGTCGTGCAGCCTGCGCAGCAGCAGCCGCTGCTCCTCGCCCGCCGCGGGCCCCCCGGGCTGCCCCGGGACGGCGGCCGGCGCGGGCTCCCGCATCGTCCGCTGCACCGCGGTCTCGTACCGCCGGATCTCCCGGGTGAGCACCAGCATGAGGTTCACCAGGAAGGCGTCCCGGGCCGTGGTGCCGGCCTGCTGGGCGAGCTGGCTGATGTGCCGGCGGGCCGCCGGCGCCTCGCCGAGCACCGTCCACAGCGTCGCCAGGTCGTAGCCCGGCAGATACCAGCCCGCGCTGTCCCAGTCCAGCAGCACCGGCCCGGTCGGCGAGAGCAGGACGTTGTTCAGCAGCGCGTCGCCGTGGCAGAACTGGCCCTGGGTGTGCGCCAGCCCGTGCAGCAGCTTCTGGAGGTCACCCAGATCGCGGTCGGTGAGCAGCCCCAGGTCGTGGTAGCGCCCGATCCGGCCCGCGTAGTCCAGCGGGGCGTCGAACAGCCCGGCCGGCGGGCGCCAGGCGTTCACCCGGCAGATCGCCCCCAGCGCGGCCCGCACATCGGCCCGCGGCGGCGCCTCGGCGGGATGCCGCGCCAGGGCCGCCACCCGGCCCGGCATCCGCTCGACCACCAGCGCGCAGCTGTCGGGGTCGGCCGCCACCAGGCGCGGCACCCGGACCGGCGGACGGTGCCGGACGAACGCCCGGTACGCGCTTATTTCCTGCCGGAAGCTGTCCGCCCACGCGGGGGAGTGGTCCAGTAAACACTTCGCCACCGCGCTCATCCGGCCGGTCGTCCCCAGGAGCAGTACGGTCTTCCCGCCGCGGCGCAGCACCTGGACCGGGTTGAAGTCCGGACAGATCCGGTGCACCGAGGCGACGGCGGCGCGCAGCTGGGCGCCCTGGGGGCCGGACAAGTCGAGTCTCCCGCTGAGCGGTTGGCTGCCCGGCCCCGGCGCCCGCCGGTTCCGGCCGCCCGGGAGCCCGGGCACCGCCCCCGGGGAAGGGGAGGGAGCCGGATACGGCCCGCTCCCCGCGGGATGCGGGCGGTACGTCCGGGCGGGGGCGGTCACGGCGGACGATGCTGCATACATGGGTGAGACAGATCCCTTCGTGCGCCGACGAGTTGCGTGCGTCCCCGGTCCGGCGGCGGGAACCCGTGAACGGGTCCCGTACGGACGGCCGGTCCACAGGTCCCCGTGCAGGGCGCGCACCCTGGGGAATGCGGTCCCGCCACCGGGCCGGGGGCTGCACACCTACCGAACACGCGGGTGCGGGTGGCAGACCATCTGGCGGACCCTGGCGAACCCTGGCGAATGCTCGCCGCCCATGTCAGCGGCCGTTACTGTCAACTCAGTCGAGGAACCTGGGGGCTTGACGTGAGCAGGGAGCCGAACACCCGTCTCGCGGACCTTTTCGGCCTGGCCGGCTGGTCCAAGGGCGAACTGGCGAGACTGGTCAACCGGCAGGCGGCGGCCATGGGCCATCCGCAGCTGGCGACCGACACCTCGCGGGTCCGGCGCTGGATCGACATGGGCGAGACGCCCCGCGATCCGGTGCCCAAGGTACTGGCTTCGCTGTTCACCGAGCGCCTCGGCCGTGTCGTAACCATCGAGGACCTCGGGTTCGCCCGGACCGGTCGCGCGGGGAAGCGCCAGGCCATGGACGGTCTGCCGTGGGCGCCCGAGCGGACCGCTGCGGTCCTCACGGAATTCACGGGAATGGACCTCATGCTCAATCGACGCGGCTTGGTGGGGGTGGGCGCGGCGCTCGCCGCGGGCTCCGCACTCACCGGCGCCATGCACGACTGGCTGCACACCGACCCCGCCCCGACCGCCCTCCGCCACGACGAGCTCGCCGGCGAATCCCTGTACGACCTCGACCAGATCGGCCTCGACCGCTACGAGGCGGCCCCCGTGGGCTCCCAGGAGATCGACGCCCTGGAGCACTCCGTCGAGGTCTTCCGCCGCTGGGACGCGGCCCGCGGCGGCGGCCTCCAGCGCAAGGCCGTGGTCGGCCAGCTCAACGAGGTCGGCGGCATGCTCGCCTACCGCCACCCCGAGCACCTCCAGCGCCGGCTGTGGGGGGTGGCGGCCAACCTCGCGGTGCTGGCCGGCTGGATGTCGCACGACGTGGGCCTGGAGCCCACCGCGCAGAAGTACTTCATCATCGCCGCGCACGCGGCCCGCGAGGGCGGCGACCGCCCGCGCGCCGGCGAGGCGCTGTCCCGCGCCGCCCGCCAGATGGTCCACCTCGGCCGCCCGGACGACGCGCTGGACCTCATGAAGCTGGCCCAGTCCGGCTCCGGCCAGGAGACCCTGCCGCGCACCCGCGCCATGCTGCACACCATCGAGGCGTGGGCGCACGCCTCCAAGGGCCACGGCCAGGCGATGCGCCGCACCCTCGGCGAGGCGGAGGAGCTGTTCGTCTCGGACCGCGGCGACGTCCCGCCGCCGGCCTGGATGCAGATGTTCGACGAGGCGGATCTGCACGGGATGCAGGCCCTGGCGTTCCGCACCCTCGCCGAACACGACCCCTCGGCCGCCAAGATCGCGCAGAATCACGCCAAGAAGGCGCTCCAACTGCGCAAGAGCGGTCACCAGCGGTCGCAGATCTTCGACTACCTCTCGATGGCCTCGGCCTGCTTCATCGGCGACGACCCCGAACAGGCCGACCGCTACGCCCGGTTGGCGCTGGTCTCCATCGGGGAGAACTCCTCGCACCGCACCTGGGACCGGCTGCGCGAGATGTTCCGGCTCACCGGCCAGTACGCCGGCTGCGGCCAGATCCGGGAGCTGCGCGAGGAGTTGCAGCAGGTCCTGCCGAAGCAGAAGCCGAAAGGTAAGGCCGCGACGCTGGGCCCGGGGACGGGCGTCGGTGCCAATTTCCTGGTCTGACGCCGCCTGGTCCGACGCCACGTGGTCCGGCACTGCCCGGTCCGACACGTCCGGACGGGGCGGGCGGCCGGCTTCCGTACGGCGGACGCGCCGTCGGAGAAGCCCCGGCGCGCCCGGCGAACGAGCCTCCACCCACCCCTACTCCGCAACCGCCGACGCAACCCCCGACCGTCGCGCCGGGCCGGGCGTCAGTCGCCGACCCGGGCGATCAGGACGCAGGCGTCGTCCTCCCGCTCGGTGGCGCCGAACTCCTCCACCACGATCCGGACGCTCTCCTGCGCACTGCGGGCCGCGCCGAAGCGCGGCGCCAGCGCCAGCAGCCGCTCGGCACCCTCCTGGACGCCGTCCGGGCCGTGGGTGCGCCGCGGCACCAGGCCATCGGTGTGCAGCACCAGCAGATCGCCCGGCTGCAGCCGCTCGGTGCGCTGGCCGTAGCTCGCGCCCGTGGTGGCGCCGAGCAGGACGCCGTCCGGCGGATCCAGCGCGCGCCCCGTGCCGCCGCGGAAGAGCAGCGGTGCGGGGTGCCCGGCCTGGGCCCACTCCAGTACACCGGTCGCCGGGTCGAACTGGCAGCACACCGCGCTGCCCAGCGCCGGCTGGGTGGCGGTGTCCAGGAGTTGGTTGAGGAAGCCCATCAGCGGGCCCGGCCGGTGCCCGGCCACCGCCATCCCGCGCAGCGCCCCGAGCACCATCGCCATCCCGGACGTCGCGGCGACGCCGTGCCCGGTGAGGTCGCCGACCGTCAACAGCGTGCGCCCGTCGGGGAGTTGGAGGGCGTCGTACCAGTCGCCGCCGATCAGCGCGGAGGTGGCGGCGGGCAGATAGCGGCCGGCCAGATCCAGGGTGACCGGACCGCCCTCGGGGAAGCGCAGCGGACCGCGCCACGGCGGCAGTACGGCCTCCTGGAGCTCGACCGCGAGGCGGTGCTCGGTCTGCGCGATGTGGTGCTCGCGCCGCAGCGAGTCACCGGTCTCCCGGACCGCCATCTGGCTGCGGCGCAGCTCGCTGACGTCCCGCAGCACCGCCCACATGCAGGCCGTGCCGCCCTCGGCGTCGAGCACCGGTTCGCCGACCATGTGGACCGTGCGGATGCCGGTGTCGGCGCGCAGGATGCGGAACTCGCCGTCGATCGGCCGGCCGTCCACCAGGCAGTCGGTGACCATGACGGCCAGCTGCTCCTGGTCGTCGGGGTGGACCAGGGACGGCAGCTCGTCCAGCGTCAGCGGGCCGTCCGCCGGATCCCGGCCGACCATCGCGAACAGCTCGTCGGACCACGTCACCTCGTCGGTGAGGAGATTCCACTCGGCGCTGCCCACCCGGCGCAGCAGCGCGCCGCGCTCGGGCGCCGCGGGCTCGGGCGGGGCGGCGGGCCGGCCGGCGAACGGCGCCGGCTCGTCGGCGCCCGCGGCGGGCAGGCCCTCTCTGAGCTGGTCGAGATGGCCGCCGAGGTCGTCGAGGTGATGGACGGCGAGCTCGCACAGGGCGCGCTGCCAGCGCAGCTGCGGGTCGGCGGCGAGGTCTCCGGCCACCGAGGACTCTCTGCGCACCGCGTCGAGCCCACCGCGCAGGGTGCGGGCCTGCGAGATGAGTGCCTCGACCGCGTCACGCTCGGGCGTCCGATCGGCTGGGTGGTCCGCGAAGAGAGGGGGCGGCATGACGTACTCCGTGATCAGGCGGCGCCGGTTGGATAGGGGCCGGTTACGACTCTTGCACAGGCCGCGACGGTGCGTAAGGGATTTGGCATTACCCGATACGGTGGTTCGTCCGGCATATGCCAGCGGCCTTCCTGTGGCTCCCGGGCCCGAATCGGCGGAATGAGGGGTTCCACGCTAGGCTGCGGCCGCCGTACAGCTGTCCACCCCGCCGATCCATGGTGGGAACGACGCATAGGGCCCGCGGTCACCGGCAAGAATGCCGGTCGGCGGAAATCCCGTTGCCAGCCCGTCCCCCGCATCGGATGCTGACCTCATGTTCGATCCAGACATAGCGCCCAGTGGCACCCTGCTCGGCCTCCTCCAGCGAGGCCGCGGCGACGGGACCCTGCACGCCCTCGCGGCGCCGCGGGCCGAGGCGCTCGCGGCACTCAACACCAGCGTGCTGCGCGACCCCCGCCGGGACTGGCAGGTGGAGAACCGCTCGCTCTATTACGCGCGCCTCTACATGCAGCTCGACGGCGGCCTGGAGGAGATCGAACGCCACCTCTTCCACCCCGACGACCTCACCGACACCGGTGAGGAGCGCACCGGCCTCGCCCTCTCCGTCCTCGGCCACCTCGCCGCGTACGGCAGGGACGCCGCCCGCCTGCTGCTGCGCAGCTACGCCGCGGCCGGCGGCAACTGGCGCTGGGCCCTGGACGAGCTCGCGCTGCGGGACGACGACGCCGGCCTGATGAGCCTGGCGCCCGCCGTCCTGGCCCGCTTCCCCCGGACCCCGCGCGGCGAGGCCGAGCTGGCCGCCGCCGTCCGCGACGCCTTCGAGCCCCGGCCCTGGCGGCTGTGGGCCGAGGACCCCCGCTACGCCGCCCGGCTGGCCGCGGCCGGCGAGCAGGGCTCGTTCGACCGCTGGCAGCGCCAGCTCCGGCCGCGCGGGCCGCGCCCCGGCTGGAGCGTGGCGGAGGTGCTGGAGTGGGCCGAGCGGGAGAGCGAGGCGCGCCCCGGGGAGCACCGCTACCTCGCCGCCGCGCGCTGCCTGAGCGCCGTCGCCGGGCCCGAGGACCGCGCCGAGCTGCTGCGGGCCGGCCGCGGCGGACCGGACGCGGCGCGCGCCGCCGTCCTGCACCACCTCGCCGAACGCGGCGACCCCGCCGCGCTCGACCTCATCGAGGCCGCCGCCACCGACCCGCTCTCCTCCGAGGCCCTGACCGCCGCCGCGCTCGCCTCGTACGAGCGGATGCGCAGCGTGGCCGCCGTGGAGCGGGCCCGGATGTGGGCCGCGCGCGGTGACCGGCTGGGCGCCTCCGCCGCCGCGATGCTCGCCCGCCGCGGCGCCGCCCGCGACGCCGACCTGGTGCTGGCCGCGCTGCGCCGCACCGTCCGGGAGGAGGGGCCGGACGCCGCCGGGCTGTGGGCGCTGGCCGACGGCGCCGGGCGCCTGGGCATCGCCTGCGCCGCCCCCGTCCTCCGCCACATCTACCGCGAGACCGCCTCCTCGCAGCTGCGCGGCCGGGCCGCCGCCGCGCTGGCCGCCACCGACCCCGGCTTCGCGGCCGGCTTCGCCGTCGAGTGCCTGTGGGACTGCGAGGAGACCACCCGGGAACTGGCCGCCCGGCACGCCGCCACCGGTGACGACCGGGTCGTCGAGCAGCTCCGCCGGCTCGCCGCCGACCCGGCCGAGGAGGCCGAGGTGCAGACCGCGGTCCGCGCCCGCTTCCGGCCGGACGCCTCGGCGGCCTAGCTGCGGGACCGGCCGGGTGGGCGAACGCTCATGGGACGTTCGCCGGGCGGAAAGATCCCCGTGGTCCGGGCCTCGCACGGTGCGCCGACAACTGCGGTATGCGTGTCGCGCTTGTCACCGAATCCTTCCCGCCCGACGTGAACGGCGTCGCCCACTGCGCGCTTCAGACCGCCCGGCACCTCGTCCGGCGCGGCCACGAGCCGCTGGTCATCGCCCCGCTGGCGCACACCGGGCCGGCCGCCCCCGGCGCCGCGTACGACGGGCCCTGCCCGGTGGTGCGGGTGCCCTCGATGCCGCTGCCCGGCTACCCGCAGGTGCGGATCGCGCTCCCGGGGCGGCGGCTGTCCGCGGCGCTGGACGGGCACCGGCCCGATCTGGTGCACCTGGCGGGACCGTTCGTCCTCGGGGCGCGGGGGATGGCGGCCGCGGCCCGGCGCGGGGTTCCGGCGGTCGCGGTGTACCAGACCGATATGGCGCGGTACGCGCGGACGTATCTGGGGCGCGGCGGGGCGGCGGCCTGGCGGCGGATCCGGGCGGTGCACGCCGCCGCCGACCTCACCCTGGCCCCGTCCGGCGCGGCGCTGCTGGACCTGGCCGAGCACGGGGTGCCCCGGGTGCGGCTGTGGCCGCGCGGCGTCGACTCCGCGCGCTTCCACCCGGGGCGGCGGGACGCGGTGCTGCGCAGTTCGCTGCTGGCGGGGCGGGAGCTGCTGGTGGGGTACGTGGGGCGGCTGGCGCCGGAGAAGGACGTCCGGCTGCTCGCCGCGACCACCCGGCTGCCGGGCGTGCGCACGGTGGTCATCGGGGACGGGCCCAGCGCCGCCGCCCTGCGGGCGCAGCTGCCGGAGGCGCGGTTCCTGGGTCGCCGCACCGGCGACGAACTGGCCCGGCTGTACGCCTCGTTGGACGTCTTCGTGCACACCGGGCCGTACGAGACCTTCTGCCAGACCGTGCAGGAGGCGATGGCGTCCGGGGTCCCGGTGGTGGCGCCGGCCGCCGGCGGGCCGCTGGACCTCGTCGACCACGGGCGGACCGGGCTGCTGGTGCCGCCCGGCGACGGGGACGCCCTCCGGGACGCGGTGCGGGTCCTGGCCGGCGGCGCGGAGCTGCGGGCGCGGTACGGCGCGGCCGGCCGGCGGGCGGTCGCGGCCCGCACCTGGGAGGCGGTCGGCGACGAGCTGCTGGGCCACTACGCGGACGTGCTGGCCGACCGCGCCGCACTGGCCGCCTGACCGCCCGCCCGGCCCGCGCCCCCCGGTGTGAAGCGGGCCGCGCTGCGACAATGGCGGGGTGACCGGACGCTGGGAGTTCTGGATCGACCGCGGGGGCACGTTCACCGATGTCGTCGGCAGGCGGCCGGACGGGCGGCTGGTCACCGGCAAGCTGCTCTCGCACCGCCCCGAGCGCTATCGGGACGCCGCGGTCGCCGGGATCCGGATGATGCTGGGGCTCGGCCCGGACGACCCGGTGCCGGCCGAGCGGATCGCGGTCGTCCGGATGGGTACCACCGTCGCCACCAACGCCCTCCTGGAGCGCACCGGCGAACGCACCGTGCTGCTGATCACCGAGGGCTTCCGGGACGCGCTGCGGATCGCGTACCAGAACCGCCCGCGGATCTTCGACCGGCGGATCGTGCTGCCCGAGCCGCTGTACGAGCGGGTGATCGAGGTGCCCGAACGGGTCGGCGCGCACGGCGACCCGGTCCGGCCGCTGGACGAGGACCGGGTCCGCCGGGAGCTCGTACGGGCCCGCGCGGACGGGCTGCGCGCCGCCGCCGTGGTGCTGCTGCACGGCTACCGCCACCCCGCGCACGAGCAGCGGGTCGCCGCCCTCGCCCGGGAGGCCGGCTTCCCGCAGGTCAGCTGCTCGCACGAGGTCAGCCCGCTGATGAAGCTGGTCTCCCGCGGCGACACCACCGTCGTCGACGCCTACCTCTCGCCGATCCTCGGCCGGTACGTCGCGGAGGTGGCCGCCCAACTCCCGGGCGTCCGGCTGCTGTTCATGCAGTCCAGCGGCGGGCTGCGGGAGGCCGCGCACTTCCGCGGCAAGGACGCGGTGCTCTCCGGACCGGCCGGCGGAGTGGTCGGGATGGCGCGGACGGCCGCGGAGGCCGCGGACGGCGGCGCGGGCCCGGACGGCGGCTTCGACCGGGTCATCGGCTTCGACATGGGCGGCACCTCCACCGATGTCTCGCACTACGCCGGGGAGTTCGAGCGGATCTCGGCCAGCGAGGTCGCCGGGGTGCGGATGCGGGCGCCGATGATGGACATCCACACCGTCGCGGCCGGCGGCGGGTCGGTCCTGCACTTCGACGGCCGCCGGTACCGCGTCGGCCCGGACTCGGCCGGCGCCGACCCCGGCCCGGCCTGCTACCGCCGCGGCGGCCCGCTCACCGTCACCGACGCCAACGTCATGCTCGGCCGCGTCCAGCCAGGCCACTTCCCGCGCGTCTTCGGGCCGGCCGGCGACCAGCCGCTGGACGCGGCGGCGGTCCGCGAGGGGTTCGCGGAACTGGCCGCCCGGGCCGCCGCCGAGGCCGGCGACGACCGCGGCCCCGAGGAGGTCGCGGCCGGCTTCCTGGACATCGCGGTGCTCAACATGGCCAACGCGGTCAAGAAGATCTCCGTCCAGCGCGGCCGGGACATCACCCGCTACGCCCTGGTCAGCTTCGGCGGCGCGGGCGGCCAGCACGCCTGCGCGGTCGCCGACGCCCTGGGCGTGGGCACGGTCCTGGTGCCGCCGCTGGCCGGGGTGCTCTCCGCGTACGGCATCGGCGTCGCCGACGCCACCGCGATACGCGAACAGGCCGTCGAGGAGCCGCTGGGGGAGGACGGCGCGGCCGGCCGGGTCCGGCGGGTGTGCGACACGCTGGCCCGGCGGACCCGGCGGGAACTCCTCGCCGACGGCGTGCCGGAGGAGTCCCTGACCACCCGCGCCCGGGTCCTGGTCCGCTACGCCGGCACCGACTCCGCCCTCGGCGTCCCGCTCGGCGCGGCCGCCGCCATGGCCGGGGACTTCGCCCGCGCGCACCGCGAGCGCTACGGCTTCACCATGGACAAGCCGCTGGTCGCCGAGGCGGTGTCGGTGGAGTCCCGCGGCCCGGCCGGCGGCGCCGCCGGATACCGGCACCAATTCCCGCCCAGGGAGGGGGAGTTGGCGGTGGTGGAGACCGTCCGGATGTACACCGGCGGACGCTGGACGGACACCGGGCTGTACCGCCGCGCCGACCTGCGGCCCGGCGACACCCTCACCGGCCCGGCGATCATCGCCGAGGACGACGCCACCACCGTCCTCGACCCCGGCTGGCGGGCCGCCGTCGGCGAGCGCGGCCATCTGCTGCTCACCCGTGCCCGGCCGCGCCCGGCCCGTACCGCCGTCGGCACGGCGGCGGACCCGGTGCTGCTGGAGGTCTTCAACAGCCTCTTCATGGCGATCGCCGAGCAGATGGGCGTGCGGCTGGAGAACACCGCGCACTCGGTCAACATCAAGGAGCGGCTGGACTTCTCCTGCGCCCTCTTCGACGCCGCCGGCAACCTCGTCGCCAACGCCCCGCACATCCCCGTGCACCTGGGGTCGATGGGGGAGTCCATCAAGGAGGTGCTGCGGCGGCGCGGCGCCGACCTGCGGCCCGGCGATGTGTACGCGGTCAACGACCCGTACCACGGCGGGACGCATCTGCCGGACGTCACCGTCGTCACCCCGGTCTTCGACCAGGGCGGCAGCGAGCTGCTGTTCCTGGTGGCCTCGCGCGGCCACCACGCCGAGATCGGCGGCATCAGCCCCGGCTCGATGCCCGCGTTCAGCCGCACCATCGAGGAGGAGGGCGTCCGCTTCGACAACTGGCTGCTGGTCCGCGACGGCCGGCTGCGAGAAGCCGAGACCCGCGCCCTGCTCACCTCCGGCCCGTACCCCTCCCGCGCCCCGGACGCCAACCTCGCCGATCTGCGCGCCCAGATCGCCGCCAACGAGAAGGGCATCCGCGAACTGCGGCGGATGACCGGGGAGTTCGGGCTCGACGTCGTCCGCGCCTATATGCGGCACGTCCAGGACAACGCCGAGGAGTCGGTGCGCCGCATCCTGCCCGGGCTGCCGGACGGGCGGTACGACTACGAGACCGACAGCGGCGCGCGGATCCGGGTCGCGCTGACCGTGGACCGCGCCGCCCGCCGCGCCGTCCTGGACTTCGCCGGCACCTCCCCGCAGCAACCCGGCAACACCAACGCGCCCAGCTCGGTGGTGATGGCGGCGGTGCTGTACGTCCTGCGTACGCTGGTCGCCGACGACATCCCGCTCAACAGCGGCTGCCTCAAGCCCGTCGAGGTGCGCATCCCGCCGGGCTCGATGCTGGCGCCCGTCCCCCCGGCCGCGACCGTCGCGGGCAACGTCGAGACCTCCCAGGCCGTCACCGGCGCGCTCTACGCCGCGATGGGCGTCCAGGCCGAGGGCTCCGGCACGATGAACAACCTCACCTTCGGCAACGACCGGGTGCAGTACTACGAGACCGTCGCCAGCGGGTCGGGCGCCGGCGAGGGCTTCGACGGCGCGGACGCCGTCCAGACCCATATGACCAACTCCCGGCTCACCGACCCGGAGGTGCTGGAGTGGCGCTATCCGGTGCGGGTGGACGGCTTCGCGCTGCGCGAGGGCAGCGGCGGCACCGGCCGCTGGCGCGGCGGCCGGGGCGCGGAGCGGCGGCTGCGCTTCCTGGAGCCGATGACCCTCGCCCTGCTCTCCGGCCACCGCCGGGTCCCGCCCTACGGGATGGCGGGCGGCGGTCCGGGCGCGCTGGGCGCCAACTTCCTTCTCCGGGCGGACGGTTCGCGGGAGGAGCTGCGCGGCTGCGACACCGCGGAGGCCGGGCCGGACGACGTCCTGGTGATCCGGACGCCCGGGGGCGGGGGCTACGGGACGCCGTGACAGGCGCCCGGCCGGGGGTGCCGCGGGGCCCGGCCGGACCGTTACCGCATCCGGACGAACCGCACCGGTGTCCCCGGGACCGCCTGGGCCGCCGCGGCCAGATAGCGCTCGGGGACGACCCCGGCCACCGGGTAGCCGCCGGTGGTCGGGTGGTCGTGGAGGAAGAGCACCGGCAGGCCGTTCGGGGGTACCTGGAGGGCACCCAACGGCATGCCCTCGCTGGGGAGTTCGCCGTCCCGGGCGCGCTCCAGGGGCGGTCCCTCGGTGCGCAGCCCGATCCGGTTGGCGGCCGGGGAGACCCGGAACACGGCGGTGGCCAGGGTGCGCAGCCCGGCGGCGGTGAACCAGTCGTCGCGCGGGCCGGGCCGGAACGGCAGCACCAGCTCGGCCGCGAACCCGGCGTGCGGCACCGCGTCGGCCGCCGCCGGCGGCCCGTACGGGCGCCCCAGCGGGAGCACCGCGCCGTCCGCGAGCGGGTCCGGGCCGAGGCCGGAGAGCAGGTCGGTGGCGCGGCTGCCGAGCACCGGCTCGGCGTCGATCCCGCCGGCGACGGCCACGTAGGAGCGCAGTCCGTGGGTGGCCGGGCCGACGTCCAGGACGGCGCCGGCCGGGACGCGGACCGGCGCGCCCCAGGGGGCCGGGCGGCCGTCGACGGCCACCGGGCAGGCGGCGCCGGTGACCGCGGCCGTGGCGGCGGTGCGCAGCCGGACGGCGCAGCCGGTGAGGGTGGTCTCCAGGGTGGCGGCCGGGGCGGGGTTGCCCACCAGGCGGTTGGCGAGCCGGTGCGCGGGCTCGTCCAGCGCGCCGGAGCGCGGTACGCCCAGGTGCGCGTGGCCGGGCCGGCCGAGGTCCTGGACGGTGGTCAGCACACCGGCGCGGACCACCACGAGGGCGCGGTCGGCCGGCGCGTGGTCTCCTCCGTCGCGCGGCCGGGCACGGTCGGTCATCGGGTGGTCTCCTCGGCGGCGCGGCCGGTGCGCGGGGCCGGTACGGGGGCGGTGACGGGCACGAAGCGGACGGGGGTGCCGGGGGCGAGGAGCGCGGCCGGTTCGCGCCGCGGGTCCCACAGGACCGCGTCGGTGCGGCCGATCAGCTGCCAGCCGCCGGGGGAGGAGCGCGGATAGACCCCGGTGTACGGGCCGGCCAGGCCGACCGAGCCCACCGGGACGCGGGTGCGCGGGGTCGCCCGGCGCGGTACGTGCAGCCGCACCGGAAGCCCGGTCAGATAGCCGAAGCCGGGCGCGAACCCGCAGAACGCGACCCGGAACGCCGTACCGGAGTGCAGCCGGACCACGTCCTCCGGGGTGACGCCCCACAGCGCGGCGACGTCGGCGAGGTCGGGGCCGTCGTAGCGCACCGGGATCTCGACGGGCGGCCGGTCGCCGGCGGCCGGCGGCGGTACGCGCCAGCCGGGCAGCTGTGCGGCGAGCGCGCCCGGATCGGCCAGCCCGTCGAGGAAGACCGTCCGGGCGGCCGGCACGATCTCCCGGACCCCGGGCAGGGTGCCGTCGGCGGCGCGGCGCAGCAGCTCGGCGTGGAGCGCCTCGGCGTCCCCGGCGCGGTCCAGCTCGATCAGCAGGCCGTGCTCGCCGACCGGCAGCGCCCGCAGGGGCAGCGGCCGGGCCGGCTCCGACCCGGACGTCATACGAAGCTCCGTACGCGGACGCCCGCCGCGGCCAGTTCGGACCGCACCCGGCGGGCCAGTTCGGCGGCGCCGGGGGTGTCGCCGTGCAGGCACAGGGAGCGCGCGGCGACCGCGATCCGGGTGCCGTCGCGGGAGGTGACCGCGCCGTCCCGGGCCAGCCCCACGGCCCGCTTGACCACCGCGTCCGGGTCGTGCACGACCGCGCCGGCCTCGCGGCGCGGGACGAGGGTGCCCTCGGCGGTGTAGGCGCGGTCGGCGAACGCCTCGCCGACGACCGGGAGTCCGGCCTCGGTGGCGGCGGCGTGCAACTGGGAGCCGGGCAGCCCGAGGACCGTGAGGCTCCCGCCCGCCGCGCGGATCCCGGCGGCCACCGCGGCGGCCTGCTCCGCGTCGTGCACACAGCGGTTGTAGAGCGCGCCGTGCGGTTTGACGTAGCCGACCCGGGCGCCGGCGGCCCGCGCGAAGACCTCCAGGGCGCCGATCTGGTAGGTGATCTCGTCGGCCAGCTCCCCGGGCGGGACGTCCATCGCGCGGCGGCCGAAGCCGGCCAGGTCGCGGTAGGAGACCTGGGCGCCGATCACCACCCCGCGCGCGGCGGCCAGTTCGCAGACCCGGCGCATGGTGGACGGGTCGCCGGCGTGGAAGCCGCAGGCGACGTTGGCGCTGGTGACGACGGAGAGCAGGGCCTCGTCGTCGGTGAGGTGCCAGCGGCCGAAGCCTTCCCCGAGGTCGGCGTTGAGGTCGATGACGGGCGGGGCGGCCGGTGCGGTCATGGACATCCCTTCCGGGTGCGCGGGGGAGGGGGGCCGGTGCCCGGCGGTGCGGGCGGGCGGCGTGCGGCCGGCCGGTGCCGGCCACCGGAGCGCAACGTACAGATTGTTGAACGATCCCACAAGAGGTGTGTTGTCCTGTCCCGCCATCTGGGATTGACTTCGCTGGCACAAGCAGCCGGACGGGCCCGCCCTGGCCCGTCCCTACGGAACGGAGCGCACCGCGCATGGCCGGCGGAGTGACCAAGAACGACGTGCGGCGCCTCGCCGAGGTCGCCGGACTGGAACGGGACCGCGCCCTGCTCGACCGCGCCGGCACCGCCGAGCGGGTCGCCGACATCCTGCGCGACCGGATCACCGAGGGCTACTTCCCGCCCGGCGCGCGGCTGTCGGAGCAGAGCATCGGCGGCGCGCTGGGCGTCTCCCGCAACACCCTGCGCGAGTCGTTCCGGCTGCTCACCCACGAGCGGCTGCTGGAGCACCGGCTCAACCGCGGGGTGTTCGTCCGGGTGGTGACGGTCGAGGACCTCGATGACATCTTCCGGGTGCGGACGCTGGTGGAGTGCGCGGCGGTGCGCGGGCTGGGCCAGGGGCCGTACGGCCCGGCGGCGGCCGCGGCGGTGCGGGCGATCGAGGCGGCGGTGCGGGCCGGTGAGGCGGCCGCCGCGGACCGCGCCTGGGACGAGCTGTCGACCGCCAACCTCCGCTTCCACCAGGCCGTCGTCGCGCTGGCCGGCAGCCCGCGCACCGACGAGCTGATGCGCGGGGTGCTGGCCGAACTCCGCCTGGTCTTCCACGTGATGGACGATCCGCAGCGCTTCCACTCGCCCTACCTCGTCCGCAACCGGCAGATCGCGGAGACGCTGCTGGCCGGCGACGCGGCCACCGCCGAGCGGCTGCTCCGGGCCTATCTGGAGGACTCGCGCGGCCAGCTGTCCGCCGCCTACGCCCAGCGCATCGCCGAGGGCGTCGCGGAGCGCTAGGGCCGATCGGCCCCTATTTCCCCGACCTCAACCCCTTGTCGGATCGTTCAACAATCACATAGCCTCCGCAGCAATCTCTTGTCGCTCCCCCGGTACCGCGGCCCAGGTGACCCGTGGCCCGCCCGTATCCGCGGGGGAACCCGTACGCGGAAGGCGGTCGATCCATGATCGTGCTCCTTGGCGTGCTCGTGGTCGTCCTCGGTTTCGCCACGAAACGCAACCCCCTGCTGGTCGTCGCGGTGGCCGGCATCACCACCGGCCTCCTCGGCGGACTCTCCCCGGTCAAGGTGCTGGCCGCATTCGGCGAGGGCTTCGCCGGCAGCCGGGGCGTGACCATCTTCGCCATCACCCTCCCGGTCATCGGCCTGCTGGAGCGCTACGGCCTCCAGGAGCGGGCCCGCGCCCTGATCGCGCGGTTCGGCAAGCTCACCGCCGGCCGCTTCCTCGCGCTCTACCTGGGCCTGCGGCAGATCGGCGCGGCGGTCGGGCTGACCAATGTCTTCGGGCACGCGCAGACCGTCCGCCCGCTCGCCGTCCCGATGGCGGAGGGCGCCGCCGAGCGCCGCCACGGGCCCCTCCCGGACCGGGTCCGCGAGCGGATCCGCTCGTTCGCGGCCGGCGCGGACAACGTCGGCGTCTTCTTCGGCGAGGACGTCTTCCTCGCCGTCGGCTCGATCCTGCTGATCACCGGCTTCGTCAACACCACCTACGGCACCCACCTCGAACCGCTGCACCTGGCGCTGTGGTCGATCCCCACCGCGGTGTGCGCCTTCGTCGTCCACGGCTGGCGGCTGCTGCGCCTGGACCGCTACCTGGAGCGCGAACTGCGCGCCGCCGGCGCCGCGTCCCCGTCCACGACCACCGCGGAGGCGGCCCGATGATCAAAGCCGAGTGGTTCTACTGGCTCGTCGGCTTCAGCTTCCTGGTGATGGCCGCGCAGATGGTCACCGACCGCGGCAACCCCAAGCGCTTCGGCACGGGCGCCTTCTGGGGCCTGATCGGCGCCGGCTTCATCTACAGCAGCTGGGTCGTCACCAAGCGCGCGCCGGCCGAACCGCTGGGCGCCGCCGTGCTGATCCTGGCCGTACTGGCCGGTTTCGGCTTCACCGGGCGCGGCACCCCGCGCACCACCACCCCCGAGGAGCGCGCCGAAAGCGCCGCCCGCCTGGGCAACCGGCTGTTCGTCCCGGCGCTGACCATCCCGGCCGTCGCCATGGTCTGCGCGCTGGGCGTCAAGCACCTCTCCTTCGGGGGCCGTCCGGTCCTCCAGGAAGGCAGCGAGACCATCCTCGGCCTCGGTATCGGGGCGGTGGTGGCGCTGGCCGTCGCCATGGTGCTGCTGCGCGAGAAGCGGATCTCGGTGCCGGTGCAGTCCGGCCGCACCATGCTGGAGGCGATGGGCTGGGCGATGCTGCTGCCGCAGATGCTGGCCACCCTCGGCACCATCTTCCAGGTCTCCGGCGTCGGCGGACAGGTCGGCAAGCTCACCACCGCCCTGCTGCCCAAGGACTCCCTCTACGTCGCGGTGGCCGTCTACTGCCTGGGCATGTTCGCCTTCACCCTCGTCATGGGCAACGCCTTCGCCGCCTTCCCGGTGATGACCGCGGCGGTCGGCTGGCCCGTCCTGATCGGCCACTTCCACGGCAACCCCGCCGCCGTGCTCGCCCTCGGCATGCTGGCCGGCTTCTGCGGCACCCTCGTGACCCCGATGGCCGCCAACTTCAACATCGTCCCGGCGGCGCTGCTGGAACTGAAGGACCAGTACGGGCCCATCAAGGCGCAGCTGCCCACGGCCGGGATACTGCTCGGCTGCAACATCGTGCTCATGGCCCTGTTCGCCTTCTGAGTCCCCTAGCCCTTCTCACCGAGGGAGACCGGATGACCTCCACCACGACACCCGCCCCGCCGGCCGCGCCCGCGCCGGCCCGCCCCGCCACCCGGGTCCTGCTCACCGGCTTCGAGCCCTTCGAGGGCGAGCGCGTCAACCCGTCCTGGGACGCGGTGCGCGCCGCGGCGGCCGAGCCGCTCGACGGGCTGGAGCTGCACGCCGCCGAACTGCCCTGCGTGTTCGGCGGCGCGCTGACCGCCCTGCGGACCGCCATCGACCGGACGAACCCCGACATCGTGGTGTGTGTCGGGCAGGCCGGCGGCCGCCCGGACATCACCGTCGAGCGGATCGCCGTCAACGTCGACGACGCCCGCGTCCCCGACAACGCCGGCGCCGAACCGATCGACGAGCCGGTCGTCCCGGGCGGCCCCGCCGCCTACTTCTCCACCCTCCCCATCAAGGCGTGCGTGGCCGCCGTCCGCGCCGCCGGGCTGCCCGCCTCGGTCTCCAACACCGCCGGCACCTTCGTCTGCAACCACGTCTTCTACGGGCTCGCGCACCTGATCGCCACCGAACTCCCGCACCTGCGCGGCGGGTTCGTGCACATCCCGTACGCCCCCGAGCAGGTCACCGCGCGCGCCCTGCCCTCCCTCCCGGTCGGCGCCGCCGCCACCGCGCTGCGGACCATCGCCGCCACCGCCGCCCGCACCCGCACCGACCTGCGGATCGCCGAGGGGGCCACGCACTGACCCGCCGGACCGGCCGGTAAAATGATCAGCCGGCCGGGCCGCGGGTCCGGCCACCGGCCCGTCAAGGGATCCGGTCGCGGTCCACCCATGGCGGGATCCGCGCCGTTTCGTCCGTTGTCAGTGCCAGCGCCTACTCTGTGCGACGTGACTTTTTCCGCCCACGGGGCCGCCGCGCCCCAGCTCAACGGCCAGGCCCGGCCCGCGCCGGGCCCCGCCGCCGACGAAGGACTGGCCCGCCGGCTGCGCGCGCTGGCGTGCACAGCGCCGCTGCACGACCTCGACGCGCGCAAGGCCAACCTCGCGGGCGAGTACGGCGTCTACGCCATGGCGGAGGTGGCCCTCGCGGTCATCGACCTGGTCACCCTCAACATGGACTTCGACACCGGCGCCGACCACGAGGAGATAGTCGCCAAGGTCCTCCCCCGGGTCGCCGCCCAGGCCCCGGACCGCCCCACCGCCGAGCACGAGCGGGTCGCCCGCTGGGTGCTGGAGAATCTGATCAACGTCGGCAGCGTCGACCGCGGCTTCCGCGCCGTCTACGGCACCTTCGACACCGAAGGGCGCTACGTCCGCCGCGACTACGACTTCAAGCTCATCGAAGAGGTCCCCGGCGCCGGCGGCGAGGTCTACCTCCGCGCCACCGACGAAGCGGTCAACGTCCTCGTCGGCGCCCTCGACACCGACGTCACCAGCGCCCAGATCGCCGCCGAGGTCAAGCTGGAGGTGCTGATCAGCCGCGGCCGCCTGGCCGACGCCCAGCTCGCCGCCGAGCAGGCCCGCTACCGCACCGTCCAGTACGCCGAGACCCTCCGCAAGACCCTGGAGGCCACCCGGCGCAACGTCCGCTCCGTCGACTGGCTGCGCACCGTCCCCGACATGATCAACGAGGCGCTGGACCACGTCGCCGACCGCTACCGCCACGAGAACGCCATCCTCACCAACATCCGCAAGGCCCGCGACGAGGCCGAAGCGGTGGACGAGCGCACCGGCGAGCACAAGCGCCGCGCCGCCGAGCTGGTGGACATCGTCAAGGACTGCATCCGCCGCCACACCCAGCTCCAGTCCAGGCTCCTGGAGGCCGGCCCGCTCTTCCGCGCCGAACAGGACCGCCAGGCGTTCGCCACCCCCGCCGCCCGCACCGGCCTGGACCTCTACGGCCAGCTCGTCGCCCCCCTCCTGCCGCTCCCCGTCGAGCAGGCCACCCGCGTCACCGACGCCTTCTTCGCCCGTGGCACCGGACTGCGCACCCCCGCCGCCGTCCGCGTCGGCGACCTCGTCGAGATGCTGCTCACCCCGCCCGCCGAGCGCGAGCACCTGGGCGCCGAGATGCCCGAACCGGACCTCGTCGCCACCCCCGACGACAGCCGCTTCAGCGAGGCCCAGCTCGACGCCGCGATGGCGCTGCTCGACCTCCCGCCGGACGCGCCCCGCCGGCTCTCCGGCCTGCTCGCCGAGGCCCGCCGCACCGACCCCGAACTCCCGTACTTGGTCGCCCTGCTGGCCGTGCACGCCGCCAGCCCCCCGGTCGGCACGGCCTACCGCCAGGGCGAGCAGCGGCTGCTCTTCGCCGTCGACGACGGCACGGAGCTGGCCGACCCGGAGTTCGGCGGCGCCGACCTCATCGTCGGCACCGCCCTGCTGGACGCGGCCGGGATGGCCGCCGACCGCTCGGAGGCGGCCTGATGCCCGGCCCGCACCACCGCCCCCCGATAGC
>NZ_LLZI01000228.1 GCF_001509485.1 Streptomyces sp. NRRL F-4489
GGGCGGTGCGGACGGTGGTGTGGCCGCGGTCTCCACTGGCTCTCCCCCGATGTCAGTGCGTGCGGTGCGGTCTGGTGCCCCTGGGGCGCGGTGGGCGGTACGCGGTGCGCGGTGCCGGGCAGGTGCGCGTCACCCGGCTTTCCGCCTCCCCGGGATTGTCTCCCCCGGAGAGTCTCTTTCCCAGGGAGCCTCCGCACCCCGCTCGCGGTTCCCGGGACCGTCGTTCCCGGGACGGCCGTTCGCGGGACGGCGATTGCCGGGGCGGCGGTCGCCACGACCGGCCGTTCGCCGGACGGCGGTTGCCGCGGCCCGCGGGCGGCCGGGCACCCGGCCCCGGCCCGCTGTCAGACCCTCGTGCGAGGATGAAGGCACCAGGAGCACAGGTGGCGGAGCAGGCGGCGGAGAGTGCCGGGCGGGAAGGGACGGGCCGCGGTGGGCGACAGTCAGAATCTCCTCGCGGAGCAGCGGCGGGCCCTGATCCTCGACGAGGTCAGGCGGCGCGGCGGCGCGCGGGTCACCGAGCTGACCCGCCGGATGGGCGTCTCCGATATGACGGTCCGTCGCGATCTGGACGCGCTGGCCCGCCAGGGCATGATCGAGAAGGTGCACGGCGGCGCTCTCCCGGTGAGCGACCCCAGCGCCCACGAGCCGGGCTTCGAGGCCAAGTCGGGGCTGGAGCCGGGCGCCAAGGCCGCGATCGCCGAGGCCGCGGCCGAGCTGGCGGTGCCGGGCAGCGCGATCGCCCTGGCCGGCGGCACGACGGCGTACGCCCTGGCCCAGCGCCTGCTGGAGGTGCCGGAGCTGACGGTCGTGACGAATTCGGTGCGGGTGGCCGAGGTGTTCTACGCCGCGCAGCGGGCGGCGGCCGGCGGCGGCGCGGGCCGGCCGCCCGCCGAGGCCCCGACGGTGATCCTGACGGGCGGGCTGCGCACCCCGTCCGACACCCTGGTCGGGCCGGTGGCGGACGCCGCGATCCGCTCGCTCCACTTCGACCTGCTGTTCCTCGGCGTGCACGGCATATCGGCGCGGGCCGGGCTGTCCACGCCCAATCTCGCCGAGGCCGAGACCAATCGCCATTTCGTCCGGTCCGCCCGGCGCGTGGTGGTGGTCGCCGATCACACCAAGTGGGGGACGGTGGCGCTGAGTTCGTTCGCCGCGCTGGACGAGGTCGACGTGCTCGTGACGGACGCCGGACTGCCGGCCGAGGCGCGCGCGGAGTTCGCGGACCGGCGGACGGAGCTGCTGGTGGCCGGCGAGCCGGCACCCGGTGCGGACGGCTGACTGGCTGTCAGCTAGGGTGGCGTGCGCCGAATTCCGGCCGGTCCCTCTGGAGGTGCTCGTCCATGTCCCGACGACTCCGCTCCGTCTCCCTCGACTTCGCCGCCACGGCCCCGCTGCGGCTGGTGTTCACCGCCGAGACCGCCGCGCCGCCCGCGGCCGTCTACGCCGCGCTGGCCGACGACGTCCCCGGCTGGGCCGAGTGGTTCTCCGGCGTCTCCGAGGCCGCTCCGGCGGACGGCGGACGGTGCCGCCTGGTGCGGCTGGCCGGCGGCACCCGCTTCGCCGAGACGATCATGGCCGCCGAGCCCGGCGCGCGCTACGCCTACCGCGTCGACACCACCAACGCCCCCGCGCTGAGCGCCCTGTTGGAGGACTGGCGGCTGACACCGGCGGGCAGCGGTACCCGGGTGCGGTGGACGTTCGCGGCGGACGGCACGGCCGCCTTCCGGTGGCTGATGCCGCTGGCCCGCCCCGCCATGGGCCGTGCCTTCCGCGACTCCGTACGCGCCCTGGACCGCCGCCTGACCGCGTCCTGAGACCGGGCCGCCTCCCCGGGAGCGCCCCGGGGACGGCGCCGCCGGCCCCGAGGAGCGCCCCCGCAACGGCCTCAGCCGTCCCACACCCCCGTGGCCAGAAAATGCTCGATCGTCCGGGCGTACGGGGCGATGTCCAGCCCCTGGGCGGCCAGCCAGCCGTCCGAGTAGTACTTGTCCAGATACCGGTCGCCGGGGTCGCACAGCAGCGTCACCACCGATCCCGTCCGCCCCCCGGCGACCATCTCCGCGACGAGCCGCAGCGCGCTCCACAGCCCGGTGCCGGTCGAGCCGCCCGCCTTGCGCCCGATGACCTGCTCCAGGGCGCGCACCGCGGCGATACTGGCCGCGTCCGGCACCTTCATCATCCGGTCGATCGCGCCGGGCACGAAGCTCGGTTCCATCCGCGGCCGGCCGATGCCCTCGATCCGCGAGGCGGTGACGCAGTGCGTGCTGGCGTCCCCGGTGAGCCAGCCGTCGAAGAAGCAGGAGTTCTCCGGGTCCGGGACGCAGATCCGGGTGTCGTACTGCATGTAGTGGACATAGCGGGCGATGGTCGCGGAGGTGCCGCCGGTGCCGGCCGTGGCGACGATCCAGGCGGGCTCGGGATAGCGCTCCAGCCGCAGCTGCTGGTAGATCGACTCGGCGATGTTGTTGTTGCCGCGCCAGTCGGTGGCCCGCTCCGCGTAGGTGAACTGGTCCATGTAGTGGCCGCCGGTCTCGGCGGCGAGCCGGGCGGAGACCTCGTAGACCGTCCGCGGGTCCTCGACCAGATGGCAGGTGCCGCCGTGGAATTCGATCAGCCGGGTCTTCTCGGTGCTGGTGGTGGCCGGCATCACCGCGATGAACGGGACGCCGATCAGCGACGCGAAGTACGCCTCGGAGACGGCCGTGGAGCCGCTGGAGGACTCGATCACCGGCTTGCCCGGGCGGATCCAGCCGTTGCACAGCCCGTAGAGGAACAGCGAGCGGGCGAGCCGGTGCTTGAGGCTGCCGGTGGGGTGCGTCGACTCGTCCTTGAGGTAGAGGTCGATGCCCCACTCCTCGGGCAGCGGGAAGCGCAGCAGGTGGGTGTCGGCGGTGCGGTTGGCGTCCGCCTGGACCTTCCGGACGGCCTCTTTGAGCCAGGCCCGGTACTCCGGATCCGAGCGGTCCACATCGACGGTCGGCAGGACCGGCGGGGCCGGCATGCGGTCCGCGGCGTCGGACCCGGGCGGGCTCTGCGGCTGGGGTGCGGTGCTCACCGGCGCGCTCCTCAAGGGGGTGTACGGCCCGTCCGGAAGGCCGGGCCGAGTCCGACTATAACCACCCGGCGCACGCTTCTCACCTGCATAAACATCCCTTTGAGGGGCCCCAAGACGACCCTGGGGGAAGGGTGTTGTGCGCCTCTGCGCCCCCGGAGGCACTGGTATGACCGGCGCGGTGGCGGCACACTTCTACAGGGGGGCGGTGGCCGGCACCCGCCCACGACATCATCAGGGGAGTGATGAGAATGGCGGACCAGGAGTATCAGGCGACCGGCGTGCGGATCGACCGCTCGCTGCGGTCGCTGACGAGAGCCGGCCAGATCCGCATCAGCGGCGGCCGGCTCTCCCTGCTGACGAGCTACGGCACGGAGATCGACAGCGCCCCGCTCGGCGCGGTCGAGGCCCACAAACCGCTCTTCGCGGCGCGCGACCGGGCGCTGGCCGTCCTCAACGGCAACCGCTACTCCCTCACCCTGGGCGGCGCCCGGGACCGCTTCCTGAAGGCCGTGGAGGCGGCGCGTCGGCCACGCGCGTGAACGCCGGCGGCGGCTGAGGCGGTGCGGTTGCGGCGGTGCACCGCCTGGACGACCCTGGACACGTATCACTGAGGGTTCACCAGCGGTGACGCTGTGGTGCAGCCGGCATCGCTGATTCCGATCTTCGCCCCTTCCCGGTACGGGGGGCGCCCGGCCTCATCAGGGAGTCGCGGTCGTGATCAGGCAGCCCAGCAGACACTGCACGGTGAAACTCCAGGCCGATCCGGTCCGCATCGGGCATGTGCGCAGAATCGTCTCGGCACAGCTGCGGTACTGGCACCTCGACGCCCTGATCGATCCGGCCGCCCTCGGCGTGACCGAACTCCTCGCCAACGTCCACCGGCACGCCCGCCCCAGCAAGCAGTGCACCGTCGAACTGTGCGTCCTGCTCGACCAGTTGACGGTCTCGGTGCGCGATCTCGACCCCCGGCTGCCGCACCTGCGCGCCGCCGCCAGCTGGGAGACCTGCGGCCGCGGCCTGGCCCTGATCGCCGCCCTCAGCGAGAGCTGGGGCGTGCGCCCGCACGACCCGGGCAAGGTCGTCTGGTTCACCCTCCCCGCGCTGACCACCGCGCCGGAGGAGGCCCGCGCGCACCGCACGCACTGGCATCCCGCCCCCTTGGCCGGCGCGGACGCCGACGCCCGGCCGCGACACCGGAGCGCCCGGGTGGGCTGAGGCCGGCCGGGCCGGACCCGCGGATACGTACCGGCCGTACGCGCGCCGCCGCCTCCCCCACCGCTACGCGGCCTCGCATCGCTACGCGACCTCGCACCGCTACGCGGTCTCGCACCACTCGGCGACCTGGCGCCGCTCCGTGTTCTTGCGCCACTCCGCGATCTTGCGTCCTGTAACTACTGGTACGTACAGTGGGCCCATGAGCAGCGAACGAGACACGGGGGGCCCGGGGGGCGCACCGCCCACCCTTCCCCCGGCCACCACCCAGGAACGCCTCGTCGCCAGCACCCGGGAGCTCCTCTGGGAGCGCGGCTACGTCGGCACGAGCCCCAAGGCGATCCTCCAGCACGCCGGCGTGGGCCAGGGCAGCATGTACCACCACTTCACGGGCAAGTCGGACCTCGCCCTGGCGGCGATCCGGCGCACCGCCGAGGAGATGACCGCGGCGGCCGAGCGGATCTTCTCCGGCCCCGGCACGGCCTACGACCGCATCGCGGCGTACCTGCTGCGCGAACGGGAGGTGCTGCGCGGCTGCCCCATCGGCCGGATGGCGCAGGATCGCGACGTGGTGCGCGACCCCGCGCTGCGGCAGCCGCTGGACGAGATGTTCGCCTGGCTCCGGCGCCGCCTCGCGGACGTCCTCGACGAGGGCCGGGCGGCCGGTGAACTGGCCGCCGGGCTCGACCCGGAGGCCACCGCGGCGAGCGTCGCGGCCGTCGTCCAGGGCGGCTACGTACTCGCCCGCGCGGCCGAGGACACCGCGCCGTTCGACGCCGCCGTACGCGGTCTGCTGGCCCTCCTGGCCGCGCAGACCGCCACGGGGACGCCCCCGGTTGCCACCGGGACGGCCTCGGTCGCCACCGGGACGGCCCCGGTTTCCGCCGGAGCGCCCCCGGCTTCCCGCCCCGCTCGCTGACCGCCCCGGAGCCCGCGACCATGCACGCCATGCAGTACACGATCACGCTGCCCGCCGACTACGACATGGAGATCATCCGGCACCGGGTACGGACCAAGGGCCACCTGCTCGACGGCTACGAGGGCCTCGGCCTCAAGGCGTACGGCATCCGGGAGCGCGGCACCGACGGCTCACCGGTCAACCAGTACGCGCCGTTCTACCTCTGGGCGGACGAGGACGCGATGGACCGCTTCCTGACCGGCGACGGCTTCCGCGGCCTGGTCCGGGACTTCGGCCGGCCGGCGGTCGCCAACTGGCGCGTACTGCACCACCGTTCGGGCCCGGCGGCGGACCGCCCGCCCCGCGCGTTCACCCGGCGCACCGTAGCCGTCCCGGCGGACGCGGATCTGGCCTCGGCCCTGGCGGATGCGCGCGCCGCGCACGACGAACTGGCCGCGACGGAGGGCGTCCACGCGACGGCCCTCGGGCTGGACCCGCGGCGGTGGGAGCTGCTGCACTTCACGTTGTGGGGTGGCGCCGACGAAGTCCCTCCGGGGGAGGGCGCGTTCCAGATCCTGCACCTGTCTACTCCGTAGGGGGCCGCCCACGTTGTCGGGTTTCCCGCCGCGGGGTGCGTTTCGTGTGCGCCTGCGGCGCATTGCTTGTATTCCGCTGCGCGGGGCTTTTCGGGTGCGGTGACGGGTCTCCGGGGGTGGTGTGTCGGACTGCTTCGCTTTACGTCCGACACACCACCCCCGGAGACCCGTCACCTCCCGTTTGGGGTCAGTTACCAGGCCGGTGGGGGCTGACGTGAGTGGGTCGGTGCGACTCTTCTCGTTGAGGGTGAGCGCCCGGAAATGACCACTGGGCCGCACCGGCCCACCGTGATCAGGCCCAACGGACAGAGAAATCCACCCCCCTCGGGAGGGGACGGGTCTGCGGGGTGGGGGTGTGCCGGACGTAAAGCGAAGCAGTCCGGCACACCCCCACCCCGCAGACCCGGCACGCGGCCGACCAGCCCCGCGCAGCGGACCCCATTGCGCCGAAGGCGCAACCCAACGCGCCAAAGGCGCGAGGCCCACGCGCCGCAGGCGCGAAAGAACAGCAACCCGCACGGCGGGAGAGCCAAAAACGTGGGAAGCGACTAAATGGCGTTGCAGCGAGACCCGACGATCTCGTTGTCGCCCCCCACGACCTCCTTGACGATTTCGCATTCGTAGAGCCAGCGCCTGCCGCCCGTCCTCATGATCAGAGTGTCTTCCATGGGCGCGTGGTTGATGTACAACCGCGTGCAGTCGTATCCGTCCAGGTGGCGCCAACGCGCGTCGTAGTCCAGGTGCCGGCACCGGTAGTCGCGGAGTGCGACAGCGCTGGACGCCGGCGCGGTGACTCCGATCGAAGCCACGGCGACGAGCCCCACGGTGACGGCGGCGATGACCGGACGGCGGACAAGTGATCGCAGGCTCATGGCGATTCCCTTCCTCTCGGCTCGCCGTGGCCCGCTTACCGCCGCCCCACGCAGCGCCGGGACCAGGCGAGAAACGACTCTCAGCATGGACATGCCCGGCACTCCGCCACAGAACCGGAAGCCTTACCGCCTATCACCCGAAAGTGTGACCTGCTCTCCCAACGCCCGCCGCTGACCGCCTACATGGCCGGCGAGCCGACGCGCGCCCGTAGGGCCTAGTGGGACTGGTCGAGGACCACCAGCGGATCGTCCAGCACCGGCTGCCAAGCCAACTCCGCCGCCCCCACCAGGCTGTTGTGATCCAGGCTGCACGGCAGAATCGGTACGCCGCCGCTGCGACCCCACAGGCTGCGGTCGGCGACGACCGCGCGGAGGCGTTCGGGGTCGGCCTCCAGGAGGGCGCGGTGCAGGCCGCCCAGGATGATGCGGTCGGGGTTGAGGATGTTGACGAGGCCGGCGAGGCCCAGGCCGAGCCGGTCGATGAGCAGGTGGGCGGCGGTGCGGATATCCGGGTCGCGGTACTCGTTCCGGAGCAGTTCGATCGCCTGGTGGAGGAGGGACACCTCGGGCCCCGGTTCGCGGCCGGCCGCGACCAGGAACGCCAGCGGGTCGGCCTCGACGTCGAGGCAGCCGCGGCTGCCGCAGTGGCAGGGCGCGCCCTCGGGGTGGACGGTGAGGTGGCCGACCTCCAGGGCGAGGCCCGAACTCCCGCTGTGCAGACGGCCGTCGAGCACCAGCGCGCCGCCGACGCCGCGGTGTCCGGAGGCGACGCACAGCAGGTGGCGGGCGCCGCGGCCGGCGCCGTGCCGGTGTTCGGCGAGCGCGCCGAGGTTGACGTCGTTCCCGGTGAAGCCGATCTTCTCGGTGACACCGGGGATGCCGGCGTCGGCCAGCGCCCGGAGGAACAGTTCGCGTACCGGGGCGCCCGAAGGCCACGCGAGGTGGAGGGGGTTGAGCGCCTCGCCGTCCGGTTCGGCGACCGCGGACGGCACCGCGAGGCCGGCGCCCAGGCAGCGCCGCCCGGTGTCGCGCAGCAGCGCGGCACCGGCCTCGACCACCTCGGCGAGGACGTGCGCGGGGTCCGCGGGGATGATGCCGCAGCTCGGCGTGGTGGCGACGATCCGGCCGCCGAGGCCGACCAGGGCGGCGCGGTAGCCGTCGGCGTGGATCTGCGCGGCCAGGACGACCGGGCCGTTCTCGTTGACGGACAGCCGGTGGGAGGGCCGCCCCTGGGAGCCCGCCGAGGCGTGCGGCCGGGAGTCGACGGTGATCAGGCCGAGCGCTTCCAGCTCGGCGGCCACCGCCCCCGCGGTCGCGCGCGTCACGCCGAGTTCGGAGGTCAGGACGGCGCGGGTGGGCGCGCGTCCGGTGTGTACGAGCTCCAGTGCGGGTCCGAGGGCGCTACGGCCCCGCTCCAGCCTGGTTGTCCGAGTCTGGGTCACGCTTCTATTCTGGCTTTGTGCCGACGCTAAACAAAATACGCATGGCCTTGGCCCGTCATCGACCCCCTTACTCCGGCAACCCCACCCATCAGCCCCCTTTCCCCACCAACTCGCCGAAATCCCGCATGGCTCGGATGGCCCGGATAGCCCGGATAACGCCAATGGCCTGGATAGCCCGGGCGCGCGGGCAGCGCGGCACAGCGGACCGCTTCGCCACCGGCCCCCGGCCGGGCGGCCCCCGGCTGCTCCGCCACCGCGCCGCGATCACCGCGTTCTTCGCGATGGACGGCTTCCTCTTCGCCGGCTGGGTCGTCCGGATTCCCGCGATCAAGGCGCAGACCGGCGCCGGCCCGGGGGCGCTGGGCCTGGCGCTGCTCGGCGTCTCGGTGGGCGCGGTGGCGTTCATGACGGTGACCGGGCGGCTGTGCCGGCGGTACGGCAGCCAGGCGGTGACGGTGGTCTCCGGGGCCGTGCTGGCGCTGAGCATCCTGCTGCCGCCGTTCGCCCGGTCGGCCACCGCCCTGGGGCTGGCGCTGCTGGTCTTCGGCGCGGCGTACGGCTCGCTCAACGTGGCCATGAACAGCGCGGCCGTCGAACTGATCGCGGCCCTGCGCCGTCCCGTGATGCCCGGCTTCCACGCCGCGTTCAGCCTGGGCGGGATGCTCGGCGCCGGCCTCGGCGGGCTGGTCGCCGGACGCCTCTCGCCCGCCGCCCACCTGGCGGCCCTGGCGGTGTGCGGACTGGCCACGGCGGCCGTCGCCGGTCGCGCGCTGCTCCGCACCCGTAAGGCGACCGCGCACGCGGCACCGCCTCCCGATCGGCACCCTTCCGAACCGTCGTCGTCCGCCGCGCCTTCCGGGCCGTCCTCCCCGTCGCCTTCCCGGGGCCCGGGGCGGGCCCGGCCCGGTGGGGGCGGAGCCGCGCGGCGGCTGGTCGCCGTCTTCGGCGTGATCGCGCTGTGCACGGCGTACGGCGAAGGCGCGCTGGCCGACTGGGGCGCCCTGCACCTCTCCCAGGACCTGGCCGCCTCGCCGGGGCTCGCCGCCGCCGGGTACGCGGTGTTCGCGCTGGCGATGACCGCCGGGCGGCTCTCCGGAACGGCGGTCGTCGAGCGGTTCGGCCCGGCCCGGACGCTGGCCGCGGGCGGCGCCACGGCGGCCGCCGGCATGCTGCTGGGGGCGCTGGCGCCGACCGCGTGGGCCGCCTGCGCGGGCTTCGCGGTCGCCGGCCTGGGCCTGGCCAACATCTTCCCCGTCGCCATCGCCCGGGCCGGCGCGGCCGGCGGTTCCGACGGCGTCGCGGTCGCCTCGACCATCGGCTACGGCGGCATGCTCCTGGGCCCGCCCGCGATCGGCTTCCTCACCGAGGCGTGGAGCCTGCCGGTCGCCCTCACCACCATCGCCCTACTGGCCGCAGTGGCGGCGGTGATCGCGTATGCGACGCGGGGGGCGAATCGGGGGTAGGCCCGGTCCTGCTCCTGGGGCGTCCCGTCCGTCGTTCGGCCGGTCCGTCGCTCGGCCGGTCCACCCTTCGCCCTTCGCCCTTCGGCCGGGCTTGCGTTGGTCCAACTACTGCCCCGCGCCTGGGACGTTGGCCCGCCCGCCGACCGTTGGGCCGGTCCGCCCTTCGGGCGCCCTACGCTCGTCCGTCCTCCGCGGAATGCGTGCGCGGCGGGCGGCGGAACGCATGCGACGCAGGGCGGGTGATGGCCCCAGCGCAGGGCAGCGCGAGGCCGGCCCGAGGCGTTGTCAGTGGTGGCTGGCACACTCGGAGGCATGGAGATCACAGAGTTCGTCGAAACGCTGCGGCTGGATGGCGGGTTGCTCGCGGACGCCGCCGAAGAGGCGGGGCCGGAGGCCCCGATTCCGGCCTGTCCCGAGTGGCGGATGCGCGATCTGGTCCTGCACACAGGGCGGGTCCACCGCTGGGCGACGGGGTTCGTGACCGACCCCCGGGACCAGCCGTATCCGCTGCCGGAGGCCCCCGAGCTGGCCGATGACGAGCTGGCGCCCTGGCTGCGCGAGGGCCACCACCAGCTCGTTCTCGCGCTCCACACGGCGCCGCGGGATCTGGCGACCTGGACGATTCGC
The DNA here is from genome assembly GCF_001509485.1 of Streptomyces sp. NRRL F-4489. Classification (GTDB taxonomy): domain Bacteria; phylum Actinomycetota; class Actinomycetes; order Streptomycetales; family Streptomycetaceae; genus Streptomyces. The sequence goes on from NZ_LLZI01000228.1 coordinate 10,169, forward strand.
CCGGCGTCGTCCCCGCTCGCGTTCTGGGCGAGACGGCAGGCCCATGAGACGTCGGTGCACCGCGCCGATGCCCAGCAGGCCGCCGGCGTTCCGCTCACGCCGCTGCCGGCCCCCTTCGCCGCCGACGGGATAGACGAGTTGGTGACGGGCTTTCACACCCACGAGCGCAGCCGCCTGCGCCCCGAGACGCCCCGGACGGTGCGGCTGCGCGCCACCGACACCCCCGGCGCGGAGTGGACGATGCACCTCACCCCCGACGCCCCGCCCCGCACGGAGCGGACGGCGGCCTCGGACGCGCCCGGTGGCGAGGCCGTCGACACCACGGTCGAAGGCCCGGCCGAAACGCTCTATCTGGCGGTGTGGAACCGCCTCCCCTGGGACGGCCTGACGGTCTCCGGCGACCCGTCGCTGCCGGCCCTGTGGCAGGAGCGGGGCGGCCTATAGGGACGGAGAGCGTGGGGGCCGCGTCCGGCAAGCACGGTGGAAAGCAGCCACGGGGCCGGGCCGGCCCGTCTCAGCCGAGCCGGCCCGGCCCCAACGAAGCTGACTCCGCCTGCTCAATCCCGGTGCCGCCGGTAATAGGAGATCGTGACGACGGCCAGCAGCGGCCCCCAGAGCAGCGGCGCGTAGCAGGCGTCCATCACGACGAGCGGCAGCCCGGTCGGAGCTCCGTGGGCTCGTCCGAAGCCGTGCGCGCGGGGGATCGTCAGCAGCATCAGGGCGGTCGCGCCGAGGGCGGCAGGAATCACCGCGGCCGGCGGCGCGACGCGTTTGCCCCCGATGAACGGCATCCAGCGCGGTACCACCTCGCCCCAGGGCTTGACCAGGCCGAGGGTGAGCAGCGCGAGTCCTTCGGTCCCCAGGCTCATCGCACCGCACATGACACTGAACCAGCCCGGAACGTCCAGCCCTTCGGTGTCGAACCCCACCGGGATGCCCAGTCCCATCGCGATCCGCCATATCCCGGACGGCACAGCGGTGAGCGCCGCGACGTGCGCGACCCGCACCACCCAACGGGCCGGCGCAGGCGTTGAATCCCCATGAACCACAGCAGCGGCAGCTGTCCCATGTGACCATGACCCGATGCTGTCCGGCGGGCCCACCCGCCGCATCATGCGCAAGACCAACCCGGCTCCCCCGCGCGGGGGAGGACACAGGGCGCCTTCGCCTTCGAGCAGAGAGCGGCCACACCTGATCATCCGCTCCCTGTTGCTCCCTCGATGGCCCCCGGCCTGCTGGCTGAGCATCTTCGAGGTCTCTTCGCAGAAGGTGTCGTGGCGCCGGAGCGTCACAGGACAACGAGCCTTTTCGCGGTCCCGGCGGTGTGCTGATGGGCGGTCGACAGACCACCGAGGTAGAGGCGGTAGACCCGGTCCCACTGCTGCCCCTGTCGGGCACGTTTCGCTACGGGGCACCGGTCCGAGTCCGGCACCGTTTGCCGTTCCTCAGCTGCCGGAGGGGCCGTCACCCGCCCCCGCCGCCCTGGCCAGCATCGCCGTGAGGCGCCGTGCCTGTTCGCGGGGTTCGGGAGCGCCGGCCCATCCGGTCATCAGCAGATGGTGGACCGTACCGACGAGGGCGAGCGCGATCGCCGTGGTGTCGGTGCCGTTCGCGAGCCGGCCGAGCCGCCGCTCGGCGTCCAGGTAGTCCGCGACCGCGCCCTGGATCGCTTCGTATCCCGGGGCGCCCGCCTGCAGCGCGGTGCGGATCCGTTCGGAGGCCGTGGGCCGGGTGAGGGCGAGGCCCGCGATCACCGGGCCCGCGGAGTCCAGGAGGGCGTCGGCGACGGTGGCGAGATTCTCCTCGACGGCGCCTTGTCCGGCCCGTTCCGGAAGGTGGGCGGCCTGCTCCGCGGTCCGGGCGAAGCGGTCCAGGCACAGCTCGGCCACGAACTCGTCCAGCCCACCGGCGAAGTGCGCGTGCAGCAGTCCCTTGGCGCAGCCCGCCTCCGTGGTGATCGCCCGGCTGGTCAGCGCGCCCGGGCCCTCCCGGGCCAGCAGCTGCTCGGCGGCGGCGAAGAGCCGTTCGCGGACGTCGGGGATGGCCACTCCACGCGGTGACATACGACCTCTCCGGGCTGGGGGTTTCACTCCGGTACTGCGGTGCAGCGGAGCCGCGGTGCTGTCCTACCGGACGGGGCGATTCGTTGCGGAGCCGGGACCGACCGATAACCGGAGACCGGCGACCCGGAACCGGGAACCGGCACCGGGACCCGTAACCGGCGACCGAGGGGATTCTCCCCGACGTCAGGCATTGCAGGTTTGGGCACCTGCCCATACTGTGCCACAAGCAGGTATGGGCAGGCGCCCAAACAGCCCTACCGACCTACCTACCTGCCGACTCGCCGACCTCCCTCCTCTTCCCCCTGCCGCCCTACCTGACATCCGCGCGCCTGCTCCCACCCCCAACCCCACCCACCGCCTGGGAGCCACCCATGCTCAACCACCCCACCAACACCTCCGTCCCCCCAGACACCTTTGCCCCACCCCTCAGCGACTTCCCCTCTCCTCTCACCACCCCCAACGCCCAGCAGGCGCGGGCCTGGAACGGGTACGAGGGGGAGCACTGGGCCGGCCACCAGGAGCGGTGGGACGCGGTGAACGGCGGATTCAACGAGCCGCTGCTCGACGCCGCGGCGATCGGCCGGGACGAGCGGGTGCTGGACATCGGCTGCGGCGCCGGCGCCACGACCCGGCTCGCCGCGCGCCGGGCTGCCGGCGGGCACGCGCTGGGCGTGGACCTCTCGGCGCCGATGCTGGCCCGGGCGCGTGCGGGCGCCGCGCGGGAGGGGCTGGCCAACGTGGCCTTCGAGCAGGCCGACGCACAGGTGCACGCCTTCCCGCCGGACGGCTTCGATGTGGCGGTCAGCCGCTTCGGCGTGATGTTCTTCGCCGACCCGGTGGCGGCGTTCGGCAATATCGGGCGGGCGCTGCGGCCGGGCGGGCGGCTGGCGTTCGTCTGCGGCGCGGAGGCCGGGGACAGCGAGTGGTTCCGGGCGCTGGCGGCGCTCCGCCCGTATCTGCCGATGGACGATTTCGGGGCGTCCGGCGACGGCTACTCCCCCGGGATGTTCTCGTTCGCCGACCCGGGGCGCGTCCGGGCGGTGCTGTCCGCTGCCGGATTCGCGGAGGTCGCGGTGGCGCCGGCGGTGGCGTACGGCGTCTGGGGCCGGGACGCGGCGGACGCGGCCGCCTTCCTGCTCGGGTCAGGACCCGGGCGGCATCTGCTGGCGCGGGCCTCCGCCGGGGACCGGGCGCGCGCCCGCGCCGCGCTCACCGAGGCGCTGCGCCGCCACGAGGACGGCGGCGCCCTCCGCATGCGCGCCACCGCCTGGCTGGTCACCGCCGTCCGGCCGGCAGCTGCCGCGCACTGACGCCCCGCCCCGCACCGCCACCGTCTGCCTCGCCGGCGCCGTCCGGCCGCCGGCTCGCGCCCGCTGGCCCGACCCGCCCCACTGCCCCCAGTTGGGCGGGATGTGGGGCGACGGCCGCAGGCAGGTGGGAAGCGATGGCCGGGTATCCGTCACCTCCGCCCGGCCGCCGCCTCCCGCCCCTCGGGCTCGTCCTGCGGGGCGGACGGGGCGGGCTCCCGGGACGCCTCGGCGCGGTCGAAGGCGTCCAGGGCGCGGCGGGCGATCGGGTGGGTGCGGACCAGTTCGGCGAGGGTGGCGGTGCCGCGGGTGATCTTCATGAACGCGCGCCAGGCGGGCCGGAAGCCCGTCAGTGCGGCGTGGAACATCCCGGGGCGGCGGGTGAAGACGGCCAGCAGCCGGCGGCCGACGCCCATCTCCACGCCCAGGCCGGCCTTGATGGCGAAGGCGTAGTTCAGCGCCTGGCGGCGGGCGTCGACGGCGTCCGCGGCCTCGGCGATCCGGACCGCCCACTCGCCCGCCAGCCGCCCGGAGCGCAGCGCGAACGAGATGCCCTCGCGGGTCCAGGGCTCCAGCAGACCGGCCGCGTCGCCGCAGACCAGCACCCGGCCGCGGGAGAGCGGGGAGTCGTCGGCGCGGCAGCGGGTCAGATGCCCGGAGGAGATCTTCGGCTCGAAACCGGCCAGGCCGAGCCGGCCGATGAAGTCCTCCAGATAGCGCTTGGTGGCCGCGCCCTCGCCGCGGGCGGAGATCACGCCGACGGTGAGGGTGTCGCCCTTGGGGAAGACCCAGCCGTAACTGCCGGGCAGCGGGCCCCAGTCGAGGAGCACCCGGCCGGCCCAGTCCTCGGCGACCGTTTCCGGAACGGGGATCTCCGCCTCCAGTCCGAGATCGACCTGGTCCACCTTGACGCCGACGTGCGCGCCTATCCGGCTCGCGCTGCCGTCCGCGCCGACCACCGCGCGGGCCAGCACCACTTCGCCGTCGGCGAGCACGACGGCGGCGGTCCGGCGGTCGGGGACGTTCGCCCCGTGCTGCTCGACCCGCGCGACGGTGACACCCGTCCGCACCCGGGCCCCGGCGTCCTTCGCCGACTCCACCAGCGCGGCGTCGAACTCCGGGCGGTTGACCAGCCCGAACAGCGTCTGCCGGGAACGGCGGGTGCGGGTCAGCTTGCCGTTGAGCGAGAACGTCACGGCGTGCACCCGGTCGCGCAGCGGGAGTTCGAAGCCGGGCGGCAGGGAATCGCGGGACGGGCCGATGATGCCGCCGCCGCAGGTCTTGTAACGGGGGAGTTCGGCTTTCTCCAGGAGCAGCACCCGGCGTCCCGCGCACGCCGCGGCATGGGCGGCCGAGGCGCCCGCGGGCCCCGCGCCGACCACCACGACGTCCCACACCTGCTCATTGCCCCCGGCTGCCTGCTCGCTGCTCACCTGTGCTTCCGCTCCCGTCCGATGCCTGGCTGCGCGTACCGCCCGCATCCTACGGGCCGCCTCCGGGCGGAGCGCCTGTGGGAAGATCGGGGCACGCAATCCCGTACGTCCGGCCCGCCCGGCTCACCCCGCCGGACGTGCGCCACGTACGTTCAACGCCGCGCCCACAAGGAGCGTTCCATGTCTGACAGCCCGCTCGCCCAGACCGTCGCCGCGCTGCAGCCGCGGGCCAGGACCGAGCTCGCCGAGCTGGTGGCCTTCAAGTCGGTGGCGGACTTCGCGCAGTTCCCGCGGAGCGAGAGCGAGGGCGCGGCCCGCTGGATCGCGGACGCGCTGCGGGCCGAGGGCTTCGAGGACGTGGCGCTGCTGGACACCCCGGACGGCACCCAGTCCGTCTACGGCCACCTCCCCGGCCCGGCCGGCGCGCCGACCGTCCTGCTCTACGCGCACTACGACGTCCAGCCGCCGCTGGACGAGGCCGCCTGGGTCTCCCCGCCGTTCGAGCTGACCGAGCGCGACGGCCGCTGGTACGGGCGCGGCGCCGCGGACTGCAAGGGCGGCGTGATCATGCACCTGACCGCGCTGCGGGCGCTCAAGGAGCACGGCGGCGTCCCGGTCGGCGTCAAGGTGATCGTGGAGGGCTCCGAGGAGCAGGGCACCGGCGGGCTGGAACGTTACGCCGCGGCGCACCCGGAGCTGCTGGCCGCCGACGCCATCGTGATCGGCGACGCCGGGAACTTCCGGGCCGGGCTGCCGACCGTCACCGCGACACTGCGCGGCATGACGCTGGTGCAGGTCCGGATCGACACCCTGGAGGGCAATCTGCACTCCGGCCAGTTCGGCGGCGCGGCCCCGGACGCGCTGGCCGCGCTGATCCGCGTCCTGGACTCGCTGCGCGCCGAGGACGGTTCGACGACGGTGCGCGGGCTGACCACGGACGCCGCCTGGGACGGCCTCCAGTACCCGGAAGCGGACTTCCGCAAGGACGCGAAGGTCCTGGACGGCGTCGGCCTGATCGGCAGCGGTACGGTCGCGGAGCGCCTGTGGGCCCGCCCGGCCGTCACGGTCCTGGGCATCGACTGCCCGCCGGTCGTCGGCGCGACCCCCTCCGTGCACGCCTCGGCCCGCGCCCTGGTGAGCCTGCGGGTGCCGCCGGGCACCGACGCCGCCGAGGCGACGCGGCTGCTGATCGCGCACCTGGAGGACGCCGCCCCCTGGGGCGCCCGCCTCACCGCCGAACAGGTCGGCCAGGGCCAGCCGTTCCGCGCCGACACCGGCAGCCCGGCGTACGCGTCGATGGCGGCGGCGCTGCGGGAGGCGTACGACGGCCAGGAGATGCAGACGTCCGGTATGGGCGGCTCCATCCCCCTCTGCAACGCGCTGGGCGCGCTGTACCCCGACGCCGAGATCCTCCTCATCGGCCTGAGCGAGCCGGACGCGCAGATCCACGCCGTCAACGAGAGCGTGTCCCCGGAGGAGCTGGAGCGGCTGTCGCTGGCGGAGGCGCTGTTCCTGCGGCGCTATGCGGAGGGGCGGGGCTGACGGTCCGCTGCGCTTGGCCGGCTTCCCACGTTGTCGGCTGTCCCGCCGCGGGGGTCTTTTCGTTCGCGCCTGCGGCGCATCGCTTTGATTCCGCTGCGCGGGGCTGGTCGGCAGCGGTGCCGGGTCTGCGGGGTGGGGGTGTGCCGGACTGCTTCGCTTTACGTCCGGCACACCCCCACCCCGCAGACCCGTCCCCTCCCGAGGGGGTCAATGAGACGGTTCGTTGGGGCTGGTGCCGGTGGTGCCCTGCGGGTCGTCGGTGGTTGGCAGCGCGGCCCGGGGGCCGTCGGTTGTGAGCTTGTGAACGCGGAATGTCCTATCCGCACGCCAGTAGGGGAAGCGGGCCGACAGGGCGCTTGCGGCGTTCAGCGCACCAGAGCATCGTTGGGCTGTCCCCACAGGTCCGCATCGATGGGGTAATCGGCTTCCTCGATCAGTGCCGTGGTGTGAATGAGCCGCAAGCGCCGATTGGCCGGAGGGGGCGGGGTGTCGGACGGACGTAGAGCGGCAGCAGTCCGGCACGCCTCGGCCCCATCCGACCCCTCGCCGAACCCCCCGTCGGGAAATCCGGCACCGCGGGGGCGCCCCATACGCGGGGCTACCCCACCGGAACGCCCGCCTCCAAGTGCAGCGGGCAGCCCCGTTCGCGGGCTCGTAGGGCCCAGTGGAGGCGGTTCCAGCGGATGGGGGGGAGGAGGGTTTCGGCCTCGGATTCGGTGACGAAGCGCCAGGCGCGGAGTTCGGCGCCGGGGAGGAGGAGGTCGTGGATGCGGTCGCCGGAGAGGGTGCCGCCGTCGTAGAGCAGGCGCAGGCCGCCGAAGCCGGGTGGGTTGGGGGCTTCCCAGTCGAGGACCAACAGGCGGGGGGCGCGGGGGAGTTGGATGCCCAGTTCCTCGGCTACCTCGCGGATGCCGGCGTGGGCGGGGGCCTCGCCCGGTTCGACGATGCCGCCGGGGAACTCCCAGCCGGGTTTGTACGTTGGATCGACCAGCAGGACGCGGTTCTGGTCGTCGAAGAGGAGGACCCCGGCGGCGAGGGTCTCCGCGGTGGGCTCGGGGGTCTGCACGATGTCGCACGCGCCGGCGCCGGTGCGGACGGCCTCGGCGATCCGCTCGGCGGTCTGCCGGGGCGTCAGCGCGGAGGTGTCCACGACGTGGGCGTCGCCCTTGAGCCAGTCCAGGGCCCGCGCGTAGGGTTCCAGGTGCTCCAGGGACCAGCGGCGTACGGAGGCGTTGGCGTCGGCGTCGCCGGGGATTTCCTCGCGGTTCGCTATGCGTTCGCGCAGGATCGTTTCCTCCGCATGGAGGAGGACATGTCGGACGGGTATCCGGCGCGCGGCGAGGGCGCCGAAGATCTCGTCGCGGTATTCCTGGCGCAGCAGCGTCATCGGCGTCACCAGCGGGCCCGGGACCTCGGTGAGCAGGGCGGCCGCGGTGTCCACCACCATGCGGCGCCAGGAGGGCAGGTCCTGGTAGTCGTCGACCTCTTCGAACCGCTTGGCCGGCAGCATCAACCGCAGTCCGCTGCCGAGGAGTTCGGGGTCGTAGAGCGTGCTTCCGGGAAGCAGGTCGAGCAGTTCATGAGCCGCAGTGGTCTTGCCCGCACCGAACGTGCCGTTCAGCCAGACGATCACGGTTTCCCCTCTTCCCTAGACCCAGGTGAGTTGCCCGCAACACCCTGCCACGGAAACGCTCCGGACCACGGCCCGCGCGCAGCACCGGGAACACCGCCTTGAGGAACACCCCGCACGGGGGACGCCGGTCCGTCTCCCCCGCCGCGAAGCCCCGGCAAACAAGCGCTCCCCCGCCCCTCCAGCACCGAAACCCCCACCCGCGCACGGCCTGCGGAGGGCCAGGCGGGGGCGGTACGTCGCATATGCCGGAGTCCCATCGCGCTCGTTCCGGGGGCGCGGGTCGGGGTCGGGGCGCGGGCCGGAGGTGCGGTTCCGCGGGGTCGGGGGCGTTGCGTGGGTCCGGCGGGAGGCGGGCTCAGCAGGTGCGCAGGCCCGGGACCGGCTGGTCGTTGTCGCCGCCGGTGAGGTAGACGACGCTGACGTAGACGCCGGAATTGCCGCTGTCGTCATCGGTCTTGGCCCACCAGACGTTGGTCCACTTCCCGTACGTCTCGCGGCGGCCCAGCTTCGCCTGGCAGTAGAAGTAGTTGGTGCCGATGTTCAGGTGCCCGACCTGCTGGAAGGAGGCGGTGTACGAGGCCGCGGTACGCCACACATCGCAGTTGGCCTTGCCGCCGCCGATGTCCACGCAGGCCGGGCCGTGGGTCGGGCCCCCGCCGCCGGTGCCGCCGCCAGTGGTCCCGCCGGCCGCGGCCCCGGACCCGCCGGTGGTGCCGCCGCCCGTCGTACCGCCGTGGGCCCCGCCCGCCGTGCCACCGCCGGTGCCGCCCTGGGTACCGCCCGCGGCCGTGCCGCCGTCGCGGCCGCCCTGCCGCCCGCCCGGACCACCGCCGGGGCCGCCCGCCCCGGGGGTCCCGGACGGCGAGGCGTCTCCGGAGGGCGTCGCCGGACTGCCGGACGCGGACGAGTCGTTGGCCTTGCCGTCGCCGGCCGTACCGCCCTTGGCGGCGGTCGCGGCCGCCCCCGGTGTGGTGGCCGGTACGGCCGGACGCCGGCCACCCGCGGTGTCCTGGCCCCCGGAACCACCGCCGATCAGCGCGTACGTGATCCCGCCGCCGGCCGCCAGGACGGCGAGCGCGGCCGCGATGGACACCAGCGCCCGGCGCCGGCGGCGGAGCGGTACGCGGGTGGTGTCGCCGTCCGGGCCGGGGCCGAGATCGGGGGTGTGGCCGGGGCCGAGGTCCGGGTGCGGGTGGGCCGGGTAGGGGCCGGGCGCGCCGGGGAGGGGGCCGGTGGGGCCGGTGGACAGAGGGCCGGTCACGGCGCCTGGGAGGCCCTGCCCGGCGTCCGGGCGGCCGCCGGGTGTCGGCGCACCTGTGCCGGACACAGATCCGCCCGGCCCCGACTGCCCGGCCGGGCCCGGTGCGTACGGCGTGGGGCCGCTATGCGTTCCCGGCCCGGCGGGACCGCCCTGGCCGCCCGGTGCGTTGGTACCGGGCGGCGGTGGTGCCGTCCACGGGCCGACCGGGCCCGGCAGCGGGCCGGCGCCGGACGTGGCGTCCGTCTGGGTCGGGGCGTACGGCATACCAGGCGCCGGGACGTACGGGGTACCGGGAGCTGGCGCGTACGGGGCGCCGGGCGCGGGGGCGTACGGGGTGCCGGGAGCCGGGGCGGGCGGTGGGGGCGCGACGCCCGGGTCGCGCCCCTCCGCGACCGCCTGGAGCATGGTGCGGGCCTGCGCCGCTGACGGGCGGTCGGCCGGGCTCTTGGCCATCAGGGCGTACAGGACGGGCGTCAGCGGGCCGGCGCGGCGCGGCTCCGGGAGCGGTTCGGTGACGATCGCGGTGAGGGTCGAGTACACCGACGTCCGGCGGAACGGCGCGCCGCCGCCCTCCACCGCCGCGTACAGCGTCATGCCCAGCGACCAGATGTCGGAGGCCGGGGTGGGGTCCATACCCTGGGCCCGTTCCGGGGGCAAGTAGTCGAGCGAGCCGACCAGTTCGCCGCTGCGGGTGATGTTGGTGGTGGCGCCGTCGCCGGGCGCCTCGATGCTGGCGATGCCGAAGTCGGTGAGGACCACCCGGCCGCCACCGGGGCGGCCCCACTTCTCCAGGAGGACGTTGCCGGGCTTGACATCGCGGTGCAGCACGCCTGCCTGGTGGGCGGCGTCCAGCGCGTCCATCACGGCGGCGCCGATGCGGGCGGCCTCCCGGGGGTCCAGCGGGCCGTGCGCGCCGATGGCGTCGTCCAGGGACGGGCCGTCGACCAGCTCCATGACGATGACCGGGCGGCCGGCCTCCTCGATGACGTCGTGGACGGTCACCACCCCGGAGTGCCGGATCCGGGCCGCGGCGCGCGCCTCGCGCTGCATACGGGTGCGCAGATCGGCGAGTTCGGGGGCGGAGGCGTCGGTGTAGGCGCGCAGGACCTTGAGGGCGACCTCGCGGCCCAGGATGTCGTCCTCGGCCCGGCACACCACGCCCATCCCGCCGCGGCCGATGCGGCCGGTGACGCGGTAGCGGCCGCCGAGCAGCCGGCCGGTGAGGTCGTCGTCGTTCCCGCGCCGAGGCCCGCTCTTGGCAGCAGCCGAGCGCGGAACGGCGCCGTCCGACCGCTCCGACCCCTCCGGCGTTCCGCCCGCCGGTCCGGGGCCGTTCGTCCCGCCCGGCCCGTTAGTCCCACCCGTCGCGCCGGGCCCGCCCGTCCCCTGCTGCTCGTGCTCCCCCGAAGTCACCCTGCCGATCCCCTCGCTGCCCGTCGCCACGCCGGCGGCGGCCCGTACACCGGCACACCGCGGCACCCGCTCCGCCCCACGGGCGGCCACCACCAGACTACGGGGCGTCGGTGACAGCCGGGCCCGGTCGGCCGGGTCGCCGACCCGTACGGGTCCGGGCTGCCCGGTACGGACTCCGGTCCCCCGGCCGTCGCCGCCAGCGGGCCACCCGCCCGCCGGCAAGGCGCCGTAAGGGCCCTACCGCCGCTACCGCCCCGCCGCGAACGCCGCCACCCGGGACCGTTCGGCGGCCGCTGCCGCCGCGCCCACGAGGCCGGCGTCCGTTCCGGTGCGGGCCGGGGCCACGGTCAGGCCGGAGACGAAGGAGAGCGTGGCGTACTCGCGCAGGGCGGACCGCAGGGGCGCGAACAGGACCTCGCCGGCGCCCGCGACACCGCCGCCGATGACCGCGATGTCGATCTCGACGAGGGTGGCGGTGGCGGCGATCCCGGCGGCCAGCGCCTGCGCGGCCCGTTCGAAGGAGCCCAGCGCCACCGGGTCGCCGGCGTGCGCCGCGGCGGCGACCGCGGCGGCGCTGGTGTCCCCGTCCGGGCCCGGCCGCCAGCCGTTGGCCAGTGCGCGGCGGGCGATGTTCGGGCCGCTGGCGATCCGTTCGACGCAGCCGCGGGCACCGCACGGGCACGGGTCGCCGTCGAGGTCGACGCTGATGTGCCCGATGTGGCCGGCGTTGCCCGAAGGGCCCGGGTGCAGGCGCCCGTTGAGGACGAGGCCGCCGCCGACCCCGGTGGAGACGACCATGCACAGCGCGTTGTCGTGGCCGCGCGCGGCGCCCTGCCAGTGCTCGGCGGCGGTCATCGCGACCCCGTCGCCGACCAGCGTCACCGGCAGGTCGCCGACCAGCGCGCGGACGCCGGCGACCAGCGGGAAGTCGCGCCAGCCGGGGATGTTGACCGGGCTGACGGTGCCGGCCGCGGCGTCCACCGGGCCGGCGCTGCCGATGCCCACGGCGGCCACCCGCGGCCAGTCCGGCGCGGCGGCCAGTTCGCGGACGACCTCGGCCACCGCGCGCATCACGGTGGCCCCGTCGCGGTCCGCGGGGGTCGGCCGGGCGGCCCGGACCAGGAGTCTGCCGCGCGGGTCCACCAGAGCGCCGGCGATCTTGGTGCCGCCGATGTCCAGCGCTGCGCTGAGGTCCGTCTGCATCGGTGTCGAAGTCTCCTGGTGAGCCCGGGGCCCGGGCCGCCCGCCCGGCGTGGGAACGTCAGTCTCGCGGGATTTGACAACGTTGTCCAGGGGCTATGCTCGTCGCCGCACACCGGCGCGCCCGGACGCCTTCCGCGGCCACCCACCGGCCCCGCCGGGCAGCCCGGACAGCTCGGACACCTCCGATAGTTCAGACAGACCAGATAGCCAAGACCACTCCAGATAGTCCAGATAGTTCCGACAGTTCAGACAGTCAGGACCGCACGCGTGAACGAGAACGCCCGCGCCACCGCCACCTCCCATCGCTACGGCACCCGTCCGACGATGAAGGATGTCGCGGCGCGCGCCGGTGTCGGCCTGAAGACCGTCTCCCGGGTCGTCAACGGCGAACCAGGCGTCACCCCGGACACCGAGCGCCGCGTCCAGGAGGCCATCGCCGCCCTCGGCTTCCGGCGCAACGACTCGGCCCGGATCCTGCGCAAGGGCCGGACGGCCAGCATCGGCCTGGTCCTCGAAGACCTCGCGGACCCCTTCTACGGGCCGCTCAGCCGCGCCGTGGAAGAGGTGGCGCGCGACCACGGGGCGCTGCTGATCAACGGTTCCAGCGCCGAGGACCCGACCCGTGAGCAGGAGTTGGCGCTGGCGCTGTGCGCCCGCCGGGTGGACGGGCTGGTGGTCATCCCGGCCGGTGACGACCACCGCTATCTGGAACCGGAGATAGCCGCCGGGGTGGCGACCGTCTTCGTGGACCGCCCGGCCGGCCGGATCGACGCCGATGTGGTGCTCTCCGACAACTTCGGCGGCGCCCGCGACGCGGTGGCCCACCTCATCGCCCACGGCCACCGCCGGATCGGCTTCATCGGCGACCAGCCGCGCATCCACACCGCCAAGGAGCGGCTGCGCGGCTACCGCGCCGCGATGGCCGCGGCCGGGCTCCCGGTCGAGGACTCCTGGGTCTCCCTGGGGTCCACCGCCCCGGACCGGGTGCGGGCGGCGGCCGCGGCCATGCTGGCCGCCCCGGAGCCGGTCACCGCGCTCTTCGCGGGCAACAACCGCGTCACGGTCACCGCCGTACGGGTCCTGCGCGCCCACGCCCGGCCGGTGGCCCTCGTCGGCTTCGACGACTTCGAGCTGGCCGATCTCGTCCACCCGGCCATCACGGTCGTCGCCCAGGACGCCGCCCAGCTGGGCCGGACCGCCGCCGGTCTGCTCTTCCGCCGCCTCGACGGCACCGGCGAACCCCCGCAGCGCCTGGAGATCCCCACCCGGCTGATCCCCCGGGGGTCGGGGGAGATCGCACCGGTGGCGGGGTAGGGCCGGCGGAGGCCCGCCGGCCCGTGACGCCCGGACCCGAACTGGCCCTGCCTCAGGCCGACTTGACCGGCGCGGTCCCCCGGCCCGCCAGCCCGTCCAGGTCCGCCCGGGTGAGCCCCGTCAGCTCGGCGACCTCGGCGGAGTCGACGGCGCCGCAGTCGAGGCCGCGGAGGAGGTAGCCGCTGAGGGCCTTGGCGGTGGCGGGCTCGTCGGCGATGTCGCCGCCGGCCTTGGCCACGTAGGCGGCGAGGCGGGCGGCGGCCTTCTCCAGGCCCTCGCGGTAGAAGGCGTAGACCGCGGCGTAACGGGTCGGGAGGTGGCCCGGGTGCATGTCCCAGCCCTGGTAGTAGGCGCGGGCCAGGGCGCGGCGGGTCAGGCCGTGGTGCAGCTTCCAGGCGTCGTGGACCTGGGCGGTGGGGCCGACCGGGAGGACGTTGGTGGAGCCGTCCGAGAGGCGGACGCCGGTGCCGGCGGCGGCGACCTGCATGACCGCCTTGGCGTGGTCGGCGACGGGGTGGTCGCTGGCCTGGTAGGCGGCGCTGACCCCGCAGGAGGCGCTGTAGTCGAACGTGCCGTAGTGCAGGGAGGTGGCGCGGCCCTCGGCGGCCTCGATCATCCGGGCGACGGTGGCCCGGCCGTCGGCGCCGAGGATGGACTGGGTGGTCTCGATCTGGATCTCGAAGCCGATCCGGCCGGGCGCGAGGCCGCGGGCCTTCTCGAACGCCTCCAGCAGCCGCACCATCGCGGTGACCTGCTCCGCGTAGGTGACCTTGGGCAGGGTGAGGACCAGGCCCTCGGGCAGGCCGCCGGCCTCCATCAGGCCGGTGAGGAAGATGTCCAGGGTGCGGATGCCGCGGTCGCGGACGGCGGCCTCCATGCACTTCATGCGGATGCCCATGTACGGGGCGGCGGTGCCGTCCCGGTAGGCGGCGGCGACGAGGGCGGCGGCGCGGGCCGCGGCCTCGTCCTCCTCGGCGTCGGAGCGCAGGCCGTAGCCGTCCTCGAAGTCGATCCGCAGGTCCTCGACGGGCTCGCGCTCCAGCTTGGCGCGGACCCGCTCGTACACCGGGCCGGCGAGTTCGTCGGAGATGCCGAGGACGGCGGCGAGCGCGCCGGCGTCGGGGGCGTGCTCGTCCAGCATGGCCAGCGCCTGGTCGCCCCAGGAGCGGATGGTGCCGGCGGCGAAGGCGTCGCCGGGCACGTAGACGGTGTGGACCGGCTGGCGGGTGCCGGGGTCGCCCGGGTAGCGCCGCGCCAGATCGGCGTCCACCTCGGCGAGAGCGGCGCCGATGCCCTCGCGTACGGTGTCCGCGAGGCTCGTCGCCACGGTCTCCTGCTGCCCCATTTCGGTACCCTCCCGGTGCTTGTGCCCGGTACCGCCATCGGCCCGGGCATTTCCGCGTAACGGAATCAACAATCCGTATAGCGAAGCTAACCGGGTCGTGTGGCGAGGTCAACACCTACCCGGCCGTGGCGGCGCAGGTCACCGCCGCCCACCGGCCGCGTAACTCGATGGCGCGGCCGCCCGCCGCGGCCCCAGAATCCCCCCATGACATGGACTGCACCCCCCGTGGAACGGCGTGAGCGGCCGACCGCCGCGGACGAGCGCGCGATGCTCCAGGGCTGGCTCGACCACCACCGCGACACCCTGCTGGCCAAGTGCGCGGGCCTGACCGCCGAGCAGCTGCTCCGGGCCGCCACCCCGCCGTCCGGCCTGACCCTGCTCGGGCTGGTGCGCCATCTGGCGGACGTCGAGCGGTACTGGTTCCGGATGCGCTTCACCGGCGAGGACGTCGGCGACCTGTACTTCACCGAGGAGGACCCGGACGCCGACTTCCACGGCGGCTCCCCGGCCACCGCGGCGGCGGACTTCGCGGCCCTGCGCGCGGAGATCGCGGCCGGCGACGCCGCGGCGGCCGGCCGCGGGCTGGACGAGACCTTCACCGTCCCCGACGGCCGGATCCTCAACCTCCGCTGGATCTACGTCCACATGATCGAGGAGTACGCGCGGCACAACGGGCACGCGGACCTGCTGCGCGAGGCGATCGACGGCGCGACGGGCTCCTGACGGACCGCGCACGGACCACCGGGCGCGGCCCCGTCAGGGACGCGCCGCCCATATGCCGAAGGCCCCGTACGCACCGTGCGTACGGGGCCTTCGGCCGGCACCGGCATCCGCTCCGACCAGCGGACCGGCCGGCTCAGCCCTTGCGGGTCTTGATCTCGTCGGTCAGCGCCGGGACGACCTCGAAGAGGTCGCCGACCACGCCGTAGTCGACCAGGTCGAAGATCGGCGCCTCGGCGTCCTTGTTGATGGCGACGATGGTCTTCGAGGTCTGCATACCGGCGCGGTGCTGGATCGCGCCGGAGATGCCCGCGGCGATGTAGAGCTGCGGGGAGACCGACTTACCGGTCTGGCCGACCTGGTTGGTGTGCGGGTACCAGCCGGCGTCCACCGCGGCGCGCGAGGCGCCGACGGCCGCGCCGAGCGAGTCGGCGAGCGCCTCGATGACCGGGAAGTTCTCGGCGCCGTTGACGCCGCGGCCGCCGGAGACCACGATCGCGGCCTCGGTCAGCTCCGGGCGGCCGGTCGACTCGCGCGGGGTGCGCGAGACGATCTTGGTGCCCTTGGAGGCGTCGGCGACCGTCACCGCGAGCTGCTCGACCGTACCGGCGGCCGGCGCGGCCTCCGGGGCGGCGGAGTTGGGCTTGACGGTGATGACCGGGGTGCCCTTGGTGATCCGCGACTTGGTGGTGTACGAGGCCGCGAAGACCGACTGGGTGGCCACCGGGCCCTCTTCGCCGGCCTCGACGTCCACGGCGTCGGTGATGATGCCGGAGCCGATCCGGACGGCCAGGCGGGCGCCGATCTCCTTGCCCTCGGCCGAGGACGGCAGCAGGACGGCGGCCGGCGACACGGCGTCGTAGGCGGCCTGCAGCGCGTCGACCTTGGGGGCGACGAGGTACTCGGCGAACTCGGGGGCGTCGGCGGCCAGGACCTTCACCGCGCCGTGCTCGGCGAGCACCGGGGCGGCGGTGTCGGCGCCGGGGCCGAGGTGGACGGCCACCGGGTCGCCGAGGCGGCGGGCGAGGGTGAGGAGTTCGAGGGTGGGCTTGCGGACGGCGCCGTCCACGTGGTCGACGTAGACAAGGACTTCAGCCATGGGAGTGCTCCAGGAAAAGTGCGGGCGAGAGGGAGGGCGGACCTGCTGACGGTCCGTCAAGTGCGGGCGGGGAAGCGGGGGCCGGCCCCGGCCGCCCCGGATCCGGATCCGCGGCTCAGATGAACTTCTGGCCCGCGAGGAACTCGGCGAGCTGCTTGGCACCCTCGCCCTCGTCCGTGACGATCGTGCCCTTGGTGCGGGCCGGGCGCTCGTTGGCCGACTCGACCTTCGTCCAGGCACCCGCCAGGCCGACCTCGTCCGCCTCGAGGTCCAGGTCCTCCAGGTCCAGGGACTCCACCGGCTTCTTCTTGGCGGCCATGATGCCCTTGAAGGAGGGGTAACGCGCCTCGCCCGACTGGTCGGTGACGGAGACGACGGCCGGCAGCGCGGCCTCCAGCTGCTCGCTGGCGGTGTCGCCGTCCCGGCGGCCGGTGACCTTGCCGTCGGCGACCGCGACCTGGGAGAGCTGGGTGACCTGCGGGACGCCCAGCCGCTCGGCGAGCAGCGCGGGCAGCACGCCCATGGTGCCGTCGGTGGACGCCATACCGCAGACCACGAGGTCGTAGCCGGTCTTCTCGATGGCCTTGGCGAGCACGAGGGAGGTGCCGAGCGCGTCGGTGCCGTGCAGATCGTCGTCCTCGACGTGGACGGCCTTGTCGGCGCCCATCGACAGCGCCTTGCGCAGCGCGTCGTTGGCGTCCTCGGGGCCGACGGTCAGGACCGTGATCTCGGCGTCGTCGTCGTTGGCTTCCTTGATCTGCAGGGCCTGCTCGACGGCGTACTCGTCGAGCTCCGAGAGGAGGCCGTCCACGTCGTCGCGGTCGACGGTCAGGTCCTCGGCGAAGTGCCGGTCGCCGGTGGCGTCGGGCACGTACTTCACACAGACAACGATCCTCAAGCTCACGCCGGCTCTCCTACCTGCTCGTCTCTTCAGAACTGCCTTGTGCTGGCAGCATAGGCGCCTCTCGGGGCGGCTCCCGGTCGGTTGCGGAACCCCGCGCCGACCGTCATATTACTCGCCAGTACATACAGTCTCGTGCCCCGAATCAAGGCCGTCGAAATGTGACCTTCCCAACGGCCCCGACCGGGTGACACGGCAGGTCCGGGCGGAAGGTGTCAGTCCCGCAGGGCGTTGAAGCGGCCCTGGTGGTACAGGAGCGGCCGGCCCGGTCCGGCGGGGTCGCCGACGACCGGCTGGGCGACCACGAGCCGGTGGTCGCCGGCCGGTATCCGGGCCACGACCTTGCACACCATCCAGGCCAGGACGCCGTCCAGCAGGGGCACGCCCTCGGGGCCGGTGCGCCAGGAGGTGGCGGGGCCGAAGCGGTCGGCGCCGCTGCGGGCGAACGTGGCGGCCAGCTCCCGCTGGTGCTCGCCGAGGATGTGGACACCGATGTGCTCGGCGGCGGCGACGGCCGGCCAGCTGGAGGCGCCGGTGCCGATGCCGAACGAGACCAGCGGGGGCTCGGCGGCGACGGAGGTGAGCGAGGTGGCGGTGAAACCGACCGGACCGGAACCGTACGCGGTGATCACCGCGACGCCCGCGGCGTGCCGGCGGAAGACCGAGCGCAGCAGCTCGGGCGAGGCGGTGGTGGGCGTGCCGAGGTCGGGCGAGGCCGTCATGGAGTTGTCCTTCTGCTGTGGGCTACGGGCCCGGGCGGAACCGCCGTCCGGCGCGCGGCGGCCGGCGGCGGTGGGGTCGTCGCTGCTCACACGCCGGGACAGCGCGCACTGGCGGTCCGCAGCAGATCGACATGCGCGCGTCCGTAGAGAAGGAGAAGGGTTCCTGGCCGCATGACGCCAGGCTGACGACGCGTGACCCGCACCGTCAAGGGCCGCCCGCCATCTGGGAGATCAATCACGGACCGCCGCCCCCAGGGCGGCTATGACATCGGCCTTGCGCGGCTGCCCCGCGGCGCGGCGGATGATCGCGCCGTCCCGGTCGAGGACCAGGACCGTGGGCGTCCGCTGGACCTCCAGCCGCCGCACCAGCTCCAGCCGCGCCTCGGCGTCGATCTCGACGTGCGCCACGCCGTCGATCATGCCGGCGACGTCGGCGAGCGTGCGGCGGGTGGCCCGGCAGGGCTGGCAGAACGCGCTGGAGAACTGCACCAGGGTGGCCCGCGCGCCCAGCGCGGCGCCGAGGTCGGCGGCGGCGAGGCGTGTCTCCGGCCGCGCCGTCGCGCCCACCACCGGCCGCTGCGCCGGCCGCGTCGCCGGGGCCGTTCCCGGCCGCCGGTCGTCGTTGTCCCGCTCGCCCACCGTCTTGGTCGTCCTTCCTCACGGGTCTTACGCGCCTCACGCGCCGTACGCGCCGGTGGCGGGTGCCCTGCGCCCGCGCCGGTTTCCGCCGCTCCTCAGCATGCAGCGCTTCCGCCCCCGCGAAGATTCCCACCGCGGCCGCCCCGGCCGGAAATCGCCACCCTTTCCCGTGCCCCTGCCTTCCCGCTCCATCCCGCTGACCTCACGTGACGAGAATCTCGCACCCTCGCGGGCCCGCACGCTGGCCGCCGGACCGCATATCGGGCACGATCTCCCGGAGCCGGGAGTTACGGCTGTGTAGGTTTCCGCCGGGAGAACGTCCCGGGGTACAGAGAAGGGGTCCCCGGACATGGCCGAGTTCGTCTATCCGCCCGTCATCGGCGCGGCGCGCACGCTCTTCAGGGCACTGGACCTGAAGTTCGACATCGCCGGTACGGAGCACATCCCGCGGCGCGGCGGCGCGGTGCTGGTGAGCAACCACATCGGCTACCTCGACTTCGTCTTCTGCGGACTGGCGGCCCGGCCGGCCAAGCGGCTGGTGCGGTTCATGGCCAAGGAATCGGTCTTCCGGCACAAGGTCTCCGGGCCGCTGATGCGGGCCATGAAGCACATTCCGGTCGACCGCACGCAGGGCATGCACGCGTACAAGCACGCGCTGAGCGCGCTGCGTTCGGGCGAGGTCATCGGGGTCTTCCCGGAGGCGACGATCTCCGAGTCGTTCACCCTGAAGACCTTCAAGTCGGGCGCGGCGCGGCTGGCTCAGGAAGCGGGGGTTCCGCTGCTGCCGATGGCGCTGTGGGGCACCCAGCGGCTGTGGACCAAGGGCCACAAGCGGGAGCTCGGGCGCCACCATTTCCCGATAACGATCCGCATCGGCGAACCGATCGCCGCTGACGCGGCGGAGCAGGCCGAGACGATCACTGATCGGTTGCGGGCGCGGGTTCAGGAGTTGCTGGAGGCGGCGCAGCGGGCGTATCCGGTGCGGCCTCGGCACCCCGACGACACGTGGTGGATTCCCGCCCATCTGGGCGGGACGGCGCCTGGCGCGTAGCGCTCGGCCTCCCACGTTGTTGGGTACCCCGCCGCGGGGGGCGTTTCGTGTGCGCCTGCGGCGCGGGGCCTTGATTCCGCTGCGCGGGGCTTTCGGGGTGCGGGGGGTCATGAATACAGCCGGTGGGGCCTGACCTGAGTGGGGCAGCGCGAGTTGTGTGTTGCGGGTGAGCGCCCGGCAACCAATGACGAGCCGCACCGGCCCACCGGGACCAGCCCCAACGGACAGGAGAATCGACCCCCTCGGGAGGGGACGGGTCTGCGGGGCAGGGGGTGTCCGGACGTAAAGCGACAGCAGTCCGGACACCCCCTGCCCCGCAGACCCGGCACCGCTGCCGAACAGCCCCGCGCAGCGGAAACGATGCGCCGAAGGCGCAACCGCACCGGCCGCGGGCGCGACGTCAGCGGGCGATCTCCTCCCGGAGAGCCGCGACGAACCCGTCGACATCCTCGGCCGCCGTGTCGAACGCGCACATCCAGCGGACGACACCAGCCGCCTCGTCCCAGAAATAGAAGCGGTACCGCTTCTGGAGGCGCTCGCTCACGTCGTGCGGGAGGCGGGCGAAGACCGCGTTCGACTGCACCGGGTAGAGGATCTCGACGCCGGGAACCTCCCGCACGCCGGCGGCCAACCGCTGCGCCATCGTGTTGGCGTGGCGCGCGTTGCGGAGCCAGAGGTCCTTGGCGAGCAGCGCCTCCAGCTGGACGGAGACGAAGCGCATCTTGGACGCCAGCTGCATGGACAGCTTGCGCAGGTGCTTCATGGCGCGCACCGCGTCGGGGTTGAGGACGACGACGGCCTCGCCGAAGACGGCGCCGTTCTTCGTGCCGCCGTAGGAGAGGATGTCGACGCCCACCGCGTTGGTGAAGGCGCGCATCGGCACGTCGAGCGTCGCGGCGGCGTTCGCTATCCGGGAGCCGTCGAGGTGGACGAGCATCTTGCGTTCGTGGGCGTGGTCGCAGATCGCCCGGATCTCGTCGGGGGTGTAGACGGTGCCGAGTTCGGTGCTCTGGGTGATCGAGACGACCTGCGGCATCGCGCGGTGCTCGTCCTCCCAGCCCCACGCCTGGCGGTCGATCAGCTCGGGGGTGAGCTTGCCGTCGGGGGTGGGGACGGTGAGGAGTTTGAGGCCGCCGATGCGTTCGGGGGCGCCGCACTCGTCGACGTTGATGTGCGCGGACTCGGCGGCGATCACCGCGCCCCAGCGGTCGGTGACGGCCTGGAGGGCGACGACGTTGGCGCCGGTGCCGTTGAACACCGGGAACGCCTGGGCGCGCTGCCCGAAGTGGCTGCGGAAGACGCGCTGGAGGTGGGCGGTGTAGTCGTCCTCGCCGTAGGCGACCTGGTGGCCGCCGTTGGCGAGGGCGAGCGCGGCGAGCACTTCGGGGTGCGCACCGGCGTAGTTGTCGCTGGCGAAGCCGCGGAGCTGCGGGTCGTGGTGCTGCCGGGCGTCGGTCTTCGCCTGGCTCACGGCTTGGGGGTCAGCCACAGACGCTGTCCATTCACTTCGTGTGCGGGCCGGTCCCACACCCCGGCGATGGCCTCGGCCAGCTCCGTGACGTCGGTGAAGCCCGCGAACTTGGCGTTCGGTCGCTCGGCGCGCATCTGGTCGTTGACGAGCGCCTTGACGATCAGGATGGCAGCCGCGGCGCGGGGTCCGCTCTCGCCCCCCGACTTGCGGAAGCCGTCCGCCATGGCGAGCGTCCACGCCTCGGCGGCGGCCTTGGACGCGGCGTAGGCGGCGTTCCCGGCGGTGGGCTTGCTGGCGCCGGCCGCGCTGATCAGGAGGTAGCGGCCGTTGGCGCTGCGTTCGAGCGCGTCGTAGAAGGCGAGCGAGGTGTGCTGGACGGTGCGGATCAGCAGGCGGTGCAGGGTGTCCCAGTCCGCGAGGTCGGTGTCGGTGAAGGTGGTGCAGCCGCGCCAGCCGCCGACGAGGTGGATCAGGCCGTCGACCCGGCCGAACTCCTTCTCGGTGCGGGCCGCCCATTCGCGGGTCTGGTCGAGGTCGAGGAGGTCGACGGTCTCGCCGATGACGGTGGCGCCGCCGTGCGCGTAGCGGGCCGCGTCGACGGCCTCGGCGAGCCGTTCGGGGTTGGCGTCGGAGCCGACCACCACCGCGCCGGCCTCGGCCAGCCGCAGCAGGGTGGCGCGGCCCGCCGGGCCGGCCGCCCCGGCCACCGCGATGACCGCACCCTCCAGCGGCCCCTGGCCGCCCGTCGAAGTAACCATCTCCGTCGCCTCCTCGTCCTGCCCCTGGACGGCCGCCGGCGCGGTCGCCGGGTCGGTCCGCTCGCTGTGCACGTCCTGCTCGCTCCGGTCGCGGGGGGTGCGCGTCACGCCGCGGCCCGGGTGTCGCTGTGGGCGGTGATGCCCTTGGTCGAGGCGATCACGCGGCGCAGCTTCTTCGCGAGGGCCTCGTAGAACATGCTCAGCGGGAACTCGTCGGGGAGCACGTCGTCCACGAGCTTGCGGGGAGGCTGGTCGAGGTCGAGGGCGTCCGGTCCCTTGGCCCAGACCGAGCCGGGGTGCGGGGCGAGGTAGGCCGAGACGAGGTCGTAGGCGGCGAACCAGTGGACGAGCTTGGGCCGGTCGATCCCGTCGCGGTAGAGCTTCTCGATCTCGCCGCAGAGCTGGTTGGTGACCTTGGGCGCCCGCTCCCAGTCGATGTGGAGTGTGTTGTCCGTCCAGCGTACGACGTCGTGCCGGTGGAGGTACGCGAAGAGCAGCTGGCCGCCGAGGCCGTCGTAATTGCGCACCCGCTCGCCGGTGACCGGGAAGCGGAACAGCCGGTCGAAGATCACCGCGAACTGCATGTCGCGGGCCTGCGGGTAGCCCTCGGCCTCCAGCTTCACGGCCTCCTTGAAGGCGGTGAGGTCGCAGCGCAGCTCCTCCAGGCCGTACATCCAGAACGGCTGGCGCTGCTTGATCATGAACGGGTCGAACGGCAGGTCGCCGTGGCTGTGGGTGCGGTCGTGGATCATGTCCCAGAGGACGAACGCCTGCTGGCAGCGGTCCTGGTCGTCGAGCATGGCGTGGATGTCCGCGGGGATCTCCAGGCCGAGGAGGTCCACGGCGGCGGAGGTGACGCGGCGGAAGCGGGCGGCCTCGCGGTCGCAGAAGATGCCGCCCCAGCTGAAGCGCTCGGGGGCCTGGCGGACGGCGATGGTCTCGGGGAAGAGGACCGCGGAGTTGGTGTCGTAGCCGGCGGTGAAGTCCTCGAAGGTGATCCCGCAGAAGAGGGGGTTGTCGTAGCGGGTGCGCTCCAGCTCGGCGAGCCAGTCCGGCCAGACCATGCGCAGCACGACGGCCTCGAAGTTGCGGTCGGGGTTGCCGTTCTGGGTGTACATGGGGAAGACGACGAGGTGCTGGAGGCCGTCGGCGCGCTGCCGGGCGGGCTGGAAGGCGAGCAGCGAGTCGAGGAAGTCGGGGACGCCGAAGCCCTCGTCGGCCCATCGGCGCAGGTCGGCGGCGAGCGCGCGGTGGTAGTCGGCGTTGTGCGGCAGCAGCGGGGCCAGCTCGCCGATGGCGGTGACGGCGCGCTCGACCTCGCGGCGGACCGTCCCGGCGTCCGGGGCGCCCTCGGCGGCGAGGTCGATGGAGCCGTCCTTGGACTGCCAGGGGCGGATGGTCTCGATGGCGTCCTTGAGTGCGCTCCAGGCGGGGTGCGCGGCCACGGAGTCGCCGGACGTGGCGCCGTCCTGGGCCCGTACGGGCGAAAGAATTTCCGTCATGACTGCCCTCCGGCGGTAGATCGTCCTGCGAGGACACGGTAACCAGCCGAGGATCACCCGTTCAAGTGGATCAGGCGAAAAATATTCTGCCGGGGACGGGTGGTCACGAATGTTTTTCCTGTGGGGGACGGGATCGACTCCAGTTTCTGGCATGGGGCGTGCGGGTTTCCGTGTTTTCTCCGGCGCGGGCGGGGTAGGGAGGACGGGTTCACGGACGGTGCGGGGCGGGTGGCGGACGGTGCGTAGACGGCTCGCCGGAGGGGCACTCGTACGGGCTAGAGGGCACTTGTCCCTGCGGGGCTGCCGCCCTCCGGCGGAATAGGCTGTGCGCGCCATTTCGGGCAGCAGTGCGCCGGCGGACGGCATGTGCACGGAGCCGACAGCAACCGAGCCGACTAAAGCGAGGCAGCCTTGTCCTTTCTGACCATCGGGCACCGCGGAATGATGGGTGTGGAGCCGGAGAACACCCTGCGCTCCTTCGTACGGGCCGAACGCGAGGGCCTCGACGCCATCGAGCTGGACCTGCACCTGAGCAAGGACGGCGCGCTGGTGGTGATGCACGACCCCGACGTGGACCGGACCACCGACGGCACCGGCCCGGTCGCCGAGCGGACCCTCGCCGAGCTGCGCGAGCTGGACGCCGGGCAGGGCGAGCGGATCCCGGTGTTCGAGGACGTGGTGGACGCGGTGCGGGTGCCGATCCAGGCGGAGATCAAGGACGTCGCGGCGGCCCGCGCGCTGGCCGAGGCGGTGCGGGCGCGCGATCTGACCGGCCGGGTCGAGGTCATCTCGTTCCACGACGAGGCCCTGTCCGCGGTGCGGAGCCTGCTGCCGGGGGTGCGGACGGGGCTGGTCGGGGAGCACTACGGGGCGGAGATCGTGGAGCGCGCGGTGGCGGTGGGCGCGGGGCTGGTGTCGCTGGACATCCGGCGGCTGACCCTGGAACTCGTCCAGCGGGCGCACACCGCGGAGTTGCGGGTGCTGGGCTGGACGGTGAACACCCATGACGAGCTGCGGCTGGCGCGCGGTCTGGGGCTGGACGGGGTGGTGACCGACCAGCCGGAGATCCGGCGGGCGGTGCGCTTCACGGCGTAGGCGGGGCCGGAGCCCGGTGAGCGCGCGGGCGGCGGCGGTCGGCCCGCGCCCCGTGGCGGTCGGCCCGCGCCCGGCCTCGTTACGAAAAACGCTGTTCACAGCGGTGCAATCCGCTTCCAGCATGTGGACGATCGGCCCCGGTGATCTCGACAGCGGGGCCGGTGCACTGCCAGTCTTCGCGGCATGTACCTGTCCCCACGCCCCGTGCGTCTCGCCGTCTGCGCCACCGCTGTCCTCTTCGCCGCGGCGGTCGGCTGCGCACCGCAGGACGCCTCCCCCGGCGGTCAGCGGGCCGGCGGGCCGGCGCCGGGCGAGCGGAACTGCGCGCCCGGCCGACTGGCCACCGTGGAGTCCGGGAAGCTGACCGTCGGCACCGACAAGCCCGCCTACGCGCCGTGGTTCGCCGACGACGACCCGGCCAGCGGCAAGGGCTACGAGTCGGCGGTCGCCTACGCGGTGGCCAAGCGGCTGGGCTACGGCAAGGACGCCGTGCGCTGGCGGACCGTACCGTTCAACAGCGCCTTCGCGCCCGGCGCCAAGACCTTCGACTTCGATATCAACCAGGTGTCCATCAGCGCCTCCCGCAAGCAGGCGGTGGCGTTCTCCTCCGGCTACTACGACGTGCGGCAGGCGGTGGTCGCGCGCAAGGGCACCGCGGCGGCCCGCGCCCGCAGCGCCGCCGACCTCAAGGACGCCAAACTCGGCGCGCAGGTGGGCACCACCAGCCTCGACATCGTCAACGACACCATCCGGCCCCGCCAGGCCCCAGCGGTCTTCCAGAAGAACGACCTGGCCAAGTCCGCGCTGGAGAACGGCCAGGTGGACGCGATCGTGGTCGATCTGCCGACCGCGTTCTACATCACCGGAGCGGAGCTGAAGGACGCCGTGGTGGTCGGGCAGTTCACCCAGCAGGGCCCGGCCACCGAGCAGTTCGGGCTGGTGCTGGACAAGGAGAGCCGGATCACCGGCTGCGTCACGGCGGCGGTGGACGCGCTGCGCCGCGACGGCACACTGGCCGCGCTGGAGAAGCGGTGGCTGGCCGACGCGGTCGACGTCCCGGTGCTCAAGTGACGTACCGGGCAGGGAAGATGGCGGAACGGGCAGTGCGGGTGGAAGCAGAAGTAGCGGCCGGGGCGCCGGCGGGGGACGACGGGTATGTGCCGTCCGCGCGGCGGATCGAGCGGGAGCGGTACAAGCGGGCCCGGGCGCGCCGGGCCACCGCGATCGCCGCGCTGAGCACGCTGGTCACCGGGGCGGTGCTGTTCTTCGTGATCACCGCGGCGCCCGGCTGGCCGCGGACCCGGGAGACGTTCTTCAGCGCCGCGTACGCGCGGATGGCGCTGCCGAAGGTGCTGGAGGGGCTGCTGCTGAACCTGCGGCTGCTGGTGGTCTGCGGCGCCGCGGTGCTGGTGATCGGGCTGCTGCTGGCGGTGGCGCGGACGCTGCGCGGGCCGGTGTTCTTCCCGCTGCGGGCGCTGGCCACCGCCTACACCGACTTCTTCCGCGGCATGCCGCTGATCATCTGCCTGCTGATGGTGGTGTTCGGGGTGCCCGCGCTGCGGCTCCAGGGCGTGACCACCGACCCGGTGGTGCTGGGCGGCGCGGCGCTGGTGCTGACGTACTCGGCGTACGTCGCGGAGGTCTTCCGGGCCGGGATCGAGTCGGTGCACCCCTCGCAGCGGGCCGCGGCCCGGTCGCTGGGGCTCTCCAGCGGGCAGACGCTGCGCTTCGTGGTGCTGCCGCAGGCGGTGCGGCGGGTGGTGCCGCCGCTGCTGAACGACCTGGTCTCGCTCCAGAAGGACACCGGGCTGGTGTCCATCGCGGGCGCGGTGGACGCGGTGTACGCGGCGCAGATCATCGCCGGCAAGGAGTTCAACTACACGCCGTACGTGGTCGCCGGGCTGGTCTTCGTCGCGCTGACGATCCCGATGACCCGCTTCACCGACTGGGTCACCGCCCGGATGGACCGCCGGCGCGCCCAGGGAGGGACGGTATGACGCGCCCGGGGAAGGACGGTATGAGCACGACGGACGGCACCGCGGTGGCGAGCGCCGGGGGCCCGGCGGCCGGGGACGGTGACGGCGGGCCGGTGCTGCGCCTGGAGGCGGTGCGCAAGACGTACGGGCGCGGCCGCACGGTCGTCCTGCGGGACGTGGATCTCGAGGTCGCCCCGCACACCGTGACGGCGCTGATCGGCGCGTCCGGCTCGGGGAAGTCCACGCTGCTGCGGTGCGCGAACCTCCTGGAGGAGATCGACGACGGCGCGATCTTCCTGGACGGCGAGGAGATCACCGACCCGCGGGCCGACGCGGACGCGGTGCGCCGCCGGATCGGCGTGGTCTTCCAGGCGTACAACCTCTTCCCGCACATGAGCGTGCTGGACAACATCACGCTGGCGCCGCGCCGGGTGCACGGGGTGGCGCGCGCCGAGGCCGAGGAGCGGGCCCGCGCGCTGCTGGACCGGCTGGGCCTGGGCGGCCGGGCCGGGGAGTATCCCGACCGGCTCAGCGGCGGCCAGCAGCAGCGGGTGGCGATCGCCCGGGCGCTGGCCGGGCGGCCCCGGCTGCTGCTGCTCGACGAGATCACCGCGGCGCTCGACCCGGAGCTGGTCGGGGAGGTGCTGCGGGTCGTCCGGGACCTCAAGGAGGAGGGGATGACGATGGTGCTCGCCACCCATGAGATGGGGTTCGCCCGGGAGGTCGCCGACCAGGTGTGCTTCCTGGACGGCGGGGTGGTGCTGGAGCGCGGCACACCGGCGGAGGTCTTCGGCGCGCCGCGGCAGGCCCGGACCCGGCAGTTCCTCCAGCGGATCACCGAGGCCGGGCGGCTGTAGCGGGGCGGCGGGTCAGCCGAGCGGTTTGACCAGCAGCTCGAACTCCAGGTCGGCGCGCTGCGGGATGCCGAACCGCTCGTCACCGTACGGGAACGGGGTGAACTGGCCGGTGCGGCGGTAGCCCCGGCGCTCGTACCAGGCGATCAGCTCGGCGCGCTGCCGGATGACGGTCATCCGCATCTCGGGGGCGCCGAACGCGGTGAGCGCGGTCCGCTCGGCCTCGGCGAGGATCACCTTGCCCAGGCCGCCGCCCTGGAGGTCGGGGCGGACCGCGAACATCCCGAAGTAGGCGTGGTCGCCGCGGTGCTCGAGCTGGCAGCAGGCGATCAGTTCGCCGTCCCGCTCCGCGATCAGCAGCCGGCCGCTGTCGTTGGCGACGACCGCGGCGACGCCGTCCGCGTCCGTCCGCTGCCCGGCCAGCAGATCCGCCTCGGTGGTCCACCCGGCCCGGCTGGCGTCGCCGCGGTAGGCCGATTCCACCAGCGCGACGAGGGCGGGGACGTCCGCCTCGGTGGCGGTGCGGAAGGTCGGCGGTGCGGTCAGCATGGCGGGCGGGTCCTCTCGGCGGAACGGCGGCACGGCGGTGGCTCTGCCCGAGGCTAACAAGCGGGCGGGGGCGGGGGCAGGCCGGCGGCGGCGGACGGCCGGCGGGCCGGTGCGCCGTGTCCCGTGTGCGCCGTGTCCCTGGGCCGGGCGCCCCGTTCCGGCGGCGTAGGGTCCGTGCCATGGTGCAGGTACTGAGCAGCAGGGTGCTCCTGCGGCCGGCGGATCCGGAGCGGTCGCGGAGGTTCTACGGCGAGACGCTGGGGCTGGCGGTGTACCGCGAATTCGGTACGGGTCCGGAGCGCGGCACGGTCTACTTCCTCGGCGGCGGCTTCCTGGAGGTCTCCGGGCGGTCCTCGGACGCCCCGACGCCGACCCTCCAGCTGTGGCTCCAGGTGCCGGACGCGGCCCGGGCGCACGAGGAGCTGGCCGGGTGCGGGGTGGAGGTGCTGCGGCCGCCGGTGCGCGAGCCGTGGGGGCTGATCGAGATGTGGATCGCCGACCCGGACGGGCACCGGATCGTGCTGACCGAGGTCCCCGCCGACCATCCGCTGCGCTACCGGCCCTGAGCGTGGCGGTGTCCTGAACCGGGCGGTGGCCGGGGCCGGGTGCGGTGGCCGGGGCCGCGCCCGGCCGGCCCGCGCGCCGGAGTGCGTCCGGTGCAACTCCGGTCTGCGCGGCGGTAACTGGTGGTCACCGCCCGGGGTCGCTAGCGTCACGGCCATGACCACTTCCCAACTCCCCCACGGCGGGGAGCACTTCGACGTCGTCATCGCGGGCGGCGGTCCGGTCGGCCTGCTGCTGGCGGCGGAGCTGCGGCTGCACGGCGTCCCGGTCCTCGTCCTGGAGCAGGGCCGGCCCGGCGACGGCGAACCCCGCACCCTGGCCCTGCACGCCCGGACGCTGGAGACCCTGGACCGGCGCGGTCTGCTGGCGGATTTCGTCCGGGCGCAGGAGAGCCTGCCGGGCCTGGCGGACCACCGGCGGGCGCTGGACGACGGTGCCGCGCGCGGCCACTTCGCCGGGCTGTACCGCCTCGGCCGGCACACCGGCCCGCGGACCGAGCAGCCGCACGGGATCGCGCTCCCCCACCACGTCCTCCGGGAACTGCTGGCCCGGCGGGCCGGGGAACTCGGGGCGGTGGTCCGGTACGGGCACGAGGTGACCGGGCTGGCGCAGGACGAGCACGGCGTCACCGTCCACGTACGGACCCCGGACGGCGAGACCACCGTGCGCGGGGGCTTCCTCGTCGGGTGCGACGGCGGGCGCAGCGCGGTCCGCAAGGGCGCCGGGATCGACTTCCCCGGTACCGGACCGTCGCTGGTGTGCCGGATGGGCCGGGGCGCGATCGAGGTGCACGGCGGCGGGGAGCTGCCGGCCGGGTGGCGGCGCACGGACAGCGGGTGGTTCATGCGGATGCCGGACGGGCGGATAGCCGTGAGCGAATGGGGCGTTCCGGAGGACCTGGAGGGCCCCGCGACCGCGGACGAACTGGCCGGGGCCATCGAGCGGGTGACCGGGCAGCGGATCACCCTCACCGACGTCGATTTCGTCACCCGCTTCACCGACAGCGCCCGCCAGGCGAGCCGGTACCGCGCGGGGCGGGTGCTGCTGGCCGGGGACGCCGCGCACATCCACTACCCGGCCGGCGGCCAGGGCGCCAACCTCGGCCTCCAGGACGCCGTCAACCTGGGGTGGAAGCTGGCCGCGGAGTGCCGCGGCGGGGCGCCGGCGGGGCTGCTGGACAGCTACGGCGCGGAACGCCATCCGGTCGCGGCCCGGGTGCTGGAGAACACCCGCGCGCAGGTCGCCCTGATGCGGCCCGGCCCGCAGGTGGACGCGTTGCGCGCGCTGTTCCTGGAGCTGATGGCGATGGACGAGGTGAACCAGTACCTCAGCGACATCATCCACGCCACCGGCATCCGCTACGAGCCCGCGCCGGGCAGCCATCCGCTGGCCGGTTCGTTCGCCCGCGACCTGCCGCTGACCACGGCGTCCGGCCCGACCCGGCTGGCCGAACTGCTGCGGAGGGGGCGGCCGTTGCTGGTGGTCTTCGACGGCCCGGGTAGCGAGGGGAGTGATGCGCCGGCCGCCGCGGCGGGGTGGGCGGACCGGGTCGGGATCGTCCGCGCCGCGGCCGAGGATCCGTACGCGGCGGCTCTGCTGGTCCGCCCGGACGGCTATCTGGCCTGGGCGAGCGACGGGCCGGTGGATCCCGGGGCGGTGCGGGCGGCGCTGACGGCGTGGTGCGGGGCGGAGGGCGGCGGCGCGGAGCGGACCGGGACGGAGGCCGAGGAGGCGCGGGCGGTCTGAGCGTGCGCGCCGGGGCGGGGGGCGGCGCCCGCCTCCGCTCCGCGCTCGGGCGGCGCCCTGGTCCGCTCTGCGCTCCCCGAGTGCGTCCGTGCGCTCCCGTGTGCCCCACCCGCGGCCGGGCATCCTGCGGTTGCCCACCGTCCGTACGGTCCGGGAGGTGTCCTGGCGTGCACACACCGCCGCTGGTCGGCTGGCTCCTGGTGGCGCTGTGCGCGGCCACCGGCGGCTACTGCCTGTCCCGTACGCGCACCGGCCCCGCCGCCCAGCGGGTGACGGCCCGCGGCGAGGCGCTGATGGCGCTGGGGATGGCGGTGATGGCGCTGCCCGCCTCGGTGGTGGTACTGCCCGGGTGGTCGGCGTGGGCGTTCACCGCGGTGTTCGGCGCGGCGGCGCTGTGGGCGCTGCTCCGGCGCCATCTGCACCACGCGGTGGGCGCCCTGGCGATGGTCTACATGGCGCTCGCCATGGGCGACATGGAGGGGATGGGAGGGACGGAAGGGATGGAAGGGATGGGCGCGGTCAGCGGCATGAGCGGCATGCCGGGCATGGTCCACTCCGCGCCGGCCGGGGTGCCGGTGCTGACCGGGCTGCTGCTCGCGTACTACACGGTGTACGTGCTGGCGGCGGGGGTCCGGCTGGCGCCGGTGGGCGACGGGGTGGCGGCCGGGAGCGCGGCGGCCGGCGGCGCCTGGTCCGCCGGGACGCCGGTCGTGCTGAGGGCGTGCCAAGTCGCCATGGGCCTGGGCATGCTGGCGATGCTCACGGCGCTCTGAAGGCCCTGCGAGGGCGCGCCGAAGGCGCCCTGCGGCGTATCGGGCACCTCACCGAAGGCACTCCGCGGCGTATCGGGCACCTCGCCCACCGCCCCGTTCACACCTCGGCCTCCCGTGGCGTGCGTCACATCGCCCGCGGGACCGTACCAACGGGTAGCCGGGCGCTCATAGGCTGGCGCCATGATGGTCCCCCTCACGCTGATGATCCTCGGCGTGCTGGCCGCGGCGACGGGGCCGCGCCTGATGGCCCGCGCGGACTGGCCCGACCGGGAGCCGGTGCTGGCCCTGTGGGTGTGGCAGTGCGTGGTCGCCGGTGTCCTGCTGTGCTGTGCGCTCGCCATGGCGCTGAGCGCGGCGGCCGCCTGGGAGGCGGTCCGCAGCCCGGTGTTCGGCTTCGCGCCGCGGGTGGTCGTCGAGGCGTACGCGCTCAATACGTACGGGCCGTGGGCCGGTGTGCTGGCGCTGCTGCTGGCGGCCGGGGGCGCCTGGACGGCGGTGGCGCTGACCCGCGAGGTGCGGGCGGCGCGGTCCCGCCGGCGGCGGCGCCGGGCCGAACTGCGCCGCCGTTCGCCGCTGCTGCCCGGTGAGGATCCGCGCGGGGGCCGCCTGGTGGTCCTGGAGGGCGACCGGCCCGAGGCGTGGTGGCTGCGCCAGCCCTCGCCCCAACTGGTCGTCACCACCTCGGCGTTGCGGCGCCTGAGGGGCCGTCAGCTCGATGCGCTGATCGCGCACGAGCAGGGCCACGTCCGGGCCCGGCACGACGTCCTGCTGCACTGCGCGTCGGCGCTGGCCGACGGCTTCCCGCAGATCCCGGTCTTCGCCGCGTTCCGCGATCAGGTGCACCGGCTGGTCGAGATGGCCGCCGACGATGTCGCCTCGCGCCGCTTCGGCCGGCTGACCATCGCCCTGGCGCTGGTCGAACTCAACGAGGACAGCGGGGTGTTCGGGCCGTGCCCGCCGCAGCTCGCGCAGGTCCCGCAGCGGGTGGACCGGCTGCTGGCCCCGGGCACCCGCCTCACGCCCGGCCGCCGCCTGCGGATGACCGCCTGCGCTCTGCTGCTGCCCGCCCTGCCCCTGCTGATCACCTTCGGCCCGGGGCTGAGCGCGCTGACCGGATCCGGCGCGGCGCGCTGACCCCGACCGGGCCGGCGGCGCGCTGTCCTGATCCGTTCCGGCGCGGTGACGCGCTCTGCCGCGGCCGTACGGGACGCGCCACCATGGCGGCATGACGACGATCAACGGCAACGGCGACGGCACCAGTGGCGGACCGGCCCACGACCCGGCCCACGGCTCGTCCGGCGATCCCGGCGGCGATCCGTCCGGCGGTCCGGCCGACCGCCGCTTCTCCGGCGTCCTCTTCGACTTCTCCGGGACGCTGCTGCGCATCGAGTCCGCCGAGTCCTGGCTCCGCGCGTCCCTGGCCGCCTTCCACGCCGTCCCCGGTACGCCGCCGTGCCCGCTCACCGACGCTGCCATCGCCGGCCTGGCCGCCGCGCTGGAACGGGCCGGGGCCCTGCCCGGCGGCGCCCCGCCGGCCGTCCTCCCGGACCGGCTCGCCGCCCTCTGGGAGGCCCGGGACCGCGACGGCCGCCACCACCGCGCCCTCTACACCGGACTGGCCCGCCAAGTCCCGCTGCCGCACCCGGAGTTGTACGACCCGCCGGGAGCGGCCCGCTCGCTCCACGACATCCTCTACGACCGCCATATGGCACCGGAGGCGTGGATTCCGTACCCCGACGCCGCCGAAGTGCTGACCGCCCTCCACCGGCACGGCCTCCGCACCGGCGTGCTCAGCAACATCGGCTGGGACCTCCGCCCGGTGCTGCGCGCCCACGGCCTCGACCACCACCTCTCCGCCTGCGTCCTGTCGTACGAGCACGGGATGACGAAGCCGGACCCGCGGCTGTTCGCGCTGGCCTGCGAGGAGTTGGGGGCGGCCCCGGAGCGGGTGCTGATGGTCGGCGACGACCGCCGGGCGGACGGCGGCGCCACCGCGATCGGCTGTGCGTACTTCCCGGTCGAGCATCTGCCCGCCCACCGGCGGCCGGACGGGCTGCGGCCGGTGCTGGGGGTGGTGGGGGCGGCGGGGTGACATAGCCCGGTGGCCCGGTGGCGGGCGGCCGGTGGCAGCGACGGCCCAGCGCTGACCCGGCGTCCGGCGTCCGCTCCCCCGGCGGCATGATTGCTGCTGCTCCGGCGCGGGGTCGCGGCCCCGCGCCGCCGCGTACCGCACCGTCGTACCGCCGCGCCCCGCCGGCGCGCACCGAGAAGGAGGCCGCCCGTATGCCGCCCACCGCCGCCCCCGGGCCGTATCTCGACGCCCTGTTCTCCCTGGCCGGCCGCCGGGCGCTGGTGACCGGGGGCAGTTCCGGTATCGGGCGGGCGATCGCGGAGGCGCTGGCCGGTGCCGGGGCGGCCGTCGTCCTGATGGCGCGGCGGCCGGACCCGCTGCGGACCGCCGCCGAGGAGCTGCGGGCGGCGGGCCGCACCGCCGACTGGGTCGCCGCCGACCTGGGCGACCGGGCCGCCCTGTGGGCCGGCGCCGACGAGGTGGCGCGCCGCTTCGGCGAGCCGGACATCCTCGTCAACGCCGCCGGGGTCAACCCCCGCCCGCCGATGGGTGAGTTGACCACCGAGGAGTGGGACCGCACCCTGGCGGTCAACCTCCACGCGCCGTTCCTGCTCGGCCAGCGCTTCGGGCCCGGGATGGCGGAGCGCGGCTGGGGGCGGATCCTGCACCTCGCCTCGCAGCAGGCGGTCCGGGCGTTCGGGAACAGCGGCGCCTACGGGGTGTCCAAGGCCGGGCTGGCGGGACTCACCCGCTCCCAGGCCGAGGCGTGGTCCCGGCACGGCGTGAGCGTCAACGCCCTGGCGCCCGGCTTCGTCCACACGCCGCTGAACGAGGCGGTCTTCGCCGACCCGGTGCGCGCCGAGGCGATGGCCCGGCGGACGATGGCCGGCCGCAACGGCGAAGCGGACGACTTCGCCGCGGCCGCCGTCTTCCTCGCCGGCCCGGGCGCGGCGTATGTGACCGGCCAGACGCTGTTCGTGGACGGCGGCTTCTCGGTGACGTGAGGCGGGGGCGCCGGGGGCCCGGACCTGCGACCGCCCGGCCGTGCGGCCGTCAACTCCCGTCATCCACCATGGAGTTGAGGATGCGCTCCACCGTCTCCTCCGTGATGTCCGGGTGCAGGAAGGCCAGCCGGGCGACCGTCTCGCCCTCCCACACGCTCGGGGTGACGAACGCGGTCCCGGAGGCCAGCAGCCGCTTGGACCAGGCGTAGTAGTCCTCGGGCCGCCAGCCGGTGCGCCGCACCAGGACGACGGTCAGCTCGGGCTCGCGCAGCAGTTCCAGGCCCTCGGTCCCGCGGACCCGGTCGGCGGTCCAGCGGGCGATCCCGGCGCCGCGGGCGATCGCGTCGCGGTAGGCGTCGGTGCCGTGCACGGCCAGCGAGAACCACAGCGGCAGACCGCGCGGGCGGCGGGTGAGGTGGTAGGCGTAGTCGCTGGGGTTCCACTCCCCCGGGGTGTCGCCGTCGGCGCCGTGGATGGCGTCCAGGTAGGAGGCGTCCTGGGTGTGCACGGCGCGGGCCAGGTGCGGTGCGCGGTAGAGCAGGGCGCCGCAGTCGAAGGGCGCGAACATCCACTTGTGCGGGTCCATGACCAGCGAGTCGGCGTGCTCGATCCCGCGCAGCCGGTCGCGCAGCTCGGGGACGAAGAGGGCGGCGCCGCCGTAGGCCGCGTCGACGTGCAGCCACAGTCCGCGGGCCCGGGTCTGGTCGGCGATCCCGTCGAGGTCGTCGATGATGCCGGCGTTGGTGGTGCCGGCGGTGGCGACCACGGCCACGACCGGGGCGCCGCCGTCCCGTTCGGCCGCGTCCAGGGCGGTGCGCAGCGCCGCGCCGGTGAGCCGGTGGTCGTCGGTCGGGACGACCAGGGGTTCCACGCCGATGATCCGCAGGGTGTTGCCCACCGAGGAGTGGACCTGGTCGCTGACCGCGATCCGCACCGGGGCGCGGTCGTCCAGACCGCGGGTGCGGCGGGCGGTGTCGCGGGCGACGACCAGGGCGGAGAGGTTGCCGGCCGAGCCGCCGCTGACGAAGCAGCCGCCGGCGCCGGCCGGGAGCCCGGCGAGGTCGGCGAGCAGCCGCAGCACCTGGTTCTCCGCGGCCACCGCGCCGGACGCCTCCAGCCAGGACACGCCGTGCAGGGAGGACGCCGAGAGCACCATGTCGAACAGCGCCGCGGCCTTGGTGGGCGCGCCGGGGATGAACGCCAGGAAGCCGGGGTGGTCGCAGGAGACGACGGTGGGTTCGAGGTCTTCGGTGTACGTGCGCAGCACCTCGGCGACCGGGCGCGGGCCGGTGCCTATGGCGCCCTTGAGGGCGACGGAGAGTTCACCGGCGTCGCCGAGCCGGCCCAGGGGCGGGGGGTCGAGCCGGAGGCGGTGCCGCAGGTGGTCGATGACCTGCTGGGCGAGTTCCTCGTCGTAAGCGTGCACGGGCGTCTCTCCTGTCACATGGCCCTGGCGCGTGGCGGTGGCGGTTCCGCGGTGGCCGCGCGGCCGCCGGCTCAATGGGTCTCGTAAATGGGTCTTCGATGGATCCATTTCGGAGGAGAGTATGCGGCCGCGGCGGGGGCGTCAATCGACGAGGGGAGGGGCGGGGGTGGGCGGCGGCCGGCGGGATACCCAACTCCGGGCGGACACAGGGGAGTTGACCGTCCGCCTGGCCGGCCGGCCGCCGCCGCGTCAGTCGCGGGCCGCGAACTGGTCCAGCACGGTGAGGAACTGCCGGTGGGCGTCGCGGAGATGGTCCCGCATGGCGGCCTCGGCGGCCGCGCCGTCCCCGGCCAGCACGGCGAACGCGATCGCCTCGTGCTCCTCCCGGATGGCCAGCCCGAAGTCCCGGTCGGTCGGGTAGACCCGGCTCCAGTCCGAGCCCAGCCACAGGGCGTTGCCCGCCACGAACATCTCGGCGCGCGCCCGGGTCACCGCCTCCGCCAGCACCTCGTTGCCGCCCGCGGCGGCCAGCCCGAGGTGGAAGCGGGTGTCGATCCGGTGGTATTCGCCCAGGTCCGTGACCTTGCCGTCGAGCAGCGCCACCAGTTCCCGGCGGGCCGCGCCGCCCCCGCGCTCGGCCGCCAGCCGGGCCGCGTACGGCTCGATGGCCTGCCGGTATTCCATGTAGTCGCGCAGTGACGCGCGGATGCCGGCGGTCACCGCGGCGCGCGCGCTGTCGCCACCCGGCCGGGCCGGTGCGACCCGGGTGCCGCCGGAGCGGCCGAGGGTGGTCTGCACCAGCCCCTCGTCGGCCAGCTCGCGCAGCGCCTGGCGGACGGTGTTGCGGCCCACGCCGAACGCGGCGGCCAGCTCCCGCTCCGGCGGCAGCCGGTCGCCCGGCCCGAACCCGCCGAGCGCGATCCGCTGCCGCAGCGCCTCGGCCACCACGGCCCGCGAGGACGGCTGTCCCGCCCCGGCCGCCCGCTCCCCCTCGCCGTTGGGCTTCGGCCCGCCGGCACCTTCGTCACGCACACCCTCGCTCACACCCCCCACCCTATTGGACTCGCACGGGAACCTATTGACAGGTGTGCGGCGCCCGCCTACGGTCGGCCCATCATTTTTGGATCCCAGGCAAACCCATTGCCCATCGGACCGAACGGCGCCCCGGGCCTCCCCCGCCTTCCCCACACGGGCCGCCGTCCCATGGGACCGCCGTGAGGAGCGTCATCATGAGCACAACCGCAGGTGCCCCACCAGGCTCCGCCCCGGAGCCGGACACCGGCCACGTCCCGGGCACCGTGTCCGGCCCCGACCCCGCTCCCGGCCCGGACCCCGCTCCCGGCACACGGCGGACCAACCCCTGGAAGATCGCCACCGCCTCCCTCATCGGCACCAGCGTCGAGTGGTACGACTTCGGCATCTACGCCACCGCGTCCGCGCTGGTCTTCCCCGAACTCTTCTTCCCCGAGATGAACCGCGCCCTGGGCACCCTGATGTCCTTCGCCACGCTGTTCGTCGGCGCCCTGGGCCGCCCGCTCGGCGCGATCGTGTTCGGTCACATCGGCGACCGGTACGGGCGCAAGAAGGCGCTCATCTGGTCGCTGCTGCTGATGGGCGCCGGCACGGTCGGCATCGGCCTGCTGCCCGGCTACCGCACCGTCGGCGTCATCGCCCCGGTCCTGCTGGTCCTGGTCCGGATGACGCAGTCACTGGCGGTCGGCGGCGAGTGGGGCGGCGCGGTGCTCTTCGCCGTCGAGCACGCCCCGCCCCGCCGCAAGGCGTTCTTCGGCTCGTTCCCGCAGGTCGGCGACGGTGTGGGGTACTTCCTGTCCACCGGCGCGTTCGCCGCGGTCGGGCTGCTCGGCCACCGGGCGCTGGCCGACTGGGCGTGGCGGATCCCGTTCCTGCTCTCCGCCGTCCTGGTCATGGTCGGGCTGCTGATCCGCCGCACGATGTCCGAGTCCCCGGAGTTCGAGGCCGCCCAGCAGGCCACCGAGGCCGAAGCCCGCGAGGGCGCGAGGGCCGAACGCCAACCGGCCGCCCCGGGCACACCGGAGGCCGCCGCCGGCAAGCCCGCCCGCCGCAAGCGCGAAGCCCCCTTCCTGACCGTCCTGCGCGACGCCTGGCGGACCTGGCTGCTGGCCTCCGGCGCGTTCCTGATCACGGTCGGCGGCTACTACATCGTCGTCACCTTCATGTCGACCTACGCCGTCGACAACCTCGGCTTCACCGACGCCCAGGCCGCCGGCGCGGGCACCGCCGCCTCCCTCGTGGTCATCATCTGCACCCCGCTCGCCGCGCTCGCCGCCGACCGGTTCGGGCTGCGCCGGATCACGCTGACCGGCATCCTGCTGCACCTCGTGGTCGCGTTCCCGATGTTCTGGCTCGCCGGGACCCGTTCGGTACCGGGCCTGTGGCTGGCGATGTGCCTGCCGATGCTGGCCAGCACGATCGCCTACGCCGCGATCGGCACCCTGGTCTCCGGGTGGTTCACCCCCCGCACCCGCTATACGGGCCTGTCCATGAGCTTCCAGACCGCCGGCCTGGTGGGCACCCTCGCCCCGGCCGCGACCAGCTGGCTCTTCACCGCCTCCGGCAATTCCTGGACGCCGGTCGCCCTCGCCTTCGCCGCCATGGCGCTGCTCAGCGCGGTCTGCCTGGTGGCCCAGGGGCGGCGCGACCCCCGCTGACCCCGTAGCCCGCCCGCTCCCCTCCCGGCCCCGGCCGCGACGCGCCGCACACGGACTCCCGTTTGCCCCGCGGGCGCGCGCCGGGGCCGGGCCGGAGTCGGGGCCGGGCGCCCCCATTACCTCGCAAGTAATCGCCCCGACTCCCCTCCCCCGGCACGATGGTCACCGCCGCACCACGCGGCACTCCCCACCCACCCGCACCGAACGGAACCCGACCATGCCGCCGGCCACCACCCCCGCGACCGCCACCGACACCGCCTCCGCCACCCGCGCCGTGATCGAGGAACTGCTGCGCCGGATCGGCGCGGGCGACCCCGACCGCATCGCCGAGCTGTACGCCGACGGCGCGGACTGGATGCTGGACTGGCCGGAGCACGAGTACGGCCGCGCCGAGACCCCGTGGATCCGCCACCGCTCCTCCCGCGCCGACGCCGCCGCCCACTACCGCGCCCTCGCCGAGTACCACGTCCCCGACGCCGCCGACACCCGCATCGAGCGGATCCTCGTGGACGGCGCCGACGCGGTCGTACTCTGCGAGATCCGCCAGACCGCCCGCGCCACCGGCCGCGCCTACCGCTCCCGTTGCGCCCTCCACCTCACCGTGGAGCAGGGCCTGATCACCCGCCACCACGTCTACGAGGACAGCCTCGCCGTGGCCCAGGCATTCGCCGGTGCCGCGGGCCCCGGGCGCGCCTGACCGCCGCGCCTCACCTCGCCCGTTCCGCCGCGGCGGCGGCGAGCTCCGCCGCCCCCGCGTCCAGGATCCGCCCGAAGACCTGGGTGATGACCGGCTTGGCCACCACCCGGCCGAGGACGTCGCCGAACGGAACGGGCAGGCGGAAGGCCGTACTCCACTCCACCAGCGTGCCCTCGGCGGTCTCCGCGAAGGTCATCCGCCCGAACTCGTGCCGGGCCGGCGGGAAGCTGCGTTCGACGGTGTAGTCGAAGGCGTACGGCGGCTCGTAGGTGGTGATCCGTTCGCGGAACCAGCCGATCGCCCAGGTGTGCAGCCGGACGGCGCCCACCCCGTAGGGCGCCTCCGCACCCGGCCGCGCCAGGCGCGCCTTGAGCACCAGCGGCGAGCGGGTGTAGTTGGTGGTCGTGGCGCACCACTCGAACACCTCGGCGATCGGCGCCGCGATGACCCGCCGTACCGCTACGTGCACGTTGCCGTCCACTGTTCCGTCCGCGTTCGCGTTCGCGTTCTGCATCTCTCGCCCTCTCACTGCCGGCCGTCGTACAGGGCGTAGACGACGCACCGCCCGCGACTGTGACGGTCGGCGGCGAGTGATCCGCGTCACGGCGGCGCGGCGGCGGACCGCGCCGCCGTGACGCGGGCCCCGGCCGGCTCAGTCCCGCCGCTCGTAGACGCTCACCCTCCGGCCGCGTTCGACGACGTCGGAGCGGCGGACGAAGTGCTCGTCCAGGACGCGCTGCTTGGTGCGGTCGCGCGCGGTGGCGTCGCGGCGGGGCCCGGGATCGGTGACGAGGACTATGCGCCGCGCGCCCAGCATGGCGTGCGCTATCTCGCGCGGCGCGGCCTCTATCCCCTTGAGCGTGCCGGACTCCACCGGCCCCCGCTCCAGGGCCAGATCGCGCAGCCCGGCGAACGCTCGGGGCGAGACCAGGGCGGTGTCGCGGCGCGCGGCGGGGATGAAGAGCACCCCGTCCGCGCCGCCCCGGACGTGCCCGACGGTCCGCGCCGCCGTCAGGACGTCATCGACGCGGCTCTGCACCGTACGCAGCCTCAGCTCCACCGGGAGCAGGGCCAGGAGGGCCACCGCGAGGGCGGCCGGCAGCAGGACGCGGACGTGCGTCCGGAGCCGCGCGGCGAGCGTGACGAGGAGGACGCCGAGGCCGAGCGCGAGTCCGACGTACGCGAACAGCACATAGCGGGTGATGTAGAGCGGTTTGACGAGCGAGACCAGCGCCAGGCCGACCTGCGGCACCGCGCACAGCGGGAGCGCGACCGCCGCGAGACCCACGCGCCCGCACGGCGCTTCCCCGCTTCCGCCGCCCGCTCCCCGGTCCGACTCCCCGCTCCCGCCGCGCGCCTGCGGCAGCAGTACGCAGCCGGCCGTGATCGCCACGGTCACCAGCACCCCGACGACCGTGGACCAGCCCAGCGGCTTGATCCAGGAGACCAGCGAGACCTGGTTCCGGCTGGTGAGGATGACCGGCAGGACGCCGGCCACGGCCCCGGTGGCGGCCAGCGCCCACCCGGTGCGGCGGGCGCGGTCGGCGCGGACCCACAGCAGGGTGGCGCCGTGCGCGACGAGGGCGAACAGCGAGAACCAGTTCAGCCACGCGGCCACCAGCACGGCCGCCGCGTACCGCAGCCACGGCCCGGCGCCCGGCCGTTCCAGGGCCGCTACCAGCAGCCGGGTGGACAGCACCACGCAGGCGAGCACCAGGGCGTACGACCGCCCCTCCTGGGCGTGTTCCTGGACCGCGGGGACGACGGCCAGCGCGAGCCCCGCCGCCGTCCCGGCCCACCGCCCGGCGAGGCGGGCGCCGAGCAGCGCGGTCAGCGCGCAGGCGGCCGACGTCGCCAGCACCGACGGCAGCCGCAGCGTCACCAGGCTGTCCCCGAAGAGCGCGAACAGCCCGTGCATCAGCGCGTAATACAGGCCGTGGACGACGTCCGCCTGGCCGAGCAGGTGCAGGATCTCGGCCGGCGGCCGGTGCGCCGCCTGCCAGGTCGCCGCCTCGTCCCGCCACATGCTGTGCTGCCGTGTGAGGCCCCACAGCCCGAGGCCGAGCGCGAGAGCCGCCGGCCCGGCCCAGACCGCTGCCCCCCGGACCGCTATCCGCCCCCGCCGCACCGTCCGCGCCCCCGTATTCCGCCCATGTCGTCACCAGGGCACGCCACTTGCCCCCATAGGCCGACAATACCGAACACGTGAACGTCGGCCGCCTGATATGCGCGATGGGCAACGACCGGGGCACCCCGGACGCACCCCCACCCCACCCACCCCTCTATACGCTTCATGTATACATACGGCTTATAGTCGGTGAGTCCGTTGCCAGGCGCGTCCGTTGCCGTGCGCCGCTCGCCATCCGGTCTGGAGAACGCACCGTGCAATCCACCGCGCAGCCCGCCCCGCGATCCACCGCGCGCAACGACCGCCCGGCCCCTCCGGACGGCGCGCGGCTGGCCGCCATCGACGGGCTGCGGCTCGTCGCCGCCCTCGCGGTGGCCGCGTACCACTACGTGGGGACGACGACCCCGCGCTTCTGGGGCGCGCACGACCCCCGGCAGTTCGCCCCGGTGCTGCACGGGATCAGCCGCTACGGCTGGCTGGGCGTGGAGTTCTTCTTCCTGATCAGCGGGTTCGTGATCTGCCTGAGCTGCTGGGGGCGCACGCCCGCGCAGTTCGTCGTCTCGCGCGCCTCCCGGTTGTTCCCGGCGTACTGGTGCGCGGTGCTGATGGTCGTCGGCCTGGTCCTGACCGCCCGGCTCGGCCACTTCCCGGCGGCGACCCCGATCGACCTCCGGACCGTGCTGGGCAATCTGACGATGGCTCCGGGACCGCTGGGGCTCCGGCTGATCGAGGGCGTCGCCTGGACGCTCTGGGTGGAGGCCCGCTTCTACCTGCTGATGGCGGTGATGCTGTTCCTCGGGATCGGCTACCGCCGCATGATCGCGTTCTGCGGCGCCTGGCTGACTCTGGCCCTCATCGCCCGCGAACTCGACTCCCCCGTCCTGGACGAATTCGTTCTCAGCCAGTACGCGGGCCTCTTCGTCACCGGCATCGCGCTGTATCTGATGCACCGCTTCGGCCAAAACCTCGTCCTGTGGCTGCTGGCCGGTTTCGCCTGGTGCTACCACCTCACCGTCCTCAACGACCGGGTGGCCGCCCACGCCGTACCGCCCGCGCAGGGGGGCGCCCTCTCCTGGACCGTCTGCGCGGCCGTCCTGACCCTCTTCCTGGCCGTGCTCGCGCTGGCCGGCATCGGCCCGCTCTCCCGGCTGCGGTGGCGCCGGCTCGTCACCGCCGGGGCGCTCACCTACCCCTTCTACCTGGTGCACCAGAGCCTGGGCATACCCGTGGCCAAGGGGCTGCTCCAGAAGGCCCCCGGGCTCGGCGTCCTGCCGTCGATGGCCGTGGGGTTCGCGTTCTCCCTGGCGCTCGCCGCCGCCGTTCACCGCCTGGTCGAACGGCCCCTGGGGCGCGTACTGCGCCGGCAGCTCACGCGGGGGATGAGCCCGGGACGGGCGGGTGGCGACCGTACGGACCGTGGGGGCGCGGACCTCGGTCTTACGGGCTGCGAGCGCGCGGCCCCCGGGGGCGCGGGCCTCGGACGTGCGGGCCATACGGGCCGTACCGGCGCGGACGGCACCCTGGGGGCGCAACGGAGACCTTCATCAGGACCCCGCGCGCCCCTGCCGCCCCCTACCGACCCCCTTCCGCCACGGCAAGGATGAGCCGCACCGCACGTGATCCAGTCGGCCGGCACTCCCGCCACCCGGGCCGGGCGGAGACGCGGTGGAAGCGGAAGGAGCCCACGGTGTTGCTTCTCATCTCCCCGGACGGCGTCGAGGAGGCCCTCGACTGCGCGAAGGCGGCGGAACACCTCGACATCGTCGACGTCAAAAAGCCCGACGAGGGCTCGCTCGGCGCGAACTACCCCTGGGTCATCAGGGCCATCCGCGACGCGGTCCCGGCCGGCACCCCGGTCTCCGCCACCGTGGGCGACGTCCCGTACAAACCCGGCACGGTGGCCCAGGCGGCGCTCGGGGCGGCCGTCTCCGGGGCGACGTACATCAAGGTCGGCCTCTACGGGTGCACGTCCCCGGCCCAGGCCATCGAGGTCATGCGCGGGGTCGTCCGGGCCGTGAAGGACTACCGGGCGGACGCGTTCGTCGTCGCCTCCGGGTACGCCGACGCCCACCGGATCGGCTGCGTCAACCCGCTCGCGCTGCCGGACATCGCCCGCCGCTCCGGTGCCGACGCGGCCATGCTCGACACCGCGATCAAGGACGGGACCCGGCTGTTCGACCACGTACCGCCGGACGCCTGCGCGGAGTTCGTCCACCTCGCCCATGAGGCCGGGCTGCTCGCCGCGCTCGCGGGCAGCGTCAAGGAGGCGGATCTCGGCGCGCTGACCCGTATCGGTACGGACATCGTGGGGGTGCGCGGGGCGGTCTGCGAGGGCGGCGACCGTACGGCGGGAAGGATCCGGCCACGGCTGATCGCCGCCTTCCGGGCGGAGATGGACCGGCACATCCGGGAACAGGCGGCCGCGCCGGCGGCTCCGGGCGCGGGCTGACAGCGGGCTGGCGGCTGGCGGCTGGCGGCTGGCGGCTGGCGGCTGGCGGCTGGCGGCTGGCGGCTGGCTGACGATGCGTCACCGGAGCACGTAATCACCAGTTTCGATGGCTGGAGGCCCCGTGACCCTCACCTTCAGCGCGGCGGTGCTGCGCTCGTACGAGAGCCCGTTCACCGTCGAGGACGTGGCACTGCACGAGGGGCCGGCCGAGGGGGAGATCCTGGTCAGGATCGCCGGCTGCGGGATGTGCCGGACCGACCTCGCGGTGCGGCGCTCGGCGGGCCGCTCACCGCTGCCGGCGGTGCTCGGCCACGAGGGCGCCGGGGTCGTGGCGGCGACCGGCGGCCCGGACACCGGCCTGCGGGTCGGTGACCACGTGGTGCTGAGCTTCGACTCCTGCGGGCGGTGCCGGTCCTGCCTGGGCGCGGCCCCGGCCTACTGCGACTCCTTCGCCGCGCTCAACCTCTTCGGCGGGCGGCCGGAGCACGCGGCGCGGTTCACCGACGCGGCCGGGCGCGCGCTGGCTCCCCGGTGGTTCGGCCAGTCCTCGTTCGCCGAGTACGCGCTGGTCCCGGCCCGCAACGCCGTCCGGGTCGATCCGGCCCTGCCCCTCGCCCTCCTCGGACCGCTCGGCTGCGGCTTCCTCACCGGCGCCGGGGCGGTCCTGAACACCTTCGGC
Organism: Streptomyces sp. NRRL F-4489; assembly: GCF_001509485.1. GTDB lineage: Bacteria > Actinomycetota > Actinomycetes > Streptomycetales > Streptomycetaceae > Streptomyces. Next base: position 54,247 of record NZ_LLZI01000228.1, read on the forward strand.
ATCGGCCCCGGCGACACCCTCGCGGTCCTCGGCGCGGGGGCGGTGGGCCTGGCCGCGGTGATGGCGGCCACCGCCGCCGGCGCGCGGACCGTGGCCGTCGACCGGCATCCGGCACGCCTGGCCCTCGCCGAACGGTTCCAGGCCCTCCCGCTGTCCGCCGCGACCGCCGACCTCCCCGGCCGCCTGCGCCAACTCACCGACGGCGGGCCGCAGTTCGCCCTCGACACCACCGCGTCCGCGCCCCTGATCAACGACGCGCTCCGCGCCCTGCGCCCCACCGGCCGCCTCGCCCTGGCGGCCCGGCTCCACACCGCCCTGCCGCTCGAACCGGGCACCCTGGACCGGGGTCGGACCCTCTCCCACCTCTGCGAGGGCGACGCCGTACCGGCCTTGCTGATCCCTCGGCTGACCGCCCTGTGGCAGGCCGGCCGGTTCCCGTTCGACCAGCTGATCCGCACGTACCCGCTCTCCGCCGTCAACGACGCCGAACGCGACTGCGAGGCGGGCCACGTGGTCAAGCCCGTCCTGCTTCCCCCGGGGAACGACCCCTTCCCCGCCGCCCCAGCCACCCCACCCGTCCAGAGGGAGCCCACATGACCGGCACCGCACACCGCGACACCGACCGGAACGACGTGAGGGGCGCGGAAGGAGCAACGGGCCCCGCAGGTGCAACGGACCCCGAAGGCGCACCAGGAACGGGCGGGGTCTCAGGCGACGCCTCAGGAGGGGCCTCAGGAGGGGCCTCAGGAGGGGTCTCAGGCGGTGTCGGCCTGACCGCTCTCCTCGTCGCCGCATCCCGGGCGATCGAGACCCACCGCCCCGACAGCCTGGCCCAGGACCCCTACGCCGAGCACTTCGTCCGCGCCGCGCCGGCCACCGCCCACTGGCCGGTCCGCCCGCACCAGACCCCGGGCGGGGACGCCAACCCCCTCTGGGGCCGCTTCGCCCGCTACTTCGGCCTGCGGACCCGGGTCCTGGACGACTTCCTCCTCCGGGCGGCGCACACCGGCGGCGTCCGCCAAGTGGTCCTGCTCGGGGCGGGGTTGGACACCCGCGCGTACCGCCTCGACTGGCCGGCCGGCTGCACGGTGTACGAGATCGACAGGGCGGGCGTGCTGGCGTTCAAGCACACGGTGCTGGACGCGCTGCCGGCCACGCCGAGCACCGCGCGCGTACCGAGGGCGGCGCGCGTACCGGTCCCCTGCGACCTGCGGGCCGACTGGGCCGGAGCACTCACCGCCGCCGGCTTCGACCCGGACGAGCCGACCGCCTGGCTGGCCGAAGGGCTGCTGTTCTACCTGCCCCCGGCCGCCGAGACCCGCCTCATCGCCACCGTGGACCGGCTGAGTGCGGCCGGCAGCACCCTCGCCTACGAGGCCAAACTCGAAAAGAACCTGCTCGCCTACCGCGACAGCCCGCTCTACACCGCGACGCGATCCCAGATCGGCATCGACCTGCTCAGCCTCTTCAGCACCGAACCGCGCCCGGACTCCGCGGGCCACCTGGCGAGCACGGGCTGGTCCACCGCGGTCCGCACCCCCTTCGACTTCACCCGCCACCACGGCCGCGGCCCCCTCCCCGAACCGAACGACGCCCTGGCCGGCAACCGCTGGATCTTCGCCGACAAACCCCGGCCATAGCGGCGGGTACGGCCTCCCGGGTCGCATCGGGGGCGTATCGGGGTCGTATCCGGGATGCCTCCGGGACCTATCCGGGATCTATCAGGGTGGCCCCCGAGATACCCGCCGGACACGACCGGGCAGAAAATCGATGACGAGGACGGAGGCGAAGAAGGAGACGGAGACGGAGGCGAAGACGGAGAAACAGAGGCGGAGACGGAGACGGAGACAACGCAACAGGCGACAACAGGATGACCACAGGGCGAGCGGCCCGCAGTAAGGCACGGCAGTGAAGGGCACCGCAGTAAGACACGTCAGTGAAAGACAAGACCGTGAGGCACGGCAGTGAAAGGCACCCCACGATGACCAGCGCCACAAGGAGCAGCCCCGGCGACGACAAGGCACTCGACGACCCGGTGGGCGAGTCGCTGCGCGGCCACCACGCCGGCCTCGGACGCCGACTCGGCCGGGCCGCCACCTACCTTCCGGACGTCGCGTCCTTCTCCGCGGTGCCCGCCGACGCGGACGCGGCGGACTGGGCCGGCCTCGCCCGCCTCCTCGGCCCCGGCGCGTTCGCCGACATGTTCAGCTCCCCGGCGACCCCACCGCCTGACTGGGAACCGGTCTTCGTCCTCGAAGGCCGCCAGTTGATCTGGCCCGGCACCCGCCACCCCGAGCCCCCCGCCACGTCCGCCCCCGACGTGGTCGAGCTGGGCCCGGCCGACGTCCCCGAGATGCTCGACCTGATCGCCTGGACCCGACCGGGCCCCTTCCGCCCCCGCACCCGCGAACTGGGCACCTACCTCGGCATCCGCGCCAACGGCACACTGGTGGCCATGGCGGGCGAACGGCTCCGCCCGCCCGGCTGGACGGAGATCAGCGCCGTCTGCACGGCCCCCGAGGCCCGCGGTCGCGGCCACGCCGTCCGCCTCATCACCACCCTCGTCACCCGCATCCTGGCCCGCGGCGAACGCCCCTTCCTCCACCTCGCCGAAGCGAACACCGCCGCCCGCGCCCTCTACGAACGCCTCGGCTTCACGAGCCGAAGACCCGTAACCTTCCGCGGCTACCGCACCCCGTAACGCACGACCGCGAACCGACAGCCGCACCCCTCGGCCCCGTTTACGCCTCGGACTCCGCCCGCGAGTCGATCTCCGCGACCAGAGCTTCGACACGACCCCTGATCTCGTCACGAATCGGACGGACGGACTCCACACCCTTCCCAGCGGGATCTTCCAGAGCCCAGTCGAGGTATTCCTTGCCGGGAAACACCGGGCAGGCATCTCCGCACCCCATGGTGATGACGTAATCGGACGCCCGAACGGCCTCGGCGGTGAGGACCTTGGGCCGCTGACCGGCGATATCGATGCCGATCTCCCTCATCGCCTCGACGGCGGCCGGATTGACCCGGTCAGCGGGAACGGACCCGGCGGAACGGACCTCGACGCGATCACCCGCGAGGTGGGCGAGAAACCCGGCCGCCATCTGCGAGCGCCCCGCATTGTGAACGCACACGAACAGAACAGAGGCAAGCGGAGCGTCAGCCACAGGATCCCCCTTCCCTTCCACCCATCACCATTCCTCCATCAGCACCCACTGGCATCAGCACCAGCCGGTATCAGCACCAGCTGGTATCAGCACAAGCTGATGTGACAGTATCAGCCCATGCTGACATCAGCCGATACTGACCTGATCCGGGTGCTGGCCGACCCGCTCAGGCTGAAGATCGTGAATCTCCTCGCTCACGAGACGCTGTGCACCACGCACCTCGTCGAGGAGACCGGCGCCCGGCAGACCAACCTCTCCAACCACCTGCGGGTACTGCGCGAGGCGGGCGTCGTGGAGACCGAACCGTGCGGCCGGTACACGTACTACAAGCTGCGGCCGGACGTCATCGCCGCCCTCGCCGGGCAGTTCGCCGACCTGGCCGAGCGAGCCCGTACCGCCACCGACCGCAAGAGGCCCTGCTGATGACCCGCACCGAAGCCCCCGCCGTCTCTCCGGAAGCCTCCGTCGCCGCCAAGCTGTCCACCCTCGACCGCTTCCTGGCTGTATGGATCCTGCTCGCGATGGGCCTCGGGCTGGGCCTGGGCCGCCTCGTCCCCGGCCTGAACGACGCCCTGGCCAAGGTCGAGATCGGCGGCATCTCGCTCCCCATCGCCCTCGGCCTGCTGATCATGATGTATCCGGTGCTGGCCAAGGTCCGCTACGACAAGCTCGACGCCGTCACCGCCGACAAGCGCCTGATGGTCTCGTCGCTGGTCATCAACTGGGTCCTCGGCCCGGCCGTGATGTTCGCCCTGGCCTGGCTCTTCCTGCCGGACCTGCCCGAGTACCGCACCGGCCTGATCATCGTCGGCCTGGCCCGCTGCATCGCCATGGTGATCATCTGGAACGACCTGGCCTGCGGCCACCGGGAAGCCGCCGCCGTCCTCGTCGCCCTGAACTCCGTCTTCCAGGTCATCGCCTTCGGCCTGCTCGGCTGGTTCTACCTCGACCTGCTGCCCGGCTGGCTCGGCCTCGGCGGCGGACAGCACCTCGACATCTCCGTGGGCAAGATCGCCCTCAACGTCGTCATCTTCCTCGGCGTCCCGCTCATCGCCGGCTTCCTCACCCGCCGCCTGGGCGAGAAGAGGATGGGCCGAGCGGCATACGAATCGGCGTTCCTGCCGAAAATCGGCCCGTTCGCCCTCTACGGACTGCTCTTCACGATCGTCATCCTCTTCGCCCTGCAAGGAAAGACGATCACCTCCCAGCCACTGGACGTCGCCCGGATCGCGCTGCCGCTGCTGGCCTACTTCGCCCTCATGTGGTTCGGCACCTTCGCGCTCGGCAAGGGACTCGGCCTGCCCTACGACCGCACCGCGACCCTCGCCTTCACCGCCGCCGGCAACAACTTCGAACTGGCCATCGCCGTCGCCATCGCCACCTTCGGCGTCACCTCCGGCCAGGCCCTCTCCGGCGTAGTCGGCCCCCTGATCGAGGTCCCCGTGCTGGTGGCCCTGGTCTACGTATCCCTGGCCTGGCGCAAGAAGTTCACGACCGCCCGACTCGGCGCATAACCCCACCCGCCCCCGGCAACCGGGCAATCGGAGAACTGGGCGCCCCGACCGAGCATCCGAGCCACCGAGCCACCGAGCCACCGAGCCACCGAGCCACCGAGCCACCGAGCGCAAAACGCGAATACCCCGCCCACATCACCCTCGCCATCAGATCTGCCACCCCCACGGTCGGAGAGAGCCGCAAAAAAGAGGGCGCGATCTCATCCGATCCTCCACTGTGTTCGCCGCGGCCCCGGGGCCAGACTGCCCGCATGACCGACACCGCGCCCTCGCCCGACCAGCCCGCCGACCCGCCGGCCGCCCCCGCGCCGGAGGGCCGGTGGCTGACCCCGGGCGTCCGGGGCATCGGTGCCGCCAGCTTCCTCGCCGACGTCGGGCACGAGATCCCCACCGCCCTGCTGCCGTCCCTGCTCACCACCACCCTCGGCGCACCCGCGGCAGCCCTCGGCGCGATCGAAGGGTTCTCCGACGCCCTGGCCGGCGCGGCCCGGTTCGGCGGCGGCGTGCTCGCCGACGACCCGGCCCGCCGCCGCAAGGTCGCCATCGGCGGCTACACCACCACCGCCGTCCTCGGCGCCGCCACCGCCGGCGCGACCGCCGTCTGGCAGGTCGGACTCCTGCGCGCCGCCGCCTGGACCGCCCGCGGCCTGCGCGTCCCGGCCCGCAACGCCCTGCTCGCGGACATCGTTCCCGCCAAGGCGTACGGCCGGGCCTACGGCTTCGAGCGGATGATGGACAACCTCGGCGCGATCTTCGGCCCGCTGCTCGCCCTGGGCCTGGTCGCCTGGCTCGGCGTCAGCTGGGCCATCGGCCTGTCGGTGATCCCCGGTCTGCTGGCCGCCGCCGCGATCGTCTACGCGATCCGCAGGACGCCCCGGCCCACCAGCCGCGACAAGGTCCCGCTCAGAATCCGTATCCGGCCCGTCCTCAAGGGCGATCTGGGCAGGCTGATGGCCGCGGTCGCCGCCTTCGAGGTCGGGAACGTCGCCGCCACCCTGCTGATTCTGCGCGCCTCCGACCTGCTGGCACCCGGGCACGGTACGAAGACGGCCACCACCCTCGCGCTCGGCCTCTACACCGCGTACAACATCGCCGCCACCGTCGCCTCCGTCCCCGCCGGACGCCTCTCCGACCGGCTCGGCGGGCGCGGGCCGATCCTCGTCCTGGCGGGCGGCGTCGCCGCGTTCGCCGCCGCCTACGGCATGTTCGCGGTCAACGGCACGGCCGTCGCGTTCCTCGCGGTCCCGTTCGTCCTCGCCGGTGTGGGCATCGGCGCGGTGGAGACCGCCCAGCACTCCGCCGTCGCCGCCCTCGCCCCGACCGCCCTGCGCGGCTCGGCGTTCGGCCTGCTGGCCACCGTCCAGTCCCTCGGCAACCTCGCCGCCAGCGGCATCGCCGGCATCCTGTGGACCGCCCTCTCCCCCACCGCCGCCTTCACCTACCTCGCCGCCTGGATGCTCCTCGCCCTCACCGCCCTCCTCTGCTCCACCCGCCGCTGAGCCCCCACCCACCCCACGACACCGAACGCCTCGGCGAGTTGGGCGGAGCGTAACGCGACCGACGACCGCCAGGTGATCACCCATGGACAGAGCACATAGGTCGCCCCACCGACATCCTTTTCTCTGCACGACGTGATCGAATGCACGAATGAGCGAGAGACACGGTTTCTTGGGGCCCCTGGGCCAGGTGGACGGCCACTGGGTGGTAGGCAACTACCCACACCCTGGGCGCGCTTGGCTCACGTTCCGTAAGGACGGTATTTACCAACACACACGGAAAGCCGAGGAACAGCTCATCCCCTGGTCCAGGTTCATGCTGTTCAACCGCTTCACGCTGGGTGCCAAATATCCCTCCAAGGGTCAGTACGGCGTACGGGCACTCTTTTTCGGCGGAGCTCGCGGCTATCTCCACGTGACGCTGCGCCACCCGTATGAGGACTGGCTGCTCACCTTCGACGGCCACCCGCACAGGTACACCCTCACCGACATGCTGCTGTTCGAGGCACTGCTCGCCTCGACCATCAACGACGGCGAAGCACACAGGCTCGGCGACGGCGACTGGCTACGCCGCGCCGTGGAACACCTGACCCGGGAGCGCCCCCGCACGACCCACCGCATACGCAAGGCAGTAAAAGAGGCCCGCGAGTTGTAAGCCGAAGCCGCCAACACCACGGCCCGCCCACGGCGGCTGAACGGGGCCCACTCTGCTGCATCAGCGCTCTCCCCAACCACCCACCTCCGCAAGCAGTTCCTTGGTCCTCCGCAGCAGGGCCTGGAGTAAGGCAGCTAACGGATGATGCTTCAGAAGGAGCCGTGGGGAGTTGTGTGCACGGCTATCTCGCAATTGCCCCAACGAGAGAGACATGTCGCTCTCGATGAAAGCGGGTAAAATCCACTCGCTGGCCGTACGAAGCCGCAGGTCGGGACCTGTGGTCCCCGCGCGTGCGGGGGTGGTCCCCATTGACCTTGAGCACGGCCAAAGCGGTACTCAAGCTCCCCGCGCCTGCGAGCGCTGCAGGCGCGGGGCGGGGACACATTTCGGGAATCCCCGCCCCGAGAGTCGGGATTGCGCGGGGTGGTTGCGGACTAGTGGATCCCCAGGCCGTGGAGGGCCCGGAGTTGGGTGGGGGATGGCTTGGCGGGGAAGTAGAGGTAGCAGACGCCTCCGGAGCCGCTTTTGACCTGGCCTTTTGCGTCGTGGCGCTTGGTGCGGAGCCAGATGGTTTCGAATTGGTGGCGGGGGTAGACGCGGCGGACGGCGGGGTCGGAGGGGGAGGCGGGGTCGTTGGCGATGACGTCGCCTTCGGGGGTGAAGCCGATGACGGTCATGAGGTGGCCGGCGGTGCCGTAGCCGGCGCCGTCGAGTTCGGTCTTGAGGAAGGACTGGGAGGTGATCACCGGGATGCCGGCGTGGACCAGGCGTTCGGCGTCGTTGAGTGAGGACAGGCGGGTAACCAGGCTCTGCAGGGCCGGGTAGGTGGCGGCGTAGGCGGCGTTGAAGGGCCAGTTGCCGCAGCCGTTGTACTGGTAGTCGTAGGTGTAGCGGGCGGCGTGGCAGACCTGGGGGTCGGCGTAGGAGGGATCGACCCAGGAGAGCTGCTGCTGGGTGGGGCGGCGGCCCCAGTACTCGATGATCATCTGGGACGAGGTGGGGCTGCACCACGCCTCTCCCCCGTTGTCGTACTGGGGGTACTGGCCCTTGTGGATCTCCTGGGAGTAGCGCGGCACGTGGAGTTCGCGGCCGGTGAGGAGCGGGGTGGAGGCCGGGACGTCGAAGCGGTCCGGGAGGTCGGAGGCCATGGTTCCCAGGCGCCAGACGGTGGGGGCGGCGGTGGTGCCGGGGCGGCGGTAGAGGGTGAGGCGGAGTTCGTAGGCGGCCAGGCGGAGGCCGCTCGCCGGGTCGTCGATGGCGAAGGTGTCGGTGGAGACCGCGCTGCGGCCGTCCTTCTGGCCGTCGACGGAGGTGCGGCGGATGTCGGTCGCGCCGTCGCCGGCGGTCCAGCGGCCCATCACGTACCAGGGGGTGCGGGCGCCGTCGGAGTAGGTGCCGCGGAGTTCGACGGCGATCCAGGTGCCGGGCGGGGTGTGCGCGTTCCAGGAGGCGACGGCCTCGGTCGCCGGCACGGGGAGGCGCCGCACCGGGCTCGTCCAGGTGGCGTACTCCCAGGTGGCGGACGTACCGGTGTGGGGGTCCTGGTACGTGGTGGTGCCGGCGGGGCGGGCCAGGCCGATACCGGGGCGGGGGCCGGGGACGACGTGGGTGCCGTGCGGGGTGCCCTGGCGCCAGTCGGCGGCGGTGGTCCAGGCGTGGTAGTCCACGGGGCTCTTCGCTGGGTGGGGGGCGGTGGCGGGACGGGGTGCGGCGGGGACGCGGGCCCGGTCCCCCGGGGCCCCGGCCAGGGGGGGGGCGGGGCCCCCCCCGGCCGGGGGCCGGGCGGCGGGCCGGACGGGGGGCCCG
>NZ_LLZI01000229.1 GCF_001509485.1 Streptomyces sp. NRRL F-4489
CTCCCGGGCCGGGGAACCAGCCCCGCCCCTCTCGCGTTGACCAGGGAGTAAGGGTCCACTGGAGAGTGGAGAAACGAAGCCAAGGGTTCCCCTGCCGCACCATTTGGAGGGCGTACCGTGCACCGCCGGCACAACGGGCTCAGGACCGCCGTACTCCTCGGGGGACTGTCCGCACTCATCATCGTCATCGGCAGCTTCTTCGGCCGTACGGGCCTGATCGCCGCGGTCCTCATCGCCGTGGGCACCAACGCCTACGCGTACTGGAACAGCGACAAGCTCGCCCTGCGCGCCATGCGGGCCCGCCCGGTCAGCGAGTTCGAGGCGCCCCAGCTCTACCGCATGGTCCGCGAGCTCTCCACGGCCGCCCGCCAGCCCATGCCGCGCCTGTACATCTCCCCGACCCAGGCCCCCAACGCCTTCGCCACCGGCCGCAACCCCCGCAACGCCGCCGTCTGCTGCACCGACGGCATCCTCCGGCTCCTCGACGAGCGCGAGCTGCGCGGCGTCATCGGCCACGAGCTCAGCCACGTCTACAACCGCGACATCCTCATCTCCTCGGTGGCCGGCGCGCTCGCCTCCATCGTGATGTTCCTGGTGAACTTCGCCTGGCTGATCCCCATAGGCCGCTCCGAGGACGACGAGGGCCCCGGCCTCGTCGGCATGCTCCTGATCATGATCCTCGGCCCGGTCGCGGCCTCCCTGATCCAGCTCGCCGTCAGCCGCTCCCGCGAATACCAGGCCGACGCCTCCGGCGCCCAGCTCACCGGCGACCCGCTCGCCCTCGCCTCCGCCCTGCGCAAGCTGGAGATCGGCACCCAGCAGCTCCCGCTGCCCCCCGAGCCGCGCCTGGAGACCGCCGGCCACATGATGATCGCCAACCCGTTCCGCCCCGGCGAGGGCCTCTCCCGCCTCTTCTCCACCCACCCCCCGATGCCCGACCGCATCGCCCGCCTGGAACGCATGGCCGGCCACCGCCCCTACTGACCCGGCCCCCGCTGCAACGTTTCCCGCGCCCGGCGGCGTCCCCTACGGCGGAACGTTCACCACCCCGCCCGTGGAAGGCTGCCGATCATGAAGTTCCTCCTCAACGTCATCTGGCTGATTCTCAGCGGCTTCTGGATGGCACTCGGCTACGTCCTCGCGGGCGTGATCTGCTGCGTCCTGATCATCACCATCCCGTTCGGCATCGCGTCGTTCCGCATCGCCGGCTACGCCCTGTGGCCGTTCGGCCGGACGACCGTGGAGCGGCGGGACGCCGGCGCCGGTTCGGTGATCGGGAACGTGATCTGGATCATCTTCGCCGGCTGGTGGCTGGCCCTGGGCCATATCGTCACCGGCCTCGCCCTGTGCGTGACGATCATCGGCATCCCGTTCGGCATCGCCAACTTCAAGATGATCCCGATCTCCCTGCTCCCCCTGGGCCGCGAGATCGTCCCCACCGACCAGCCCTTCGCCACGCGCTGAACGAGCCGGACCGGACGCCGAGCGCGCCCCGGCGCGCATCGGCCCGGCAAGGAACAGCAAGAGGCCCCCTCCCGCGAGAACGGGACGGGGCCTCTCGCCGTCTTCAGGGCCCTGACGGGCGGTCTGTCCGGCCCTCTCAGTGCTGGACCGCCGGGCAGCGGCCGGTCTCCTCGCCGATGGAGTTGATCTCGGCGTTGGGCCGCCGGTCCCCGGCGTAGTTGACCTGGTCCGTGCAGCGCACCCCGGGCTTCTTGGGCGTACCGGACGACGCCCCGCCGCCCTTCTGCGGCGCCGGGCAGTGCCCGGTCTGCGCGCCGATGGAGTTGATCTCGGCGTTCGGGCGCGGGTCCCCGGCGTAGTCGATCCGGTCGGTGCAGCGCTTGGCGGACTGCGCGGGGGCGCCCGCCGGCGCGCCGCCGGCGGCGGTGGACTTGGCGGACCTGCCCGGGGTGGCCTTGCCCGGCGCGGCGGTGTCCTGGGCGGTCTTGTCCGGGGCGGCGGCCGACGGCTGGGTGCTGACCGAAGTGGCGGGCGGGGGCGCGGCGTTGGCGCCGCCCTGGCAGGCGGTGAGGCCGAACGCGGCGGCGGCGATCACCAGCGCGGCGGCGGCGCTGCGGGCGTGGCGGAGAGCGGTGCGGTGCGGCATGGTCTTCCCCCGGGTCTACGACGTGGCGGTGCGGGTTCGTGGCACCAACACTGCCGGGCACCGCTGACGCCCCGCCGCCGCACGGCTAACGCCTCACTAACGCACCCGGGGAAGGCCCGGCCCCGGCCGCCGGCCCCCGGCGCGCGCCAGGGGAACGCGGAGGGGGCGGCACCCCCGTGGCGTGCCGCCCCCTCCGCGTACCGCGTACCGCACGGCCCCTTCCGGGACCCGGCGGTGGTCAGCGGTAGTTGACGAACTGGATCGCGAAGTCCAGGTCCTTGCCGCGCAGCAGCTGCTGCACCGCCTGGAGGTCGTCCCGGCTCTTGGAGGTGACCCGCAGCTCGTCGCCCTGCACCTGCGCCTTGACGCCCTTCGGGCCCTCATCGCGGATGATCTTGGCGACCTTCTTCGCGTTCTCCTGCGTGATCCCCTCCTGGAGGGACGCGGAGATCTTGTACTCCTTGCCCGACGCCTGCGGCTCGCCCGCGTCCAGGGCCTTCAGCGAGATGCCGCGCTTGACCAGCTTGGACTGGAAGATGTCCAGGACGGCCTTCACCCGCTCCTCGGCGTTGGCCCGCATCTCGATCTTCTCGCCCGACCACTGGATGGACGCGTCCACGCCCTTGAAGTCGTAGCGCTGGGAGATCTCCTTGGCGGCCTGGTTGAGGGCGTTGTCGACCTCCTGCCGCTCGACCTTCGAGACGATGTCGAAACTGGAGTCGGCCATCGTGGGTTGGCTCCTCGTACGTAGATCCATCAGAGAGGCGGCCCGTCCGGACCGCCCGCCAAGCCTAGCCACCCGGCCAAGATCGAGCGCTCCCGAAGTGAGTGGCGGACCACCCCCTGCCATCGGGTATGGTTTACGTCGTTGCCAGGGAGCACCGCCCCACAGCGGGTCTCCCGGTCAACGTTCTTGGCGGTGTGCCCGAGCGGCCAAAGGGAGCAGACTGTAAATCTGCCGGCTCAGCCTTCCCAGGTTCGAATCCTGGCGCCGCCACAGCCGAAGAGGCCCTGATCGCAGCGATGCGGTCAGGGCCTCTTCGCGTGCGCGGGACGGGAGGGACCGGGTCCGGCCCCGAGGCCGTAGCGGCGCCGCTGGCGGCCTGCCGCCGCGCGGACGGCCCGGGACAGCCCGGCGGTCGTCCGGAGGCGGCAGGCGCGCGCTCAGGGCGCTGACGGGGCGTCCGGCCCCAACGGGCTCAGTGCGCCGCGACGTTCCGCACCGCGTCGGCCACCGGCACGTCCCCGCCGATCAGCTCCAGGGTCCGGCCGATCGTGCCGGGCTCGTCCAGCAGCGCCACCAGCACCGCCGCCACGTCGTCCCGCGGCACCGCCCCGCGCCCGGTGGCGTCCGCCAGCGTCACCTGCCCGGTGCCCGGGTCGTCGGTGAGCCGGCCGGGCCGCAGGATCGTCCAGTCCAGGCCGGCCCGGGCCCGTACGTCGGCGTCCGCGGCGCCCTTGGCGCGCAGATACGCGGCGAAGACCGGATCGGTGCCCTCCGGCGGCTCCCGGTCCGCGCCCATCGACGAGATCACCACGAACCGCCGGACGCCCGCCGCCTCGGCCGCGTCCGCGAACAGCGTCGCCGCGGCCCGGTCCACCGTCTCCTTGCGCGCCACGCCGCTGCCCGGCCCGGCGCCCGCCGCGAAGACCGCCGCGTCCGCGCCCTCCAGATGCCGGGCGATATCGCCCACCGACGCGGACTCCAGGTCGCAGACCACCGGTTCGGCCCCGGCGGCCAGCAGATCGCCGGCCTGTTCCGGACGCCGGACGATGCCCGCCACGTCCTCCCCGCGCGCGTGCAGCAGCCGCTCCAGCCGCAGCGCGATCTGACCATGTCCACCTGCGATGACAATGCGCATGCCGCCGACCGTACGCCGAACCGCCCCGGCGCACCCGGGGGACCGGCCGGTGCGCCGCTCAGCGCTGCGACTGGCGCGGCAGCTCCAGCGCCGCGTCCACCGCCGAATCGCAGTACTCGCGCACCGCGCTGGTCCGCGCCACCACGCGCCCCCGGTGCACCACGATCCGGCTGTACGCCAGCGACAGCACCCCGGCGATCCGCTCCCCGCGCACCGCCAGCAGCTCCGCCGGGAAGCCCGCCTCGACCCGCACCTCCGGGAGCCCCAGCGTGGCCCGCGCCGCCGTGCTCACCGCCTCGTACGCCGCCTCCGGGGTGGCCTCGCCCAGGGACGCCAGGAGGTACGCGGCCTCCAGCGGGTCCCCGCGGCCCACCGGGTTGGCCGCGTCCCGCAGCGCCCCGCTGCCCGCCGCCACCCGCACCCCGGCCGCCCGCAGCAGCCGCACCGGCGCCGGCCGCGCCACCCGCGAACCGTGCCGCTCCAGCCCCGAGCAGTCCCCCTGCGGCAGGCACACCACCGCCACGTCGGCCGCCGCCAGCTGCTCGGCGACCCGGGACGCCACGCTCCGCGGCATCCGCGCCATCCCGGCGCACGGCCCGATCGCCACCCCCGGGCGCAGCCCGCCGCACATCGCCGCGAACCGCGCCAGCCGCGCCGGATCGTCCCCGTCGGTGTGCAGGTCCACCGGGCAGCCGTGCTCCCCGGCGACCTCCAGGACGGTCTCGACGTACCCGGCCGGATCGGGGTCCAGGTCCGGGCAGCCGCCGATGACCGTGGCGCCCATCCGCACCGCGTCCCGCAGCAGCGCCACCCCGTTGGCGCCGGCCACCCCGGTCAGCACCCGGGGCACCGCCACCGCCGCCAGGTCAGCCAGGCCCCGCAGCGACCGGCGGGCCTGGAGGACGGCCTCCAGCGCGCGCAGCCCCTGGACGCCGCCGATCCGCACATGGCTCCGGGAGGCGGTGGCGCCGTGGCCCAGCTGGAGGAGCGCGGCCTCCGTGGTCCGGCGCTGGACGTCCTCGGGGGAGTCGGAGGCCGGCCCGTCCTCGTCGGCGGTCAGCGCGGTGTCGCAGTGCGCGTGCGGTTCGGCGGGCGCGGGGAGCAGCAGATAGCCGGCGAGGTCCACCCGGGCGCCCTGCGGCGCCAGGCTGCCGGCCGTGCCGACCGCCTCGATGCGCCCGCCGCCCAGCCGTACGTCCACGGTGCGGCCGTCGGCGAGCCGGGCGCCGCACAGGACCAGCGCGCCGGAATCCGGCCGGGCGTACCGGCCGGCGCCCCCGGGCTTCCCCGGCTGCGGCGAACTGCTCTCGGACATCGCGCTCCTCGAAGCCCCGGGCGTGCAAGATCACGCAGCGTGGGTCCGAGCCTAGGGCGCCGCCCGGAGACCGCCGCGCAGGCGCGGAATAGTCGTACCGGTGTGGTGCGGGGGCGGCGCGCGGGGCCGGAGGGACGCGGCGCGGATACGGATTTCACGTTTGGCGGCGGGCCGTGTAATGTCTTCCTCGCTCGCCCCAATAGCTCAGTCGGCAGAGCGTCTCCATGGTAAGGAGAAGGTCTACGGTTCGATTCCGTATTGGGGCTCTGATGTGTGGGGGATCCCGCCCTCGGGCGGGGAACTCTCACATCACAGCGGTGTAGCTCAGTCGGTAGAGCAAGCGGCTCATAATCGCTGTGTCACCGGTTCAAGTCCGGTCACCGCTACTGACAGTAGCCGATTGTGGGGTCGGTCCTCCGGTCGGCTACTCTTCCATGCGTTCGTATTGCCTACCCGTCCGTCAAGGAGCACTCACGTGGCTGCCACCGACGTCCGCCCGAAGATCACGCTGGCCTGCGTGGAGTGCAAGGAGCGGAACTACATCACCAAGAAGAACCGGCGCAACGACCCGGACCGCCTGGAGATGAAGAAGCACTGCCCCCGCTGCAACTCGCACACCGCGCACCGCGAAACGCGATAATTCAGGCTCGTCCGTGAGGCCGTCCCCATTTCCTGGGGGCGGCCTCGCGGCTTTGGCACACCAGTACAGGGAGGTTGCGAGCCCCATGGCGCTCGACCAGTCATTCGTCGGACGCACGTACCCGCCCACCGACCCGTACGAGGTCGGCCGGGAAAAGATCCGCGAATTCGCCGAGGCGATCGGCGACCCCAACCCGGCCTACACCGACACCGAAGCCGCCAAGGCGCTCGGTCACCCCGATGTGATCGCGCCGCCGACTTTTGTGTTCGCCATCACCTTCAAGGCCGCCGGGCTGGTCATCGCCGACCCGCAGCTGGGCCTGGACTACAGCCGGGTCGTCCACGGCGACCAGAAGTTCGCCTACCGGCGGCCGGTGCGCGCCGGGGACCGGCTGACCGTGACCTCCACCATCGAGGCCGTGCGGACCATGGCCGGCAACGAGGTCATCGATATCCGCGGCGAGGTGCACGACGAGGGCGGCGAGCACGTCGTGACCGCGTTCACCAAACTCGTCGCCCGCCCCGCTGAGGAGGACGCCTGAGATGACCGCGCAGATCTCCTACGACGACGTCGAGGTCGGCACCGAACTCCCCGCGCAGTCCTTCCCGGTGACCCGCGCCACACTCGTCCAGTACGCCGGCGCCTCCGGCGACTTCAACCCGATCCACTGGAACGAGCGGTTCGCCAAGGAGGTCGGACTGCCGGACGTCATCGCGCACGGCATGTTCACGATGGCCTCGGCGATCCGGGTGGTCACCGACTGGGCCGGCGACCCGGGGGCGGTCGCCGAGTACGGCGTGCGCTTCACCAAGCCGGTCGTCGTCCCCGATGACGGCACCGGCGCGCTGATCGAGGTCAGCGGCACGGTCGCGGCCAAGCTCGACGACGCCGAGCGGACCGTCCGGGTCGACCTCACGGCCAAGAGCGCCGGCCAGAAGGTGCTGGGCATGTCCCGCGCCGTGGTCAAGCTCGCCTGATACGGGCGCGGGGGGCGGCCGGCCCGGTGGCGCCGGACCGCCCCCGTACCCTTGGGCGGGTGCAGGAACGCCACGTAGCCAAGAACGCCCCGCTCGCCCCGCTGACCACCTTCCGCCTGGGCGGCCCCGCGAACCGCCTCGTCACGGCCACCACCGACGACGCGGTGATCGCGGCCGTCCGCGAGGCCGACGACACCGGCACCCCGCTGCTGATCATCGGCGGCGGCAGCAACCTCGTCATCGGCGACAAGGGCTTCGACGGCACCGCCCTGCGCATCGCCACCCGCGGTTTCGCCCTCGACGGCACGGCCCTGGAGCTCGCCGCCGGCGAGAACTGGTCCGACGCCGTCGCCCGCACCGTCGCGGCCGGGCTGGCCGGCGTCGAGTGCCTGGCCGGCATCCCCGGCTCGGCCGGCGCGACCCCGATCCAGAACGTCGGCGCCTACGGGCAGGACGTCTCCGAGACCCTCACCGAGGTCGTGGCCTACGACCGCCGGGCCGGCGAGACGGTCACCCTCCCCGCCGCCGAATGCGGCTTCTCGTACCGCCACAGCCGCTTCAAGCAGCACCCGGACCGCTTCGTGGTGCTGCGGGTGCGGTTCGCCCTGGAGGACGCCGGCGGGCTCTCCGCGCCCGTGCGGTACGCGCAGACGGCCCGGGCGCTGGGCGTGGCCCCGGGGGAGCGGGTGCCGCTGGCGACGGCCCGGGAGACCGTCCTCGCGCTGCGGGCCGGCAAGGGCATGGTGCTGGACCCCGCCGACCACGACACCTGGTCGGCCGGCTCGTTCTTCACCAACCCCGTCCTCACCGAGGACGAGCACACCGAGCTGGTCCGGCGCGTCCGGGAGCGGCTGGGGCCGGACGCGGCGCCGCCGGCCTTCCCCGACGGCGGCGGCCGGGTCAAGACCTCGGCGGCCTGGCTGATCGAGCGGGCCGGCTTCACCAAGGGCTACGGCAGCGGCCCGGCCCGGATCTCCACCAAGCACACCCTGGCCCTGACCAACCGCGGCGAGGCCACCACCGAGGACCTGCTCGCGCTGGCCCGCGAGGTGCGCGACGGGGTCCGGGACGCCTTCGGGGTCACCCTGGTCAACGAGCCGGTCACGGTTGGCGTCAGCCTGTAGAGCTCGTACGGCCCGGCGGGCGGCCCTCAGCGGCCCGCTACGGCGCCGGGGCGGCCAGCCAGGCGTCGATGTCCGCCAGGGCCGCCCGGCGGGCCTCCTCGGGCGCCCGGGAGGCCCGTACGGACTGCCGGGCCAGCTCGGCGAGTTCGGCGTCGGTGAAGCCGTGCGCGGTGCGGGCGATCTCGTACTGGGCGGCCAGCCGGGAGCCGAACAGCAGCGGGTCGTCGGCGCCCAGCGCCATCGGCACGCCCGCCTCGTAGAACGTCCGCAGCGGTACGTCCTCCGGCTTCCCGTAGACCCCCAGCGCCACGTTGGACGCCGGGCACACCTCGCAGGTCACCCCGCGCGCGGCCAGCCGGCGCAGCAGCGCCGGGTCCTCCGCGGCCCGCACCCCGTGCCCGATCCGGGCGGCGTGCAGATCGTCCAGGCAGTCCCGGACGCTCGCCGGGCCGGACAGCTCCCCGCCGTGCGGGGCCGACAGCAGCCCGCCGTCCCGGGCGATGGCGAAGGCCCGGTCGAAGTCCCGCGCGAAACCCCGCCGTTCGTCGTTGGAGAGCCCGAAGCCCACCACCCCGCGGTCGGCGTAGCGGACCGCCAGCCGGGCCAGTGTGCGGGCGTCCAGGGGGTGCTTCATGCGGTTGGCGGCCACCAGGACGCGGATGCCCAGCCCGGTGTGGCGGGCGGCCCGGTCCACCGCGTCCAGGATGATCTCCAGCGCCGGGATCAGCCCGCCCAGCCGCGGCGCGTACGAGGTCGGGTCGACCTGGATCTCCAGCCAGCGGGAGCCGTCCCGGACGTCCTCCTCGGCCGCCTCCCGGACCAGCCGCTGGATGTCCTCCGGGGAGCGCAGGCAGGACCGGGCGATGTCGTAGAGCCGCTGGAAGCGGAACCACCCGCGCTCGTCGGTGGCGCTCAGCCGGGGCGGCTCCCCGCCCCGGAGCGCGTCCGGCAGGTGGACGCCGTACTTGTCGGCGAGTTCCCGCAGGGTCGCCGGCCGCATCGAGCCGGTGAAGTGCAGGTGCAGATGGGCCTTCGGCAGTTGACGCAGATCACGAGCACGCTCCATCCGCAGATATTGCCGTACCCGGCCGTCACCGGGACAGCCCCCGGCCCCGAACGGAGGGGCCGCCGCAAAGGCGTGCGGGGCCGGACGGCGCCGGCCCCGCGTCCTCGGTGCTGCGGGTGCTACTTGGCCTCGGCCAGCAGCTTCTGGATCCGGGAGACGCCCTCGGCCAGGTCCTCGTCGCCCAGCGCGTAGGACAGCCGCAGGTAGCCGGGCGTGCCGAACGCCTCACCGGGGACGACGGCGACCTCCGCCTCCTCCAGGATCAGCTCGGCCAGCTCCACGCTGGTCTGCGGGCGCTTGCCGCGGATCTCCTTGCCGAGCAGCCCCTTGACCGACGGGTAGGCGTAGAACGCGCCCTCCGGCTCCGGGCACAGCACGCCGTCGATCTCGTTGAGCATCCGCACGATCGTCTTCCGGCGCCGGTCGAAGGCGGTCTTCATCTCCTCGACGGCCGCCAGGTCGCCGCTGACCGCCGCGATCGCCGCGGCCTGCGCGACGTTGGAGACGTTGGAGGTGGCGTGCGACTGGAGGTTGGCGGCCGCCTTGATGACGTCCTTCGGGCCGATCGCCCAGCCCACCCGCCAGCCGGTCATCGCGTACGTCTTGGCCACGCCGTTGACGACGATGCACTTGTCGCGCAGCTCCGGCACCACCACCGGGAGCGAGGAGAACTCCGCGTCCCCGTAGACCAGGTGCTCGTAGATCTCGTCGGTGAGCACCCACAGGCCGTGCTCGGCGGCCCAGCGGCCGACCGCCTCGACCTGCTCGCGCGGGTAGACCGCGCCGGTGGGGTTGGACGGGGAGACGAAGAGCAGCACCTTGGTGCGCTCGGTGCGGGCCGCCTCCAGCTGCTCGACGGTCACGCGGTAGCCGGTGGTCTCGTCGGCGACCACCTCGACCGGCACGCCGCCGGCCAGCCGGATCGACTCCGGGTACGTCGTCCAGTACGGGGCCGGGACGATGACCTCGTCACCCGGGTCCAGGATCGCGGCGAACGCCTCGTAGATGGCCTGCTTGCCGCCGTTGGTGACCAGGACGTTCGCGGCCTCGATCTCGAAGCCGGAGTCGCGCCGGGTCTTCTCGGCGATCGCGTTCTTCAGCTCGGGCAGCCCGCCGGCCGGGGTGTAGCGGTGGTACTTCGGGTTGCGGCACGCCTCGACCGCCGCCTCGACGATGTAGCCGGGCGTGGGGAAGTCGGGCTCGCCGGCGCCGAAGCCGATCACCGGGCGCCCGGCGGCCTTGAGGGCCTTGGCCTTGGCGTCCACGGCGAGGGTGGCGGACTCGGAGATCGAGCCGACCCGGACGGAGACCCGGCGGTCGGCGGGGGACGATGCGGAAGGAGTGGCAGCGCTCATACAGGCATCGTCGCAGACCGCCGCCGGGCCCGGTACACGGGTTTCGAGGGGCGGTACGGGGCGGTACGGGAGGTTCCTGTTCGACGCCCGGCGCCGAACCACGTACACTCGCTGACCGTTGGCTCCCATCGGGTCGCCGCGGCAGACGACGTAGTGCAGTCGCCCGCATGCGGTAGGTTGGGGGAACCACAAAGGGTCGTAGCTCAATTGGTAGAGCACTGGTCTCCAAAACCAGCGGTTGGGGGTTCAAGTCCCTCCGGCCCTGCTACACGCACTTCTTCACCGAGTGCGTGCACGCGTACGTACGAAATGCACCGCCGTGCGGCCGGGCCGGGCGCGCCACGGCCACGACCCGGATTCAGGTGAGGACGAGTGACGGACGCCCTGGGCTCCATCGACATGCCTGAGCGCGGTCGTTCCGAGGACAGCAGCCCGGAATCCCAGAAGAAGCCCCGCCGCGGCGGCAAGCGCGGCAAGAAGGGGCCTTTCGCGCGTCTCGCGCTCTTCTACCGCCAGATCATCGCGGAGCTCCGCAAGGTCGTCTGGCCCACCCGCGGCCAGCTGTCGTCGTACACCACCGTGGTGATCGTCTTCGTAGCCATCATCATTGGTCTCGTAACCGTGATTGACTTGGGAATCAACCGAGTCGTCGGGTACGTCTTCGGCTGATCCCGCGGAGGGTGCCTCTGCGGGGTGGCCCTTTCGCACGTTCAACCCCTTGAAGCAAGGAAGAAGCAGCCACGTGTCTGACCCGAACCTGAACGACGCCACCGAGCCGGTCGCGGCTGCAGAGGCCGAGGTTGACGAGGCCGTCCCGGCCGAGGTCGAGGGGGACGCTGCGGCCATCGCTGACGCCGAGGGCGCCGCGGAGATCGTCGCGGACGCCGATGGTGCCGACGAGCTGGACGCCGAGGAGGCCGCCGCCGGCGAGCCCGCCGAGTCCGCCGCCGTGCACGTCGAGGACGCCGCGGACGACGAGGCCGCCGCCGACGAGGCCGCCGAGGCTTCCGAGGACGCGGAGGAGGCCGAAGAGGCCGAGGAGCAGGAGCCGGTCGACCCGGTCGCCGCCCTCCGCGAGGAGCTGCGCGGCCTGCCCGGCGAGTGGTACGTCATCCACACCTACGCGGGCTACGAGAACCGCGTGAAGACCAACCTCGAGCAGCGCGCCGTCTCGCTGAACGTCGAGGACTACATCTTCCAGGCCGAGGTGCCGCAGGAAGAGGTCGTGCAGATCAAGAACGGCGACCGCCGCACCGTCCGCCAGAACAAGCTCCCGGGCTACGTCCTGGTGCGCATGGATCTGACGAACGAGTCCTGGGGCGTGGTCCGCAACACCCCCGGTGTCACCGGCTTCGTCGGCAACGCCTACGACCCCTACCCGCTGACCCTGGACGAGATCGTCAAGATGCTCGCCCCGGAGGCCGAGGAGAAGGCCGCCAAGGAGGCCGCCGCGGCCGAGGGCCGGCCGGCGCCGTCCCGCAAGGTCGAGGTCCAGGTCCTGGACTTCGAGGTGGGCGACTCGGTCACCGTCACCGACGGTCCGTTCGCGACGCTCCAGGCGACGATCAACGAGATCAACGCCGACTCCAAGAAGGTCAAGGGCCTGGTCGAGATCTTCGGCCGCGAGACCCCGGTCGAGCTGAGCTTCGACCAGATCCAGAAGAACTAGCGTCTTCCTGGACCACAGCCACCGACCGGGTCAGAGCGGCACACAGCCGTTCTGACCTGCTCGGTTTTTGGCCGCGTAAGGGTACCCGTTATCGTTGTGCGGTATGCCTCCGTCCGGATGACCGGATCGGGGGCGAATCACCTCTCACTAGGACCCGGAGAGAGCATGCCTCCCAAGAAGAAGAAGGTCACGGGGCTGATCAAGCTCCAGATCCAGGCCGGTGCCGCCAACCCGGCCCCGCCGGTCGGCCCCGCGCTGGGTCAGCACGGCGTCAACATCATGGAGTTCTGCAAGGCCTACAACGCCGCGACCGAGTCGCAGCGCGGCATGGTCGTGCCGGTGGAGATCACGGTCTACGAGGACCGCTCCTTCACCTTCGTCACCAAGACCCCGCCGGCCGCGAAGCTCATCCTGAAGGCCGCGGGCGTGGACAAGGGCTCCGGCGAGCCGCACAAGACCAAGGTCGCCAAGATCACCCGCGACCAGGTCCGCGACATCGCCACCACCAAGATGCCCGACCTGAACGCCAACGACCTGGACGCCGCCGAGAAGATCATCGCCGGTACCGCCCGCTCCATGGGCATCACCGTCGAGGGCTGATCCCCGGCCGTTCGGCACCGGGTCGCGCGACACCGTCGCGTACCGGCACCACCGTGGCAGGGCCAGGCGCTGGTCCGGACCACGACTCCACCCCTTTGCATCAGGAGCAGAAGTGAAGCGCAGCAAGACTCTTCGCAACGCGGACGCGAAGATCGACCGGGAGCGGCTGTACGCCCCGCTCGAGGCCGTCCGTCTCGCCAAGGACACCACGTCCGTCAAGTTCGACGCGACCGTCGAGGTCGCCATGCGCCTGGGTGTCGACCCGCGCAAGGCCGACCAGATGGTCCGCGGCACCGTGAACCTCCCGCACGGCACCGGTAAGACCGCCCGGGTCCTGGTCTTCGCGACCGGTGACCGTGCTGCGGCCGCGGAAGCCGCCGGCGCCGACATCGTCGGCTCGGACGAACTGATCGACGAGGTCGCCAAGGGCCGGCTGGACTTCGACGCCGTCGTCGCCACCCCGGACCTGATGGGCAAGGTCGGCCGCCTGGGCCGCGTGCTCGGTCCCCGTGGTCTGATGCCGAACCCGAAGACCGGCACCGTCACCCCCGACGTCGCCAAGGCCGTCACCGACATCAAGGGCGGCAAGATCGAGTTCCGCGTGGACAAGCACGCGAATCTCCACTTCATCATCGGCAAGGTGTCCTTCGACGACACCAAGCTGGTGGAGAACTACGCCGCGGCGCTGGAGGAGATCACCCGTCTGAAGCCGTCCGCCGCCAAGGGCCGGTACATCAAGAAGGCGACGATCACCACCACCATGGGCCCCGGCGTCCCGGTGGACCCCAACCGCACCCGCAACCTCCTCGTCGAGGACGAGGCCGTCTGACCCTCCCGGTCGATGCCTCGTAGCGTGTGACGCGTACGCCGTCAGGCCCCGCTTTCCGTACGGAGAGCGGGGCCTGACGCGTTCGGAACAACACCTGGCGCCCCCGCTGTCGGTGGTCTGCACTACAGTCCCGTGCGAGGTCCATCGAGGAGATCAAGGGGGAGCCTCAGTGCGCACTACGCGTATAGCCGCGGCCGTCGCGGCGGGAGTTGTCATGATGGCCGGTCTGACCGCCTGCAACGGCGGCGGTGACAAGAGCGCCGGCACCGGTGGCGGCGCCGGCGGCGGCAGCAACGACGCGGCGGGGGCCAAGTCTCCGCTGGAGGCCGCGCTGGCCTCGCTGAAGACCGCCGCGCAGCAGACGGGCGGCAAGAAGTCCGCGAAGATCGACGGCACCCAGAAGACCGCCATGGGCACGCGCACGATGAAGGGCGCGATGGACTGGTCGAACGGGATCAACATGACCCTCGACATCACCCAGACCGGCGGCCCGATGGCGTCCGGCAAGCCCCAGAAGGCGCTGTACACGCCCCAGGCGATGTACATCAACATGGGCATGCCGGTCGGCGGCAAGAACTGGCTCAAGTACGACTACGACGCCCTCGCCAAGAAGGGCCCGGCCGGCGCCCTGATGAAGGACGCCATGCAGAACAACGACCCGGTCAAGTCGGTGGACCTGCTCATCGCCTCCGGCAAGGTGCAGGAGGCCGGCAAGGAGGACGTCCGCGGCGTCCAGGCCACCCACTACACCGGCAAGGTCGACGTGGCCGAGATGGCCAAGATGCAGTCCAAGTCGCTCAGCGCGGCCGACCTTCAGGCGCTGGAGGCCCAGCTCAAGAAGGCCGGCGCCACGACGGAGACCATCGACCTGTGGATCGGTCCCGACAACCTCCTCGTCAAGAAGCGCGAGCAGGTGGACGGCACGCAGGGCACCGACTCCACCGTCTTCTACTCGGACTACGGCACCAAGGTCACGGTGACCCCGCCGCCGGCCTCCGACACCACGCCGGCTCCCGGCTTCTGATCCGCGCGGCCGCGCGGGGTGTTCCGGGCACCGTCCCGGGTGCCCCGCGCGGCCGTCCGGCGCCCGATTTGCCTGCGCGCGGTCCGTTCCCGTACGGTGTCCCGGAAGCCAAAGACCGCTGGTTGTCCCCGCGTGTCCGCTCCCGGACATGTGGTGGCCGAAGGATCCGCTAGCTGCGGACGGCCTGCGCAGGTTGTGTGAGGAAGAAGCTCCCGGGCACGAGTCTGCCCGGTCGAGTAACCGCCCCGTGCGCCTGCGCCGGGGCGTTTGTGTTGCCCAGCCCCTTCTGCGCGGTCCTCATCACCCGGAAGGAGGCCGAGGCTCATGGCGAGGCCCGACAAGGTCGCAGCCGTCGACGAGATCGCGGAGAAGTTCCGCAACTCGAACGCCGCTGTTGTGACCGCGTACACCGGTCTTACCGTCGCGCAGATCAAGAATCTGCGCCGTTCGCTCGGTGACAACGCTCAGTACCGTGTGGTGAAGAACACGCTGACCAAGATCGCGGCCCAGGAGGCCGGGATCTCCGTGCTGGACGAGCACCTCAGTGGCTCGACGGCCGTCGCCTTCGTTACCGGTGACCCGGTCGAGGCGGCGAAGGGTCTTCGTGACTTCGCCAAGGAGAACCAGAACCTCGTCATCAAGGGCGGTGTCCTTGACGGCAAGGCGCTCTCCGCCGACGAGATCAAGAAGCTTGCGGACCTCGAGTCCCGCGAGGTTCTGCTCAGCAAGCTGGCCGGTGCCTTCAAGGCGAAGCAGTCCCAGGCTGCCTCCGTCTTCCAGGCGCTGCCGTCGAAGCTCGTCCGCACCGTGGACGCGCTGCGCGCCAAGCAGGCCGAGCAGGGCGGTGCCGAGTAATTCGGCTCGCGTCATGATCCGTGCCGTCCCGGCGCGGGTCGCAGCGGGCCGCACGCCCGCCGAACTGTACATCCGGCACCAGCCGAATTAGTGGAAGGACCGCCATCATGGCGAAGCTCACCCAGGACGAGCTGCTCGAGCAGTTCGAAGGCATGACCCTCATCGAGCTCTCCGAGTTCGTGAAGGCGTTCGAGGACAAGTTCGACGTCACCGCCGCCGCTGCCGCGCCGGTCGTCGTCGCCGGTGGTGCCGCTGGTGGCGCCGCCGCCGAGGCCGAGGAGGAGAAGGACGAGTTCGACGTCATCCTCACCGGCGCCGGCGACAAGAAGATCCAGGTCATCAAGGTCGTGCGCGAGCTGACCTCCCTCGGCCTGAAGGAGGCCAAGGACCTGGTCGACGGCACCCCGAAGCCGGTTCTGGAGAAGGTTGCCAAGGACGCCGCCGACAAGGCCAAGGAGGCCCTCGAGGGCGCCGGCGCCTCCGTCGAGGTCAAGTGACCTCGCTGAGTCCCGCGGACTCCGTCCGGTGCGCCTGAGGGCGTAACGCGGACACCGCCAAGGGCGATCACCCATACGGGTGGTCGCCCTTCGGCGTACCCGCCCCGGCTGCGTTGCCTCGCGCCGGTGAGCGAGTATGGTGATCTTCGTTGTCCGGGCGCACCTCCCTGTGACGATCTCCCGGAGGCGGGGGGCCTTGACGAACCGGACGCGGCGCGCAATTCTCTGGACGCGACGCGGAAGCGGTCCAGGGTCCGAGGCATGGATCGCCGACGAAGAGGGAAGCATCGGTGTGCGCCACTGGCGCAGGGCTTTCGGCAGGCGCAGGGCTTTGGGCGTAGAGAAGAACAACGAGGGGCTCCTCCGGCACGGAGGGCAGGACCTCCCGGAGGGAGAAGATCGGTATCACGGTGCTGTACCGGTCTCCGGAAACTCGCTCTGGACATCAGTGGGCCATGTGGCTACACTGACCCTTTGCGCTGCCTGTTAGCTGCTCCCTGCCCGTCACCAGGGGCATACCCGAGCCCGTGCAAAGCTGAATGATTGGCCCTGACCTGGGCTTTCTCTCGGTCTGCTGGATTCGGGACCGGTACGCGCGTAGTGAGTCCGAGCCCTCGGAAGGACCCCCTCTTGGCCGCCTCGCGCAACGCCTCGACTGCCAATACGAACAACGGCGACAGCACCGCCCCGCTGCGCATCTCCTTTGCGAAGATCAAGGAGCCCCTCGGGGTTCCGAACCTCCTTGCGCTGCAGACCGAAAGCTTCGACTGGCTGCTCGGCAACGCCGCATGGAAGGGTCGCGTCGAGGCTGCGCTGGAGAGTGGGCAGGAAGTCCCCACCAAGTCCGGTCTGGAAGAGATCTTCGAAGAGATCTCCCCGATCGAGGACTTCTCCGGGTCGATGTCGCTGACGTTCCGCGACCACCGCTTCGAGCCTCCGAAGAACTCCATCGACGAGTGCAAGGAGCGGGACTTCACGTACGCGGCTCCGCTGTTCGTCACCGCGGAGTTCACCAACAACGAGACCGGCGAGATCAAGTCCCAGACGGTCTTCATGGGCGACTTCCCGCTCATGACCAACAAGGGCACCTTCGTCATCAACGGCACCGAGCGTGTCGTGGTGTCGCAGCTCGTCCGCTCGCCGGGTGTGTACTTCGACAGCTCGATCGACAAGACGTCCGACAAGGACATCTTCTCCGCCAAGATCATCCCGTCCCGGGGTGCCTGGCTGGAGATGGAGATCGACAAGCGCGACATGGTCGGTGTCCGCATCGACCGCAAGCGCAAGCAGTCCGTGACCGTCCTGCTCAAGGCGCTCGGTTGGACCACCGACCAGATCCTTGAGGAGTTCGGCGAGTACGAGTCGATGCGCGCCACCCTGGAGAAGGACCACACCCAGGGCCAGGACGACGCACTGCTCGACATCTACCGCAAGCTGCGTCCGGGCGAGCCCCCCACGCGCGAGGCCGCGCAGACGCTGCTGGAGAACCTCTACTTCAACCCCAAGCGCTACGACCTCGCCAAGGTCGGCCGCTACAAGGTCAACAAGAAGCTGGGCGGCGACGAGCCGCTGGACGCCGGCGTGCTGACCGTGGACGACATCATCGCCACGATCAAGTACCTGGTGAAGCTGCACGCCGGTGAGACCGAGACGGTCGGCGAGAACGGCAACACCATCGTTGTCGAGACCGACGACATCGACCACTTCGGCAACCGCCGCCTGCGCAACGTCGGCGAGCTGATCCAGAACCAGGTCCGCACGGGTCTGGCCCGTATGGAGCGGGTCGTGCGCGAGCGCATGACCACCCAGGACGTCGAGGCGATCACGCCGCAGACGCTGATCAACATCCGGCCGGTCGTCGCCTCCATCAAGGAGTTCTTCGGCACCAGCCAGCTGTCCCAGTTCATGGACCAGACCAACCCGCTGTCGGGTCTGACCCACAAGCGCCGCCTGTCGGCGCTGGGCCCGGGCGGTCTGTCCCGTGAGCGGGCCGGCCTGGACGTCCGTGACGTGCACCCCTCGCACTACGGCCGCATGTGCCCGATCGAGACCCCCGAAGGCCCGAACATCGGTCTGATCGGCTCGCTCGCGTCCTACGGCCGGGTCAACGTCTTCGGCTTCATCGAGACGCCGTACCGCAAGGTCGTCGACGGCCAGGTCACCGAGGACGTCGACTACCTCACCGCCGATGAGGAGGACCGCTACCTCATCGCCCAGGCGAACGCCAAGCTCACCGAGGACCTGCGGTTCGCCGAGAACCGCGTGCTGGTCCGCCGGCGCGGCGGCGAGGTCGACCTCGTCCCGGCCGACGAGGTGCACTACATGGACGTCTCGCCGCGCCAGATGGTGTCGGCCGCGACCGCCATGATCCCGTTCCTCGAGCACGACGACGCCAACCGCGCGCTCATGGGATCGAACATGATGCGCCAGGCCGTGCCGCTGATCAAGGCGGAGTCGCCGCTGGTCGGTACGGGCATGGAGTACCGCTGCGCGGTCGACGCCGGCGACGTCATCAAGGCCGAGAAGAACGGTGTGGTCCAGGAGGTCTCCGCGGACTACATCACCGTCGCCAACGACGACGGCACGTACACCACGTACCGCGTCGCCAAGTTCACCCGCTCCAACCAGGGCACCTCCTTCAACCAGAAGGTCGTCGTGGACGAGGGCGCGCGGGTCGTCGAGGGCCAGGTCCTCGCCGACGGTCCGTCCACGGACCAGGGCGAGATGGCGCTCGGCAAGAACCTCCTCGTCGCGTTCATGCCGTGGGAGGGCCACAACTACGAGGACGCGATCATCCTGTCGCAGCGCCTCGTGCAGGACGACGTCCTCTCCTCGATCCACATCGAGGAGCACGAGGTCGACGCCCGCGACACCAAGCTGGGCCCCGAGGAGATCACCCGGGACATCCCGAACGTCTCCGAGGAGGTCCTCTCCGACCTCGACGAGCGCGGCATCATCCGGATCGGTGCCGAGGTCGTGGCCGGCGACATCCTCGTCGGCAAGGTCACGCCCAAGGGTGAGACCGAGCTGACCCCCGAGGAGCGCCTGCTGCGCGCGATCTTCGGTGAGAAGGCGCGCGAGGTGCGCGACACCTCGCTGAAGGTGCCGCACGGCGAGATCGGCAAGGTCATCGGCGTCCGCGTCTTCGACCGCGAGGAGGGCGACGAGCTGCCGCCGGGCGTGAACCAGCTGGTCCGCGTCTACGTCGCGCAGAAGCGCAAGATCACCGACGGTGACAAGCTCGCCGGCCGCCACGGCAACAAGGGCGTCATCTCCAAGATCCTGCCGGTCGAGGACATGCCGTTCATGGAGGACGGCACCCCGGTCGACATCATCCTCAACCCGCTGGGTGTCCCGTCCCGTATGAACCCGGGACAGGTCCTGGAGATCCACCTCGGCTGGCTCGCCAGCCAGGGCTGGGACGTCTCCAGCCTCGGCGACGAGTGGGCCCAGCGCCTCCAGGCCATCGGCGCCGACCAGGTCGAGCCGCGCACCAACGTCGCGACCCCGGTCTTCGACGGTGCCCGCGAGGACGAGCTGGCCGGTCTGCTGGAGAACACCCGCCCCAACCGCGACGGCGACCGCATGGTCCTGCCGTCCGGCAAGGCCCGGATGTTCGACGGCCGCTCCGGTGAGCCGTTCCCGGACCCGATCTCGGTCGGGTACATGTACATCCTCAAGCTCCACCACCTGGTCGACGACAAGCTGCACGCGCGCTCGACCGGTCCGTACTCGATGATCACCCAGCAGCCGCTGGGCGGTAAGGCTCAGTTCGGTGGCCAGCGCTTCGGTGAGATGGAGGTGTGGGCGCTGGAGGCTTACGGCGCCGCGTACGCCCTCCAGGAGCTGCTGACGATCAAGTCCGACGATGTCACCGGCCGCGTGAAGGTCTACGAGGCCATCGTCAAGGGCGAGAACATCCCCGAGCCCGGCATCCCCGAGTCCTTCAAGGTGCTCATCAAGGAGATGCAGTCCCTGTGCCTCAACGTGGAGGTGCTGTCCTCGGACGGCATGTCCATCGAGATGCGCGACACCGACGAGGACGTCTTCCGCGCTGCGGAGGAGCTCGGCATCGACCTGTCCCGGCGCGAGCCGAGCAGCGTCGAAGAGGTCTGACGGGTCTGGCTGGGAGCTTCTCCTCCCGAAGCTCCCAGCCCCGCCCCGGACCCCGTACAGACCATCTAGATACGACCCTGAGAGGGATTGACGCATAGTGCTCGACGTCAACTTCTTCGACGAGCTGCGGATCGGCCTCGCCACCGCTGACGACATCCGTCAGTGGTCCCACGGTGAGGTCAAGAAGCCGGAGACCATCAACTACCGCACCCTCAAGCCCGAGAAGGACGGCCTCTTCTGCGAGAAGATCTTCGGCCCGACCCGGGACTGGGAGTGCTACTGCGGTAAGTACAAGCGCGTCCGCTTCAAGGGCATCATCTGCGAGCGCTGCGGCGTCGAGGTCACTCGCGCCAAGGTGCGCCGCGAGCGGATGGGCCACATCGAGCTGGCCGCGCCGGTCACGCACATCTGGTACTTCAAGGGCGTGCCGAGCCGGCTGGGCTACCTGCTGGACCTCGCGCCCAAGGACCTCGAGAAGGTCATCTACTTCGCCGCCTACATGATCACGTGGGTGGACGAGGAGCGCCGTACGCGCGACCTGCCCTCGCTGGAGGCGCACGTCTCCGTCGAGCGCCAGCAGATCGAGCAGCGCCGCGACTCGGACCTGGAGGCCCGGGCCAAGAAGCTCGAGTCCGACCTGGCCGAGCTGGAGGCCGAGGGCGCCAAGGCGGACGCCCGCCGCAAGGTGCGCGAGGGCGCCGAGCGGGAGATGAAGCAGCTGCGCGACCGCGCGCAGCGCGAGATCGACCGCCTCGACGAGGTCTGGAACCGCTTCAAGAACCTCAAGGTCCAGGACCTCGAGGGCGACGAGCTGCTCTACCGCGAGCTGCGGGACCGCTTCGGCACGTACTTCGACGGTTCGATGGGTGCCGCGGCGCTGCAGAAGCGCCTGGAGACCTTCGACCTGGAGGAGGAGGCCGAGCGCCTCCGCGAGATCATCCGGACCGGCAAGGGCCAGAAGAAGACCCGTGCGCTCAAGCGCCTGAAGGTCGTCTCGGCGTTCCTGCAGACCCGGAACAGCCCCAAGGGCATGGTCCTGGACTGCATCCCGGTGATCCCGCCGGACCTGCGTCCGATGGTGCAGCTGGACGGTGGCCGCTTCGCGACCTCCGACCTGAACGACCTGTACCGCCGTGTCATCAACCGCAACAACCGCCTGAAGCGGCTTCTCGACCTCGGCGCGCCCGAGATCATCGTGAACAACGAGAAGCGCATGCTCCAGGAGGCCGTCGACGCGCTCTTCGACAACGGCCGCCGCGGCCGCCCGGTCACGGGCCCCGGCAACCGCCCGCTGAAGTCGCTGTCCGACATGCTCAAGGGCAAGCAGGGCCGCTTCCGTCAGAACCTCCTCGGCAAGCGCGTCGACTACTCGGCCCGTTCGGTCATCGTCGTCGGCCCGCAGCTGAAGCTGCACCAGTGCGGTCTGCCCAAGGCCATGGCGCTGGAGCTCTTCAAGCCGTTCGTGATGAAGCGCCTGGTGGACCTCAACCACGCGCAGAACATCAAGTCGGCCAAGCGCATGGTCGAGCGCGGCCGCACCGTGGTGTACGACGTCCTCGAAGAGGTCATCGCCGAGCACCCGGTGCTGCTGAACCGTGCGCCCACGCTGCACCGCCTCGGCATCCAGGCGTTCGAGCCGCAGCTGGTCGAGGGCAAGGCCATCCAGATCCACCCGCTCGTCTGCACCGCGTTCAACGCGGACTTCGACGGCGACCAGATGGCCGTGCACCTGCCGCTGTCCGCGGAGGCGCAGGCCGAGGCCCGCATCCTGATGCTGTCCTCGAACAACATCCTCAAGCCGGCCGACGGCCGTCCGGTCACCATGCCGACCCAGGACATGGTGCTGGGCCTCTTCTTCCTCACCACGGACGAGGAGGAGCGCGAGGTCAAGGGTGAGGGCCGCTCGTTCTCCTCGGTCTCCGAGGCGATCATGGCCTTCGACGCCCGCGAGCTCTCGCTCCAGGCGAAGGTCGACATCCGCTTCCCGATCGGCACCGTGCCGCCGCGCGGCTGGACCCCGCCGGCCCCGGCCGAGGGCGAGCCGGAGTGGCAGCAGGGCGACAGCTTCCGGCTGCGGACGACCCTGGGCCGCGCGCTCTTCAACGAGCTGCTGCCCGAGGACTACCCGTTCGTCGACTACTCGGTCGGCAAGAAGCAGCTCTCCCAGATCGTCAACGACCTGGCCGAGCGCTACCCGAAGGTCATCGTGGCGGCGACGCTCGACAACCTGAAGGCGGCCGGCTTCTACTGGGCCACCCGCTCCGGCGTCACCGTCGCCGTCTCCGACATCGTCGTGCCGGAGGCCAAGAAGGGGATCGTCGCGGGCTACGAGGCCCAGGACGAGAAGGTCCAGAAGCAGTACGAGCGCGGTCTGATCACCAAGGACGAGCGCACGCAGGAGCTCATCAACATCTGGACCAAGGCGACCAACGAGGTCGCCGAGGCGATGAGCGACAACTTCCCGAAGACCAACCCCATCTTCATGATGGTGGACTCGGGTGCGCGCGGAAACATGATGCAGATGCGTCAGATCGCCGGTATGCGTGGTCTGGTGTCGAACGCCAAGAACGAGACCATCCCGCGTCCGATCAAGGCGTCCTTCCGCGAGGGCCTGTCCGTGCTGGAGTACTTCATCTCCACCCACGGTGCCCGTAAGGGTCTGGCGGACACCGCCCTGCGTACCGCCGACTCCGGTTACCTCACCCGCCGTCTGGTCGACGTCTCCCAGGACGTCATCATCCGCGAGGAGGACTGCGGCACCGAGCGCGGTCTGAAGCTGCGGATCGCGTCGAAGGGCGCGGACGGTGTGCTGCGCAAGGCGGACGACGTCGAGTCGTCGGTGTACGCGCGGATGCTCGCCGAGGACGTCGTGGTGGACGGCAAGGTCGTCGCCCCGGCCAACGTCGACCTCGGTGACGTGCTCATCGACCAGCTGATCGCGCACGGCGTGGAGGAGGTCAAGACCCGCTCGGTCCTGACCTGCGAGTCCGCGGTCGGTACGTGTGCGTACTGCTACGGCCGTTCGCTGGCCACCGGCAAGCTGGTCGACATCGGTGAGGCGGTCGGCATCATCGCCGCCCAGTCCATCGGTGAGCCCGGTACCCAGCTGACGATGCGTACCTTCCACACCGGTGGTGTGGCCGGTGACGACATCACCCTGGGTCTGCCGCGTGTCGTCGAGCTCTTCGAGGCCCGTACGCCCAAGGGCGTCGCGCCGATCTCGGAGGCGGCCGGCCGCGTCCGGATCGAGGAGACCGAGAAGACCAAGAAGGTCATCGTCACGCCGGACGACGGCAGCGACGAGACGGCCTACGGCGTCTCCAAGCGCGCCCGCATGCTGGTGTCCGAGGGTGACCACGTCGAGGTCGGCCAGCCGCTGACCGTCGGTGCGATCAACCCGCACGACGTGCTGCGGATCCTGGGTCAGCGCGCCGTCCAGGTCCACCTGGTCGGCGAGGTCCAGAAGGTCTACAACAGCCAGGGCGTGGCGATCCACGACAAGCACATCGAGATCATCATCCGGCAGATGCTGCGCCGGGTGACGATCATCGAGTCCGGCGACGCGGAGCTGCTGCCGGGCGAGCTGGTCGAGCGCTCGAAGTTCGAGAGCGAGAACCGCCGCGTGGTGGCGGAAGGCGGCCACCCGGCCTCCGGCCGTCCGCAGCTGATGGGTATCACCAAGGCCTCGCTGGCGACGGAGTCCTGGCTGTCGGCCGCCTCCTTCCAGGAGACGACCCGAGTCCTGACGGACGCGGCGATCAACGCCAAGTCCGACAGCCTCATCGGCCTGAAGGAGAACGTCATCATCGGTAAGCTCATCCCGGCCGGTACGGGCCTGTCCCGCTACCGCAACATCCGGGTCGAGCCGACCGAGGAGGCCAAGGCCGCGATGTACTCGGCCGTCGGCTACGACGACATCGACTACTCGCCCTTCGGCACCGGCTCCGGCCAGGCGGTGCCGCTGGAGGACTACGACTACGGTCCGTACAACCAGTAAGCGAGCCGGTCAACCGCAGGGCGGTCATCCCGTAACGGGGTGGCCGCCCTGCGGCGTTGGTGGCGGATATCGGGCGGCGCGTGCCGCGGGGAACTTGTCCTCCCATTGCCGCGTCTGTGATGAGAGGATGGGGAGAACTGTAGAGCGGGGGGAGGTTCGCGACATGGCATTCCAGCCGTGGCAGGGTGGGCAGCCTGCTCAGAATCCGTATCAGCTGCCGGCCATGCGTGCCTCGCACGCCGATCGCGAGCGGGCGGTGGACGTGCTCAAGGCCGGCTTCGCCGAGGGCCGGCTCGGCCAGGCGGAGTACGAGCAGCGGATCGCCCGGGCCTATCAGGCGCAGACGCACACCGAGCTGCAGGCGCTGGTCGCCGATCTGCCGCAGGGCCCGGTGCCGCAGGCGCAGTTCGCGCCGCGCCCGGCCATGCCGGCCACCTTCCTCCCGGTGCAGCTGCCGCCCCCGCCGACCACCAACGGCTCCGCCACCGGCGCGCTGGTGTGCGGGCTGATAGCGCCGTTCACCTGGGGGCTGACGGCGATCCCCGCGGTGGTGCTGGGGCACAAGGCGCGGGCCGAGATCCGGCGGACGGGGGAGCGCGGGGACGGCCAGGCGGTGGCCGGGCTGGTGCTGGGCTGGCTGGGGATCGGCGGCTGGGCGCTGTTCCTCCTGGTGATGGTGCTGGTCGGGGTCACCCGGGCCTGACGGCCGGGTGCCGTCTTCCGCGCCGGGCGCCGCACGCACTACGGTGGCCGCAGCGCGGGGGAGTCCGGCGTGTCCTTCGCGTGTGCATTTGTTTTGACCGCAGCCAATGCGCTAGGTACGCTCTGACCTTGTGCCTGGGGTGTCCCTGGGCTGCCGTGCGCGCCTTCTCCCCCCACTTCCGGACGGAGAGTCCCGGCAGCGCGGAAGCCAGGTCTTTTGACACCGCAATCTGCCGCCCCTCGTTCCAGCGAGGCCGGTCTGCAGTATTCGACACACCCGACCGCGTGGGTCGGGAACGTTCCAGGTTAGCTTTACCGAGACTGGCACACAGAAACCGGAGAAGTAGTGCCTACGATCCAGCAGCTGGTCCGCAAGGGCCGGCAGGACAAGGTCGAGAAGAACAAGACGCCCGCACTCGAGGGTTCGCCCCAGCGCCGCGGCGTCTGCACGCGTGTGTTCACGACCACCCCGAAGAAGCCGAACTCGGCCCTGCGTAAGGTCGCGCGTGTGCGTCTGACCAGTGGGATCGAGGTCACCGCTTACATTCCGGGTGAGGGCCACAACCTCCAGGAGCACTCCATCGTGCTCGTGCGCGGCGGCCGTGTGAAGGACCTGCCGGGTGTTCGGTACAAGATCATCCGCGGCTCCCTCGACACGCAGGGCGTCAAGAACCGCAAGCAGGCTCGCAGCCGCTACGGCGCCAAGAAGGAGAAGTAAGAATGCCTCGTAAGGGCCCCGCCCCGAAGCGCCCGGTCCACGTCGACCCGGTGTACGGCTCTCCTCTGGTGACCTCCCTCATCAACAAGGTCCTGCTGAACGGGAAGCGCTCCACCGCCGAGCGCATCGTGTACGGCGCCATGGAGGGTCTGCGTGAGAAGACCGGTACCGACCCGGTCATCACGCTGAAGCGCGCGCTGGAGAACATCAAGCCCACCCTTGAGGTGAAGTCCCGCCGCGTCGGTGGTGCGACCTACCAGGTCCCGGTCGAGGTCAAGCCGGGCCGCGCCGCCACCCTCTCGCTCCGCTGGCTCGTGGGCTACTCCCGCGCCCGCCGCGAGAAGACCATGACCGAGCGCCTCATGAACGAACTGCTCGACGCCTCCAACGGCCTCGGCGCTTCGGTCAAGAAGCGTGAGGACACGCACAAGATGGCCGAGTCCAACAAGGCCTTCGCGCACTACCGCTGGTAGTCGCAACCCACATCGAGACCGAGAGAAGACTGAGCCACTATGGCTACCACTTCGCTTGACCTGGCCAGGGTCCGCAACATCGGGATCATGGCCCACATCGACGCGGGCAAGACGACCACCACCGAGCGGATCCTGTTCTACACCGGTGTTTCGTACAAGATCGGTGAAGTCCACGACGGCGCTGCCACGATGGACTGGATGGAGCAGGAGCAGGAGCGCGGCATCACGATCACGTCTGCCGCGACGACCTGCCACTGGCCGCTGGACAGCGTCGACCACACCATCAACATCATCGACACCCCGGGCCACGTCGACTTCACCGTCGAGGTGGAGCGCTCGCTGCGCGTGCTCGACGGTGCGGTGACGGTGTTCGACGGCGTCGCCGGTGTCGAGCCCCAGTCGGAGACCGTCTGGCGCCAGGCGGACCGCTACGGCGTCCCGCGGATCTGCTTCGTCAACAAGCTGGACCGCACCGGCGCCGAGTTCCACCGCTGCGTCGACATGATCTCGGACCGCCTGGGCGCGACCCCGATCGTCATGCAGCTGCCGATCGGCACCGAGGCGGACTTCAAGGGCGTTGTCGACCTGGTCCGCATGAAGGCGCTGGTCTGGTCGGCCGAGGCCGCCAAGGGCGAGATGTACGACACCGTCGACATCCCGGACACGCACATCGAGGCCGCCGAGGAATGGCGCGGCAAGCTCCTCGAGG
Organism: Streptomyces sp. NRRL F-4489; assembly: GCF_001509485.1. Taxonomy (GTDB): domain Bacteria; phylum Actinomycetota; class Actinomycetes; order Streptomycetales; family Streptomycetaceae; genus Streptomyces. Next base: position 26,639 of record NZ_LLZI01000229.1, read on the forward strand.
CCGTGGCCGAGAACGACGAAGAGATCATGGAGCTCTACCTCGAGGGCCAGGAGCCCACCGAGGAGCAGCTCTACGCGGCGATCCGCCGGATCACCATCGCCTCCGGCAAGGCCGACGTGACCACCGTCACCCCGGTCTTCTGCGGTACCGCGTTCAAGAACAAGGGCGTGCAGCCCCTGCTCGACGCGGTCGTGCGCTACCTCCCCTCCCCGCTGGACGTCGAGGCCATCGAGGGCCACGCGGTCGGCAACCCGGAGGAGGTCGTCAAGCGCAAGCCGTCCGAGGAAGAGCCGCTGGCCGCCCTGGCGTTCAAGATCGCGAGCGACCCCCACCTGGGCAAGCTCACCTTCATCCGGGTGTACTCGGGCCGCCTCGAGGCCGGCACGCAGGTGCAGAACTCGGTGAAGGGCAAGAAGGAGCGCATCGGCAAGATCTACCGGATGCACGCGAACAAGCGTGAGGAGATCGACGCGGTGGGTGCCGGCGACATCGTCGCCGTCATGGGTCTGAAGCAGACCACCACCGGCGAGACCCTCTGCGACGCGGGCGCCCCGGTGATCCTGGAGTCGATGGAGTTCCCGGCCCCGGTCATCCAGGTCGCCATCGAGCCGAAGTCCAAGGGCGACCAGGAGAAGCTGGGTGTCGCCATCCAGCGTCTCGCCGAGGAAGACCCCTCGTTCCAGGTGCACACCGACGAGGAGACCGGCCAGACCATCATCGCGGGTATGGGCGAGCTGCACCTCGACGTGCTGGTCGACCGCATGAAGCGCGAGTTCCGGGTCGAGGCCAACGTCGGCAAGCCGCAGGTCGCCTACCGTGAGACCCTGCGCAAGCCGGTCGAGCGCCTGGACTACACGCACAAGAAGCAGACCGGTGGTTCCGGCCAGTTCGCGAAGGTGCAGATCGCGCTGGAGCCGCTGGAGGGCGACGGGTACGAGTTCGAGAACAAGGTCACCGGTGGCCGCATCCCGCGGGAGTACATCCCGTCCGTGGACGCGGGCTGCCAGGAGGCCATGGAGTTCGGTGTTCTCGCCGGCTACCCGCTGACCGGTGTCAAGGTCACCCTGCTCGACGGTGCGTTCCACGAGGTCGACTCGTCGGAAATGGCCTTCAAGATCGCCGGTTCGATGGCCTTCAAGGAGGCCGCCCGCAAGGCCAGCCCGGCCCTGCTCGAGCCGATGATGAAGGTCGAGGTCACCACGCCCGAGGACTACATGGGCGATGTGATCGGCGACATCAACTCCCGCCGTGGGCAGATCCAGTCCATGGAGGACCGCGCCGGCGCCAAGCTCGTCACGGGCCTGGTTCCGCTCTCGGAGATGTTCGGCTACGTCGGAGACCTCCGCAGCAAGACGTCGGGTCGCGCGAGCTACTCGATGCAGTTCGACTCCTACGCCGAGGTTCCGAAGAACGTCGCCGAGGAGATCATCGCCAAGGCCAAGGGCGAGTAACTCACGCCGCGAGTTAACGCTCTAGGCTTGACTCCGGAGCCTGTCGGGGCATTCCACCGCAACAACGGCGGAATGCCCCCGGGCCCGGGCTATCCAGCAAAGATCACCTGGCGCCGATGAGTAAGGCGTACAGAACCACTCCACAGGAGGACCCCAGTGGCGAAGGCGAAGTTCGAGCGGACTAAGCCGCACGTCAACATCGGCACCATCGGTCACATCGACCACGGTAAGACGACCCTCACGGCCGCCATTACCAAGGTGCTGCACGACGCGTACCCGGACCTGAACGAGGCCTCGGCCTTCGACCAGATCGACAAGGCTCCTGAGGAGCGCCAGCGCGGTATCACCATCTCCATCGCGCACGTCGAGTACCAGACCGAGTCGCGTCACTACGCCCACGTCGACTGCCCCGGTCACGCGGACTACATCAAGAACATGATCACCGGTGCCGCCCAGATGGACGGCGCGATCCTGGTGGTCGCCGCCACCGACGGCCCGATGCCGCAGACCAAGGAGCACGTGCTCCTGGCCCGCCAGGTCGGCGTTCCGTACATCGTCGTCGCCCTGAACAAGGCCGACATGGTGGACGACGAGGAGATCCTGGAGCTCGTCGAGCTCGAGGTCCGTGAGCTCCTCTCCGAGTACGAGTTCCCCGGCGACGACGTTCCGGTCGTCAAGGTCTCCGCCCTGAAGGCCCTGGAGGGCGACAAGGAGTGGGGCCAGACCGTCCTCGACCTGATGAAGGCCGTCGACGAGAACATCCCGCAGCCGGAGCGCGACGTCGACAAGCCGTTCCTGATGCCGATCGAGGACGTCTTCACGATCACCGGTCGTGGCACCGTCGTCACCGGTCGTATCGAGCGCGGTGTCCTCAAGGTCAACGAGCCGGTCGACATCATCGGCATCAAGACCGAGAAGACCTCCACCACGGTCACCGGCATCGAGATGTTCCGCAAGCTGCTCGACGAGGGCCAGGCCGGTGAGAACGTCGGTCTGCTGCTCCGCGGCATCAAGCGCGAGGACGTCGAGCGCGGCCAGGTCATCATCAAGCCGGGCTCGGTCACCCCGCACACCGAGTTCGAGGCGCAGGCCTACATCCTGTCCAAGGACGAGGGTGGCCGCCACACGCCGTTCTTCAACAACTACCGTCCGCAGTTCTACTTCCGTACCACGGACGTGACGGGCGTTGTGACCCTCCCCGAGGGCACCGAGATGGTCATGCCGGGTGACAACACCGAGATGAAGGTGGACCTCATCCAGCCTGTCGCCATGGAGGAGGGCCTGAAGTTCGCCATCCGCGAGGGTGGCCGGACCGTCGGCGCCGGCCAGGTCACCAAGATCGTCAAGTAAGACGGTCCCGGTTGACCCGGTAGCTCCCCGGAGCTCCTGAGAAGCCCCGCTCACCACCCGGTGGGCGGGGCTTCTTGACAGGCGGGGCTCGATTGGCCTTGGGCGTGCCCGGTATGGCACACTGTCCAGGTTGCTCGGTTGAGTGCCGATGCTGCGCGCCTCCCGCCGGGAGGACCGGAAGCGAGTCCCAGGTATTCGTCGCCCCTTCTCAGGGGCGGAAGTACGGGAATCTTCCGGGAAGCGTCAGCGGGGTGCCTCGGCCAGGCGCCCGGTGGGTGTTCTTCCCCCACGCTCTCCTCCTCGAGGGATCCGCTCTGCGGAGATTTACGAGAAGGAGCGCGACACGCCCGACCGCGTGGGTCGGAGAAGAACGGTGACCTCCCGGGTCCCAGAGCGTTACGAGAGACAGGACTACGAAGTAGCCATGGCGGGACAGAAGATCCGCATCCGGCTCAAGGCCTACGACCACGAGGTCATCGACTCCTCGGCGAAGAAGATCGTCGAGACGGTGACCCGCACGGGTGCGTCGGTCGCGGGCCCGGTGCCGCTGCCCACTGAGAAGAACGTGTACTGCGTCATCAAGTCGCCGCACAAGTACAAGGACTCGCGCGAGCACTTCGAGATGCGCACGCACAAGCGCCTGATCGACATTCTCGACCCGACGCCGAAGACCGTTGACTCCCTGATGCGACTCGACCTCCCGGCCGGTGTCGACATCGAGATCAAGCTCTGAGGGTCGGTGATCTGAGAATGGCTAAGCAGATCAAGGGGCTCCTGGGCGAGAAGCTCGGCATGACCCAGGTCTGGGACGAGAACAACCGTGTCGTCCCCGTGACCGTGGTGAAGGCCGGCCCCTGTGTCGTTACCCAGGTGCGCACCAATGACCAGGACGGCTACGACTCCGTCCAGATCGCCTTCGGCGAGATCGACCCGCGCAAGGTGAACAAGCCCCTCAAGGGCCACTTCGCCAAGGCCGACGTCACCCCCCGCCGCCACCTCGTCGAGGTCCGTACGGCGGACGCCGCCGAGTACACCCTCGGCCAGGAGCTCAGCGCCGACGTGTTCGAGGCCGGCGTCAAGGTCGACGTGACCGGCAAGAGCAAGGGCAAGGGCTTCGCCGGTGTCATGAAGCGTCATGGCTTCGGCGGTGGCAAGGCTTCGCACGGTGCCCACCGCGTGCACCGCAAGCCGGGCTCCATCGGTGGCTGCGCCACCCCGGGCCGCGTGTTCAAGGGCATGCGGATGGCCGGCCGTATGGGCAATGAGCGGGTCACCACCCAGAACCTGACCGTCCACGCCGTTGACGCGGAGAAGGGCCTGCTGCTCATCAAGGGCGCAGTTCCTGGTCCGAACGGCGGCCTCGTCCTGGTCCGTACCGCGGCCAAGGGGGCCTGAGGTAACCGATGAGCACCATTGACATCCTTTCGCCGGCAGGCGACAAGGCCGGGACCGTCGAGCTCCCCGCGGAGATCTTCGACGCGAAGGTCAGCGTTCCGCTGATCCACCAGGTCGTCGTCGCGCAGCTGGCCGCTGCCCGTCAGGGCACGCACAAGACCAAGACTCGCGGAGAGGTCCGCGGCGGTGGCAAGAAGCCGTACCGCCAGAAGGGCACCGGCCGCGCGCGCCAGGGTTCGACCCGTGCGCCGCAGTTCGCCGGCGGTGGCGTCGTCCACGGCCCCGTGCCGCGTGACTACAGCCAGCGGACCCCGAAGAAGATGAAGGCCGCCGCGCTGCGCGGTGCGCTGTCCGACCGGGCCCGCCACAGCCGCGTCCACGTCGTCACCGGCGTGGTCGACGGCGCGGTGTCCACGAAGGCCGCCAAGGGCCTGCTCGGCAAGATCTCGGAGCGCAAGAACGTGCTCCTGGTCGCCGAGCGCTCCGACGAGGCCGCGTGGCTCTCCGCCCGCAACCTGCCCCAGGTCCACATCCTGGAGCCGGGCCAGCTGAACACGTACGACGTGCTCGTCTCCGACGACGTGGTCTTCACCAAGGCCGCCTTCGAGTCCTTCGTGTCTGGCCCCAAGGCCGCCGTTGAGACCGAAGGGAGCGACGCCTGATGACTGAGGCCGTCGTCACCAGCAAGACCTTCACGGACCCCCGCGACGTCCTCGTCAAGCCGGTGGTCTCGGAGAAGAGCTACGCGCTGCTGGACGAGAACAAGTACACGTTCATCGTCGACCCGCGTGCCAACAAGACCCAGATCAAGCAGGCCGTCGAGGCGGTCTTCTCGGTCAAGGTCACCGGGGTCAACACGATCAACCGGCAGGGCAAGCGCAAGCGCACCCGCACCGGTTTCGGTAAGCGCGCCAACACCAAGCGCGCCATCGTGACCCTCGCCGAGGGCGACCGTATCGACATCTTCGGCGGCCCGGCCTCCTGAATCAGGAGTCCGAGTCGTCCGGAATCGGACGAGGACTGAGAAATGGGTATCCGCAAGTACAAGCCGACGACCCCGGGCCGTCGTGGCTCCAGCGTCGCCGACTTTGTCGAGATCACGCGGTCCACGCCGGAGAAGTCGCTGGTCCGCCCCCTGCACAGCAAGGGCGGCCGTAACAACGCCGGTCGTGTGACCGTTCGCCACCAGGGCGGTGGCCACAAGCGCGCCTACCGCGTGATCGACTTCCGTCGTCACGACAAGGACGGCGTGCCGGCCAAGGTCGCGCACATCGAGTACGACCCCAACCGCACCGCGCGCATCGCGCTGCTGCACTACGCAGACGGCGAGAAGCGCTACATCATCGCCCCGCGCGGCCTCCAGCAGGGCGACCGGATCGAGAACGGCGCTGGCGCCGACATCAAGCCGGGCAACAACCTGCCGCTGCGCAACATCCCGGTCGGTACGACCATCCACGCCATCGAGCTGCGGCCCGGCGGCGGCGCGAAGTTCGCCCGCTCCGCGGGTGCCTCCGTGCAGCTGCTGGCGCGGGAGGGCTCCATGGCCCACCTGCGCATGCCGTCCGGTGAGATCCGCCTGGTCGACGTCCGCTGCCGCGCCACCGTTGGCGAGGTCGGCAACGCCGAGCAGTCGAACATCAACTGGGGCAAGGCCGGCCGCATGCGCTGGAAGGGCGTCCGCCCGACCGTGCGTGGTGTCGTGATGAACCCGGTCGACCACCCGCACGGTGGTGGTGAGGGCAAGACCTCCGGTGGTCGCCACCCGGTCTCGCCCTGGGGCAAGAAGGAGGGTCGTACGCGCTCGCCGAAGAAGGCCAGCAACAAGTACATCGTCCGCCGCCGCAAGACGAACAAGAAGCGCTAGGAGCGGGTTTAGATGCCGCGCAGTCTCAAGAAGGGGCCCTTCGTCGACGACCACCTCGCCAAGAAGGTGGATGTACAGAACGAAGCCGGCACCAAGAACGTCATCAAGACCTGGTCCCGCCGCTCGATGATCGTCCCGGCCATGCTCGGCCACACGATCGCGGTGCACGACGGCCGCAAGCACGTCCCGGTGTTCGTCACCGAGTCGATGGTCGGCCACAAGCTCGGCGAATTCGCGCCGACCCGCACCTTCCGCGGCCACGAGAAGGACGACCGCAAGTCGCGTCGTCGCTGATCGACCGGAGAGGTGGTTCCCCGCTCACCGCGGGGGTGAACCGACTATGACTGACACCGAAGGGACAACCATGGAAGCCAGGGCCCAGGCGCGGTACATCCGCGTCACGCCCATGAAGGCCCGCCGCGTGGTGGACCTTATCCGTGGCATGGATGCCACGGAGGCTCAGGCGGTCCTGCGATTCGCTCCGCAGGCCGCGAGCGTGCCCGTGGGCAAGGTGCTGGACAGCGCCATTGCCAATGCCGCGCACAACTACGACCACTCGGACGCCTCCACGCTGTTCGTCAGCGAGGCGTACGTCGACGAGGGTCCGACCCTGAAGCGGTTCCGGCCGCGCGCCCAGGGCCGTGCCTACCGGATCCGCAAGCGGACCAGCCACATCACCGTGGTCGTCAGCAGCAAGGAAGGAACCCGGTAATGGGCCAGAAGGTAAACCCGCACGGGTTCCGGCTCGGCGTCACGACGGACTTCAAGTCCCGCTGGTACGCCGACAAGCTGTACAAGGACTACGTCAAGGAAGACGTCGCCATTCGTCGCATGATGACGAAGGGCATGGAGCGCGCCGGTATCTCCAAGGTGGAGATCGAGCGCACCCGTGAGCGCGTCCGCGTTGACATCCACACCGCTCGCCCGGGCATCGTCATCGGCCGCCGCGGCGCCGAGGCCGACCGCATCCGCGGTGAGCTGGAGAAGCTGACCGGCAAGCAGGTCCAGCTGAACATCCTCGAGGTCAAGAACCCCGAGACCGATGCGCAGCTGGTGGCCCAGGCCGTCGCCGAGCAGCTCTCCTCCCGCGTCTCCTTCCGTCGCGCCATGCGCAAGAGCATGCAGTCGACGATGAAGGCCGGCGCCAAGGGCATCAAGATCCAGTGCGGTGGCCGTCTCGGCGGCGCCGAGATGTCCCGCTCGGAGTTCTACCGCGAGGGCCGGGTGCCCCTGCACACGCTCCGCGCGAACGTCGACTACGGCTTCTTCGAGGCCAAGACCACCTTCGGCCGCATCGGTGTGAAGGTCTGGATCTACAAGGGCGACGTCAAGAACATCGCCGAGGTGCGTGCCGAGAACGCCGCCGCGCGTGCGGGCAACCGCCCGGCCCGCGGTGGCAACGAGCGCCCGCGCCGCGGTGGCGAGCGTGGCGGTCGCGGCCGCAAGCCGCAGCAGCAGGCTCCCGCTGCCGAGGCCCCCAAGGCCGAGGCCGCTGCCGCTGCTCCGGCGGAGAACCCTGGAACGGAGGGCTGACCGACATGCTGATCCCTCGCAGGGTCAAGCACCGCAAGCAGCACCACCCGAAGCGGAACGGTATGGCCAAGGGCGGTACCGAGCTGGCCTTCGGTGAGTACGGCATCCAGGCCGTCACCCCGGCCTACGTGACGAACCGGCAGATCGAGTCCGCTCGTATCGCCATGACCCGTCACATCAAGCGTGGCGGCAAGGTGTGGATCAACATCTACCCCGACCGTCCGCTGACGAAGAAGCCGGCCGAGACCCGCATGGGTTCCGGTAAGGGTTCTCCGGAGTGGTGGGTCGCGAACGTCAAGCCCGGCCGGGTGATGTTCGAGCTGTCCTTCCCGAACGAAAAGGTTGCCAAGGAGGCGCTGACCCGCGCCGCCCACAAGCTTCCGATGAAGTGCCGCATCGTGCGGCGCGAGGCAGGTGAGTCGTGATGGCGGCCGGTACCAAGGCGACCGAGCTGCGCGAGCTGAACAACGAGGACCTCGTTGCCAAGCTGCGTGAGGCCAAGGAGGAGCTGTTCAACCTCCGCTTCCAGGCGGCGACCGGACAGCTCGAGAACCACGGCCGGCTGAAGGCCGTCCGCAAGGACATCGCCCGGATCTACACCCTGATGCGTGAGCGTGAGCTGGGCATCGAGACGGTGGAGAGCGCCTGATGAGCGAGAAGAATGTGACTGAGACGACCGAGCGCGGCTTCCGCAAGACCCGTGAGGGCCTCGTCGTCAGCGACAAGATGGACAAGACCGTCGTCGTCGCTGTCGAGGACCGCGTCAAGCACGCCCTGTACGGCAAGGTCATCCGCCGTACCAACAAGCTCAAGGCGCACGACGAGCAGAACGCCGCGGGTGTCGGCGACCGCGTCCTCCTCATGGAGACCCGGCCGCTGTCCGCGACCAAGCGCTGGCGCGTCGTCGAGATCCTCGAGAAGGCCAAGTAATCCCTCCTGGGGGACCCCCCAGGAACAGTTCCGCCAGGCTCGGCAGGTGTTTCACGTGAAACACCTGCCGGGAACCGGCAGACATTCAGGAGATAGACGTGATCCAGCAGGAGTCGCGACTGCGCGTCGCCGACAACACTGGTGCGAAGGAGATCCTTTGCATCCGTGTTCTCGGTGGTTCCGGTCGCCGCTACGCGGGCATCGGTGACGTCATCGTCGCCACCGTCAAGGACGCGATCCCCGGTGGCAACGTGAAGAAGGGTGACGTCGTCAAGGCCGTCATCGTTCGCACCGTCAAGGAGCGCCGCCGTCCGGACGGCTCGTACATCCGCTTCGACGAGAACGCGGCCGTCATCCTCAAGAACGATGGCGACCCCCGCGGCACCCGCATCTTCGGCCCCGTGGGCCGGGAGCTGCGCGAGAAGAAGTTCATGAAGATCATCTCGCTCGCGCCGGAGGTGCTGTAACCGATGAAGATCAAGAAGGGCGACCTGGTCCAGGTCATCACCGGCAAGGACAAGGGCAAGCAGGGCAAGGTCATCGCGGCCTACCCCCGCGAGGACCGCGTCCTGGTCGAGGGTGTCAACCGGGTCAAGAAGCACACCAAGGCCGGACAGACCGCTCGCGGTGCGCAGACCGGCGGCATCGTGACGACCGAGGCCCCCGTCCACGTCAGCAACGTTCAGCTGGTCGTGGAGCAGGACGGCAAGAAGGTCGTGACCCGCGTCGGATACCGCTTCGACGAGAACGGCAACAAGATCCGCGTTGCCAAGCGGACCGGTGAGGACATCTGATGACTGCCACCACCAACGCGCCGCGCCTCAAGACGCGCTACCGCGAAGAGATCGCCGGGAAGCTGAAGGACGAGTTCTCGTACGAGAACGTCATGCAGATCCCCGGCCTGACCAAGATCGTGGTCAACATGGGTGTGGGCGACGCCGCCCGCGACTCCAAGCTGATCGAGGGCGCCGTGCGCGACCTCGCCACGATCACCGGCCAGAAGCCGGCCGTCACCAAGGCCCGGAAGTCCATCGCGCAGTTCAAGCTGCGTGAGGGTCAGCCGATCGGCGCCCACGTCACCCTCCGCGGTGACCGCATGTGGGAGTTCCTGGACCGCCTGCTGTCGCTGGCGCTGCCGCGCATCCGCGACTTCCGTGGTCTGTCCCCCAAGCAGTTCGACGGTCGGGGCAACTACACCTTCGGTCTCACCGAGCAGGTCATGTTCCACGAGATCGACCAGGACAAGATCGACCGCACCCGGGGTATGGACATCACCGTGGTCACCACGGCGACCAACGACGACGAGGGCCGCGCCCTGCTTCGTCACCTCGGCTTCCCGTTCAAGGAGGCGTGAGCGAATGGCGAAGAAGGCTCTGATTGCCAAGGCTGCTCGCAAGCCGAAGTTCGGTGTGCGCGCGTACACCCGCTGCCAGCGCTGCGGCCGTCCGCACTCCGTGTACCGCAAGTTCGGCCTGTGCCGCGTGTGCCTTCGTGAGATGGCTCACCGTGGCGAGCTGCCGGGCGTGACCAAGAGCTCCTGGTAAATCCCCAGTTGGGATTTACCGGAGGCTCTCGGTAAGCAACCGGTCGGCGGGCGCCCAGTCCTCCTTCCCGTACGCTGGAAGGGTTTGGGCGCCCCGCCGCCCCAGACCGACCGCGGGCCCCGCCCGCATAACGTCGCTTACTACGCCGTAGGTCCCCGCACCGCACCCGTCCCGACCGAGCTCGGGGAGAGGGATGGCGCAGATAGGAAACCCCGGCGAGAGAGGCCGAAGGCCAATTCATGACCATGACTGATCCCATCGCAGACATGCTGACCCGTCTGCGGAACGCGAACTCGGCGTACCACGACACCGTGTCGATGCCGCACAGCAAGATCAAGTCGCACATCGCGGAGATCCTCCAGCAGGAGGGCTACATCACCGGCTGGCGCGTCGAGGACGCCGAGGTGGGCAAGAACCTCGTCCTCGAGCTGAAGTTCGGACCGAACCGCGAGCGCTCGATCGCCGGCATCAAGCGGATCTCGAAGCCGGGTCTGCGGGTCTACGCCAAGTCCACCAACCTGCCGAAGGTCCTCGGTGGCCTGGGCGTGGCCATCATCTCCACGTCCCACGGTCTCCTGACCGGCCAGCAGGCGCAGAAGAAGGGCGTGGGTGGGGAAGTCCTCGCCTACGTCTGGTAACAGGGAACGGAGGAAAAGCTAATGTCGCGTATTGGCAAGCTGCCCATCCAGGTTCCCGCTGGTGTGGACGTCACCATCGAGGGCCGCACGGTCAACGTGAAGGGCCCCAAGGGCTCCCTTTCGCACACCGTCGCGGCGCCCATCGAGGTCGCCAAGGGTGAGGACGGCGTCATCGCCGTCTCCCGCCCGAACGACGAGCGGCAGAACAAGGCCCTCCACGGCCTGTCCCGCACGCTGGTGGCGAACATGATCACTGGCGTGACCCAGGGCTACGTGAAGAAGCTCGAGATCAGCGGTGTTGGTTACCGCGTCCAGGCCAAGGGCTCCAACCTGGAGTTCTCCCTGGGCTACAGCCACCCGATCCTGATCGAGGCCCCCGAGGGCATCTCGTTCAAGGTCGAGTCGCCGACGAAGTTCAGCGTCGAGGGCATCGACAAGCAGAAGGTCGGCGAGGTCGCCGCGAACATCCGCAAGCTGCGGAAGCCCGACCCGTACAAGGCCAAGGGCGTCAAGTACGAGGGCGAAGTCATCCGCCGCAAGGTCGGAAAGGCGGGTAAGTAAGCCATGGCATACGGTGTGAAGATCGCTAAGGGCAACGCCTACAAGCGCGCTGCCGCCAAGCGTCGCCACATCCGGATCCGCAAGCGGATTTCGGGTACGCCCGAGCGTCCTCGTCTGGTCGTGACGCGTTCCAACCGCGGCATCTTCGCCCAGGTCATCGACGACATCCAGGGCCACACCCTGGCGTCGGCGTCGACCCTGGACGCGTCGATCCGCGGCGGCGAGGGCGACAAGAGCGCTCAGGCCAAGAAGGTCGGGGCCCTGGTCGCGGAGCGCGCCAAGGCCGCCGGCGTCGAGGCCGTCGTGTTCGACCGCGGTGGCAAGCAGTACGCCGGGCGGATTGCCGCTCTGGCCGACGCCGCCCGCGAAGCCGGGCTGAAGTTCTAAAGCCCCGGTTCCGGAGCTAGCGGACGCAAACGAGAGAGGTAAATCCAATGGCTGGACCCCAGCGCCGCGGGAGCGGTGCCGGTGGCGGCGAGCGGCGGGACCGGAAGGGTCGCGACGGTGGCGCTGCCGCCGAGAAGACCGCGTACGTTGAGCGCGTTGTCGCGATCAACCGCGTCGCCAAGGTTGTCAAGGGTGGTCGTCGTTTCAGCTTCACCGCGCTGGTCGTGGTGGGCGACGGTGACGGCACCGTAGGTGTCGGTTACGGCAAGGCCAAGGAAGTTCCGGCTGCCATCGCCAAGGGCGTGGAAGAGGCCAAGAAGAACTTCTTCAAGGTCCCGCGTATCGCCGGTACCGTTCCGCACCCGATCCAGGGCGAGAAGGCCGCGGGCGTCGTCCTGCTCAAGCCGGCTTCGCCTGGTACCGGTGTGATCGCCGGTGGCCCGGTGCGCGCCGTCCTGGAGTGCGCCGGTATCCACGACGTGCTGAGCAAGTCCCTCGGTTCGTCGAACCCGATCAACATCGTGCACGCCACGGTGACGGCGCTCAAGGGCCTGCAGCGGCCCGAGGAGATCGCCGCCCGCCGCGGCCTGCCGCTGGAGGATGTCGCTCCCGCCGCTCTGCTGCGGGCGCGTGCCGGGGTGGGTGCGTAATGGCGCGTCTCGAGATCACCCAGGTCAAGTCCCTGATCGGCAGCAAGCAGAACCACCGCGACACCCTGCGCTCGCTTGGTCTGAAGAAGATCAACGACGTGGTTGTCAAGGAGGACCGTCCCGAGTACCGCGGCATGGTGCACACCGTCCGCCACCTCGTGTCGGTCAAGGAGGTCGACTGACATGGCGGAGAGCAACCCGCTGAAGGTCCACAACCTCCGGCCCGCCCCTGGCGCCAAGACCGCCAAGACCCGTGTCGGTCGTGGTGAGGCGTCCAAGGGTAAGACCGCTGGTCGTGGTACCAAGGGCACCAAGGCCCGTTACCAGGTTCCGGAGCGCTTCGAGGGTGGGCAGATGCCCCTCCACATGCGCCTCCCGAAGCTGAAGGGCTTCAAGAACCCCGCCCACAAGCAGTTCCAGGTCGTGAACCTGGACCGGCTGGCCGCGCTCTACCCGCAGGGTGGCGAGGTCACGGTGGCCGACCTGGTCGCCAAGGGCGCGGTGCGCAAGAACGAGCTCGTCAAGGTCCTGGGCCAGGGCGAGATCTCCGTGGCGCTGCAGGTGACGGTGGACTCCGTCTCCGGCTCCGCCAAGGAGAAGATTGCCGCTGCCGGCGGCAGCGTCACCGAACTCCTCTGAGTTCGTTGGTTCAACTGACCGGGGATGCCCACCGATTGGGGCATCCCCGGTTGGTCGTTCCACGGGGGTACGGTCGCCGGTAAGGTGGCCTGCACTGTTTGTCTTGTCCGGGGACCTCCCCGGACCCGCCGTGCGGGCGAGCCCCGCGCGGTACAGCCGCTACGTATTCGTCGATCCTCAAGACCGTCACCTCCTGGCCTCATGGGGCGGGAGGCGCAGGAGGCACCGTGCTCACCGCGTTCGCCCGAGCGTTCAAGACGCCCGACCTGCGCAAGAAGCTGCTGTTCACGTTGGGCATCATCGTGCTCTACCGGATCGGAGCGCACGTCCCGGTCCCAGGGGTGAACTACGCGAACGTCGAGACCTGCATGAAGCAGGCCGGCGGCAACAGCGGGTTGTTCGCCCTGGTGAACATGTTCAGCGGTGGAGCGCTGCTGCAGATCACGATCTTCGCGCTGGGGATCATGCCGTACATCACGGCGAGCATCATCCTCCAGCTGCTGACCGTGGTGATCCCCCGGCTGGAGGCCCTCAAGAAGGAGGGCCAGACCGGCCAGGCGAAGATCACCCAGTACACCCGCTACCTGACCGTGGCGCTGGCCGTCCTCCAGGGCACCGGCCTGGTGGCCACCGCCCGCAGCGGCGCGCTCTTCCAGAGCTGCCCGGTCGCCAGCCAGATCGTCCCCAGCGACTCGATCTTCACCACCATCACGATGGTGATCACGATGACCGCCGGCACCTGCCTGATCATGTGGCTCGGTGAGCTGGTCACCGACCGCGGTATCGGCAACGGCATGTCGATCCTGATGTTCATCTCGATCGCCGCCGGCTTCCCGGGCGCGCTGTGGCAGATCAAGCTCACCGGCAAGCTGGCCGACGGCTGGATCGAGTTCTTCTCGGTGATCGCGGTGGGCCTGGCGATGGTGGCCCTGGTGGTCTTCGTCGAGCAGGCGCAGCGCCGCATCCCGGTGCAGTACGCGAAGCGGATGATCGGGCGCCGGTCCTATGGCGGTACGTCCACGTACATCCCGCTGAAGGTGAATCAGGCGGGTGTGATTCCCGTCATCTTCGCGTCCTCGCTGCTCTACATCCCGGCCCTGATCGCTCAGTTCAGCGGGTCGAACGCGGAGTGGGCGCGGTGGATCGCGTCCAACTTCACCAAGGGAAATCACCCCGTTTACATCATTACGTACTTCCTCCTGATCGTTTTCTTCGCCTTCTTCTACGTGGCCATCAGCTTCAACCCCGAAGAAGTTGCCGACAACATGAAGAAGTATGGTGGCTTCATCCCGGGCATCCGGGCTGGTCGCCCGACGGCCGAGTACCTCAGCTACGTGCTCAACCGGATCACGTGGCCGGGCTCGCTGTACCTGGGGCTGATCGCGCTCGTACCAACAGTGGCGTTGGTGCTGTTCAACGCGAACCAGAACTTCCCGTTCGGCGGGACGAGCATCCTGATCATCGTGGGTGTGGGCCTGGAGACCGTGAAGCAGATCGAGAGCCAGCTTCAGCAGCGCAACTACGAAGGGTTCCTCCGCTGATGCGAATCGTCCTCGTCGGACCCCCGGGGGCCGGTAAGGGTACGCAGGCCGCGTACCTCGCCAAGAACCTCGCGATCCCGCACATCTCCACGGGGGACCTGTTCCGGGCCAACATCTCCCAGGGCACGCCGCTGGGTGTCGAGGCCAAGTCCTACATGGACGCCGGCAACCTCGTCCCGGACTCGGTCACCATCGGGATGGCCGAGGACCGGATGGAGCAGTCCGACGCGGCCGGGGGCTTCCTGCTGGACGGTTTCCCGCGCAACATCGGCCAGGCGAAGGCGCTGGACGGGTACCTGACGGGCAAGGGCCTGAAGCTGGACGCCGTCCTGGACCTGGAGGTCCCGGAGGACGAGGTCGTCAAGCGGATCGCCGGCCGGCGGATCTGCCGCAAGGACTCCAGCCACGTCTTCCACGTGGAGTACAACAAGCCGGCGGCCGAGGGCGTCTGCGACGCCTGCGGCGGTGAGCTGTACCAGCGCGAGGACGACCGCGAGGAGACCGTCCGCAAGCGGCTGGAGGTCTACCACTCGGAGACCGAGCCGATCATCGACTACTACCGGGCCCAGGGCCTGGTCGTGACGATCCCGGCGCTCGGCAAGGTCGCGGAGGTCACCCGGCGGGCGATGGACGCCCTGGGTCGCGGCGAGTAAGCACGCAACTGCGTACGGCCGCGGTGTCCCTGAGGGGCGCCGCGGCCGTAGTGTTGGATCAGCGGGAAATCCCCGGGACGAGAGTGAAGGCGGAAGGCACCGGCATGCTGGAGATCAAGAACCCCGCGCAGATCGCGAAGATGCGCGAGGCGGGGCTGGTGGTCGCCGCCATCCACGCGGCCACCCGGGAGGCCGCGGTGCCCGGCGCCACCACCAAGGACCTGGACGAGGTGGCCCGAAAGGTCCTCGCCGAGCACGGCGCGAAGTCGAACTTCCTCGGCTACGGCGGCTTCCCCGCCACCATCTGCACCTCGGTGAACGACGTCGTCGTCCACGGCATCCCCTCCGAGGACGTGGTCCTCAAGGACGGGGACATCATCTCCATCGACTGCGGCGCGATCATCGACGGCTGGCACGGCGACGCGGCGTACACCGCCTTCGTCGGCGCCGGGCACGGGCCGGAGCTGGTCGAGCTGAGCCGGGTCACCGAGGAGTCGATGTGGGCCGGCATCGCCGCGGTGGCCAAGGGCAACCGCCTGGTGGACATCTCCAAGGCGATCGAGGGCTACATCCGCCGCCAGCCGCGGCCGGCGAGCGGCAAGTACGGCATCGTCGAGGACTACGGCGGCCACGGCATCGGCTCGCAGATGCACATGGACCCGCATCTGCTGAACTACGTCGACCGCAAGCGGGGCCGCGGCCCGAAGCTGGTCCCGGGCTTCTGCATCGCGATCGAGCCGATGGTCAATCTGGGCACCGCGAAGACCCACGTCCTGGACGACGACTGGACGGTCAAGACCGACGACGGCAGCTGGTCCTCGCACTGGGAGCACTCGGTCGCGCTGACCGAGGACGGCCCGCTGGTGCTGACCGCGCCGGACGGCGGCCGGGCCAAGCTGGCGAGCCTCGGCGTCACCGCGGCGCCGGACCCGCTGGCCTGATGCGGGCCGCGCGGCGTAACGATCTCCACGGGTGGGCAATAACCCTGGATTCGTCTTTTCTCAGGCGCTGACGTAGACTGACGCGTCGGCTCTCGTGCATCCGTGTGCCCGCACATCGGGTGCCGGCCGTGCACATGAGTCGATCAAGGTAGCCGATCCGAAAGGCGAAGCGTGGCCAAGAAGCAAGGTGCCATCGAGATTGAGGGCACCGTGATCGAGTCTCTGCCGAACGCCATGTTCAAGGTGGAGCTCCAGAACGGTCACAAGGTCCTCGCGCACATCAGCGGCAAGATGCGGATGCACTACATCCGCATCCTCCCGGATGACCGGGTCGTCGTGGAGCTCTCTCCCTACGACCTGACGCGTGGCCGAATCGTCTACCGCTACAAGTAGATCTTGCCGGCGCCCCGCTCCCGTGGGGCAGCGGCACTGACCCGGAGAACCTCACATCCCATGAAGGTCAAGCCGAGCGTCAAGAAGATCTGCGACAAGTGCAAGGTGATCCGCCGCCACGGCCGGGTCATGGTCATCTGCGACAACCTGCGCCACAAGCAGCGCCAGGGCTGACGCACGCCGACCTCCTGCACTCCCGCAGATCGCGCGACGCAAGCACAACACGTACATACGCAGTCACCCGACCCCCGCGCCGCGCGCGAGGGACGACACCCCCGGCTCGGAGGCCGGGGACCCGGCTCGTAACGCTGCACACGCTGCAGAGTCTTACGGGAACGGTGCTGCGGAAGACCTCCGAATAGCCATCAGGAGCCACATCAATGGCACGCCTCGCAGGCGTTGACCTCCCGCGCGACAAGCGCGTGGTGGTCGGCCTCACCTACGTCTTCGGTATCGGGCGGACGCTCTCCGAGCAGACCCTCGCGGCCACCGGCGTGAACCCGGACACCCGGGTCCGCGACCTGACCGAGGAAGACCTGGTCAAGATCCGCGAGTACGTGGACAACAACCTCAAGACCGAGGGTGACCTCCGTCGCGAGATCCAGGCCGACATCCGCCGCAAGGTCGAGATCGGCTGCTACCAGGGTCTGCGTCACCGCCGCGGTCTGCCGGTGCACGGACAGCGCACCAGCACGAACGCCCGTACCCGCAAGGGTCCGCGTCGCGCGATCGCCGGCAAGAAGAAGCCGGGCAAGAAGTAGTCCTCAGCAGGACCACGCAAGCGGTCTTCGCTGTAGGACCGACCACCTCCACGGGAGATACTGAATGCCTCCGAAGGGCCGTACGGCCGGCGCCAAGAAGGTGCGCCGCAAGGAGAAGAAGAACGTCGCCCACGGGCACGCTCACATCAAGAGCACGTTCAACAACACGATCGTTTCGATCACCGACCCGACCGGGAACGTGATCTCCTGGGCCTCCGCCGGCCACGTCGGCTTCAAGGGCTCGCGCAAGTCGACCCCGTTCGCCGCGCAGATGGCCGCCGAGTCGGCCGCGCGCCGCGCGCAGGAGCACGGCATGCGCAAGGTCGACGTCTTCGTCAAGGGTCCCGGCTCCGGCCGTGAGACCGCGATCCGCTCGCTCCAGGCCACCGGCCTGGAGGTCGGTTCGATCCAGGACGTCACCCCCACCCCGCACAACGGATGCCGCCCGCCCAAGCGCCGCCGCGTCTGACCATCTGAAGTAGGAGACAACTAGACAATGGCGCGTTACACCGGGGCCGACTGCAAGCGTTGCCGTCGGGAGAAGCAGAAGCTCTTCCTCAAGGGGAGCAAGTGCGAGAGCGCGAAGTGCCCGATCGAGATCCGTCCTTACCCCCCGGGTGAGCACGGTCGCGGGCGCACCAAGGACAGCGAGTACCTGCTCCAGCTTCGTGAGAAGCAGAAGTGCAGCCGCATCTACGGTGTCCTTGAGAAGCAGTTCGTGAACTACTACAAGGAAGCGAACCAGAAGTCCGGCAAGACCGGTGAGAACCTTCTGCGCATCCTTGAGACCCGCCTCGACAACGTGGTCTACCGGGCCGGCTTCGCCAAGTCCCGCGACCACGCCCGTCAGCTGGTGCGTCACGGACACATCCAGGTCAACGGCCGCAAGACCGACATCCCGTCGGCGCGGGTGGCCGTGAACGACATCATCGAGGTCCGCTCGGGCTCCAAGAACCTGACCCCCTTCCAGGTGGCGCAGGCGGAGGCCGGCGAGAAGACCGTTCCGGCGTGGCTGGAGTCGATCCCCTCGCAGCTGCGGATCCTCGTGCACAGCCTGCCCGAGCGCCAGGTGATCGACACCCAGGTGCAGGAGCAGCTGATCGTGGAGCTCTACTCCAAGTAAGAGCTGACCGGTGGGGGCGGTACGGAGCCGATGGCGCCGTACCGCCCGTACCCTTGTCAGTACAGCGGACGTCAAATAGCGGGCGTCCACGACTGAAGGAACGAACACCATGCTGATTGCTCAGCGCCCGTCGCTGACCGAAGAGGTCGTCGACGAGTACCGCTCGCGGTTCGTGATCGAGCCGCTGGAGCCCGGCTTCGGCTACACCCTCGGCAACTCCCTCCGCCGGACCCTGCTCTCCTCCATCCCGGGTGCGGCGGTCACGTCCATCCGCATCGACGGCGTGCTGCACGAGTTCACCACCGTGCCCGGCGTCAAGGAGGACGTCACCGACCTGATCCTCAACATCAAGCAGCTGGTCGTCTCCTCGGAGCACGACGAGCCGGTCGTGATGTACCTGCGCAAGCAGGGCCCGGGTCTGGTCACCGCCGCCGACATCGCCCCGCCGGCCGGTGTCGAGGTGCACAACCCCGACCTGGTCCTGGCCACGCTGAACGGCAAGGGCAAGCTGGAGATGGAGCTGACCGTCGAGCGCGGTCGCGGCTACGTCTCCGCGGTGCAGAACAAGCAGGTCGGCCAGGAGATCGGCCGGATCCCGGTCGACTCGATCTACTCGCCGGTGCTCAAGGTCACGTACAAGGTCGAGGCGACCCGTGTCGAGCAGCGCACCGACTTCGACAAGCTGATCGTCGACGTCGAGACGAAGCAGGCCATGCGGCCGCGCGACGCCATGGCGTCGGCCGGCAAGACCCTGGTCGAGCTGTTCGGTCTGGCGCGTGAGCTGAACATCGACGCCGAGGGCATCGACATGGGCCCGTCCCCGACGGACGCCGCCCTCGCCGCCGACCTGGCGCTGCCGATCGAGGAGCTGGAGCTGACCGTCCGCTCCTACAACTGCCTCAAGCGCGAGGGCATCCACTCCGTGGGTGAGCTCGTGGCGCGGTCCGAGGCGGACCTGCTCGACATCCGCAACTTCGGTGCGAAGTCGATCGACGAGGTCAAGGCGAAGCTGGCCGGTATGGGCCTGGCGCTGAAGGACTCGCCTCCCGGGTTCGACCCGACCGCCGCCGCCGACGCGTTCGGCGCGGACGACGACGCGGACCAGGGGTTCGTGGAGACCGAGCAGTACTGAGCCGAGCTCTTCCGGCCCGGGCGCCTTCGGGCGCCCGGGCCGGCGTACGACTTCCGCGGGGCGGCCGCCTCGTGGGAACTGACACCGGTACCTGATACGGCCGGTGCAGCGATGAAGGAGATACACCATGCCGAAGCCCACCAAGGGTGCCCGTCTGGGCGGCAGCGCGGCGCACGAGAAGGCGCTCCTGCGCAACCTGGCGACCAGCCTGTTCGAGCACGGCCGCATCACCACGACCGAGGCCAAGGCCCGTCGTCTGCGCCCGTTCGCGGAGCGCCTGGTGACCAAGGCGAAGAAGGGCGACCTGCACAACCGCCGCCAGGTCATGGAGCTGGTCACGGACAAGAGCGTCGTGCACACGCTCTTCACCGAGATCGCGCCGCGGTTCGCGGAGCGTCCGGGTGGCTACACCCGTATCACCAAGATCGGCAACCGCCGCGGTGACAACGCCCCCATGGCCGTCATCGAGCTGGTCGAGGGCGAGATCGCCAAGAAGGCCACCGTCGCCGAGGCCGAGGCCGCGGCGAAGCGCGCGGTGAAGGAGGCCGACGAGGCCGCCGCCGCGAAGGCCGACGAGGCCGCCGAGGCTCCGGCCGAGGAGAACAAGGACGCCTGACGTCCCGGTTTCGCGTGAGCGGGTCCGTCCCTCCGGGGGCGGGCCCGCTTTCGTGTGCGGCGGGCCTGAGAGGATTGCTGGTGTGAGTGACGAAGTGGAGCCCGGGTTCGTCCGGGTGCGGCTGGACCTGTCGTACGACGGCACGGACTTCTCCGGGTGGGCCAAGCAGCGGGCGCGGCGCACGGTCCAGGGGGAGGTGGAGGACGCCCTGCGGACGGTGACGCGGTCCGCGGAGACCTACGAGCTCACCGTGGCCGGGCGGACCGACGCCGGGGTGCACGCGCGCGGCCAGGTGGCCCATGTGGACCTGCCGGCGGAGCTGTGGGCCGAGCACGGCGACAAGCTGCTGCGGCGGCTGGCCGGGCGGCTGCCCAAGGACGTCCGGGTGTGGCGGGTCGCCGAGGCGCCGTACGGCTTCAACGCGCGGTTCTCGGCGATCTGGCGGCGGTACGCGTACCGGGTCACCGACCGGCGCGGCGGCGTCGATCCGCTGCTGCGCGGGCACGTGCTGTGGCACGACTGGGATCTGGACGTGGCGGCGATGAACGCCGCGTCGCAGGCGCTGCTGGGGGAGCACGACTTCGCGGCGTACTGCAAGCGGCGGGACGGCGCGACGACGATCCGCACGCTCCAGGAGCTGAGCTGGGAGCGGGGCGCGGACGGGATCGTCACGGCGACGGTCCGGGCGGACGCGTTCTGCCACAACATGGTGCGGTCGCTGGTGGGCGCGCTGCTGTTCGTCGGCGACGGGCACCGGCCGGTGGACTGGCCGGGGAAGGTGCTGGCCGCCGGGGTGCGGGACTCCGCGGTGCATGTCGTCCGGCCGCACGGGCTGACGCTGGAGGAGGTCGGCTATCCGGCCGATGAGCTGCTCATGGAGCGCAACCGCGCGGCGCGCAACAAGCGGACGCTGCCGGGGGCCGGCTGCTGCTGAGCCGGCCCCGGCCGGGCGTCAGGAGGTCTGGCCGGCCTTCCGGCGGGCCTCCTTCAGCTGCTCCTCGGCGGCCTTGGCGGCCTGGTCCTTGCCGCGCTGGCTGATCTGGGTGAAGGCGTAGCCGCCGCCGTCCCGGCTGATCTGCTGGGCGGCGGGGGCGCTGGCCGTGACGTCCTTGCCGCTGGTGAAGCCGGCGATGGTGAAGTACGCGTAGCGGCCGGTGGCGTTGGTGGTCATCAGGCACTTGCTGCCCTGGCAGAACTCCGCGGGGACGCCGCCGCCGGCCAGCGGCTTGAGGTTGGGCTTGCCCTCGTTCATCACCGCGGCGGCCTGGGCGGGGGAGTCGAAGACCGCGACGCCGATGGTGACCGCCACGCCGCCCTTGGCGTACGTGGCGCGCAGCAGCTTGCGGCAGCCGTTGTGGGTGAGCGAGGAGACCAGGGGGCCCTGGGCGGCGGCGGTGCAGTCGGTGACGGCGTCGGTGGCGGTGCGCGGGTAGCTGTGCTCGCCGACGACCATGGTCTGCTGCGGGAAGAGGGTGGCCGGGGTGAGCGGCGCGGTGTCCTTCTTCGGATCGGAGATGTAGTCCCGCGGGTTGGGCGGGGGCGGGACCGAGACGTCGGGGAAGGACGGCTTGTCGTCCGGCACCACGGCGGAGCCGGAGGCGGCGGGCTTGGCGGTGGGGCCGCCGTCGGGGGAGCCGCCGCTGCTGATCACCGCGGCGGCGACGATGCCGGCGATCGCCAGGGCCGCGACCGCACCGCCGCCGATCATCAGCCAGCGCTTGCGGCGGGCGCGCGCCTCGCTCTCCTCGGCGAGCGCCTCCCAGTTCGGAGTGGATCCCCCGGGGCCCTCGAACGGCCCCCCTTGCCCAAAGCTCATGCCGGGCATCCTAATGGGCGGGTCCGGCGCCGCGGGGGGCGGAGCGGGTGCGGATCCGGGCCGGTTCCGGGGGCCGGGCGGGGGCGGGGGCGCACGCGTGTCCGGGGCGCGTTTTGACCCGTACGGGGGCGGGTCGGTATCCTGCGAGTTCGTTATGCGTATGGGCTTGCTCTATCTCACGTGAGGGGCCTTACGCCGGCTTTCCGGGCCGCTGACCAGCGGCGGACGATCGGGTTGCGTCGCCCGTAGTGCCGTCTCACTGTGTGAGCAGCTCTGGCGCCAGTACAGGACCCTTCTCCCCGGTCCGCACGGATCAGGGGGATACCCCAACTCACGAAGCGAAGGCTACGACGTGCGTACGTACAGCCCCAAGCCCGGCGATGTTCAGCGCCAGTGGCACATCATCGACGCCCAGGATGTGGTTCTGGGCCGCCTGGCCAGCCAGGCCGCCTCCCTCCTGCGGGGTAAGCACAAGCCGGTTTACGCCCCTCACGTTGACACCGGTGACTTCGTCATCATCATCAACGCCGACAAGGTGCACCTCTCCGGCAACAAGCGCACCCAGAAGATGGCGTACCGCCACTCCGGCTACCCGGGCGGTCTGCGCTCGGTCCGTTACGACGAGCTGCTGGCGAAGAACCCCGAGAAGGCCGTCGAGAAGGCCATCAAGGGCATGCTTCCCAAGAACACCCTCGGCCGTCAGATGCTCTCGAAGCTGAAGGTCTACGCGGGTGCCGAGCACCCGCACGCTGCGCAGCAGCCGGTCCCGTTCGAGATCACCCAGGTCGCGCAGTAAGTCCCGGCCACCCCAAGACGACAGAGAATCTGAGGAAGCATCGTGGCTGAGACCACCCCCGAGATCCCGCTGGACGAGGTCGAGCAGTACACCACCGAGTCGGAGGCCGTGGAGACGGAGTACACCTCCGAGTCCGTCGCGTCCCGCTTCGGCGAGCCGCAGCCGGCCGCCGGCCTGGGCCGCCGCAAGAACGCCATCGCCCGCGTCCGGATCGTTCCGGGCACCGGCCAGTGGAAGATCAACGGCCGCACCCTTGAGGGCTACTTCCCGAACAAGGTGCACCAGCAGGAAGTCAACGAGCCCTTCAAGGTGCTCGAGCTGGAGAACCGCTACGACGTCATCGCCCGCATCGCCGGCGGCGGCATCTCCGGCCAGGCCGGCGCGCTGCGCCTGGGCGTGGCCCGTGCGCTGAACGAGGCGGACGTGGACAACAACCGCCCCGCCCTGAAGAAGGCCGGGTTCCTCAAGCGCGACGACCGTGCGGTCGAGCGCAAGAAGGCCGGTCTGAAGAAGGCCCGCAAGGCTCCGCAGTACAGCAAGCGCTAATCGCTGCCTGCTTGTACGTCACGTTCGCCCCGGCGGCACCGCTGTGTGCTGCCGGGGCGTTCTCGTAGGCACCCCGGTGGCGGGCGCCCGGGGCGGCGCCTGGTGGAACGCAATGGAGGACAGCAGTGGGACGACTCTTCGGCACGGACGGTGTGCGCGGTGTCGCCAACGCGGATCTGACGGCGGAGCTGGCGCTCGGCCTCTCGGTCGCGGCGGCGCACGTGCTGGCCGAGGCCGGGACGTTTGAGGGGCACCGGCCGGTGGCCGTGGTCGGGCGGGATCCGCGGGCGTCGGGGGAGTTCCTGGAGGCCGCGGTGGTGGCCGGCCTGGCCAGTGCCGGGGTGGACGTGCTGCGGGTGGGCGTGCTGCCGACCCCGGCGGTGGCGTACCTGACCGGGGCGCTCGGCGCGGACCTGGGCGTGATGCTCTCGGCCAGCCACAACCCGATGCCCGACAACGGCATCAAGTTCTTCGCCCGGGGCGGCCACAAGCTCGCCGACGAGCTGGAGGACCGGATCGAGCGGACGTACCGGGCGCACAGCTCCGGTGAGCCGTGGGACCGGCCGACCGGCGGCGGCGTGGGCCGGGTCACCGACTACGACGAGGGGTTCGACAAGTACGTCGCGCACCTGGTCGGGGTGCTGCCCAACCGCCTGGACGGGCTGAAGATCGTCATCGACGGGGCGCACGGCGCGGCGGCCCGGGTCTCCCCGGAGGCGTTCGCGCGGGCCGGGGCCGAGGTGATCACGATCGGCACCGAGCCGGACGGGCTCAACATCAACGACGGCTGCGGCTCCACCCACCTGGCCAAGCTGCGGGCCGCGGTGGTCGAGCACGGCGCGGACCTCGGTGTCGCGCACGACGGGGACGCCGACCGCTGCCTGGCCGTGGACCACACCGGCAACGAGGTCGACGGCGACCAGATCCTTGCCGTCCTCGCGCTCGGCATGCGGGAGGCCGGCACGCTGCGGCAGAACACCGTCGTGGCCACCGTCATGTCCAACCTCGGCTTCAAGCTCGCCCTGGAGCGGGCCGGTATCGCGCTGGTGCAGACCGCGGTCGGCGACCGGTACGTGCTGGAGGAGATGAAGGCGCACGGCTTCGCGCTGGGCGGTGAGCAGTCCGGGCACGTCATCGTGCTGGACCACGCCACCACCGGCGACGGCACGCTGACCGGTCTGATGCTGGCGGCCCGGGTCGCCGCGACCGGGCGGCCGCTGGCCGAGCTGGCCGGGGTGATGGAGCGGCTGCCGCAGATCCTCATCAACGTCCCGGACGTCGACAAGTCGCGGGTGGCCACCTCCCCGGAGCTGGCCACCGCGGTCGGCGAGGCGGAGCGGGAGCTGGGCGCCACCGGGCGGGTGCTGCTGCGGCCGTCCGGGACCGAGCCGCTGGTGCGGGTGATGGTCGAGGCGGCCGACATCGAGCAGGCGCGGGCGGTCGCGGAGCGGCTGGCCGACGCGGTCAAGACGGCGCTGGGCTGACGGCCCGGCAGGTGCGTGCGGCGGCGGTCCCGGAGGTTTCCGGGGCCGCCGCCGGCCGTTTCACAGCTTCCGCAGGGAGAGCCTCTGGACCTTGTGGTCCGGGCCCTTGCGCAGGACGAGGCTGGCGCGGCTCCGGGTGGGGGCCACGTTCTGCTCCAGGTTGGGCTTGTTGATGGTGCGCCACATCAGGCGGGCGTAGTCCAGCGCCTCCTCCTCGGAGACCTGGGTGTACTTGCGGAAGTACGAGCACGGGTCCTGGAAGGCGGTCTGGCGCAGTTTGCGGAAGCGGCCGAGGTACCACTGCTCGATGTCCTCGGTGCGGGCGTCGACGTAGACCGAGAAGTCGAAGAAGTCGGCCAGGCCCAGCCGGGTGCGGCCGTCCTTGCCGGGCAGGGCCGGCTGGAGGACGTTGAGGCCCTCGACGATGAGGATGTCGGGGCGCTGCACGGTGAGCCGCTCGCCGGGCACGATGTCGTAGACCAGGTGCGAGTAGACGGGGGCGGTGACCTCCGCGCGGCCGGCCTTCACATCCGCCACGAAGCGGGTCAGGGCGCGGCGGTCGTAGGACTCCGGGAAGCCCTTGCGGGACATCAGGCCGCGCCGGTGGAGTTCGGCGTTGGGGTAGAGGAAGCCGTCGGTGGTGACCCGCTCCACGCGCGGGTGCTCGGGCCAGCGGGCCAGCAGCGCCTGGAGGAGCCGGGCGGTGGTGGACTTGCCGACCGCGACGCTGCCCGCCACGCCTATCACGAACGGCGTGCCGGGCTGGGAGCCGTGGCCGTTGCCGGCGTCGCCCAGGAAGGTGTTGAGCGCGCCGCGGAGGTTGCTGGTGGCGCCCACGTAGAGGTTGAGCAGCCGGGACAGCGGGAGGTAGACGTCGCGGACCTCGTCGAGGTCGATGACGTCGCCCAGGCCGCGGAGCCGTTCCACCTCCTCGGCGGTCAGCGGGAGCGGGGTCTTCTCCCGCAGGGCGCTCCACTCCGCGCGCGTCAGGTCGACGTACGGCGAGCTGTCGGTGCGGCGTCGTTGCGGATCCGTCGTCAGGGACACACGGCCCATTGTCCGGGGCCGGGCGCGGGCGGCCCCCGGCGGGGTGGGTCCGAAGGGCCCGGGCCGTCCGGACCCCGGGCGGTGGTGCCGCCGCGGCCCGGAAAACGGTATTTTCGGACCGGTGCGGCAGGGGGCCGCCGGGACACAGGGGGGTCGGCGTGCGGGCACGCCTGCGGGAACTGCTGCGCGAGCGCGCCCGGGAGCGCCGGCTGCGCGCGGCCGCCGCCCGGGCCGGGGCGGCGGGCTTCGCGGCCCGCGTCCACGCCGAGCTGGCCGAGGAGCTGCCGGACGCGGACCTCGGCGAGGATCTGTCGGATTTCCTGGACCACCACGAGCCCGGCGCGGACCCGGAGGCGGACGCGGAACTGCGCGCCCGGGTGCGCGAGGCGCGGGACCGGATCGCTCGCGGGTATTGAGAACGCCCCGGCGTAGGCTGCCCCCATGTGCGGAATCGTGGGATACGTGGGCGGGCAGAGCGCCCTTGAGGTGGTGCTCGCGGGGCTGAAGCGGCTGGAGTACCGCGGCTACGACTCGGCCGGTGTCGCGGTGCTCGCGGACGGCGGGCTGGCCGCGGCCAAGAAGGCCGGCAAACTCGCCAACCTGGAGAAGGAACTGGCCGACCGCCCGCTGCCCACCGGCACGGTCGGCATCGGCCACACCCGGTGGGCCACGCACGGCGCCCCCACCGACGCCAACGCCCATCCGCACCTGGACAACGCCGGCCGGGTCAGCGTCGTGCACAACGGCATCATCGAGAACTTCGCCGCGCTGCGCGCCGAACTCACCGACCGGGGCCACGCGTTGGCGTCCGAGACCGACACCGAGGTGGTGGCCCACCTGCTCGCCGAGGCGTACTCCTCGTGCGGGGAGCTGGCCGAGGCGATGCGGCAGGTGTGCCGGCGGCTCCAGGGCGCGTTCACGCTGGTCGCGGTGCACGCCGACGCCCCGGACGTGGTGGTCGGCGCGCGCCGCAACTCGCCGCTGGTGGTGGGGCTCGGCGAGGACGAGGCGTTCCTGGCCTCGGACGTGGCGGCGTTCATCGCGTACACCCGGGAGGCCGTCGAGCTGGGCCAGGACCAGGTCGTGGAGGTGCGCCGGGACGGGGTCGCGGTCACCGACTTCGACGGCGCGCCCGCCGAGGTCCGGCCGTACCACGTCGGCTGGGACGCCTCGGCCGCCGAGAAGGGCGGCTACGACTACTTCATGCTCAAGGAGATCGCCGAGCAGCCGAAGGCGGTCGCCGACACCCTGCTGGGCCGGGTGGACGACGCCGGGGTGCTGTCGCTGGACGAGGTGCGGATCGCGCCGGCGGTGCTGCGCGAGGTCTCCAAGGTCGTCATCGTGGCCTGCGGGACCGCGTACCACGCCGGGATGATCGCCAAGTACGCCATCGAGCACTGGACGCGGATCCCCTGCGAGACCGAGCTGGCCAGCGAGTTCCGCTACCGCGACCCGATCCTGGACGACCGCACGCTGGTCATCGCCATCAGCCAGTCCGGGGAGACCATGGACACCCTGATGGCGCTGCGGCACGCCCGCGAGCAGGGCGCGCGGGTGCTGGCCATCTGCAACACCAACGGCTCGACCATCCCCCGCGAGTCCGACGCGGTGCTCTACACGCACGCCGGGCCCGAGGTGGCGGTGGCCTCCACCAAGGCGTTCCTGACCCAGCTGGTCGCGGTCTACCTCGTCGCGCTGTACCTGGGGCAGGTGCGCGGCACGAAGTGGGGCGACGAGATCCGGGACGTGGTGCGCGAACTGGCCGCGATCGGCGGGCGGGTGCGGGAGGTGCTGGGCACCATGGAGCCGGTCCGGGAGCTGGCCCGTTCGCTGGCGGACAAGGACACCGTGCTGTTCCTGGGCCGGCACGTCGGCTACCCGGTGGCGCTGGAGGGCGCGCTCAAGCTCAAGGAGCTGGCGTACATGCACGCCGAGGGGTTCGCGGCCGGCGAGCTCAAGCACGGGCCGATCGCGCTCATCGAGGAGGACCTGCCGGTCGTGGTGGTCGTCCCCTCGCCGCGCGGCCGGTCGGTGCTGCACGACAAGATCGTCTCCAACATCCAGGAGATCCGGGCCCGCGGCGCCCGCACCATCGTCATCGCCGAGGAGGGCGACGAGGCCGTGGTGCCGTACGCCGACCACCTCGTCCGGATCCCGCGCACGCCGGTGCTGCTCCAGCCGCTGGTCGCCTCCGTGCCGCTGCAGGTCTTCGCCTGCGAACTGGCCACCGCCCGCGGCAACGAGGTCGACCAGCCGCGCAACCTCGCCAAGTCCGTGACGGTGGAGTGAGCGGTGATCATCGGGGTGGGTATCGACGTCGCGGAGATCGACCGCTTCGACGCGGCGCTGCGGCGGACGCCGGAGCTGGCGCACCGGCTGTTCATCGAGGCGGAGCTGACGCTGCCGAGCGGTGAGCGGCGCGGCATCGCCTCGCTGGCGGCGCGGTTCGCCGCGAAGGAGGCGGTGGCCAAGGCGCTGGGCGCGCCGGGCGGGCTGCACTGGACGGACGCCGAGGTGTACGTGGAGGACAGCGGGCAGCCGCGGCTGCGGGTGCGCGGCACGGTCGCGGCCCGGGCCGCGGAACTGGGCGTGCGGTCCTGGCATGTGTCGCTCAGTCATGACGCGGGGGTGGCGTCGGCGGTGGTGGTCGCGGAGGGGTGAGCCGGGCCGGGGGTGGCGCGCGGTCCGGCGGTGGGGGCGCGGTGTGACACTGGCCGCATGAGGACTGCCTACAGCGTTGCGACCGTGCGGGCCGCCGAACGGGACCTGATGGCCCGGCTGCCCGAGGGGACCCTGATGCGGCGGGCGGCCGCCGGACTGGCCGCCGCCTGCGCGGAGTTGCTGGGCCGGGTGTACGGGACCCGGGTGGTGCTGCTGGTCGGCAGCGGCGACAACGGCGGCGACGCGCTGTACGCCGGCGCCCGGCTGGCCCGCCGCGGCGCCGGGGTGCGCGCGGTGCTGCTCGCGCCCGACCGGGCCCACCCCGGCGGGCTGGCGGCGCTGCGCGCGGCCGGCGGGCGGGTCTCGTCCGACGCGCTCGGCGACCTCGCGCGGGCCGACCTCGTCGTCGACGGCATCGTCGGCATCGGCGGCCGCGGCGGGCTGCGCCCGGAGGCCGCCCGGCTCGCCCGCGCGGCCCGGCGGGCGCCGGCCGTGGTCGCGGTGGACCTGCCCAGCGGGGTGGACGCGGACACCGGCGAGGTGGCCGGCGAGGCCGTGCAGGCGGATCTGACCGTCACGTTCGGCGCGTACAAGCCGGGGCTGCTGATCGATCCGGCGCGGGAGCGGGCCGGGGCGCTGCGCCTGGTGGACATCGGCCTGGAGCTGCCGCCGGCCGCCGACGCGGAGGCGCTTCAGCACGCCGATGTCGCGGCGCTGCTGCCGCGGCCGGCCGCGGAGAGCGACAAGTACCGGCGGGGCGTGGTCGGGGTGGTCGCCGGGTCGGCGCGGTATCCGGGGGCGGCGGTGCTGGCGGTCGCGGGCGCGCTGCGCGGCGGCGCCGGGGCGGTGCGGTACGTGGGGCCGGCGGCGGACGCGGTGCTGGCGCGGTTCCCCGAGACGCTGGTGCACGCCGGGCCGCCCGGGAAGGCGGGCCGGGTCCAGTCGTGGGTGATCGGGCCGGGGCTGGGCGAGGAGACGGGGGCGCTGGAGGAGGTGCTGGCCGCGGACGTGCCGGTGCTGGTGGACGCGGACGGGCTGCGCCTGCTGACGCCGGATCAGGTGCGGCGGCGGACCGCCGGGACGCTGCTGACGCCGCACGCCGGGGAGGCGGCGGCGCTGCTGGGGCGGGAGCGCGCGGAGGTCGAGGCGGGGCGGCTGGCCGCCGTACGGGAGCTGGCGGCGCGGTACGGGGCGACGGTGCTGCTGAAGGGGTCGACGACGCTGGTGGCGGATCCGGGGGAGGGGGTGCCGGTGCGGGTCAATCCGACGGGGACGGGGTGGCTGGCGACGGCGGGCAGCGGGGATGTGCTCTCGGGGCTGGCGGGGGCGCTGCTGGCGGC
>NZ_LLZI01000230.1 GCF_001509485.1 Streptomyces sp. NRRL F-4489
CTTCGGCATCGGCGAGGTCGGCGGGGGCGGCAGGTTCGGCCGGGTCGGCCGGGGCGCCGATGACGGTGGCGGGCAGGCCGAGGGCGGTGAGCAGGCCGGGCCGGGGGTCGTCGGTGCGCGGGTCGACGACGAGGACGCCGTCCACCCGGCGCTCGGCCCACCAGCGGCGGTGGAGGGCGCACTCGGCGGCGAGGTCCTCCACGACCTGGAGCAGCAGGGCGGTGCCGCGGGCGGAGAGCACTTCCTGGATGCCGGAGACGAGTTGCAGGAAGAACGATTCGACGCCGAGGGTGCGGGCGGGGCGGGCCAGGACCAGGCCGAGGCAGCCGGCGCGTTCGCCGGAGAGGGCGCGGGCGGCGCTGTTGGCCTGCCAGCCCAGTTCGTCGGCGACCCGGCGGATCCGGGCGCGGGTGCCGGCCGAGACGCCGGGGCGGTCGTTGAGGGCGAAGGAGACCGCGCTCTCGGAGACCCCGGCCCGGCGGGCGATGTCCTTGATCGTCGGGCGGCGCGCCGGCCTGCGGCGGGCGGCCTCACCGGGCGCTGTCATCGCGGGCTCCTCCCCGGCCGGACGGCGTGGGTGCCGACAGTGTGGGCAGCGCGGCCGGGCCTGTCAAACCCCGTCGGGCGCCCGTGCCGTGCGTGCGGAAAATCCTTGCGGATACGGGGTGTTGACACCCGCTAAAGCGCATTAGTAGCGTCGTGCCGCGGCGCGGTCCGGCAGCCCGGTAAGGGGTGTGAGCGCGCCGGATCGCCGCACCGTGACGACCCCGTTGATTCCGCCCGCATTCCCCGGTCCGAGCACGTCCGCGTACGTCCGAGTACGCCCTCAGATTCACGGTCCACAAACCTTCCGGTCCGAGTACGTCCGAGCACGTCAGCCAAGGAGCCGGCCATGCGTCGTACCGTCCGTCGGGCACCCGCCGCCATAGCATTGCTGACCGGCTGGGCGCTGCTGCTGTCCGGCTGCGGTGCGCCGGGCGGCGGGGATTCCGGGAATGTGTCGGGGAAGGTGGCCGGCAAGGTCACGTTCCAGACCTGGAATCTCAAGGCGCGTTTCCAGAAGTATTTCACCGGTCTGATCACGGAGTTCGAGAAGACCTATCCGGGCACGGAAGTGGTGTGGGTCGATCAGCCGGCGGAGGGGTACGCGCAGAAGCTGAGCGCGGACGCCGCCGCCGGGACGCTGCCCGATGTGGTCAATGTGTCGCCGGATCTCGCCTATCCGCTGGCGAAGGCCGGGCTGGCGCTGGACCTGGAGAAAGCGGCCGGGAAATACCGCGGGGAATACCTGGACGGGGCGTGGCGGAGCCAGCAGATGCCGGGACTGCCCGGGGTCTACGGCTTCCCGTGGTATCTGAACACCGGCCCGATGTTCTACAACAAGGAGCTGTTCCGGAAGGCCGGTCTCGATCCGGCGAAACCGCCGGCCACCTACGACCAGTTGTTCGCCGACGCGCTGGCCATGGCGCGGAACAGCCGCCGGCGGATCGCGATGCTGGCCGGCGCCCCGGCGGTCGAGGACTTCGGACGCTACGGCGTCCCGCTGATGGACGCGGCCGGTACGCGTTTCACGTTCAACGGGCCCAAGGGCGTGGAGCTGGTGACGCGTTACCGCGAGCTGTACGCGGCCGGGGCGCTGGATTCCCAGGCGCTGACCGCGGTGGCCGAGTCGGCGGGGCGGAAGTTCGCGCAGCAGTCGGTGGCGATGAATCCGGGCAGCGCGCTGGACCTGGAGAATTTCCGGCGGGACGCGCCGGAGCTGTACCGGAACATCGGTATCACCGACGCGGTCAGCAACACCGGTAAGGCCAATATGTATGTGCAGGGCCTGATGGTGAACGCGCGGAGCGGGGTGAAACCGGCCGCGGTGGCGTTCGCGCACTTCGTCACCGATCGGAAGCACCAGATGGCGTTCGCCCGGCAGGTGACGGTCTTCCCCAGTGCGCGGGGCGCGCTGGACGATCCGTACTTCACCAAGGAGGACGGGACGGATGCCACGCGGGTGCGGGTGGCGGCGGCGAAATCGCTGAAGACGGCGGTGAATTACACACCGGTGGTGTTCAGCGACCAGATGAAGACGGCGCTGCGCAATGCGGTGGCGCGGGCGTTGCAGGGAAAGCAGTCGCCGAAGGAGGCGCTGGATTCCGCGGTGGCGGAGTGCGACCGCCTGCTGAGGAACGGCTGAGCCGGTGCGTACGGAGGCGGAGCGGCGGCCGGCCCGGGGAATCCGTACGCGGCTGCCGGTGAGCCCCTGGCTTTTCCTGGCGCCGGGGCTGCTGATCACCGGCGGATTCACCCTCTATCCGTTCCTGAGCACGGTGGCGCGGTCGTTCACCGATGCCCGGACGCTGACCGCGGGGCGTTTCACCGGCGGCGCCAATTACCGGGAGCTGGTGCACGATCCGGTGTTCTGGACGGCGCTGCGCAACAGCTTGCTGTACGTGGCGGGGGTGGTGCCGCCGCTGGTGGTGCTGCCGCTGCTGCTGGCGCTCCTCGTCCAGCGGCAGGTGCCCGGGATCGCGTTCTTCCGGGCCGCGTTCTACACCCCGGTGGTCGCCTCGGTCGTGGTGACCGGGCTGATCTGGGTGTGGCTGCTGGACGACCGGGGGCTGGTCAACGCGGTGCTGTCGGCGCTGGGCTCGGGCCGGGCCGGGTTCCTCAGCGATCCGTGGCTGCTGCTGGGCAGCGCGATGGCGGTGACGGTGTGGAAGGGCCTCGGCTACTACATGATCGTTTATCTGGCGGCGCTGGCGCGGGTGCCGCGGGAGCTGCACGAGGCGTGCGCGGTGGACGGGGCCGGTGCGGTGCGGCGGTTCCTGACCGTGACGGTGCCGGCGGTGCGCCCGACGATGGTGCTGGTCGCCGCGCTGGCGGCGGTCAACGCCTGCCGGGTGTTCTCCGAGGTGTATCTGCTGGCCGGGCCGGGCGGCGGGCCCGGCGGGGAGGACACCACGCTGGTGATGCTGGTCCAGCAGGCCGGGACGGGGCTGAGCGGCCGGACGGGTTACGCCTCGGCGCTGTCGGTGGTGGTGTTCGTGCTGACGCTGGGGCTGATGCTGCTGGTGCTGCGCGCCGACCGGACGGCGGACCGGTGAGCGGGCCGCGGGTGCCTGGCCGGGCGGGGCGCCGGTGGTGGCCGCTGGTGGTCCGCTACGTCCTGCTGCTCGGGGTGCTGGCGCTGACCATCGGGCCGTTCCTGTGGCAGCTGTCGACGTCCCTGAAGGGGCCGGGCGAGGACATCTACCGCTTCCCGCCGAGCCTGCTGCCGCAGCGGCCGACGCTCGCCAACTACGGCGCGGTCGCCGAGGTGGTGCCGGTCTGGGACTTCGCGCTGAACTCCCTGCGGGTCGCCGCGGCGAGTGTGCTGACCAACTGCGCGGGCGCGGCGCTGGCCGGCTACGCGCTGGCCCGGCTGCGGTTCCGGGGCCGCCGGGTCGCGCTGCTGGTGTTCCTGGCGGCGCTGCTGGTGCCGGCCGAGAGCATCCTGGTCGCCCAGTTCCTGACGATGCGTCAGTTCCAGTTGAACGACACGCTGCTGGGCGTCGTCCTGCCCGGCAGTATCGGCGCGCTGAACGTCCTGCTGATGCGGAACGCCTTCGCCGCGCTGCCGCCCGAGGTCGAGGAGGCGGCGTTCGTGGACGGCGCCAACGCCTGGCAGCGGTTCACCCGGATCGCGCTGCCGTCGGCCCGGGGGACGCTGGCGGTGGTCGCGGTCTTCGCGTTCATGGGCGCCTGGGACGACTTCCTGTGGCCGCTGATCGTGCTGAGCGACCAGTCGAAGTTCACCCTGACCGTCGGGCTGAACTACCTGCACGGCACGTTCGCCGACAACCAGCGGCTGGTGGCGGCCGGGTCGGTGATCGCCGTGCTGCCGCTGATCGTGCTGTTCGCCTGCCTCCAGCGCTCCTTCTTCCGCGGCGCCGGCGAGGGCGCCGTGAAGGGCTGAGGCCGCACCCCACCGGAGGGACCCCACCGTGCCCGTACCGAACGAGGACCGCCGGATCCGCTTCGGCGTCAACTACACGCCCAGCCAGGGGTGGTTCCATCACTGGCTGGATTTCGACCTGGACGCGGTGTGCGCGGACCTGGACGCGATCGCGGGGCTGGGCCTGGACCACGTACGGGTCTTCCCGCTGTGGCCGCTGTTCCAGCCCAACCGCACCCTGATCCGGCCGCGCGCCGTCGAGCAGCTGGTGCGCCTCGCGGACGCGGCGGCCGAGCGCGGGCTGGACGTGGCGGTGGACGGCCTCCAGGGCCATCTGTCGAGCTTCGACTTCCTGCCGGCCTGGACCCGGACCTGGCACCGGCGGAACCTCTTCACCGACCCGGAGGTGCTTTCCGGCCAGGAGGAGTACCTGCGGACGCTGGCCGCGGCGCTGGCCGACCGGCCGGCCTTCCTGGGGATGACGCTGGGCAACGAGATCAACCAGTTCGCGGACGGCCCGCACCCCGATCCGGACCGGATCACCGGCGCGCAGGCGGCGGCCTGGCTGGAGCGGATGCTGGCCGCCTGCGAGCGGGGCGCGCCCGGCCGGCCGCATCTGCACGCCGCGTACGACGCCGCGTGGTACCGCGACGGCCATCCGTTCACCCCGGCGCACGCCGCGCGGCTGGGCGCGATGACGGCGGTGCACTCCTGGGTGTTCAACGGGACCGCGCAGCGGTACGGCCCGGCCGGGGCCGCCACCGAGCAGCACGCCGCCTACCTCATCGAGCTGTCCAAGGCGTGGGCGGTGGACCCGCGGCGGCCGGTGTGGCTCCAGGAGGTGGGCGCGCCCGCCCCGCACATCCCCGGGGAGCGGGCGGCGGCGTTCACCGCGGCGACCGTCACCCACGCGCTGGACTGCCCGGACGTGTGGGGCGTCACGTGGTGGTGCTCGCACGACGTCCCCCGGTCGCTCGCCGACTTCCCGGAGCTGGAGTACGGGCTCGGGCTGCTGGCCGAGGACGGGTCGGTCAAGCCGGTCGGGCGGGCGTTCGCGGCGCTGGCGGCGCGGTGGCGGGGCCGTCCGCACCGGCCGCCGGCCCGGACCACCGCGGTGGTGGTGGACGCCGGGGACGTCGAGGGGGCGCCGCGCCGCTCGGTGTGCGCGCCCGGCGGGCCGGTCTTCGACGCCTGGGCGGCGCTCGCCGCGCGGGGCGCCCGGCCCGCCCTCGTCCTCGCCCAACTCTCCGAGGACGCACATCACTTGGCGTCCCGGGGGATCACCGAGGTGTGCCGTCCCGAGGAGGTGGGGCGGCGGTGAGCCGGCCGGCCCGCCGCCGGGTGCTGGCCGCCGGGGCGGGGGCGGCGGCCGCCCTGCTCGGCGTCCCGGCGGCCTCCGCCGCGCCCCGCCCCGGCGCGGACCCGGCGGATCCGGCGGCCCCGCTCCAGCCGTACGCCGCGTACTGGTTCCCCGACACGCTGCCGGCGGGAACGCCCCCGGACGGGGTGGTCTGGCGCAGTCTGGCGGCATGGACGCCGGAGACCGACCGCGATCTGCCGTTCAACACCGCGACGGTGCCGCTCGCCGCGCGGTTCACGCCGGTGCCCGCGAACCGCTCGGCCCGCGCCGGGCAGGCCCGGATCAGCGCGCTGGTCTCCTTCGGGCCGACCGCGGGCCTGCCGTCCCAGGGGGAGGCCACCGCCGACCGCTACGCGCCGACCCACTGGGCGTATCTGGACGAGCTGGTGTTCTGGGGCGGTTCGTCCGCCGAGGGGCTGATCCTGGCGCCCGCCGCCCCGGTGGTGGACGCCGCGCACCGCAACGGCGTCCCGGTGCTGGGCACGGTCTTCCTGCCCCCGGCGGCGTACGGCGGGCAGCTGCGCTGGACCCGCGACCTGGTGCGCGAGGACGGCGCCGGGCGCTTCCCGCTGGCCGCGAAGCTGGTGGCGGTGGCCCGGGCGTACGGCTTCGACGGCTGGTTCGTCAACGCCGAGACGGACGGCGGCGATCCGGCGCTGGCCGCCCGGATGCGCGGTTTCCTGCGGGCGCTGCGGTCCGGCGCCCGGCGGCACGGGCTGCGGGTCACGTGGTACGACGCGATGGACCGGGACGGCCGGGTGGCCTGGCAGGGCGCGCTGAACGACCGGAACGAGGAGTTCTTCCAGGACGCCGCGGGGCCGGTCGCCGACACCGTCTTCCTGGACTTCCGGTGGACCGCCCGGACGCTCGCCGACTCCGGGCGGCGGGCCGCGCGCCTGGGCCGGGACCGCTACGCGCTGTGGGCCGGGGTCGATGTCGAGGCGGCGGGCCGGGACACCGCGGTGGACTGGGACGCGATCGCGCCGCCCGGCCGCGACCATGTGGTGTCGTACGGCTTCTACCGGCCGGAGTGGACGCTGCACCACCTGCCCGCCGGGCGGACGCCCGGGCAGTTCCACGCCGAGGACGACCGCTTCTGGACGGGCGGGGCGGAAGCCGGCCCGGACCGGGCGGCGGACCCGGTCCGGGCGGCCGCGGGCGGTGGCGGCTGGCGGCCCCCCGCCGCGCTCGTCGCCGACCGCTCCACGGTCACCGCGCTGCCGTTCGCCACCGCCTTCAACACCGGGCACGGACTGCGCTGGTACGAGCGCGGCGCGGTCACCTCCGGCACGCCGTGGTACCACCTGGGCCTCCAGGACCGGCTGCCGCCGCGCCGCTGGCCGGTCCGCACCCGCTCGCCGCGCCCGGACATCGCGCTGGACTTCGCCGACGCCTGGTACGGCGGCAGTTCGCTGCTGGTCCGCGGCCCGCTGCCGTTCCCCGCCGTGCTCGACCTGTTTCCGGTCCGGCTGCCGTGCCCGCCCGGCACCGTTCTGGAGCTGGTGCACCGCGCCGACCCGGGGTCCGGGCCGGTGGCGGTGGAGGCCGCGGTGGCCCTGCGGGACGCCCCGGCGCCCGGCGCGCCGGTGCCGTACGCGTACCTCCCGGCCGGGACGGTGCGGGCCGGCGGCTGGCGGACCGTCTCGCTGCGGCTGGACGGGCTCGGCCCGGGAACGGTACGGGCGCTGGGTGTGCGGCTGACCGGGCGGGGCGGGCGGCCGGTGGCCTGGCGGCTGGGCGCGCTGGCGGTGCGCGGCGCCACCGGGACACCGGCCGCGCCCACCGGGCTGGCGGTCACCGGCGCCGCCACCGGCGGCGGGGCCACCGCGCTGCGGCTGGTGTGGCGGCCGGCGCCCGGCCCGGTCCGCCACTACGCGCTGCACCGCCGGCTGCCCGGTGGCGCCCGGCACTTCCTCGGCGGCACCTGCGGTACCGCGTTCTTCGCCGCGGGCCTGCGCCGGGCCGGCCGGGAGGCGGCCGCGGTACTGGAGGTGCGGGCCGTGGACGAACTGTTCGCCGCCTCCGCCCCGGCCACTGTCCGGCGCCCCTGGTGACCGCGGCCCCGGCCCGTAGGACCGCACCCCTCCCCCACCTTCCCCCGACTTCTGGAGCCGTCCGCCATGCATGACGATCGCGCACTGGTCGAAGCCCGTCTCGCCCGGGTCCTCAACGAACGCATCCGGCCCGCCGTGTACGCGGAGTCGGTCCCGCTGGAGGTGGCGGCCTGGGTGGCGCCCCGGGCGGAGTCCGGCAATCCGGGGAGCGACCCGGTGGCCGAGGGGCTGGCCGCGCCGCACACCCCGGTGGCGGTGGGCGATGCCTGGGGCGCGCCCTGGCGGACGACGTGGTTCCGGGTCCGCGGGACCGTACCGGAGGAGTGGGCCGGGCGGACCGTGGAAGCGGTGCTGGACCTGGGCTTCGACGAGCGGATGCCGGGGTTCCAGTGCGAGGCGCTGGTGTATCTGCCGGACGGTACGCCGGTGAAGGGCCTCAACCCGCGCAACCAGTGGGTGCGGGTGGGGGCGCCGGTGCGCGGCGGGGAGCGGGTCGAATGGCATCTGGAGGCCGCGTCCAACCCGGTCATCCTCGACGTCCACCCGTTCCGGCCGACGCCGCTCGGCGACCCGGAGACGGCGGGCGACGCGCCGCTGTACCGGCTGGCCCGGATGGATCTGGCGGTCTTCGACACCGAGGTGTGGGAGCTGGTGCAGGACCTGGAGGTGCTGGGCGAGCTGATGGCGGAGCTGCCGGTGGACGCCCCGCGGCGCTGGGAGGTGCTGCGCGCGGTGGGCCGGGCGCTGGACGCGGTGGATCTGCAGGACGTGGGCGGGACGGCCGCGGCGGCCCGCCGGGAGCTGGCCGGGGCGCTGGCGGCGCCGGCGGCCGCGTCCGCGCACCGGATCAGCGCGGTGGGGCACGCGCACATCGACTCGGCGTGGCTGTGGCCGCTGCGCGAGACGGTCCGCAAGGTGGCCCGGACGACGGCGAACATGACGGCGCTGCTGGCCGACGAGCCGGAGTTCGTCTACGCCATGTCGCAGGCGCAGCAGTACGCCTGGATCAAGGAGCACCGGCCCGAGGTGTACGCGAAGGTGAAGCGGGCGGTGGCGGAGGGGCGGTTCGTCCCGGCGGGCGGGATGTGGGTGGAGGCGGATACGAACATGCCCGGGTCGGAGGCGATGGCCCGGCAGTTCGTGCACGGCAAGCGGTTCTTCCTCGCGGAGTTCGGGATCGAGAACGAGGAGGTGTGGCTGCCGGACACCTTCGGCTTCGCCGCCGGGCTGCCGCAGATCATCAAGGCGGCGGGGTCGAAGTGGCTGCTGACCCAGAAGATCTCCTGGAGCCGGGTGAACGCCTTCCCGCACCACACCTTCCGCTGGGAGGGCATCGACGGCACCCGGATCTTCACCCACTTCCCGCCGGTGGACACCTACAACTGCCAGCTCTCGGGCGCCGAACTCGCCCACGCGGCAAGGAACTTCCGGGAGAAGGGCGCGGCCCGGCACTCCCTGGCGCCGACCGGCTGGGGCGACGGCGGCGGGGGCACCACCCGCGAGATGGTGGCCCGGGCGCGGCGGCTGCGGGACCTGGACGGTTCGCCGGTGGTGTCGTGGGAGAAGCCGGCGGACTTCTTCGCGCGGGCGGAGGCGGAGTATCCGGGCGCCCCGGTGTGGGTGGGCGAGCTGTATCTGGAGCTGCACCGGGGCACGCTGACCAGCCAGGCCCGCACCAAGCGCGGCAACCGCCGCGGCGAGCATCTGCTGCGGGAGGCCGAGCTGTGGTCGGCGGCGGCCGCGGTCGCCACCGGGTTCCGCTATCCGTACGAGGCGCTGGACCGGATCTGGAAGACGGTGCTGCTGCACCAGTTCCACGACATCCTGCCCGGGTCCTCGATCGCCTGGGTGCACCGGGAGGCGGAGCGGACCTACGCCGCCGTCGCCGCGGAGCTGGAGGAGCTGATCGCGGCGGCGCTGGCGGCGCTGGCCGGCCCCGGGGAGCGGCGGCTGCTGGCGAACGCGGCGCCGCACGCCCGCGGCGGGGTGCCGGCGGGCGCCGTGGGCGCGCCGGTCACCTCGGGCGCGCCCGTGGCGGCCGGTCCGCGCCCCGGCGGCGGCTTCGTGCTCGAAAACGGCCTGCTCCGGGTGGAGATCGACGGCCGGGGCCTGGTCGTCTCCGCGTACGACGAGACCGCCGGGCGGGAGGCCGTCGCCCCGGGCGCGGCGGCCAATCTGCTCCAGCTCCACCCGGACTTCCCGAACATGTGGGACGCCTGGGACGTGGATGCGTTCTACCGCGATGTGGTCACCGATCTGACCGGCGCGGAGGAGGTCGCGCTCGCCGAGGCGTCGGACGGGGCCGCTTCGGTCCGCGTGGTCCGCCGCTTCGGCCGCTCCCGGGTGGTGCAGACGCTGACGCTGGCCCGGGGGCAGCGGCGGCTGGACATCGACACCGAGGTGGACTGGCACGAGACCGAGAAGTTCCTCAAGGCCGCCTTCCCGCTGGATCTGCACGCCGAGCGGTGGGCGGCGGAGACCCAGTTCGGGCACCTGTACCGGCCCACCCACACCAACACCAGCTGGGAGGCGGCCAAATTCGAGGCGTGCGCGCACCGCTTCGTGCACGCCGGGGAGCCGGACTGGGGCGTGGCGCTGGTCAACGACGCGACGTACGGGCACGACGTGACCCGGACCGTGCGGGACGGCCGGGACGGTACCGCGCCGGGCACCACCACGACCGTGCGGCTCTCCCTGCTGCGCGCGCCGCGCTTCCCGGACCCGGCGACCGACCAGGGCCTCCACCGCTTCCGGTACGCGCTGGTGCCCGGCGCGACGCTCGGGGACGCGGTGCGCGAGGGCTACCGGATCAATCTGCCGGAGCGGGCGGTGACCGGGGCCGGGCCGGTGGAGCCGCTGGTCGCGGTGGACCACGACGCGGTGGTGGTCAGCGCGGTCAAGCTGGCCGACGACCGCGGCGGCGATGTCGTCGTCCGGCTGTACGAGGCCCGCGGCGCCCGGGCCCGGGCCACGGTGACCGCCGGCTTCCCGCTGGCCGGGGCGGTCGCCACCGATCTGCTGGAGCGCCCGGTGGACGACGGTCCCGAGCTGGTGCGGGACGGCCGGGCGGTGCGGCTGGCACTGCGGCCGTTCCAGATCGTGACGCTGCGGCTGCGCCGGGCGGCGGACCCGGCCCCGGCCGGCTGACCGGGCGCCCGGGCGGGGCGTAGCCGGTTCTTACGGGCCCGGGCCCGGCTCACCCCGGGTCGGCGGACGGCGTGCGGGCGTCGTGGCAGGTGTCGCGGCGGGCCGCCTGGCGCCGGTCCCGCCCGGCGGGACGGCCCCGGCCGCGCGGCGGGCCGGGGCCGGGCGCGGGGTCCCGGCCCGGGTCCCGGCTGGGGTCCAGCCCCAGCATGTCCATCAGCAACGACAGATCCGCCGCGTCCCGCGCGCGGCCGGCCAGCGCCTTCCTGGCGCGCCGCCGCTCCTCGGCGCCGGGCCCGGCGCGGGAGGCGCCGTCCTTCGCACTGCGGTGTTCATCGGTCACCGCTGCATTCTCGGCCGGACCGGGGTCCGCTGCCCGTCGAGCGGGCCGATGGGCGCACCACGGAACCGCCGGCAGCGGAATTCCCTCTTTATGGGCACTTGCACTTTGATCGTCCACGGTCACTCGTCTGTGATCGTCCAGTAGCGGAGTCACCGTTGAAAATCCCTTACGCCCGCGCGCTCACGGCCGTCGTCCTCGCCTCCTGCGCCCTGCTCACCGGCTGCTCGGAGAACGGCGAGCCGGTCGACTTCAACGCGGGCGCCCCGGGCAACCCGTCGTCCCCGGCCACCCCGGTCGACAAGGACACCCGGATGCCCACCGGACCCAAGAGCGAGTTCCGGATCACCCGCACGCTGGACGACGGCACGCATATCGCCCGGACGACCCTGACGGGCGCGAAATCCCACGTCACCGGCAGTGTATGGGTGTGGGCCCCGAAGGAATACCAGGACCCGAAGTACGCCAAGAGCGGTTTTCCGGTGCTGATAGCCCTGCCGGGCGGCCTGGGCAGCCCGAAGGACAAGGACGGCGTCACCAACTACTGGGTCGGCGGCGACATCAAGCTCCAGGAGAATCTCACGAAGTGGACGTCGGAGGGCAAGAGCCTGCCGTTCATCGTGGTGATGCCGATGCTCAACCCGGACACCCGCTACCACGACGGCAGCGACATACCCGGGCAGGCGAAGATGGGCACCTGGCTGACCGATGACGTGGTCGATCTGGTGAAGGCCAATTTCCGCACCTTCGACTCGCGTGACGGCTGGGCGTTCATGGGCTCGTCCTCGGGCGGCTTCGCGAGCCTGAAGGCCGTGCTGAAGTACCCGGAGAAGTTCAAGGCGGCGATCGCCAGCGGCCCGGACATCGTGCCGGATTCCCCGATGTGGGCCGGCCACCAGAAGGAGAAGGACGCCAACAATCCGGAGAAGCTCGCCGCGCAGCTGCTGAAGAAGGGCGGCCCGGACGTGTACCTCGCGTTCCAGGCCGGCAGCAAGGAGGGCGCGGCGGTCATCAATCCCGTCAACCGGTTCCGCCAGAAGTACGGCAAGGGCCCGATCCACACCGCGCTGCAGATGATCCCCGGCGGCCGGCACAACGCCTGGGACTACGAGAAGGGCATGGAGACCAGCTCCATCAAATTCATCAGCGACCATCTGAAGGCGCCGATCCCCAGCTCCTCCTGATGCGCCCGGCCGGGCCGGGGGCGATCCTGGCGGTGCGGGGAACCCGTGCCGAGGAGGACCACCCATGTCTGTGTTGGACAAGCTGAAGCAGATGCTCAAGGGCCATGAGGACCAGGCGGGCAAGGGCATCGACAAGGCCGGCGACTACGTCGACGAGCGGACCCAGGGCAAGTACAGCGGCCAGGTCGACACCGCGCAGGACAAGCTCCGCGAGCAGCTCGGCGGCGACCAGGGCCCGGACCGGCCGCAGCCGCCGCAGTAGTCCGCGCACGGCCGGGGACACCGGAACGCCCGGTGATTAGGCTGGACGGATGATCACCACGTCCGTCCGGCTCGTCCCCGGCATCGTGCTGCGTCCCGCCGAGGTGGCGGACGCGGCCGCGTTCGCGCGGGCCTATCAGCGCAGTCTGGAGCACCTCCGCCCCACCGAGCCGGTGCGGGCGGCGGATTACTACACCCCGGCCGGCCAGGAGGCCCGGCTCCGCGCCGCGGTGGCCGAGCGGGACGCCGGCCGGGCCATGCCCTGGGTCCTGGCCGGCGAGGTGGACGGCGGGTCCGGGGAGCCGGAGGTGGCCGGCGCGATCACGCTGTCCCAGATCACCTACGGGCCGCTGCGCAGCGCGAGCGTCGGCTACTGGATCGACGTCGGCCACCTGCGCCGCGGGCTCGCCTCGGCCGCGCTCCGGGCGGTCTGCGCGCTGGCCGACGAGGAGCTGGGCCTGCACCGGCTGGAGGCCGGCACGCTGCTGGAGAACACCGCCTCGCAGCGGGTCCTGACCGGCTGCGGCTTCACCCCGTACGGCACCGCGGAGCGGTATCTGCACATCAACGGCGCCTGGCGGGACCACCGGCTCTTCCAGAAGATCCTCAACGACCGGAACCCGTAGCCCGGCCCGCACGCGGCGGCGCCCGCCCCTGCGCTGTGCGGGGCGGGCGCCGTCGTACGGAAAGGCGGAGCGGGCGTCACGCGGTCGGGGTCACCCGGATCTTCTCCGCCTGGGGGCCCTTGTGGCCCTGCGTCACCTCGAACGTCACCTTCTGGCCTTCCAGCAGCTCGCGGTAGCCGGTGGCGTCGATGTTGGAGTAGTGCGCGAAGACGTCGGCGCCGCCGTCGTCCTGCGCGATGAAGCCGAAGCCCTTTTCCGAGTTGAACCACTTCACCGTGCCCGAAGCCATGTATGCGTCTCCTTCGCTCTATGGGCCCGAATCGGCTCCCGCACCACGCGGGACCCGGAGGTGATCGCCCTGGTCCGGAGACGTACCGGACAGCAGGAACGCCCGTGAACGCGGCACGGGCGCCCGGCACTTCGGAACCACGACAGCTGATCAGGACGCTACACCGACCCGGCCCGCCAGTCATCACAAACCGTGGCAAACGCGTCACGCTTCACCGGGCAAGGCCATATCGCGTCCTCCGTATCCGGGATCGATCGGACGGATGTACGAGAGGTGGGCGGGGCCGGCGGGACCGTCAGGAGGCCGGGCCGCCGCCGTCCTCCTGGGCGGCCGGCCGCCGGCGGCGCCACCACAGTCCGGCGCCCAGCCCGGCCAGCGCCACCACCCCGGCGGCGGCCGAGGACCACACGATCAGATCGCCGGTCCGGCCGGCGGGGCGGTCGGCGGCCGCCGGGTGCAGCGCGGTGACCGCCTGCCGGGCGGCCGGGCCGGTGCCGGTGCCGGGCCGGCCGTGGGGCGCCGGGGCGGGCAGCACACCGACCGCCGCGGCCCGGGGCGCGGCGGCGAAGCCCCAGTCCAGCAGCGCCCGGGCCTCCTCGTAGACCGCGTTCCCGGCGCCCGACTGCGGGTTCATCACCGTCACCAGCAGGGTCCGGCCGCCGCGCCGGGCGGCGGCGATCAGGGTGTTCCCGGCGTGGCTGGTGTAGCCGTTCTTCACCCCGATCAGCCCGTCGTAGGGGGTCACCCCGTGCGAGCCGACCAGCAGCCGGTTGGTGTTCTGGATGCCGTACGCGTCCGGGCCGGCGTCCTCGGGGAAGCGGGCCGTGCGGGTCGCGGCGAGCCGGGCGAAGTCCCGGTTGGTCAGCCCGGCCTGGCCGAAGAGGGACAGGTCGTAGGCGGACGAGACCTGGCCGGGCGTGTCGAAGCCGTCGGCGGACTCGACGGTGGTGTCGCGGGCGCCCAGCCGCTCGGCGGTGGCCTGCATGTCGTCGATGGTCTTGCCCCAGCCGCCGTTCATGGCGGCCAGGGCGTGCACCGCGTCGCTGCCGGAGCTGAGGAAGACGCCGTGCCACAGGTCCGCGAC
This sequence comes from Streptomyces sp. NRRL F-4489, assembly GCF_001509485.1. Lineage (GTDB taxonomy): Bacteria > Actinomycetota > Actinomycetes > Streptomycetales > Streptomycetaceae > Streptomyces. Next base: position 14,268 of record NZ_LLZI01000230.1, read on the forward strand.
GCGGTAGGGCATGTCTTCCTTGATGCCGGCCAGCGCGCTGCCGGCCTCGATACCGGCCAGGTCGGCGGCGGAGACGGTGTGCACCGCGCCCTGGGAGAACTTCGGCAGCACGGCGAGCGCGAAGAGCGTCTTGAGGGTGCTGGCCGGCGGCAGCGGCCGGTGGGCGTCCTTGGCCGCCAGCACCCGGTGGGTGCCGAGGTCGGTGACGATCCAGGACAGCGCCGACACCCGGGGCGGCTCGGGCACGCCCGGCCGGGGCAGGAACTGCACGCCGGGCTCGTCCAGCAGATCCTCGGTACGGGCCGGTGGCGCGCCGCGCAGGTCGTCGACGCCGTTCGGGCCGTCGGCGGCCGCCGGGCCGCACAGGGCCAGCAGGCTCGCGGTGCACACGGCGGCGGCGGTCAGGGCTCTGACGGGGGACCAACTCGCTCTGGACATGTGGCCACGCTAAGAACGCCGGGGGCCGCGCGCCGGTTGGCCTACTCCATACGGTTCCGGCCGCCCGCCGCCGGTGTGGCGCCCCGTCAGGAAGGCGGATCCCGCCGAGGTGCCCAATGCCCTTGCACCACCGGCGGGTTGGGCTCACCTCAGCCCCGGCAGGCTCCGCAGTTCCCCGATCCGCAGCGCCTTCGCCACCAGGACGAACGCCGCCGCCATCGTCGCCCCGCCGGCGGCCAGGGTCAGCGCCGCCGTCCAGCCGGGCGGCACCGCCACCCCGGCGCAGGCCCGCGCCACCAGCAGCCCCAGCCCACCGGCCGCCGCCGCGGCCGCCGCCAGCTTCCCGTACGTACGGCACAGCCGGCGCCCGTCGAGCCGGCCGGCCAGCCGGCGGCGCAGCAGCCGCGCGGTCAGCAGCAGCCCCAGCCCGTACGCCAGGCTGTAGGCGGCGGCCATCCCGGTGACCGCCCAGCGGGCCGGCAGCCACAGGTGGCAGGCGGTGGCCAGCGCGATGTTGGTGCCGGCGATCCACACCGCCATCCAGAACGGCGTCCGGGTGTCCTCGAAGGCGTAGAAGCCGCGCAGCAGCAGGTACTGGGCGGAGAACGGGATCAGGCCGAGGCCGAACGCCTGGAGCATCTGCCCGGCCGGCCGGACCGAGACGGCGTCGGCCGCGCCGTGCGCGAACATCAGCTGGGCCAGCTGCGGGCCGAAGACCAGGAAGAAGAAGGCGGCCGGGACGATCACCACGCCGCTGACCCGCAGCCCGCGGGAGAGGTCCGCGCGCAGATCATCGAGGCGGTGCTCGGTGACCGCGCGGCTCATCCGCGGCAGCAGCGCGGTGACGAGGGAGACGGTGACGATCGACTGCGGGAGGTTCCAGATGGTCTGGGCGTAGCTGTAGGCGGTGTAGCCGGCGCCGGCGGTGGGGAGTTCCTGGTCCGCGGCGTTGGCGTAGTGGGTGACGACGGTCATCGCGGCGAGGTTGGCGAGCACGAACAGCAGCGTCCAGCGGGCGGCCGCGACGCTCTTGCGCAGTCCGCTGCCGCGCCAGTCGAAGCGCGGCCGGAAGCGGAAGCCGCAGGCGCGGACGAACGGGATCAGGGCCAGGCCCTGGAGGGCGATCCCGCCGGTGGTGGCCAGGCCCAGCAGGCCGATCTGGCCGGGGGTGATGTCCTCGACGCGGTCGGCGCCGGCCAGCAGCCCGAGGTAGAGCCCGAACATCGCGATCAGGACGATGTTGTTGAGCACCGGCGTCCACATCATCGCGCCGAACTTCCCGCGCGCGTTGAGCACTTGGCCGAGGATGAAGTAGAGCCCGTAGAAGAAGATCTGCGGCAGCAGGAAGCGGGCGAAGACCACGGTCAGCTCGAAGGCGGCGTGGTTGCCGGGGGTGTCGGGCGTGTAGACCGCGACGATGCCCGGCGCCGCCCACACCGCGAGCAGCGTGCCCACCGCCAGCACGCTCAGCACCAGCGTCACCAGCCGCTGCTCGTACGCCCGGCCGCCGTCCGGCTGCTCGGCGCGGGCGCGGACGAGCTGCGGCACCAGCACGGAGTTGAGCGCGCCGCCGATGAGCAGGGTGTAGATGCTCATCGGGACGACGTTGGCGGTGTTGTACGTGCTCGCCAGCAGCGCGGTGCCCAGCGCCGCGGCCTGGAGCACCTGGCGGATCAGGCCGGTGGCGCGGGAGACCACCGTGCCGGCCGCCATCAGCAGCGACGAGCGCCGCAGTCCCCCGCCGGCCGGCGGTCCGGCGGCCGCCCCGGGCTCGCCGGTTTCCGGCCCGTCCGGCAGGCGCAGGGCCAGGGTGTCGTGGTCCACGCGCAGCCGCATGGTGTCGTGCTCAGGGGTCCCCTCCGTCATCCGGTCAATCTAATGGATCATCCGGATCAGGCGATCCGGCGGCCGGCCTTCGGCACCGGCGCGGCCCCGGCCGGGCTCAGCAGCGGGGCGTGCAGATCGCCGTAGCGCTCGCGGCGGGCGGCGATCTCCTCGAAGCGGAAGGAGAGTTGGTCCGGCGCGGTGCAGCCGGCGACCTCCTCCCAGGTGACCGGGGTGGAGACGGTCGGTTCGGGGCGGGCCCGCAGGGTGTAGGCGACCGCGGTGGTCTTGGCGGCGGCGTTCTGCGAGAAGTCGATGAAGACCTTGCCGGGCCGCAGCGACCGGGTCATCTTGTGCGTGACGAGGTCCCCCAGCGCCGCCCCGGCCTCCACGGCCAGCGTCCGGGCGTAGGCGGTGGTCCGGTCGGACGGGGTGGGCTCGACGGCGACGACGAGGTGCAGGCCCTTGGAGCCGCTGGTCTTGGCGTAGGCGTCCAGGCCGTCGGCGGCCAGCCGGTCGCGCAGCCACCGGGCGGCGGCGCAGCACTCCACGATGGTGGCGGGCTCGCCCGGGTCGAGGTCGAAGACCAGGCGGTCGGCCACGCCCGGCGCGCCGCAGGTCCACTGCGGGGTGTGCAGTTCGACGACGAGGTTGGCGGCCCAGACCAGGGACGCGAGGTCCTGGAGGACGATCTGCCGGACCGGTCCGGACCTCGAATGGGGGACCTCGCAGCTCTTCACCCAGGAGGGCGTGCCCGGCGGGACGTTCTTGGTGAAGAACCGCTGGCCGTCCGGCCCGTCGGGGTAGCGCAGGAAGGACACCGGCCGGTCCTGGAGGTGCGGGAGGAGGAGGTCCGCGGTGGTGGTGCAGTAGTGCAGGACCTCACCCTTGGTGGTGCCGGTCGCGGGATACAGGACCTTGTCGAGGTTGGTCAGGGAGAGGCGCCGCCCCTCCACGACGGTGATCGGCGGCATACCATTGAGAATCCCACACAAGGGGCGAACTATGCGATCTATCTGGAATGGGTCCATATCGTTTGGCCTGGTCACCATCCCCGTGAAGACCTACAGCGCCACCGACCGCACCTCGTCGGTCTCCTTCGTCCGCGTCCACGAGAAGGACGGCGCGCCGATCCACTACCGCAAGGTCTGCGAGCTGGACGGCGAGGAGGTCCCCAACGAGGAGGTCGGCAAGGGCTATCAGCCGCCCGGCGACGACACCATCGTGCCGATCACCGACGAGGACCTCTCCCGGCTGCCGATGCCGACCGCCAAGACGCTGGCGATCCTCTCCTTCGTGGACCCCTCCGAGATCGACCCGCTCCAGTTGGACAAGGCGTACTACCTCGGCCCCAACGGGGCGTCCGCGGTCCGCCCGTACACCCTGCTGCGGGAGGCGCTGGAGCACCACGAGAAGGTGGCGATCGGCAAGGTGGCGATGCGCGGCCGGGAGAGCCTGGCGATGCTGCGGGCGCACGACGGGGCGCTGGTGATGCACGCGCTGCTGTGGCCGGACCAGATCCGCTCCCCGGAGGGGCTCGCGCCGGAGGACGTCAAGGTCCGCGAGAACGAGATGACGCTGGCCGAGACCCTGATGGACTCGCTCGGCGAACTGGACCCGGCCGAACTGCACGACGACTACCGCGAGGCGGTGGAGGAGCTGGTCGCGGCCAAACGGGAGGGCGGCGCCCCGCTCGCGCCCGCCGCCCCGGCCGACACCGGTGCCCAGGTCATCGACCTGACGGCCGCCCTGGAGAAGAGCCTGCGGGCGGCCCGCGGCGGCGAGCGGGCGGCGGGCGAGGACGCGGCGGGCTCGGTGACGCCGATACGGGGGCGGGGCGGGAGCGGGGCGCGCAAGGCCGCCCCCAAGGCCGCGGGGAAGTCGGCGGCGAAGGGCGGGTCCGGGGGCGGGTCCGGCGCAGCGGCGAAGGCCGGGGCGGGCGCGGCCGGGAAGAAGACCGCCAAGCGCGCGTCGTCGTCCTCGGCGTCCTCGGCTTCCTCGTCGTCCCGGGGCTCGTCCTCGTCCTCGTCCGGCAAGGCCGCCGCCAAGAAGCAGACCCGCGCCAAGCGCTCCGGCAAGTCCACCGCCTCGTAGGCCCGGCCGCCCGGTTCCCGCACTCCCGGGGGCTGCCGCGCTCCCGCCGGGCCCCCGTGGTCGCATACAGTCGCGGCATGGGTTCCGACGAGGGGATGACCACCGCCCGGGTCGACAGCTGGATCTGGTCGGTGCGGCTCACCAAGACGCGTTCGGCGGCCGCGGCGGCCTGCCGGGCCGGGCACGTCCGGGTCAACGGGGAGCGGGTGAAGCCGGCGCACGCGCTGCGGGCCGGTGACGAGGTGCGGCTGCGGCAGGCCGGCCGGGAGCGCGTCGTGGTGGTGGCGCGGCTGCTCCGCAAGCGGGTGGGCGCCCCGGTCGCCGTGGAGTGCTACGTCGACAACAGCCCGCCGGTGCCGCCGCGCGAGCAGATCCCGGTCATCGCCGTACGGGACCGCGGCGCGGGCCGCCCCACCAAGCGCGACCGCCGCGAACTGGACCAGCTGCGCGGCCGGCTCGGCCTGGGCCCGGACGCGCCCGGCCCCGACGACCGGCCCTGACGGCCCCGCCGGGCGGGCGGCCCGGCTACGCGTCGGGCAGCGCGTCCAGGTAGACCCACCGGCCGTCCTCACGGACGAAGCGGCTGTGCTCCTCCTGGCTGCCGGTGCGGCCGTGCGCGGTGTAGTGGGCGCGGAAGGCGACGGTGCCCTCGCCGTGGAAGGCGCTGCCGCCGGACGTGGAGAGGATCGCCAGGCCCGTCCAGCGCACCGCCGGGTCGAGGTCGAGGGCCGGCGGGCGGGTGGTGGAGTGCCAGCTGCGGAGCAGGTAGGCGGTGTCGCCCACCGCGAAGGCGCTGTAGCGGGAGCGCATCAGCCGCTCGGGCGTCGGGGCGGCGGCGCGGCCCTGGTGGAAGGGGGCGCAGCACTCCCCGTAGGTCGCCTCGCGGCCGCACGGGCACGGGGAGGTCTCGGTGACGGCGGGCGGGGCGGCGGGGTTCCGGCGGGTGCGCCGCCCGGTGGCGCGCGGCGGCTTCCTGGAGTGTGACACCCCATGATTGTGCCGGTCGGGGCGGGTGCGGCCGGCGGCGGGCCGGGCGGGCACCGGACACCACTGGCCCATTTGGGCGATTTCCACGATAAATACGCCGTTTGCGGCTTTTCATGGCTTGATACCGCAGGTGAGGCTGGAAGAACTCACGGTGACCGTCCCCACACCCAGGAGAGAACCCTCATGATTCTGTCCATTTCCGGCGTCGTCCTGCTCGGTGTCATCGTCTTCCTCTTCTTCCGCAAGGACGGCCTCAAGTTGTCCCACGCGCTGGTGTGCGCGCTCTTCGGGTTCTACCTCGCGGGCTCGGCCATCGCGCCCAGCATCAAGGCGGGCGGCGCCAGCCTGGCCAGCCTGCTGGGCGGGATCAAGCTCTAGCTGCCGCCCCAGGCATCCCCGCCCCGGCTCGCCGCCCACGAGCCGGCCCGCCGCCCGTACGACCCCCTGGAGGCACGCCGTGGCCCGGCGCCCCCTGCCCCGCATCCTCACCGGCAATGCCCTGACCAGCAGCGCGCCCATCGCGCGCGGCCGCGAACTGGCGCGGACCGCGGCCGATGGCGCGACCGATGTGCTCCACCCGCTGATCACCATCAGCCGGGGCCTGCGCCGGCTGGCGGTGGCCGGGCGGGGACGCTGGGCCGCCACCCCCAAGGAGCGGCGCGGGCCGCTGGGCTTCCTGGCCGCCGCCGGGGTGCTCGCCGTGGCCCTCGTCCCGTACGGTCCGCTGCTGGCGGGGGCCGCGGTGCTGGCCGCGGCGGCCTGGACGGGCCGGGACCGGCCGGCGCCGCCCGCGACCGGCCCGGACGAGGCGGAGACCGGACGGCTGCGGACGCTCTACGAGGCGCTGGTCCCGCACTTCTCCGCCGAGGCCGACCCCGCCCCGCTGTACGCCCACGACGGCGACTGGCAGCGGGCGTTCGGGGACCACGCCTTCGACGGCGACGGGCGGCTCACGCGGCTGAGCCTGGCGTACCCGGCGTACTTCCCGGACGGCGAGGACGGCGCCCGGGCCCGCGTCGAGCAGCTGCTGGCCGCGAAGTCCGGGCGCGGCCGGGAGTACCGCTTCGTCTGGGACGAGGAGGCCGGCCGGCTGGAGATGGCGGTGCTCGGGCCGCTGCCGGCGGACATCGCCGCGCAGCGGTTCGTGACCGCGCCGGGCGAGACGGTGCTCGGCTTCACCGACCCCGACGCCGTCCAGCGGACCCTGCCGGTGGCGCGCGAGGAGGGCGGGACCCGGGACGTGCCGCCGGTGGTGTGGCGCACCGGCCGGCGGTCCACCGAACCGCATCTGCTGGCGCTGGGGCAGCCGGGCGCGGGCGCCACGACGCTGCTGCGCTCGCTCGCGCTCCAGGCGCTGCGGCACGGCGAGGTGGTGGTGATCGACGGCGGCGGCACCGGCGAGTTCGGGTGCCTGGCCGGGCGGCGCGGTGTGCTGGCCGTGGAGAGCGGGCTGGCGGGGGCGCTGGCGGCGCTGGAGTGGGCGGCGCACGAGACCGAGCGGCGGCTGGTCGCGGCGAACCGGGCGCAGCAGGCCGGGCGGCCCGCGCCGGCGGAGGCCCGGCGGCCGCTGTGGATCCTCGCGGACCGGCTCACCGCGCTCTCGCACCTGGCGGCGGTGGAGGGCCGGGACGATCCCCAGCGGCTGCTCCAGGTGCCGCTGCGGCACGGCCGGGCGGCGCAGGTGACGGTGGCGGTGGCCGACCAGTTCGAGACCGCCGAGCTGCTGAGCGACCCGGTGCGGGCGCACACCAGGGCCCGGGTGGTGCTGGGCGCGGCCACCGCCGAGGAGATCCGCGCGGTGCTCGGGGCGCCGCCGCCCACCACCCCGCTCCCCCAGGTCCCCCCGGGGCGCGGCTACGCCCGGCTCGGCACCGGCCCGGTGCTCCGCCTCCAGGTGCCGGCGACCCCGGACCCGTACGACGAGGCCACCGGCGCCGCCCACCGGAAGGCCGTACTGGCCCTGCTGCCGGAACGGACCGTCCCGGGGGACGACGCGGCGCGGGGAGAGAGGGCGGGGCAGGACGGCGCGGGCGCGCCGGGCGATGCGGCAGAGGCGGGCGACGCGGCGGAGCGGGCGGACTCGGACGGGCCGGCGGACGCGGCCCGGCAGCCGGTCTCCCTGGCGAAGCAGGCGGCGGACGGCCCGCCCGCCTCCTGAGACCTTCGCCGTCCGGTCCCGGCCGCCGCGCCCTCAGGCCACGAACGCGTGCGGAGCGCCGGCCTCCGCCGGTGCGACGCCGGTGGCCACCAGCTGCGCGGCGTGCGCCAGCCGGACCACGGCCTCGTCGGCGACCGCGCCGCTGACCGTGAACGGCAGCCGGACGAAGCCCTCGAAGGCCCCGTCCACGCCGAAGCGCGGCCCCGAGGGCACGCGCACCCCGAGCCGCTCCCCCGCCTCGGCGATCCGCGAGCCGGAGAGCCCGCCGGTGCGCACCCAGAGGGTCAGACCGCCGCGCGGCACGCTGAACTCCCAGTCGGGCAGGTGCCGTTGGAGCGCCTCGACGATCGCGTCGCGGTTCTCCCGGGCCTGCTCGCGGCGGATCCCCACCGCCTCCTCCCAGCCGCCGCTCTCCAGCAGCGAGGCGATGGCGAGCTGTTCCAGGACGGGCGAGCCGAGGTCGGAGTAGGCGCGGGCGGCGACCAGGCTGCGGATGATGTCGGGCGCGGCCCGGACCCAGCCGATCCGCATCCCGGCCCAGAACGCCTTGCTGGCCGAGCCGACCGTGATCACCGCGCTGCCCGCGGGGTCGAACGCGCAGACCGGGCGGGGCAGTTCGGTGTCCGCGTCGAGCACGATCTCGGTCATCGTCTCGTCCACCACCAGCAGCGTGCCGGCCGAGCGGGCGGCGTCCACCAGGCGGCGGCGCTGGTCCTCGGTGGCGAGCGTGCCGGTGGGGTTGTGGAAGTCGGCGACGACATACGCCATCCGGGGCGCGGCGTCCCGCATCACCTGGCGCCAGACCGGGATGTCCCAGCCGGCCAGCCGCTCGCCGAGCCCGACCGGGACGAGCCGGGCGCCGGCGTCCCGCATCAGCTGGAGGATGTTGGCGTACGAGGGCGAGTCCACCGCGACCCGTTCGCCGGGGCTCGTACAGAGCCGGCAGATGGCGGCGACCGCGCCCATCGCGCCCGTGGTGACCATGATCTGCTCGGGCATGGTCGGTATGCCGCGGGCGGTGTAGCGGTCGGCGAGGGCCTGCCGCAGGACGGGCAGGCCGGCCGGGTAGTCGCCGTGGGTGTGCGCGTACAGCGGCAGGTCGGCCATGGCGCCCTGGACGGCGCGGGTGAGCCAGGGCTCGGGGGCCGGGAGGGCGGCGCAGCCGAGGTCGATCATCGAGCCGGCGGCCTCCGGCGGGAGCGGTTCCAGGCCGCGGGTGGGCAGCGGGTTGCCGGCCGGGACGGCGGTCCAGCTGCCCGAGCCGCGGCGGGACTCCAGGAAGCCCTCGGCGCGCAGCGCCTCGTAGGCGGCGGCGACGGTGGTGCGGCTGACGCCGACCGCGGCGGCGAGCTCCCGCTCGGCGGGCAGGCGGGCGGCGACCGGTACCCGGCCTTCGAGGACGAGCAGGCGGACGCCGTCGGCCAGGCCGCGGTAGGCGGGCAACTTCCGCCCGTTGGCGGTGAGTTCGGCGGCCCGCGGATCCTGCGACCGGAGGAGCCGGGCGAGCTGGGGCGCTCCCACCGCGGAGGTCCACTGCGCCATGAAGATCAGTCCACCTTCCCCGAATTGGCTCTACTTCCCGAGCCGGGACACGCCACATGGTGACACGCACCAGTCCAATCCCACCAGGAGGGGGAAGCGTCGTGTCCGTCACCCAAGGGTCCACCGGTCCGCGGCCGCGTCTGCCGCGCCGGCTCGTCCAGCTCTATCTGGGGCTGGTGCTGTACGGCGTGAGCATGGGCCTGATGGTCCGCGCGGGCCTGGGCCTGGAGCCGTGGAGCGTGCTCAACCAGGGCATAGCACGCCACACCGGGTTGTCGATCGGCATGGTGACGAACGTCATAGGGGCGCTGATCCTGCTGCTGTGGATCCCGCTGCGGCAGCGGCCGGGCCTGGGCACGGTCTCCAACGTGGTGATCCTGGGCTTCGTCATGGACGGGACGCTGGCGCTCGTACCCCCGCTGCACGCGCTCGCCGTCCGGATCCCGCTGCTGGCCTTCGCCGTCCTGCTCAACGGGGCCGCCACCGGCCTGTACATCACCGCCCGCTTCGGCCCCGGCCCCCGGGACGGCCTGATGACCGGGCTCCACCTGCGCACCGGCCGCCCGGTCCGGCTGGTGCGGACCTGCCTGGAGATCGCCGTGGTGGTGGCCGGTTTCGCGCTCGGCGGCTCGGTCGGCGCCGGGACGGTGGTGTACGCGCTGGCCATCGGGCCGCTGGCGCAGTTCTTCCTGCGCCGGTTCGCCATCCCGGGGCTGCCGGAGCGGCCGTCCCCGGTGGTGGCCCGCTCCGCGCCGGCCCCGGAGGGCGCGATACTGCCTGAGTGAGCACCGCGATACGCCTCCGCCACCCCTATCTCGACCACCCCGGCCCGCTGCCGTTCGCGCACCGGGGCGGGGCGGCGGACGGCCTGGAGAACACCGCCGCCGCCTTCCGCCGCGCGGTGGCCCTGGGCTACCGCTATCTGGAGACCGATGTGCACGCCACGTCGGACGGGGCCCTGGTCGCCTTCCACGACGCCACCCTGGACCGGCTCACCGACTCCCGGGGCGCGCTGGCCGAGCTGCCGCTGCGGGCGGTCCGCCGGGCCCGGGTCGCCGGGCGGGAGCCGCTGCCGCTGTTCGAGGAGCTGCTGGAGGAGTTCCCCGAGGCCCGCTGGAACGTCGACCTGAAGGCGGAGGCCGCGCTGGAGCCGCTGCTGGACCTGCTGCGCCGCACCGGCGCCTGGGACCGGGTCTGCGTCGGCTCGTTCTCCGAGGCCCGGGTGGCCCGCGCGCAGCGGCTGGCCGGCGGCCGGATGGCCAGCTCGCTGGGCACCCGCGGCGTGGCCGGGCTGCGGCTGCGCTCCTACGGGCGCGGGGCGGTGCCGCTGGACCGGCTGCTGGGCGCGGCGGTGCGCCGCAACGCGGTGTGCGTGCAGGTGCCCGAGCGCCGCTCCGGGCTGCGGGTCGTCGATCCGCTGCTGCTGCGCGCCGCGCACGCGCTGGGCATGCAGGTCCATGTCTGGACGGTCAACGACCCGGCCCGGATGGCGGCCCTGCTGGACCTCGGGGTGGACGGCATCATGACCGACCGCGTCGATACCCTGCGCGCGGTGATGACCGAGCGGGGCTGCTGGGCGTAGCCGGGCGGGCCGGGCACGTACGGGAACGCCGACTGCCGTGATTCCGCTACCTGACCTGACCGGATTTAGCCGTTCGGCATGCGGGGCGGTAGTGTACGCCCTTGGCTCACCGGACGGACCGTTACTGCGCGCTCAACTCCGTGAGGCGTTGGGTGACATCTGCTGCCAGATGTGACAAACCGGGCGTTGGTGGGTACAACAAGGGGCGGCACGACGGGCGACGCAGGCGACGCATGTCCCGATGACGGGAATCTTCACCGCCGACCGGACGTTGACCGGATGACGACGACAGCGACACCTGTCCTGTGGGCGACAAGCCCGGGAGGCACGATTCATGAGTGAGCGAGCTCTCCGCGGTACGCGCCTCGTGGTGACCAGCTACGAGACCGACCGCGGCATCGACCTGGCCCCGCGCCAGGCGGTGGAGTACGCATGCCAGAACGGACATCGGTTTGAGATGCCGTTCTCGGTCGAGGCCGAGATTCCGCCGGAGTGGGAGTGCAAGGTGTGCGGTGCGCCCTCGCTTCTGGTGGATGGCGATGGCCCTGAGGAGAAGAAGGGCAAGCCCGCGCGTACGCACTGGGACATGCTCATGGAGCGGCGGACCCGCGAGGAGCTCGAGGAGGTGCTGGCCGAGCGGCTGGCCGTCCTCCGCTCCGGCACCATGAACATCGCCGTGCATCCGCGCGACAGCAACCGCAAGTCAGCCTGACGAGCGGGCCGCGATAAAGCGGCATAGAGCAGAGAAGGGCCGGGGCCACCGGATCACGGTGGCCCCGGCCCTTCTTGTGCGTGCAAAGAGATCAGGGAGTCAGCGGCGGATGCCGCCGCCCCGCCGGACGGGACTCCTCGCCGCCCGGCCCGGACCCGGCGGGCCCGTCCTCGCGGATGACCTCGCCCTGGACGACCTTCCCGTCCGGCTGGTGCATCCGCACCTGCTGGTAGACATCGCGGAACGAGCCCGGCGCGGAGCCCGCCGAGCGGGTCAGCAGCTTGTCCGCCCGGCGCAGCAGCAGCCGGCCGGTCGGCGGGAAGAGGCAGAGCAGCCCGAGCACGTCGGACAGCAGCCCGGGCAGGATCAGCAGCAGCCCGCCGATCATCGGCAGGGTGTTGCCGGTGCCCCTGGCGCCGGTCTCGCGGGAGGCGGCCGGGTCGCCGGTCTGGAGGGCGCCGGTGAGGTTCCGCCAGGCGCGGCGCCCGGCCCGCTTGATCACGGCGCTGCCCGCGACGACCCCGGCGAGCAGCAGCAGGAAGACCGTCACCCCGTTGGTGGCCCCGCCGACCACCGTCAGCAGCCAGATCTCCAGCACCATCCAGGCGGCGACGCCCAGCGGGGCGAACCGGCGGGCGCGCGAGCGGGGCGGGCGGGGACTCGGCGGTGGCGTGGCTCCGAACGTCATGCCCCCAGTGTGCCTGGCCCGGCGGCCCGGTGGATCAGCGGCCGCGGATCTTGCTCACCTTGGAGCCGACGCCCCAGGCGGTGATCCGCCACAGCGCCTCCACGACGATGTCGCGGCTCATCTTGCTGTCGCCCAGCTCCCGGTCCACGAAGGTGATCGGCACCTCCACGACGTGGTAGCCGGCCTGGACGGCCCGGCGGGCCAGGTCGACCTGGAAGCAGTAGCCCTGGGAGGCCACCTCGTCCAGCCCCAGGCCCTTGAGCGTCTCGGCCCGGAAGGCCCGGAAGCCGCCGGTGACGTCGCGGATCGGGACGTCCAGCATGACCCGGGAGTAGGTGCTGCCGCCGCGGGAGAGGAACTCGCGGTACTTGGGCCAGTTCACCACCCGGCCGCCGGGCACCCAGCGCGAGCCGAGCACCAGGTCGGCGCCCTTGAGGGCGGTGAGCAGGCGGGGCAGCTCCTCGGGCTGGTGGGAGCCGTCCGCGTCCATCTCGACCAGGACGCCGTGGCCCTGCTCGATGCCCCAGCGGAAGCCCGCGAGGTAGGCGGCGCCCAGCCCTTCCTTGCCCTTGCGGTGCAGCACGTGGACCCGCTCGTCCTCGGCGGCCAGTTCGTCGGCGAGCTTGCCGGTGCCGTCCGGGCTGTTGTCGTCCGCGATCAGGACGTGTGCCTCGGGGACGGCGGACCGCACCCGCGAGACGATCGGCTTGATGTTCTCCGCCTCGTTGTACGTCGGAATGATCACCAACGTGGTGCCGAGCGGACCGTACTGCCGCTGACCGTCTGTCACTGCTGCCCCTTCTCGTCCTTCGGTCGCCCGCGCCGGCCGGCGATGACGGCGGCCCCGCAGGACAGGAGGCCCACGATAGCGAGCAGCCACTCGGGAGCCGCGCCAACGCGGTCGGCGAGCGTCGTTTCGTCGCGCAGAGGGATGCGCGCCGACACCACGCCCTGGGTGAATTCGGGAATCTGGTGCGTAACGGTCCCGTCGGGGGCGACCACCGCGCTGATGCCGCTGGTGGCCGCGGTGACCACCGCCCGGCCGTGCTCGACGGCCCGCAGCTTGGACATCGCCAGCTGCTGCTCGGGCTGGCCGGTCCGCCCGTAGGTGGCGTTGTTGGTCTGGATGACCAGGGCCCGGGCGCCGGCGCCGACGGTGTCGTGGACGATCTCGTCGTAGGCCACCTCGAAGCAGATGACGTCGCCGAGCCGGGCCGGGCCGACCTTCAGCAGACCGGTGTGGTTGCCGGGGTAGAAGTCGCGGGGCACCCGCTGGAACCGCGTGATGATCTTGCTGAGCTGCTCCCGGAACGGCACGTACTCGCCGAACGGCACCGGGTGCTGCTTGGTGTACGAGGCGCCGGGGCCCGTCCTGGGGTCCCAGACGATGCCCTCGTTGAAGACGTAGCCGGGCTTGGACGGGTGGTCGACCAGGGCGCCGACCAGCACCGGCACGCCGATCGCCTTGACCGCCTCGTCGATCCGGTCGTACGCCTGCGGGTACTGGTACGGGTCGAGGTCGGAGGAGTTCTCCGGCCAGATGACCAGGTCGGGCTTGGGGGCGCGGTGGTGGCGGACGTCGTCGGCGAGCTTCTCGGTGGCGGTGGCGTGGTTGTCGAGGATCTGCATCGGGCGGCCCAGGAAGTCCATCCCGGGCCGCTGGACGTTGCCCTGCACCACGGCGATCCGCACGGTGTCGTCGGCCTTGGTGGGGACCGGCACCGCGAGCCCGGCGAGGGTGACGGCGGCGGCCAGCCCGAACGCCTCCAGGGCCCGGACCAGCCCGCGGGTCCCGCCGCGGCGGCGCACCAGGCCCCATCCGGCGACCGCGGCGGCGCCCAGCAGCCCGCCGGCCAGCGCGACCGCGAACGTCACCAGCGGGGCGCCGCCGAGCGCGGCGAGCGGGGTGAACGGCGAACCGGTGTTGGCGAACGCCAGCCGGCCCCAGGGGAAGCCGCCGAACGGCAGCCGGTCCCGGGCCCACTCCTGCGCGACCCACAGGCAGGCGGCCCACAGCGGCCAGCCGGGCAGCCGGGAGGTGAGCGCCAGGCCCGCGCCCAGCACCACCACGAACAGCGCCTCGGCGACGGACAGCCCGGCCACCGCGTCCCAGCCGATCACATGCAGCCACTTCAGCAGGACCAGGAAGAACGGCAGGCCGAACGCGAAGCCGGTCCAGGCGCCCTGGCGGGCCCGCCGGCCGCGGGTCAGCAGCGCCAGCGCGGCCACCGCCACCAGCGACAGCGGCCACAGGCCGTACGGCGGGAAGGCCAGGGCCAGCGCCAGGCCGGCCACGGCGGCCAGGGCGGCGCGGGGGGCCTCGCGCCGGGCCAGGGCGGCGAGCCGGCGGAGGCGGCCGGGGCGGCGCGCGGTGCCGGCCGCGGCGGGCGCGGTGGACGGCACCGGGCCGCCGGGCGCGGTGGAGCGCACGGCTGCTGCGGTGGTGTCGGAACCCGATGACACGGTCGCGGGCCTTCCTTGCAGGTCGTCCGGTAGTCAGCTGACCGTACATCGCAGGGGCGCCGGCGCGGGCCCGGGGTGCGCGAGGGTGCGGGAATGACCTGGGCGGGAGCGGGCGCGGGCGGGGCGCGGGATACGGATCGGGGCCCGGCGCCCTTCGGGCCGACCTGGGACCCGCTGGCTGCGGGTCGACCGAGAGCCGTTGTCTACTGAGCGCCGGGCCCCACCCGGGTCGCACCTGCCGACCGGCCTGGCCATCGCCCCGTGCCGCTGGCGCTGGACCTGGCTCCCAGTGGCGGTGTGCCGGATGGCTCGCCGCCCCGTGGCCCAGCTGCGTCGACGACTGCGCGGAGGTCTCCCGGTCGGACGTCCTGTGGTGGACCCGGCCGAACCTACCGGCCGACCGGCGGCCGCTGTCAACAGTCGCCCCGCCTGCGTCGTTTTCGCGTCGTCCCAGGTCAGTGCCGAGCCTTCCCAGGTAGGGCGCGGGCGTTCGGGCGCCGGGTCCGGCGGCACCGGCGCCCGCGATGTCACTCGTTCGGCCGGTCGAAGACCGTCCGGCCGCCGACGACCGTGCGCAGGCAGCGCGGGAGGGCGGCGCCGGGGGTGAGATCGGGCAGGCCGGGGGTGCCGGAGCGGGGGTCGGTGGACCAGCGCTCGACCCGCTCGTCGGGGGCCTGGACGAGCAGTTCGCCGGTGTGCCAGACCGCGTAGTCGGCCGGGGCGCCGGGCACCAGGACGCCGGCGTCGTCGCGGCCGATGGCGCGCCAGCCGCCGCGGGTGTGCGCGGTGAAGGCGGCGCGGGCGGAGATGCCGTGGCCGGGGGTGCGGTGGAAGACGGCGGCGCGCACGGTGCCCCAGGGGTCGAGGGGGGTGACCGGGCTGTCGGAGCCGAGGGCGAGCGGGACGCCGGCCTTGAGCAGGGCGGCGTACGGGTTGAGGCCGGCGGCCCGTTCGGCGCCGAGGCGGGCGGCGTACATCCCGTCCGGGCCGCCCCAGGCTGCGTCGAAGGCGGGCTGCACGGAGGCGGTGAGCGCGAGGTCGGCGAAGGCGGCGATGTGCGCGGGGGTGAGCATCTCGGCGTGTTCGACGCGGTGCCGGGCGGCCCGGACCCGGGCCGTGCCGAGCCGGTCGGCGGCGGCCCGGACGCCGTCGGTGACGGCGGTCAGCGCGGCGTCGCCGATGGCGTGGAAGCCGGCCTGGAGCCCGGCCTCGGTGCAGGCGGCGACATGGGCGGCGACGGCGTCCGCGTCGAGGTGCGCGGTGCCGGTGTGCGGGGCGTCGGCGTAGGGGGCGTGCAGATGGGCGGTGTGCGAGCCGAGCGAGCCGTCGGCGAAGAGGTCGCCGGCCGCGCCGAGCGCGCCGAGCTCCCGGATCCGGTCGGCGTCCTTTGCGGATGCGACGAGTTCGGCCCAGTAGCCGATGACGCGGGGGCCGGTGCCCTCGGCCGCGAGGGCGAGCAGCCCGGCCAGGTCGTCCTCCCCGGAGATCTCCGGTCCGGCGCACTCGTGGACGGTGCCGATGCCCAGCGAGGCGGCCCGGGCCAGCGCGGCGGCCTGCGCCTCGGCGCGCTGGGCGGGGGTGACGGTGGCGTACGCGGCGGCCCGGACGGCGTGGTGGGCGTCGCCGGTCAGCGGGGCGCCGGGCGCGTAGCCGGACCGTTCGCGGATGCCGGGGACGAGGTCGAGCAGGGCGGTGCTGACGACCGCGGAGTGCACGTCGATCCGGGTGAGGTAGAGGGGGCGGCCGCCGGCCGCGGCGTCCAGTTCGGCGCGGGACGGCGGGCGGCCCTCGGGCCAGGCGGCGGCGTCCCAGCCGTGGCCGAGCAGCACGGCGCCGGCCGGGCGGGCGGCGGCGTACTCCGTGATCCGCCGCAGCGCCTCGGCGAGGGTGGCGGTGCCGGAGAGGTCCAGCCCGGTGAGGGTCAGCCCGGTGGCGGTGGTGTGCACATGTGCGTCCGTGAACGCGGGGGTGACCAGCGCGCCGTCGAGGTGGACCACCTCGTCCACGCCGTCGGCGAAGGAGTCGGCCGCGCCCTCCTCGCCGACCCAGGCGATCCGGTCGCCCTCGACGACCATCGCGGTGGCGAAGGGGTCGGCGGGGCTGTGCACCTCGCCGCCGCGCAGGAGGACGGTGCGGTGGGGCTGCTCGGGGTTGCGCTCGCTCATACCGGACAGTCTCGCGCCTGCGCGGGCGCGCGCGGCGCCCGGGGTCGGCTCCCGGGCGGGTCAGATACGCGGCGGGCGGGCCTCGTACGGGGTGGAGAGCACCACCGTGGTGCGGGTGGAGACCCCGGCCAGGGTGCGGATGCGGGTGAGCAGGTGCTCCAGCTCCAGCGGGGTGGCGACCCGGACCTTGAGGATGTAGTTCTCGTCGCCGGCGACGCTGTGGCACGCCTCCAGCTCGGGGACCTCGGCGAGCCGGTCGGCGATGTCGTCGGGGGCGCTGGGGTCGAAGGGTTTGACCGAGATGAACGCGGTCAGCGGCAGGCCCACGGCCTCGGGGTCGACGATGGCGGCGTAGCCGCGGATCACCCCGCGCTGTTCCAGGCGGCGCACACGCTGGTGCACCGCCGAGGTGGACAGGCCGGTGGCCTTGCCCAGGTCGGTGTAGCTCATCCGCCCGTCCTTGACGAGCAGATCCACGATTTGTCGGTCCAGCTCCTCCACCCGCTCAACCTACTGTGCGCGGGCGCGCACGCGCATCGCGCACCGGATGCTGGACGCCCGGGCGGCGCCCTGTGTGAGCAACGCCACACCGGCGGCAACGGGTCCGGGGGGCGCCGGTGATTATGCGCCCGGCATGAGGGGCATTGCTCGTGTTGGCCGAGACCGCCGGTCACACGAACGAAGTCAGCGGTCCGACGTGGCCCACCCGAGGGGGATGGACATCATGCGACGCCTTGAGCAGGAATCCGCCGCGGCCGGAATCGACGCCCAGGAGGGCGACAGTCCCGGCTTCCCGGACGGCTTCGGTGCCGACGATCCCTTCGACACCTTCGAGATCTACCGCGTCACCTGCCCGGACTGCCGCCGGCCGATCGCGCTGCTGGCCGACGAGGACACCCTGCCGGAGCACGCCCTGTGCCCCTCGCCGTGGAACCCGTTCGCGCTGACGGTCTGCCCGGGCTCCGGCCGGCCGGCCGCCGACGCCCCGGACACCGAGGACACCGCGGCCGCCGAGGAGCGGGACGCGGCGATCCTGCTCACCCTGCCGGAGACCCTGGACTGGCGCCGCCAGCCGTTCTCGCACCCCGGCGGCCCCGGTGAGCGGCCGGCCCGGGTGCCGCGCGCCCGCCGCCGGGCCTGACGCCCCGCACGCCACCCCTGCCGGCCGCGGTGGTTCACCAGTAGCGGCCGGCCAGCATCGCCTCCAGCGCGTCCCGGTGCAGGATCAGCCCGTCGGGGTCGTCCGGGACCGGCACCTCGCCGAAGTGCACGCGCCGGTAGGCGATCCGCAGCATCACCACGGCGTGCCGCAGGGCCGCGTAGAGGGTGAAGAACTCCATCGCGCGCGGCCGGTGGCCGGTCAGCCGGGCGTAGCGGCGCTCCACGCGGTCGCGGTCGAGGAAGCCGGGCAGCCCGCGCCGGCCGCCCTGTTCGGCGAGGTCCTGGAAGAAGCGGTGGAGGTAGATCATCCAGCCGAGGTCCAGTTCGCGCGGGCCGAGCGCGGCCAACTCCCAGTCGAGCACCGCGGCCGGTGCGAAACCGTCGTAGACGATATTGCCGATCCGGGCGTCGCCCCAGCTCAGGACGGTGTCGCCGGGGTCGTCGGCACCGGTCGGCCAGTGGTCGGCGAGCCAGCCGAAGCCGCGCTCGATCAGCGGTGAGCGCGGCAGGCCGTCAACGACCCAGTGGTAGTAGGCGCGTTGGGCCTCGACATGGCGCCGGAGCGGGGTGCCGGGGCCGGGCAGCGCCAGGAACGCGGCGGCGTCCGCGGGCACCTGGTCGTGCAGCCGGGCCAGGACGGCGACGCTGGCGGTCTCCAGGCGGTCGCGTTCGGCGCCGGTGGCGTCGTGCAGCCAGTTCCCCTCGTAGGTGTACGGCATGACGTCGGGCGGGACGCGGCCGGCGGCGCGGGCCATCACGAAGAACGGCGCGCCGAGGGGCGCGGGGTCCTCCTCCAGCCAGAGGGTGCGCGGCACCGGCAGGTCGGTGCGGGCGGCGACCAGGGCCATGGTGCGGTACTGGCGGGGCATGTCGTAGCGGGGGAAGACGGTGTACGCGGCGGGGTCGGCGGCGAGCCGCAGGGCGCAGGCGGCCGGGATGCGGCCCGGGCGGCCGGAGGCCGGAAGGCCGGCGGCGGCCGGGTCCGGGTGCGCGATGTCGAAGAGCAGGGTCTCGCTGGACATGCCGTTGGAGGCGGGCACGGTGGCGGCGGTGGCGCGGGCGCCGGGGAGCTTGGTGCCGAGCCAGGCGGTGAGCCGCCGGGTGAGGTCCTCGGGGTCGCGGGTGGTGGTGCGGGGGCGGGGCGCGGTGGTCATCGGGCGGCCTCCCCGCGGCGGGCCGGGGCGACCGCGTCGTAACCGGTGAAGCCGCTGGGGTCGTGGCGGCCGAAGCTGCCGTGTTCGAAGATGCCGTAGCCGGTGCGGCCGCCGAGGGTGAAGCGGGCGGCGTGGTCGGTGACGCCGTAGGCGGCGCGGGGGTGGGCGGCCGGGTCGGTCAGGTCGTAGCTCCGGCGGTCGGTCCAGCCGCGGCCCTGCCAGGTGCCGTGCTGCCAGTCGTCGGCGGGCGGGTAGCCCGCGCCGAGGGCGAGCGGTGAGGAGGTGAGGATCTCGGCGGTGAGGTCCAGGGGTTCGCGGTCGGGGCCGGTGAGGTGGATGACGGCCCGTTCGGGGTGGCGGGTGCCGGGGCGGTAGGTGATGTCGGCGTACGGCCAGCCGAGTTGGCGGTCGCGGGCGCCGTCGCGGACCAGCAGGGCCTCGTTGAGGGTGCGGTGCCCGTCGGCGTCCTCCTGGAGGATGACCATGACGAAGCGGTCGTCGAAGCGGACCGGGCACCACAGCCAGTGGAAGCCCTCGGTGGGCGCCTCGGCGGCGGCCCGGCCGCCGTCCTCGCCGGGTATCGGGCGCACGCCCCAGCTGCGGTCCCGCGTGCCGGTCCACTCCCCCGCGGTCACGGTGAGCCGTTCGCCGGCGGCCGTGATCGTGCCGGTGCAGGTGCCGGCCTGGACGAAGCGGCGGCCCTCCAGGATGAGCCGGCCGCCGCGGTGCTGGGTGTGGTGCGGTTCCCAGGTGGCGGGGAAGGCGGCGGTCCAGGTCAGGTCGTAGGCCAGGCCGTCCGGGTCGGCGGGGTCGGGGTCGCAGGTGAGCCGGAGGCGGCGCAGGGGCTCCTCGACGGTGATGGTGAGCGGGCCGACGGTGAGCGCCAGGCGGTCGTCGGTGAGCGCGTCGGAGGCCCGGACGGCGTGCAGCCGGTCGCCGAGCCGGAGGGTGGCGTAGGCGTCGATGACGCCGGTGTTGGGGTAGACGCCGAGGCCGGCGATGAGCAGGGCGCGGCCGGTGTGGTCCAGGACGTGGAAGATGCAGCGGTCGTAGGCGTTGCGGTCGCTGGTGGCGACCTGCCGCATGGAGAGCGGTGCCTGGTGGATGGGGTATTCGTCGAGCGCGATCGGACGGTCGGACACGGTCCCCTCCTGGGCTCGGCCGTACTGCGGAAGTGGCAGGACTGAGCGAGGAGTTGACGGTACGTCAGATAGCCGGGGCAGGCCACACCCCGGCGGTGCGCGGTCCGGGCGGAGCGGGTGGTGCGGCCCCGCCCGGGACCGTCAGTGCGACTCGGGGCCGGCCAGATGGCGGGCGATCACCATCCGCTGGATCTGGTTGGTGCCCTCGACGATCTGGAGCACCTTGGCCTCGCGCATATAGCGCTCAACGGGGAAATCGGCGGTGTAGCCGTAGCCGCCGAGCAGCTGGACGGCGTCGGTGGTGACCCGCATCGCGGTGTCGGTGCAGAAGAGCTTGGCCATCGCCGCCTCCTTGGCGAACGGCAGACCCGCGTCGCGCAGCCGGGCGGCGCTCAGATACAGCGCCCGGCCGGCCTCCACCTGCGTCGCCAGCTCCGCGAGCATGAACCGCAGGCCCTGGAAGTCGGCGATCGGGCGGCCGAATTGGCGCCGGCCCGCGGTGTACGCCAGCGCCTCGTCCAGCGCGGCCTGGGCGACGCCGATGGCGCACGCGGCGATGCCGAGCCGGCCGGAGTCCAGGGCGGAGAGCGCGATGGAGAAGCCCTGCCCCTCCTCGCCGATCCGGCGGGCGTCGGACACCCGCACCCCGTCGAAGTGCAGCTGCGCGGTCGGCGAGCCCTTCATGCCCATCTTGCGCTCGGGCCGGGCCGCGGTGAGCCCCTCGGCGTCGCCGGGGACGAGGAAGGCGGTGATGCCGTGCGGACCGCTGCCGCCGGTGCGGGCCAGCACGGTGTAGAAGTCGGCGATCCCGCCGTGGGTCGTCCACGCCTTGGTGCCCTCGATGGTCCAGACGTCGCCGCTGCGGGTGGCGCGGGTGGTCAGCGAGGCGGCGTCGGAGCCGGCGGCGGGCTCGGAGAGGCAGTAGGCGCCCAGCAGGCCGCCGCCGAGCATGGCCGGCAGGTGCTCGGCGCGCTGCTCCTTGGTGCCGTAGCCGGCGAGCGCGTGGCAGGCCAGGGTGTGCACGCTGACGCCGAGGCCGACGGTGAGCCGGGCGGCCGCGAGCTCCTCCAGGACCTGGAGGTAGACCTCGTAGGGCTGGTCGCCGCCGCCGAACTCCGACGCGTACGGCAGGGAGAGCAGTCCGGATTCGGAGAGCAGGGTGAACAGCGCGCGGGGGAAGCGGCCGGCTTCCTCCTCCTCGGCGGCCGGCGGGCGGATCTCGCGCTCGGCGAGCTCCCGGACCAGGGCCATCAGGTCGCGGGCCTCCTCGGTGGGCAGCCTGCGGTCCACCGGCGGGGGAACATACTCGGTCATGGCGGCGCTCTCCTCCCTTTCGGGCGCTGCGGCGACGCGCGCGCGGGGTGGGCGGCGGCGCCGGTATCCGTCGTGCCTCGGCCGATGATCGCCCTCCGGGTCGCGGATGGCGATGACCTGCGGCTGTGGCGCTAGGAGTATGCCCGATCGGCGGCCCGCCGTCACGGGTCGATCTTCGATCACCGGCCCGTACCGGGCCACTTGGCGGCCGGACCGGACCGGGACACCGAATTGGTCCGAACCATTGACGCACTGGTCTAGTCCTTCTACCTTCTCACCAACGTTCCGCGCGTTCATGCCAATTCGGCAGGCATACGGGCCGGGACGCCGCCCTGCTCCACCCTCGCCCCCTCCGAGGAGACGACATGATCGGACCGCACCGGAAGCGGGCCCCGCGGCAGCTGCTCGCCACCGCGACCGCCCTGTGTACCGCGGCCCTGGCCGGCACCCTCTTCGCCGGCTCGGCCTCCGCCCACCCGTCCCCGGCCGGCGCCCCCACCGCCGGCCGCCCGGCCGCCGCGGCCCCCGCGAAGACCGCCACGACCGCGACGACCACCGCGAGCACCGCGGCCGGCAGCAAGGTCGTCGGCTACTTCACCGACTGGGGCATCTACGACCGCAACTACCAGGTCAAGAACATCGAGACCTCCGGCTCCGCGGCGAAGCTGACGCATATCAACTACGCCTTCGGCAACACCCAGGGCGGCCGGTGCTCCATCGGCGACGCCTACGCCGACTACGACAAGGCGTTCACCGCCGACCAGAGCGTCGACGGCAAGGCCGACACCTGGGACGACCCCAACGGCCTGCGCGGCAACTTCAACCAGCTCCGCAAGCTCAAGAAACTGCACCCCAACCTCAAGGTGCTGTGGTCGTTCGGCGGCTGGACCTGGTCCGGCGGCTTCACCGAGGCCGCCAAGAACCCGGCCGCGTTCGCCCAGTCCTGCTACGACCTGGTCAAGGACAAGCGGTGGGCGGATGTCTTCGACGGCATCGACATCGACTGGGAGTACCCCAACGCCTGCGGTCTGACCTGCGACTCCAGCGGCCGGGCGGCGTTCACCAACGTCCTCAAGGCGGTCCGGGAGAAGTTCGGCCAGGGCAGCCTGGTGACCGCGGCGATCACCGCGGACGCCTCGGACGGCGGCAAGATGGACGCCGCGGACTACGGCGGCGCGTCCCAGTACGTCGACTGGTACAACGCGATGACCTACGACTACTTCGGTGCCTGGGACGCCAAGGGCCCGACCGCCCCGCACTCCCCGCTGACGTCGTACAACGGCATACCGAAGGCCGGCTTCAACGCCACGGACACCATCGCCAAGCTCAAGAAGCTCGGCGTCCCGGCGAACAAGCTGCTGCTGGGCATCGGCTTCTACGGCCGCGGCTGGCAGGGCGTCACCCAGGACGCGCCGGGCGGCACCGCGACCGGCGCGGCCCCCGGCAAGTACGAGGCGGGCATCGACGACTACAAGGTGATCAAGGCCCGCTGCCCGGCCACCGGCACGGTCGGCGGCACCGCGTACGCCAAGTGCGGTGACCAGTGGTGGAGTTACGACACCCCGCAGACCATCGGCACCAAGATGGCCTTCAAGGACGCCCAGGGCCTGGGCGGCACCTTCTTCTGGGAGCTGAGCGGGGACACGCCGAACGGGGAGCTGATCAAGGCGATCCGGTAGCGGGACCGGCCACGGGTACGGGGAACGAGCGGGCGGGAGGCATCGACCTCCCGCCCGCTCAACTTGCTTGCCTGCCTGAGTGTTTGACGTGGCGTCATAAAGTGGTCGGCCGAGGAGGCGCCGGAAAATCCGGCTCGTACTCCTCGATCAGCCGCAGGGTGTCCCCCAGGCCGCGCACCAGCAGCGAGACCACCGTCTCCCGGGGCAGCTCCGGCCGCTCGATCCAGTCCAGGGTGACGCCCTCCACGCTGGAGAGCCAGCCGGTCAGCGCCGTCCGGGCGAGCGGCGGGATCTCCTCGCGGCCCCAGGCACCCCGGGCGATGGTCCCCAGCAGCCGGGTGCGGACCCGGGCCCGGATGGCCAGCACCTCGGCGTCGAAGCCGACCCCGCCGGTGACGATCGCGCGGTAGGCGGCCTGGTGGTGCTGGGCGTAGCGGAGGTAGCCGTCGACGGTGCGCCGGACGCGTTCGACGGGCGGCAGCTCATGGGTGCTGCCGGCGCGCTGGACCAGTTCGCCGACCGCGTCCTCGATGATCGCCAGGTAGTAGCCCCGCTTGCTGCCGAAGTAGTAGTAGATCAGGCCCTTGGCGACGCCGGCCCGGCGGGCGATGTCGTCCATGGACAGCGCGTCGTAGGACGTATCGGCGAACAGCGTCCGCCCGGTGGCTATCAGTTCGGCGCGGCGCACCCGCGACCGCTCGGTACCGCCGGGCCGCGAGGCCGTCCGTCCGCGCTGTTGACTCTTATTCAAAATCCGCCCTACTCTCCAACTGCCGGGTAATCAGGCGAGTATGACAGCGCGTCACACCGCTGTTGCCGGTCCGCGACGGGCGTGCCCCAGTCAGCCGTACCACCGCCGCGGACAGTCACGTCATCTCCATACCTCCGCACCTCCGCGTCTCCACTCAGCACTTCCCTCGCGCATTCGACCACTGCCCCGGGGAGGAACCGGTGAGCACTCCGCACAGCAGGGCACCCGAAGGACGGACCTCCTGGAAGAAGACCGCGGTGGCGGCGGTACCCGCGGTACTCGCCGTGGGCGCCCTGGCCACCGTGATGGCCCAGGGCGTACTGGCCGCCTCGTTCGCGGTGTCCGGCACCAACTTCCAGGTCTCCTCGGGCCGGCTGACCAGCAGCGGCCTCGCCTCGTACGTGCACACCGACCGCGACACCGACGACCGCGGCCACCCGGTGGCGCTGCTGGGCATCGGCAAGGCCGAACTGGCCGACATCTGCCAGGCGGCGCGGGTGCCGACGCCGGTGGGGACGGTGGTGTTCAAGCTGACCGCGGGCGGCGCGGCGGGGCCGGTGCGCGCGGACAGCCTCGTCATCGACGGTGAGGACCTGGTGGGCGACGCCCGGTTCGGCACCGCGCAGATCGGCCGGGACGCCGGGACGCTGGACGCGGTGCCGGGCGTGAAGGGCCCGCGCGGGAAGTTCGGGCTCCAGGCCGGGAACATCGAGGTGGCCGGCGTCAAGTCGCACGCCTGGTCGGCGACCGGCGGCAACTTCCGCCTCAAGGGCCTGCGGGTGAGCGTCAGCCTGGACGGGCGGACGTGTTTCTGAGGGCGCGGCGGGCCCGGTGGGGCGCCCGGCTCGACGGGGCGCCGCCCTGGCCGGAGCGGCGGGCGGCGCTGCGGCGGTGGCGCCGCACCCGCCCCTTCTGGGCCGGCCTGCTGCTCCTCCTCGCCGGCGCGGAGCTCCTGATCATCCCGCTCTCCCCGCTGAACGTCCTGGTCAGCCTGGGCCTGGGCGGACTGGCCGCGCTCGGCATCGGCCTGGCGCTGATGGTGGCCGGCCTCTTCCTCTGGTACGCCCCGGCCGCGCACCACTACGTGAGCGTCAACGCGCTGATCCTCTCCGTCCTCTCCTTCGCCGCGACCAACCTCGGCGGCTTCCTGGTCGGCACGCTGCTGGGCATCGCGGGCGGGGCGCTGGGGTTCGGGTGGACGCCGGGGGTGGCGGAGGCGGGGGCGGCGGAGGCGGGGGCGCCGGCGGAGACCGGGACGGAAGCGGCGGGGTCCCCGGTGGGCGGTACGTCCGCGGACCGTACGCCTCCGGGCCCGCGCGGCGCCGCCGGCGGCAAGGCCCTCACCGCCGCCCTCCCCCTCGCCCTGCCCCTCGCCCTGCTCACCGCCCTCGGTGGCCCGGCGCAGCGGGCCGGCGCGGCCCCTCCCCCGGCGCCACCGGCCCCGCCGACCGTGACCACCACCCGCTTCGCGCCCCAGGGCTTCACCCTGGCCGGGGTCACCACCGTCCCCACCGTCAACGGCCCCCGGAAGGTGATGGTGCTCCGCATGCGGGCCGCGTCACTCACCGACTACCGCCTCACCACCCACGACGCCCAGGGCCCCCAACTCGGCCTGTCCGCCGACGCGTTGGACCTCAAGGGCGCGGTGACCCTCTACCTCACCAAGTTCAGCGGCTGCATCGAGGGCGTGCTCTGCCTCACCTTCACCCCCGACACCCTCCCGGTCCCCCCGGTCGTCCCGCCCTTCGTCTACATGACCCGGGTCAGCGCCGAACAGGCCCTCGTCACCTCCGACGTGATCGTCGCCAACGGCCTGCGCCTCCAGGCAGCCGGCCACTGACCACCGGCGGCCGCCCCCACGCCACTCGCCCCCAACACGCCCGGAACTGAACGCCCTCACCGGACGCCCCCTTGCCCGAAGCCCCCAACCGCACAACCCTTACCGCTACGGCGCTGACCGCCCGGCACGGGACGCACCGTCCCACCCGCCGCTGCCGAACGACCCGCAAGGAGGCCGCCCGTGGCACGCTACGCGAACCCTGGTTCCCCCGATGCCGTGATGTCCTACCGGTCCCGCTACGACCACTGGATCGGCGGGGAGTTCGTGGCCCCCGCGCAGGGCCGGTACTTCGAGAATCCGACACCGGTCAACGGCCAGGCGTTCACCGAGGTCGCCCGGGGCACCGCCGAGGACGTCGAACGCGCCCTGGACGCCGCGCACGCGGCCGCCCCCGGCTGGGCCCGCACCCCCGCCGCCGAACGCGCCGCCGTCCTCAACCGCATCGCCGACCGGATGGAAGCCCACCTGGAGGAGCTGGCGGTCGCCGAGAGCTGGGAGAACGGCAAACCGGTGCGGGAGGCGCTGGCCGCCGACATCCCGCTCGCCATCGATCACTTCCGCTACTTCGCGGGCGCGGTCCGCGCCCAGGAGGGCACCCTCTCGGAGATCGACGAGGACACCGTCGCGTACCACTTCCACGAGCCGCTGGGCGTGGTCGGCCAGATCATCCCCTGGAACTTCCCGATCCTGATGGCCTCCTGGAAGCTCGCCCCGGCGCTGGCCGCGGGCAACGCCGTGGTGCTCAAGCCCGCCGAACAGACCCCCGCCTCCATCCACTTCCTGATGAGCCTGATCGCCGACCTGCTGCCGCCGGGCGTGGTCAACATCGTCAACGGTTTCGGCGTCGAGGCCGGCAAACCGCTGGCGTCCAGCCCCCGGGTGGCGAAGATCGCGTTCACCGGCGAGACCACCACCGGCCGGCTGATCATGCAGTACGCCTCCGAGCACATCCGGCCGGTCACCCTGGAACTGGGCGGCAAGAGCCCCAACATCTTCTTCGACGACGTCTCCGCCGCCGCGGACGACTTCCGCGACAAGGCCCTCGAGGGCTTCACCATGTTCGCCCTCAACCAGGGCGAGGTGTGCACCTGCCCGTCCCGCGCCCTGATCCAGCGCGGCCACTACGCCGACTTCCTCGCGGACGGCGTGGCCCGTACGGAGCGCATCGTCCAGGGCCACCCCCTCGACACCGACACCATGGTCGGCGCCCAGGCATCCAACGACCAGCTGGAGAAGATCCTCTCCTACATCGACATCGGCCAGAAGGAAGGCGCCCGCGTCCTGACCGGCGGCACCCGCGCCGAACTCGACGGCGAACTGGCCGGCGGCTACTACGTCCGCCCCACCGTCTTCGAGGGCGACAACACCATGCGGATCTTCCAGGAGGAGATCTTCGGCCCGGTCGTCGCCGTCACCCCGTTCACCGACTTCACCGACGCGATCTCCCTCGCCAACGACACCCTCTACGGCCTCGGCGCCGGCGTCTGGACCCGCGACGGCTCCACCGCCTACCGCGCCGGCCGAGCCATCCAGGCCGGCCGCGTCTGGACCAACTGCTACCACGCCTACCCGGCCCACGCCGCCTTCGGCGGCTACAAACAATCCGGCATCGGCCGCGAAAACCACAAAATGATGCTCGACCATTACCAGCAGACCAAGAACCTGCTGGTCTCGTACTCACCGAAGAAGCTGGGCTTCTTCTAACCAAACACGAGGAAGGCGCCTGACCTGGGCTTTTACCGGTCCGCCAGGCGCCTTCCGCTCGTACCGAGCAGACCAGGGATCGGTTTACGCCATAACTCCCAGTTCCTCCCCCTGGTCTCCCGCCCCTGACCAGCTGTTCCGGACCAGTCGCGGACCAAAACTCCGACCCACCCCGCAGGCGCCCCTCCCCGACTGGCGCGGTCCCACTCCATCATCGACTGCTCGATGAGGCGGTTGGCCTGCTCCCGGAGCCCGTCCAGGAATTTGGCGTAGTGGCGGAAGAGGACGGCGATGCTCTGCCCTGCGCGGCGAGCGCATTCGGCAGGGTCCACACCGGAGTACAGCCAGAACGAGATCCCGGCGTGCCGGAGGTCGTAAGGCCGCTTGGCCGGACCGGAGACGAGTTCGGTGCGGGTCAGGGCCTACTTCCTTGCCCGCGCCCACGTCTTGTTGTAAGCGGAGGCGTCCACATAGTTGCCGGCCTCGTTCCGGAACAGCCGTCCGTCAGGCGCCACCCCGAACCGTTCGACGTGCGCGCGGAGCATACGCACGAACTGCGGCGGGATGGGCACGGGCCGGGTGGCGGAAGCCGCGCGGCGCTTGAGCGAGTGCACCTCGTGCACCGCGCCGTCGTTCGACCACTCCTTGCCGGCGACGACCACGCCACCCGACAGGTTGAGCATCCCCCAGCCGGTCTCGGGCAGATGGCACTGTTCGAGCCGGAGGTGAATGACCTCCGCCGGACGCATCGCCGCGTAGTACATGCAGCCGAAGAACGCCTCCAGGTGCGGGCCGCGCCCGCGCTGCTGAGCGACCGCCGCGAGATGGGGCGCTTGTCCGCGAGCGCGCATTCTGTAGAACGCCGACGGACTCATACGGATCTCTGCCAGAACCTCAGCGAGCTTCAGCGCCGGGGGACGAGCCATGCAATATCACTTTCGTAGCGAGAAGGGCTTCATGCCGGAAACCCAGGGCGCGCAACGGCACACCTGGCGAACGGGCAGGGAGGGAGCCCGACGTCCCGAGCAGTCGGCTACAGCCATGGGCACGCAGGCGCGGCCACTGATGTATCAGCAGCTGACAGCAGCCTTCCCATTGCTTCTTCGCGACGTATGCGCCACTGCCAACTGCGTCCGCCGCGGCTCCACCACCGAGCACAGCCGCTTGCGAACACCGTCAACGATCCGCACGATCGCCGGTTTGGGTAACCGGCGATCGTCGCCTATTTTTCGCCCCGCTCCCAATGGAGGATCGCACTCCACCCCACTGTTTCGGCCCTGTTAGCAGGTTGGCCGACAGGGCAGGTGGGCATGACATCGTTCGCGCCGAGTATCAATAGCCCTTCGTCGATTAGACGGTTAAGGCCACGCGACGGGACGAACGTAGCAGCGGAAAGGATGGACCGGGCCGTCTGGGTCAAAAGATGGACCTCCTCGGGCCGGGACTCAGCAAAGAGATTTCCAAGACGTTGTACGTTGACATCGTCCCGGCGAAGGTTCCAGTCCTTGCGCGAGCTTTCTCCTCTGCCGTGAGCGAATGCTCTGGTGGCGCTCCGGATTCCACGCTCTGGTTCAACCAAACCCGATCCGCACCAGGCGCTGGGGGGCAAGGCATTGAGCTGGAACAATCGGCCTCGGCCGTCACCGAACTCCTGCGCCGCGAAGCGACGTCCAGTTCCTCATCCGCCTGGCCGCACAGGGCCTCGCCCTCGCCGGCCGGCACATCACAACCGGCCAGCTCGTCGTCCTCCTGCTCGCCACAGGCAACCGCGCCCCCGGGCCTTCCCCCACCCCGACCTCGCACGCACCCCCAACCACCACCTCACGCTCGGATCCGGCCTCCACTCCTGCCCGGGAACAGCCCTGCTCTGGATGCAAGGCGAGATCACCCTGGCCGACTGGCCACCCGCATGCCCCGCCTCCGCCTGGCCAGCGACACCATCCGCTGGAAGACCACCGCCGGACTCCCCGGGCCACTCCGTCTGCCCGTCCGCTGGGACTGATCTCTCCGCGACTTACGACCCGGTCCGGGACTGAGGTCGGGGCGTGCTGGTCTGGCGCTTCGGCTGGTGGTTGATCAGTAGGCCATCTGTCGGGCGAGAACCAATCCGGTGCTTGGCTTGCGGCGGGTTGGCCGCCAGGCGGAGCGGTCCGAGGTCAGTGAAGCGATCGCGCGATGGGTCTCGGCGTAGTCCTCACGCCGACCGGTGTAACGCTGGAGCGGCCGCCACTGCCGTAGTTCGGCATGGGCGTGCTCGGCGCAGATCCGATCCGAGGACTGCCGTCGGCGCATCTCCCGCCATGCGTACTGGTCGCCGAGCGGTGTTGTCGTCGTGCGGCTTCTTCGGCGGGGCGCTGACCTGGCCAGGGAATTCGTTGGCCAGGCCCCGGTAGCCCTCACCGACCTCGGCTCCCGGTACCGGGCGTAGCCGGAACTGCTCGGCGATGCCCTCGGCGCGCATCGCGGTCTGGTCGTGCATGCGGCCCGGCCGGTCCGCGCCGGACCACAGCAGACGACCCTGGCCGTCGCTGACGGTGGTGGTCTTGATGGTGTTCTGCTTCTTCTTGCCCGAGACGAAGGCCCGTCGTCCGGGACGGTTGGTCTTGGGCCGGCGGACCTGAGTGGGCTCCGTGGATCCTCAGCCGGATCCCCTCGGCTTCCGCGTGGGCGAACACGTCCGCCAGGGTATGCAGCCGCATCCCGGGGCGGTCAGGGACGGCGAAGCCGCTCGCCGCCAGGAGCGGGTGGATCTCGCCGATGGAGCGGGAGACCGTGGAGCGGGCCGTGCCGTACAGCTCGGCGAGCGCGGCGTGCCGGAGCCCCGTTTTGCGCAGAGGGGCCAGGGCGACCAGCACCCGGCGGGCGAATACCAAGTCGGGGTTCGGTCCGGCACCGGCGGCCCCCTCGATGTCACCCACCGAGAAACTCGCCTGGCGCATGCCGCCCCTGGCGCTCCCGAAGCCCGTGCGCTGGTCCGCGGGCACCCGACTGGGCATGATGGCCCTGCGCGGGTATCTGATCCTGAGCGCTCTCCTGCTGCTCATCAAGGCGATCAAGTAGTGCCTGACCGGGAAGCCGGTCCGCACGCAAACGCCGGCCCGGCGGAACCCGCGCGACCACCCTCACGACAGGCCGGACCGGTTGCTGCTAGGCGTCGTCATCGGGGTGCTCTTCCCCGTGCCAGTGCAGGTCGCGCACACCCGGCTCCAAGGACAGCCGGGCGATGACCGGTTCCAGCGCCGGCGCAAGATCTCCCGTGATCACGACGGTGGCCAGTACCGCGGTGTCCGCTCCCTCCTGCTGCCGGCGTGAGCGCAGCGCGGTCGGAACCAGACCGCTGGCCGCCAGCGCCTGAAGCAGCAAGGCACGGAGATGACCCTCGTCGCGCCGGTCGCACACCACGTGGACGGTCGCACGTGACGCGGCGTCGGGGTCGCTCCCGGCGGCCGGCGCGCGGTCGAGCAGGCGGCCGGCCGGGCGCAGCAGGAGGTGAACGGCGAGGATCGTGAGCGTGCCGAGCACCGCGAGAACGAGCCTGCCGGAGGCGGCCAGCACGCCGACGGCGGCCGAACACCACAGCGTGGCGGCGGTGTTGAGACCTCGCACTCCGGCACCGTCCCGCAGGATCACTCCGCCGCCGAGGAAGCCGATACCGGAGACGACGTAGGAAGCGACCCTGGTGGGGCTTCCCGCGTCACCGACCGCCGCGCTGTACAGGACGAACAGCGTGGCCCCTGTCGCTACCAGCGCGTTGGTGCGCAGGCCCGCCATCCGGGCTCGCCACTGCCGCTCAACGCCGATCAAGGCTCCACAGGCCACTCCTGTGGCGAGCCGGATCAGGAACTCGAAAGTGGTCAGGGTGTGCACGGCGCACCTTCTTCGCTGTCGGCGTGGGACGGCAGGGGCGCCATGCAGCGCCCTGGTGGGGTGTCGTCCGACGGTCGGAGGTCCCAGCGAACGGCATGGACACCGGGATCGAGCCATACGAGGGTGAGGACGCGCCCCAGCGTCGCGGTGACCGGGCCGGCTATGGCCGCGGTGGCTTCCAGGGCGGTGGATCCGGGATCGGTGTCCCGGGAGTGCAGGTGAAGGAGGTCCACGCCCGGCCCGCCGAGGGCCTGCCTGAGCAAGGCGCGGACGCGGGGCTCTTCGCCGTCGTCGCAGACGGTGTGCACTACGGCGTGCACCGGGGCGCCGATGGCGGCCGGCGGCGTGCGGCCGACCAGTCGTTCAACGGAACCCATCAGCAGGCGAGGCAGCACGGTCATGTCGGCGCCTCCTCTCTGTGGTCGAAGCGGCAGTGCCGGCTCATTCGTCCTGGTGTCGGGTGGCACTCAGATGTACCCGCCGAGCGGGCCGGCCGAGCCGCCCGTGCGCAGCGCCCGTGCGGGGGCGGGCAGGCCGCTGTGCGTGCCGGTCAGCCGAGCGGTTCGAGGAATTCCAGGCGGTTGCCGACCGGGTCCTGGGTGACGAAGCGGCGGTAGCCGGGAAGGCTGGTGTTCCAGACGACCGGGGCGCCGAACGCTTCCAGTCGGGCGGCGAGCGCGTCGAGGCCGACGACGCGGACCGCAGGGTGGGCCTTGCGGGGCGGGCGGTAGCCGTCCTCGATGCCGACGTGGATCTCCAGACGGCCGCCGTCGGCCGCGGCGAACCAGCAGTCCCCGCGCCGGGCGAGCGCGGGAGGCCGGGGTATCTCCACCATCTGCAGGGCGGTGAGGTAGAAGCTGCGCAGTACGTCCTGGGAACCGGCCGGGGCGGCGAGCTGGACGTGGTCGAGTGCGGCGAGCATGACGAAGGGACCTCCGTTCTCAGGGTGGGGAGGGGGCGGCGATCGGGCTGCGGCGCGACCGCCACACCCCGTGGGGGAGGCGATACGGGGGCGGTCGGGGGCGGGACGCCGCCCGAGCGACTGCCTACTGTCCGAGGGCGACCTGGACGATCTTGATGATGACCAGGACCATCGCGACCAGGAGATACGTGCGCAGCGCGCCCATGCCGATCTTGCGGCCGGTGGACATGGTGGGCCGGGCAAGGGTGTCGAGGGGCGGCATCCGCCAGTTGTCGCGGCCGGTGCGGTCGATCGGGTCCTCCTTGGTACCGGTACGCCGACGGGTGAAGGAGTAACCGGCCGCGAGGATCCCGATGACGCCGCAGCCGGCCATGATGTCGAGGATCGCGGTGGAGCTGATGCCGGGGAACAGCACCGAGGCGGTCAGGATGACGGACAGGGTGACCAGGACACCCACCACCGCCGACGTGAACGCGTTGGTCTTCGGCCCATTCGCCCACGGGCCCAGGACGGCCCTGTCGTTGCACAGCAGCAGCAGGAAAACCGACGCCGGGATGGCCGGCACCGCGAAGTCGTGGACCATCTGCGAGGTCTTCGGGTGGACCATGAAGTAGAGGGGGACCAGGAGGAGAGACCCTGCGCACAGGGCGATCGCGACGCGTTCGAAGCGGCGGAAGGAGCCGGTGAACGCGGAGGCGATGATCACGGCGGCGGCCAGGAGCACCGCTCCTGCCTTGGGCAGCCCCAGATAACCGGCCGCCAGCGTGATGCCGATGAACTCCGTGACCAGCGTGAGCGCGTTCAGCAGGAACAGGTCGATCACGCTGAACGCACCCCAGAACTTCCCGAACCGCTCGAGAATCAGGCGGGCGTGGCCGACACCGGTGACCGCGCCCAGGCGCAGCACCATCTCCTGGTTGACGTACAGGACGGGCACGAGGAGCAGCAGGGTCCACAGCAGGCTGGTGCCGTAGTTCTGCCCGGCCTGGCCGTAGGTGTCGAAGGCGCCGGCGTCGTTGTCGCCAACCATCACGATCAGGCCGGGGCCGGCTATCGCGAGCAGTGTCTTGAACTTGGCCGTCAGACCTAGGCGTTCACCGGTGTCGTGCTGCTTGATGGTGCCCAGCGCGCCCTGGATGTCACCGAGGTGCGCCTCGTCCAGGACGGCGGAGCGCGACGCGCGGGCAGCTGCGGGGCCGGTGGTCAGGTCGGTCATGAGAGAGCCTCCCAACCTCCCCCGGAAGGGGAGGAGTTGGCGGCACGCGGAACTCTGCGGGCGCGTCAAGGCAGCCCAGCCACGCGCGGCAGCCCAAGGGGCCGCACGGGTGCTGGAGCAGCGAACGTGTCCGTGTGGGGTGAGTGCTGTCAGCGCGTACCGAGGACGGGCGAGGTCGATCGGGTGCGGGGCCGACTGTGACCCGGACTACTGCCTTGGCAATCCATCTCTCTCGCCTCCTTCCGGCCGGAGCGCACGCGGGCGCTGAACGACGCGGCAAGGAGCGGACCGGCCCAGGCGGCCGGTTCACCCCAACTCGTCAGAGCTTTGGCACTGCACGGCGTAATCCCCTGGGGAAGCCACTTGGGGTCACCCCTTAGGCCGGGGAGACCTGTCCTGAACCTGGGCGTCTCTCGACGTCGTCGGGTCAGTGGCCTGTGTCCGTACAGACGCCTCACCGAACGAGGTGCCTTCTGCAAACCTCCAGAAGCATAGCCGCATACTTGCAAGATCACGCAACCATTTCGCCCGATCCTTGACGCGACGCGAGGGAAACGTGATGCAGGATATGACCGGGCATGAGGCCGGACACCGGGTGCCCCGATACCTGTCCAATTCCAACATTGCCTGGATGCGAGGCGCCGAGGTGCGGGCCTTGGCCGCCAGCCCCACGCGACGGCCGAGGTAGTGATCGGCGACCGGGTGAGAGTCCCCCGGCCTTGCCGCCGACGCGGCTGGAGGGAAACCGGACAGGCGGCACGCCGCCGTCACCCTGGAAGAAGATCAAGAACGGGATCCCGAACGTGGTGCTCTCCGTGCGTTCGTCGAGGGGCACGGCCAGCGGGTGGCAGCCTGCGGCTGGAGTCGCTCGGATGGTCCATGGCCCCGTCTCATCTCAAGATCTGCCACGTATCGTCAGCCGCTGTCGGTAGCGACGAACCCTGCGCCCGCTCGTCTACTCTGCCCGGCCTGTGGTGCCTCATCCGCGCAAACGCCGACTGGGGCGTGTCCTGAGCGGCCATCCGCAGGGCCGGACGGGGCTGTTGTGGTCTTCGCGGCAACGAGGCTGGCGTAGCCGGCCTGGTGGGAGTGGGTGAGCCTGGCCGGAGCGGGACCACCGGGCACCCGTCCCGTGGCCGACGCCGATTATCTCACCGCACGAGACACGAAAATCTATGTCGGCCGAAGTAGACATTAGGAAGCGGTGGGGCTATGGTTTCTCTCGTAGCCAGAGGGACAACAAGGACCGGCAGACACGAACGCCGGGCAGCAGTACCGCAGTTGCAGTTCGCAGGACGGTGCGGTGGTGGAGTTTCGAAGCCAGGGTTGTTGCAGGACGGCGACGGGGCTGACGGCCGGACCGGGCGGCCCGCAGTGATAAGGGGCTGCCGTGAGCAGTACCGCAGTTCACGCATGAGCAGGACACGCAAGTGCAGTACTCAGCAGTGAAGGCCAAGTGAGCAGCACCTCGGTGAAGGCGTCGGCTGCGGGCGCACGCACCGGGAGGTTCGGCAGTGGGGTTCTGAGCCAGAGCAGACGCAGGACGGGCAACGGGGCTGGCTGCCGAAGAGTGGTAAGTGTTTGATCCCAGAGGGAAGAACGGAGGAACCAGGCGCCATCAGGATCGCCTGGGCGGAGACTTGAGCCCGGGTACCGCAGAACATCGATAGTGAGGTGGTCTCCGGTCAAGCAACCGCGATCCCCGCACCCCCGACAGCGGTCAGGTCGGGCCAGCGGAAGCAGAAGGCCGGCGCAGTACCAGGGCCGGCAGATGGTGTAG
The DNA here is from genome assembly GCF_001509485.1 of Streptomyces sp. NRRL F-4489. Lineage (GTDB taxonomy): Bacteria > Actinomycetota > Actinomycetes > Streptomycetales > Streptomycetaceae > Streptomyces. Next base: position 49,451 of record NZ_LLZI01000230.1, read on the forward strand.
CAGTTCCTTCGGGGCCCGGGTGTCATATGGCACCCGGGCCCCTCCACGCGTTCCACAACAGAGGTGCAAATGACACCAGACGACTCGTTCGGCCGTCTCGACGACGACGATTACCCCGCCTACACCATGGGCCGGGCCGCCGCGATGCTCGGCACCACCCAGGGCTTCCTCCGCGCCGTCGGCGAAGCCCGCCTGATCACCCCGCTACGTTCCGAGGGCGGCCACCGCCGCTACTCGCGCTATCAGCTGCGCATCGCCGCCCGAGCCCGGGAACTCGTCGACCAGGGCACCCCCATCGAGGCCGCCTGCCGCATCGTCGTCCTCGAAGACCAGCTCGAAGAAGCCCGGCGTATCAACGCCGAGTACCGCCGCACCGCACCCCAGCCTGCAACCGGCGATTGACCTGCGGTCGCGGCAACCTTCCGGCGTTCTCCTTCCACCGGTTCCCCGCATGAGCGCATGACTGCTGAAAATACCCATCCTGCGGCACACAGCCGCGAACGCCAGCACCCTTCCGGCGCCCACCACCTTCCCGCGGACGATCCGCCTCCCGGCCCGCCCGCCCGGCGGACAGGTGCCGCACCGGAGAACGCCCTGGAGTGCACGGCGGCTGCGCTGAAGGCGAGGATGCGGGGCTTACTGCACGCCGGAGTGCTCCCCTTCGCGCTGGCCGGCGGCATCGTCCTGATCGCCCTTACCCACTCGGCAGCAGCAGTTGCCGCCTGCTCGGTGTACGCGCCGTCGGCCTGCCTGCTGTTCGGTACCAGTGCGCTCCCCCACTTCGCACACACCGGCGGCACCGCGGTGGTCGCCCTCGTCATCGCCGGGGGTCTGCTCTACACAGCGGGCGCCGCCGTGTACGGCCTCAAGCGCCCCGACCCCTGGCCGCGCTGGTTCGGCTTCCACGCACTCACCATCGCCGCCCTCACCGCGCACTACACAGCCATCTTCCTGGGAGCTACCTGACCAGCGACAGCCATGTCCGCCGTGCGCCGTGCGCCGTAAAAGACGTTCACTGCTATTCACCTATCTATTGCGGCCGGATGAGGGTTTAGCATGCCTCGTGAACAGTGTTTCTGCCGACGCAAGCAGAGTGCCGCCAGTGACCGGACATGCACCGTTACCGCGTGCTAGTGTCGACCTCAGTTGCAGTTGTGGTTCCCAAAAACTTCAACGCTTACGGCAGCATTTAGCTGCGGGAAGCGCTATGTATTCCCGGCTGTTCTCCGGGCGGGGCATCATCGCGGCGACCCGGCATCCGTGGATTGCAGGTGCCGGCGTACTGCCCCACAAGGAGATATGACATGGCGTCTGGCACTGTGAAGTGGTTCAACGCGGCCAAGGGTTTCGGCTTCATCGAGCAGGACGGCGGAGGCGCTGACGTGTTCGCCCACTTCTCGAACATCGCCGCACAGGGCTTCCGTGAGCTGCTCGAAGGCCAGAGGGTCACCTTCGACATCGCATCGGGCCAGAAGGGCCCGACTGCCGAGAATATCGTCCCCGCCTGACGCTGACGCGCACTTCCTGGACGGGCAACGTATCCGTCGGGTACCGGCCCCAGCTACGGGCATGCCCTCAGTGATGCCACCTGTGGGACAGGACCGCCCCCAAGCTCTTCTCCAGGGGTGCACGCCGTTCCCGGGCCAACGCCCGTTGACGTCCGGGATCCCACTCCCATAAGACCTCACCCATTTCATCACCTGCGCGCCGCCCCGGATTCACTGCATGGCGACTTCGCTTTCGCATTCCATTTCGGCCCGTTCTTGTGATTCCCTGCGCTGCTCTTCCGCTGCGGGAATTCCTTGATACGTGCCGTATCAAGGAAGGTTCTCAAATGAACCCCACACGTACGAACGACCGCACCTCCCGGACCCGCCGCACCGGCGGCCCCGCTTTCGGTTCCGGCGCCGGTTCGGGCCGGGGCAGTCGCTTCGGCTCGTCCGCCCCGAGCCGTTCAGGGGGCCCGAGCCGCTCAGGCGGCCACGGCCGGCGGCGGCCCGCCGCCTCCTCGGGCGAGTTCGCCCTGCCGAAGACGATCACTCCCGCACTGCCCGCGGTCGAGGCGTTCGCCGACCTCGACATGCCCGCCCAACTGCTGGCCGCACTGACCGCGCAGGGCATAAGCGTCCCGTTCCCGATCCAGGGCGCGACTCTGCCCAACACTCTCGCGGGTCGTGACGCCCTGGGACGCGGGCGCACCGGATCCGGTAAGACCCTCGCCTTCGGCCTGGCTCTGCTGGCCCGCACCGCCGGCCTGCGCGCCGAGCCCCGCCAGCCGCTGGCCCTGGTCCTCGTCCCGACGCGTGAGCTGGCCCAGCAGGTGACCGACGCGCTCACCCCCTACGCCCGCTCGGTGAAGCTGCGTCTGGCCACCGTCGTCGGCGGAACGTCGATCGGCAGGCAGGCCAGCGCCCTGCGGGGCGGCGCGGAAATCGTCGTCGCCACGCCGGGCCGGCTCAAGGACCTCATCGACCGCGGTGACTGCCGGCTGAACCAGGTCGGTATCACCGTCCTGGACGAGGCCGACCAGATGGCCGACATGGGCTTCATGCCCCAGGTCACCGCGCTCCTGGACCAGGTGCGCCCCGAGGGCCAGCGGATGCTGTTCTCCGCCACCCTCGACCGCAACGTCGACCTTCTGGTCCGCCGCTACCTCACCGACCCGGTCGTCCACTCCGTCGACCCGTCCGCCGGTGCGGTCACCACCATGCAGCACCACGTGCTGCATGTGCACGGCGCGGACAAGCACCGTACGACCACCGAGATCGCGGCACGCGACGGCCGGGTGATCATGTTCCTGGACACCAAGCACGCTGTGGACAAGCTCACCGAGCACCTGCTGGCCAGCGGTGTCCGGGCCGCCGCGCTGCACGGCGGGAAGGCGCAGTCGCAGCGCACCAGGACCCTGACCCAGTTCAAGACCGGGCACGTCACCGTGCTCGTCGCCACGAACGTCGCCGCCCGCGGCATCCACGTCGACAACCTCGACCTGGTCGTCAATATCGACCCGCCGACCGACCACAAGGATTACCTCCACCGCGGCGGCCGCACCGCGCGGGCCGGTGAGCAAGGAAGCGTCGTTACCCTGGTCACCCCCAACCAGCGCCGCAGCATGAGCCGGCTCATGACCGCCGCCGGAATCGTGCCCCAGATCACCCAGATCCGTGCCGGCGAAGAGGCGCTGAGCCAGATCACCGGCGCCCAGGCACCCTCCGGCATCCCCGTCACGATCACCGCGCCGGTGGCCGAGCGGCGTAAGCGCAGCGCGGCCTCACGCGGCCGACGCAGCCCCGCCTCGGCTGCCCTGCGCAGGACCGCGCGGCAGACCTCCTTCGACGCCGCGGCGGCCTAGCAACCTCGTGATGCCAGAAGCCTTGTGATCAGGAAATGGACCCATCACTGCAGGAGGCACCTTTTGACGCTGGTTCAGATGCAGCCCCGCTCGACGAACATCACCCCAGCACACAGGACTGCGGCGGACGCCATGGACGCAGGCGCACTGCAAGTCTGCGACGACATGACCGTCGAAGTCGCCCTGTCCGTCATGGCCGGCGCCCGCACCGGGCACCTGGCCGTCTGCGACAACGACGGCCTGTGCGCCCAACTGGTCACCCGGAGCCAGCTCACCGCAATCCGTGACGGCTTCGCGTACACCGACCGCGTTCAACTGCGCGACATCCTCGGCGCCAGCGGGCCGTCCACCTCACCCGTGACCACGAGCGCCGAAGCCGAGCACGCGGTGCTGGGCGGCCGACTCGCCGCGCTGCCGGTCGCCGAAGACCAGGACAGCGCTCCCGGCGTCCTCGCCCTTGCCCTTGCGCACTGAACCGCCTCACCGCGGTAGAACCATCCCGTCCTTCTCCCTGTGAGGCATCATGCGCTGCATCATCGCCCGCTTCCCGTTCGACCTCACCAAGAGCGGCGTCCTGGAAGCCATGAAGGGCGTCAAGCCAGAACAGGTCATCGGCGAGTCGGTGATCATCGGCCGCCGCACCTACCCGGTCAAGCAGGTCGGGCAGGCCATCACGCGCCAGGACCGCCGCGATTTCAGCGCCGGTGAAGTTCTCCGGGCCATGACTCAGCTCGGCTTCACCTGCCCCGGCCTCCGCCGGACCGCCGCGCGCAAGCGTGTCCCCGCCCCGTTCCAGCAGGCTCCCGCGATGCCCGGCGCCCCTGCCGCCGTCTGACCGACGGGCAGGCCCGAGCCGCCACCGGGACAACAGTGAGGGTCCGACCGGCAGGTACCGGTCGGGCCCTCGCCTCATGCCACGCGGTCCGTCAGCGCGCAGCGTTGCACTTCACTGGTCGGAGTAGCTGAAGTCACCCACGGTCCAAGCGCTGACGTCCTCGATCGCCACGCGGTACATCCCGCCTGTCTCCGGGATCCCCACCGTGCCCTGCAGAATCCGCGCCACATGGAAATGCAGATGAGTGGGCGCCTTCTCCGCACTCGTCGTAGCGGTGAAGGCGGCGGAGAATTCATGGAGACGGGCCGAGTCCGCCAGGACCTCGGACACCCGCTGCCTCCAGACAGCTTCGGGAGCCAGCCGACCCGTGATGACAGCACCACCGGCGACCACGGTCAGAGACATCTGATTGCTGTGCCCGGACTCCACCAAGGCAGCGACGTCAACAAGCAGTTCGTCAGGCTTCGACATGGGAAGCCATTCTAATCAACGCCATTCGGTCCGCCTGAGCGGTGGCACTGCTATCGCTCAGCCAGCTGGTGCACACACATGCAACGTTGAGGAAGAAACAACAATTCTGTCCAATGACGTCGCAGTCTGCGGATTGAAGCTTTGCTGTGCGGGGGATCGGACATTGCGGTGAGGGGCGGGGTCAGCCGGACGTGGTGCATGCCTGGCGGTCCCGCCAGATGGTTCCGTCGGGCCGCCGGCTGATGAGTTCGAGGTCGCGTACGTCGCCCCGGACCGGTCGGAGTTACGGGCGGCTGGCGGACGGGTGGACAGTGCCGCCGTGCTCGGGCCGTGGCGACGCCAGCACTCGGGGCACATGGCCAAGCGGTGCTGTGCGAGGTGCACTACGGCCCTACGCCCTCTCGCGCGTCTTCGTCCGCACCACGGGTCGCTGGATCACCGCACCGTGGGCTCCGTCTGCCGCTGGTGAACCCCGCCTTCGCGGACTTCACCTGGCACCACGTCCCCGCGGACCGCCGCGGCCGGCCTGGACGACACCAACGAGGCCGCCGTCGCGCGCGCCCTGGACACGTTGCTGACCCGCGCCGAGTACGGACCGGATGCCCGCACAAGCGCGCGTTCTCGGCCGGACCCGCGCGGCCGCCGCCCTCCCGGCGCCCGCCCGGCGGCTGCAACCGAGCCCCCTCCCGAGGCCGGGGGCAGGACTCCACCGCGCCGGTACGGGCCGCCGGGTGGTGTCCTTCGGGATCTTCGACGCCCATGCCGAAGCTGAAAGGCTGTGCAGGGCAGCAGCCAGTTGGTGCCCGCGGTGAGGTTGGTCAATCAGGGCCAGCCGACATTCTGTGCTACGAGCCACATCAGCCCCAGCCATCCCCCGGCCGCGACCAGCAGGACGAGAGAGAGGAGCATGAGTGTGGCGATTCGTATCGGCGGGTCCGGCTCCGGCGGCTCCGGGGGGACATGACCGTGGATATGTTCCGCACGCAGGCAGTCAGGGCAGCCGGGATGATTCAGCATCTCAGGACCACCTCCCGCTGCCGGAGAGAGGGGTCTGGTACCGGGCCTCCAGGTCGGGGGCGACGGAGAGCACCGCGGTGAGTCGGAAGGGGCCGGCCGGGCTCGGCGGCGGGCCGGGGGCGAGGCGGGAGTCGGCGTTGTTGCCGTGATCGGCTGCCGTCATCAGACGATGTCCTGGTCGAATCGGTCGTCGGAGAGGTCGAAGTTGCGGCCCACCTGGCGCTTGAGGCGGGGGTCCCACTCCTCCGCCAGCAACCCCAGGTCGTTGCGGAGCGAGAGCAGCCGCTCGAAGAGCTTGCGGGCCTCCTCCACCCGGCCGATCATCGCCAGATCGTCCGCCAGCCAGAACGAGCA
>NZ_LLZI01000231.1 GCF_001509485.1 Streptomyces sp. NRRL F-4489
GGGTGAGGCGGCGCAGGGGCGGGTGGCGGAGGAGGGCGAGGGAGGTGCGGAATGTGGGGGGGGTGGTGCCTGGCGTGGGTTGGGGGGCGGGGGTGCGGGCGGGGACGAAGAGGACGAGGACCAGGACGCCGAGGGCGGCCACGCAGCCGCTGACCGTGAACACCGCGTCGTAGCCGTCCACGGCGATCCGCAGCACGGCGAACGCGGCGAGCGGGCCGAGCAGCGCGCCGGCGGTGTCCATGGCCCGGTGCACGCCGAACGCCCGGCCGCGGTGCTCGGGCCGGGTGGCCAGCGAGATCAGCGCGTCCCGGGGCGCGGTGCGCAGGCCCTTCCCGGCCCGGTCCGCGGCCAGGACGGCGCCGATCGCGGGCAGTCCGTGGGCGAGCAGCAGCAGCGGTTTGCAGAGGGCCGACAGGCCGTAACCGAGGCCGGCCACCACCTTGTGGCGGCGGCCGCCGCCGTCCGCGAGATGGCCGCCGGCGAGCCGGACCAGCGCTCCGACGCCGTTGTTCACCCCGTCCAGCACGCCGAAGCCGAACGGCGACAGGCCGAGCGCGGTGACGACGTACAGCGGCAGCACCGCGGTGATCATCTCCGCGGAGATGTCGGTGATCAGGCTGACCGCGCCGAGCGCCAGGACGGTGCCGGGCACCGCGGGGCGCCGCCCCGGGCCGGTGCGGTCCGGGGCGGCGGGGGCGGTGCGGGAGTCCGCGAGGTACACCGGCGGTCAGTTCCAGATGCCGGTGACCGCGGACGCCGAGGCGGCGTTGCCGGCGTGGGCGGACAGCCCGGCCAGCTCCTCCAGGGTGCGGAGCACGTTGTAGTGGTTGTAGGTGGTGGCGCTGGAGCTGCCGGGGGCGACGTGGGCGCCGTAGAAGAGGGTCGGGATGCGGTTGCCGGAGAGCCGGTTGTCCTCGTCGAAGGTGACGGCGAGCAGGCTGTTGTGGGTCTTGGCCCACTCGGCGTAGCCGCCGAGCTTCTCCTTCAGCCAGGTGTCGCCGGTGGCCACCGAGCAGTCGTGCATGTCGTTGCAGAGGTCCGGTATGACGAAGGAGACCTTGGGGAGGGTGCTGTAGTCGGAGGGGAACTGGGCGAAGGTCTTGGCGGTGTTCACCGGGACGTTGGAGAAGCCGAACCACGGGTTGTGCTTCTGGGCGTACTTGCCGCTGCTGCACACCGTCGAACCCTGCGCCGGCAGGCCCTCGTTGTAGCTCGCCCAGCTCTGGCCGGCGGCGAGGAGTTCGGAGGCGAGGTTGGGCGCGGACATCGAGCCGACCGGGACGCAGCTGTCGTCGGTGCGGCCCTGGGCGGCGCCGGAGAACAGCATGTAGTAGTTGGGCTCGCTGGGGTGGGTCAGCCCGTAGGACTGGGTGAGGACGGCGCCGCCCGCCTTGAGGGAGTTCAGGTACGGCGCGCCGGAGGCGCCGATCACCTGGCTGTACGCCTTGTTCTCCAGCACCACCACCACGATGTGGTCGGGCGCCGGGAGCGCGGCCGCCTGGGCGGACGCGGTGGTGCCGGTGGTGGCCCACAGGCCGGCCGCGGTGGCGGCGAGGGCCGCGGCGCCGGCCAGCGCGGTGAGGGGACGCCGGGTGCGCTTGCGTGCCGTGACTGCGGTCATGACGGTCCTCCGGACTCGGTCGCGGGGGTACGGGGAGGGAGCGCGGTAACCCTAGGAGCGGCCGGATGGACTCGGCCGCGTCCAGCGGATGAAGATCAGGCGAACGATCGTCGCGGGCAGGGGAGTTACGCGGTGGTGCGCGGGGCCGCCGGGGTGTCGCCGCGGACCGCGTGCAGGTAGAGCAGCAGCAGGTCGGCGGTGAAGTAGGAGCTGTAGGAGACGTCGGGGGTGTCGCCGCCGGTGTGGTAGCCGCCGATCACGCCGATCAGCGCGTAGCCGCCGATGTCCCGGACGAGGAACGGCCCGCCGGAGGTGCCGCCGATGTAGCCGGCGCAGGCGATCTCCAGGAAGTCGCCGGGCGCGGCGGGGTCGGTGCTGGTGTAGCGGTGGGTGGACGAGGAGCAGTCCAGCGGTTTGGGGTAGCGGGCGTCGCTGCTGCCGGGGTAGCCGATGAGCCGCACGTCGGGGTGGTCGTAGCCGGGGTAGGGCAGCAGGTCGAAGCCGCCGGTGACCCGCTGGACGCGGGCGCCGTCCTCCCGGGGGCCGACCCGGACCACCGCGTAGTCCCAGCGGGCGCCGCCGTCCGTGCCGAGGTCGTAGTACCGCTGGTCGAGGTAGATCCGCTCGACCGGGTAGATGCCGTGCGGTTTGAGGCCGTCGTGGTACTGCGGGACGAACGCCAGGTACTTCCTCGGGTCGGGGGAGCGCAGGCAGTGCCCGGCGGTGACGACGAGGTTCCGGTGCGGGCTGCGGACGACCGTGCCGCCGCAGAACCGGCCGGTGCCGGTGGCGTCCGTCCAGAAGAACGTGCCGACCTGCGGCAGGCCGTCGAAGGGATGGCTGGGCGGGACGGGCGCGGCCGCGGCGGGCCGGGCGGCGGCCGGAGGACCGGGCACCGCGACGGGCCGGGCGGACTCCATCCGGCCGGCGGTCCAGTAGGCGTCGACGGCCGAGGCGGGCGGGGCCGGTGCGGCCGCGGCCCGGGCGGGCGGCGCGGGCACCGCGCACAGCCCGAGGACCAGCGCCAGCAGCGCGGTCAGCGGCAGCCGGCGGGCCGGGCGGCCGCGGGCGGCGAGGGGTCTGCCCATGGGGGCTCCTTTCGGTAACGCGGCGTGCGGACGCGGCGTACGGCCGACATGGTCCTGCCGCGCGCGGCGTCCGGCCAGAGGCGCGGCACCGGCCCGTTGCCGCCGGCCGGCCGGTTCACCCCGCCATGTCCCCTTCCGTACCGGCCAGTTCCGCGAGAATGCGGTCCCGGTCCTCGTCCAGCGCCGGGATCCGGTCCATCCGCGGCTCCCGGCCGGCGGCGGTGACCGGCGGCAGCAGCGCCTCCAGCGGGCCGACCGGGGAGTCCACGGTGCGCCAGCGGTCCCGGGCGGCGAGCTGCGGATGGGCGGTGAACTCCGCGACGTCGCGCAGCCGCCCGTGGGCGATCCGGGCCGCGGCCAGTCGCCGCTCGATCTCCTCGGCCGCCAGCCCGGCGAAGCGCTCCTCGATCCGCGCGCGTAGCGCGTCGCGGTGCGCGACCCGCGCGGAGTTCCGGGCGAACCGCGGATCATTGGCTAGTTCAGGCAGTTCCAGCACCCGCGCGCAGAACGCGGCCCACTCGCGCTCGTTCTGCACGCCCAGGAAGATCCGCGTACCGTCCGCCGCGCGGTACGGCCCGTACGGCGCGATCGCGGCGTGCTCGGCGCCGGAGCGGGGCGGGACGGTGCCGCCGTAGCGGGTGAAGTAGGCCGGGTAGCCCATCCATTCGCCCAGCGCCTCCAGCATCGACACCTCGAACGCGCCGCCGCGGCCGGTGCGTTCGCGCTCGTACAGCGCGGTCAGGATGCCGGTGTAGGCGTACATCCCGGCGGCGATATCGGCCACCGGGATGCCGATCTTGGCCGGTTCCCGCTCGGTGCCGGTCAGCGACATCGCCCCGGCCTCGCACTGCACCAGCAGGTCGTACGCCTTGGCGTGGGCGTACGGGCCGCCGGTGCCGTAGCCGGAGACCGCGCACACCACCAGCCGCGGACGGTCCGCCAGCAGCGCTTCGGCGCCCAGGCCCAGCCGCTCGGCCGCGCCCGGCGCGAGGTTCTGCACGAAGACGTCGGCCCGGGCGATCAGCCGCCGCAGCACCGCGGCGTCCCCGGGGTCCTTCACGTCCAGGGCGATGGACTCCTTGCTGCGGTTGAGCCAGACGAAGTGGCTGGACATCCCGCGCACGGTCTCGTCGTAGCCGCGCGCGAAGTCGCCGGTACCGGGGCGTTCGACCTTGATGACCCGGGCGCCGAGGTCGGCGAGCTGGCGGGTGGCGAAGGGCGCCGCGACCGCCTGTTCGAGCGCGACCACGGTGATGCCGTCCAGAGGGAGCATAAACGGACCTTTCCTGGAGAGACGGGGCGGAGCCGGGCGAGCGGGGTACTTATGGGGCCGTGGATCCGGACCGCTGGATCCCCGGACCCGCAGGTCCGGCGGCACCCCCCTACCCGCAGGAGCCACCATGACAGCCGACCGCCACGGGCACGCGCTGACCGACACCGGCCCCGAGGCCCTCGGCCACTACGAACAGGCCCTGGACGACCTGGTGTTCTTCCGGCCCGGCGTCGAGGAGTCGGCGCGCGCGGCGCTGGCCGCCGCGCCCCGCTCGCCGATGGCCCACGCGCTCGCCGCCCAGCTGGGCGTCCTGGCCACCGACGAACGGGCCGCCGCGGCCGCCCGCGAGACCTTCACCGCCTTCCGCGCGGACTGCGACCCCGGCCGCCTCACCCCGCGCGAGCGCGCCCACCTCGCCGCCGCGGCGGCCGGACTGGACGGCGACTACCGCACCGCCGGACGGATCCTCGACGAGACCGCGCTGGCCCACCCGCGCGATCTGCTCGCCCTCTTCGCCGGCCACCACCTGGACTTCCTCGTCGGCGACGCGCCCCGGCTGCGGGACCGGATCGGCGGCGCGCTGGACGCCTGGGACGAGGACGATCCGCACTACGGCCCGCTGCTGGGCATGTACACCTTCGGCCTGGAGGAGAACGGCCACTACGAGCACGCCGAGCAGACCGGCCTGGCCGCCCTGGAACGCCGCCCCGACGACGTCTGGGGCATCCACGGCGTGGTGCACACCTACGAGATGCGCGGGCGGTTCACCGACGGCATCCGCTTCCTGGACGCCCGGACCGGCGACTGGGCGGCCGGCACCCTGCTCACCGGCCACACCTGGTGGCACTACGCGCTCTACGCCCTGGAGCGCGGCGACACCCGCCGCGTCCTGGAGATCTACGACTCGGTGCTGCACGACGCGAACGCGGAGGACGGCGCCCTCGAACTCGTCAACGCCGCCGCGCTGCTGTGGCGCCTGTACCTCGCCGGCAGCGACGAAGGCGCCCGCTGGGCCGCGCTCGCCGACGCCTGGGAGCGCCGGGACGACGGCCCGCACTACGCCTTCAACGACGCGCACGCGGTGATGGCGTACGTCGGCGCGGGCCGCCTCGACCGGGCCGCGCACCTCATCCGGGACCGCGAGCGCTGGCTGGCCGCGACCCCGCCGGGCGGCCCGGCCGCCAACCGCGCGATGACCGCGGACATCGGCCTGCCGGTCTGCCGGGCCCTGCTCGCCTACGGGCGGGGCGATTTCGGCGCGGCCGCCGATCTGCTGCTGCCGGTCCGGTACCGGCTGCACGAGTTCGGCGGCAGCCACGCCCAGCGCGACGCCGTGCAGCGCACCCTGGTGGAGGCCGCGCTCCGGGCCGGCCGCCACGACCTGGCCCGCGCGCTGCTCAGCGAACGCAGCCGGCTGCGCCCGGTCTGCCCGTACAACTGGGCGGCCAAGGCCCGGCTGGCGGAGCGCGAGGGCGACGCGGAGCGGGCGGCGGCGGCGCGGGCCAGGGCCGAGGAGCAGGCGGCCGGGAAGGCCGGGTGAGCGGGGTGGCCGGGAGCGGGGCCGGGCCGGTCAGGCGAGCAGCTGCTCGGCCCAGATGACCTTGCCGTCGGGGGTGTAGCGGGTGCCCCAGCGGTGGGTGAACTGCGAGATCAGGAAGAGCCCCCGGCCGCCCTCGTCGGTGGTCCGCGGATGCCGCAGGTACGGCGCGGTGCTGGAGCCGTCGCACACCTCGCAGATCAGGGTGTGCTCCAGGATCAGCCGCAGCCGGATCGGCCCGGAGCCGTACCGGATCGCGTTGGTGACCAGTTCGCTGACGACCAGTTCGGTGGTGAAGGTGAGATCCGGCAGCTCCCAGGCGGCCAGTTGCCCGGCGGCCAGCTCGCGGGCCCGGCCCACCACGGCCGGGTCGGCGGCCAGTTCCCAGGACGCGAGGCGGTCCGGGTCCAGGCCGCGGGTCCGGGCCAGCACCAGGGTCACATCGTCCCGCTGCCGGGGCGGCACCAGCGCGCCGAGCACCGACTCGCCCAGCGTGTGCAGGGCGGCGCCGGGCGCGGTGAGCGCGCGCAGCAGCCGCTCGGCCGGCGGCCCGCCGGCCGGGGAGTCCGCGCCGGCCAGCAGCCCGTCGGTGTACAGCGCGAGCACGCTGTCCTCCTTCACCGGCACCTCGACGGCCTCGAACGGCAGCCCGCTCACGCCGAGTTCGGGCCCGACCGGCACGTCGGCGAACGCGGCGGTGCCGTCCGGGGCGACCAGGACCGGCGGCGGGTGCCCGGCGCTGGCCAGGGTGAAGCAGCGGCCGATCGGGTCGTAGACCGTGTACAGGCAGCTGGTGCCGACCGCGCCGGTGCCGGCGCCCTGGCCGCCCTCCTCGGAGACCCGGCTGACCAGGTCGTCCAGGCGGGCCAGGAGTTCCTCCGGGCGCAGGTCCAGGGCGGCGAGGGTCTGCACCGCGGTCCGCAGCCGGCCCATCGTGGCGATCGCGCCGATGCCGTGCCCGCGCACCTCGCCGACCACCAGCGCCAGCCGCGCCCCGGACAGCGGGATCACGTCGTACCAGTCGCCGCCGACGCCGGCCAGTTCGTCGGCGGGGCGGTAGCACGTCGCCAGGGAGAGGACGTTCTGCTCCACGTCGCCCTGCGGCAGCAGACTGCGCTGGAGGGTGAGCGCGGCGTCGCGTTCGCGGGTGTAGCGGCGGGCGTTGTCCAGGCAGACCGCGGCCCGGGACACGAACTCCTCGGCCAGCCGCAGATCGTCGGCGCCGAACGGCTCCCCGCGCGCGGCCCGGAAGAAGCTGGTGACGCCCATCGTCGTACCGCGCGCCCGGATCGGCACGACCATCGCGGTGTGCAGGCCCTGGGCCAGCAGCCGGCGGCGCCGTCCGCCGGGGACCTCCGGGGCCCACTCCGCGCCGTCCGGGTCCAGCCGCTCGGCCCGCCACGACCGGCCGTCGGTCAGCGCCCGGATGGGCGGCGACGCGGGGCGGTACGCCGCCAGGTCGCCGACCGCGACCACCGCCTCGGGGATACCGGGCCGCACCGACTGCTGGCCGGCCCGGCGCAGCGCGACCAGGTCCGTCGCGCCGGGCGGCCCGGTCGGCGGCTCACCGCCCCGCATCACCGAGTCCAGCAGGTCCACCACGACGAAGTCGGCGAGGTCGGGCACCGCGACATCGGCCAGTTCCTGGGCGGTGCGGGTGACGTCCAGGGTGCGGCCGATGGCGGTGCCGGCCCGGTCCAGCAGGAGCAGCCGCTGCCGGCTGCGGTAGCGCTCGGTGATGTCGATGACGGTGTAGCAGACGCCGATCGGGCGGCCGTCGCCGTTGTCGAGCCGGACGAACGACATGGCGTGGGCGCGCTCCTGGGTGGGCTCGGAGCGGGGGCGGCCGATGTGCTCGTAGCCCAGGACCGGTTCGCCGGTCTCCAGGACGCGCCGCATCTGCGCCTCCAGGCTCTCGGCGTCGATACCGGGCTGGATCTCGGCCAGCCGGCGGCCGATCCGCTCGCGCGCCGGGCCGCCGCCGAACCGCTCCAGCGCGAGGTTCGACCAGACGAACCGCAGATCGGTGTCGACCACCGCCATCCCGACCGGCGTCTGCGTCAGCATCCGCTCCAGCACCGCCCGGCTCATCTCCCACCCCGGGAACGGCGACTGCTCGGTGGCCACCGCCAGCCAGTGCCCGGCGCCCGCGCGGTCGGTGACCGGGGCCAGCTGCGCCAGGACGCCGACCCGTGCGCCGTCCTTGCGGCGGACGGTGAGCGGGCCGCTCCAGCCGCCGTGCGCCCGGCAGGCGGCGGCCAGCGCGGGGAGCCGGGCCGCGTCGGCCGGGTCCAGCACCTCGGCGGCCGGCCGGCCCAGGACGTCGGCGGCCGGGTGGCCCAGCAGCCGTTCGGCGGTGTCCGGCCAGCTCTCCACCCGGCCCGCGGCGTCGCACAGCACCAGCGCGGCCTCGGCGATGTCGAGCGGCGCCCGCCGCCCGCCCTGGGCGTGCTCCTCGAACTCCACCATCTGCGCGGTTCCGTCTCTGCCGACCGAATGCGTTATATGGGTCATTTACCCCGTATGAGGCTACTGGTCCCGTGCTGTTCCGGCCCCCGATCCGTGCGGCTCCCGATCCGTGCGGCTCCCGATCCGTGCGGCCCCCGATCCGTCCGGCTCCCGGTCCGTTCGGCCCCGCCTCACAGCCCGGCGAGCTCCCGCGCCCGGGTGAGCAGCCCGACGAACATCTCCCGGGTCAGGGTGCCGGTGAAGGTGTTCCGCTGGCTCGGGTGGTAGCTGCCCAGGACCCGCAGCTCCCCGAGGTCCCCGGCCGCCGGCAGGACCGCCTCCGCGCCGTGCCCGAACGCCGGGCGGGGCCGCGGCACCGCCCAGCCCGCCGCGCCCAGCACCGGCCACAGCGTCTGCCAGGCGAACCCACCCAGCGCCACCACCGCCCGCAGCCGCGGCGCCAGCAGCCGCAGCTCCGCCTCCAGCCAGGGGCGGCAGGTGTCCCGCTCCCCGGTGGTCGGGCGGTTCTGCGGCGGTGCGCAGTGCACCGGCGCGGTGACCCGCACCCCGTACAGCTCCAGCCCGTCGTCGCGGTGCGTCGCGGTCGGCTGGGAGGCCAGGCCCACCTCGTGCAGCGCCGCGAAGAGGAAGTCCCCCGACGCGTCACCGGTGAACATCCGGCCGGTGCGGTTCCCGCCGTGCGCGGCCGGCGCCAGGCCCACCACGGCCAGCGACGCGTCCGGCGGGCCGAAGCCGGGCACCGGCCGCGCCCAGTAGTCCCAGTCCCGGAACGCCGCCCGGCGCTCGGCCGCCACCCGCTCCCGCCAGGCCACCAGCCGGGGGCAGGCCCGGCACCCGGCCACCGCGGCGTCCAGGTCCGGCAGCCCCGCGCAGTGCGCCGCCCGCCGGGCCGGGTACGCCGCGTCCTCGGTGTCCGGCCGCGCCCCGCCCGCTGCCTCGCTCATCCGTCCCCTTCCGTCTCCCCAGCGCGGTCCGCGCCCGCGGCTCCTGCTTCGCCGTCCGCTTCTCTGTCTGCTTTTCCGTCTGCTCGGTCCGGGCCGCGGGATGCCTCCGGACCGTCCGCTGCCTGCGGGACGTGCGACGCTTTCGGCCCGTCCGGGGCGAGGAGGAGCAGCGCCACGTCGTCCCGCCGCTCCGTGCGGGTGCCGCGCCGGGACAGCACCGCGTCGGCCAGCGCGTCCGGGTCGGTGCAGCGGGCGGCGGCGAGGTCGGCGGCCAGCGCCGCCACCCCCTCGTCCGGGTCCGTGCCGGGCCGCTCCACCAGCCCGTCGGTGTAGAGGGCGAGCAGCGCGCCGGGCGGCAGCACGATGGTGGTGGCCGCGTAGCGGGTGTCCGGCGCGATGCCCAGCAGCAGCCCGGGCGGCGTCCGCAGCACCTCGGTGCGCCCGCTGGGGTACCGCAGCACCGGCGGCGGATGGCCGGCGCTGGCCAGGCACGCCAGATGGCTGCGCAGGTCGAGGTGGACGTAGAGGCAGCTGGTGAACAGGTCCTGGCCCAGATCGGCCAGCAGCCGGTTGGTTCGCGCCAGCACCTCGCCCGGCGCCGCGCCGGCCGTCGCGTACGCGTGCACCGCGGTGCGGGCCTGGCCCATCAGCGCCGCGGCCGCCGCGTTGTGGCCCTGTACGTCCCCGATCACCGCCGCCACCTGGTGCTCGTCCAGCCGGATCAGATCGTAGAAGTCGCCGCCGATGTCCATCCCTCGGGTGGACGGCAGATAGCGCGCGGCGACCGCCAGGCCGGGGACCGGCGGCAGGCGGTGCGGCAGCAGCCCGGCCTGGAGGTCGTGCGCCAGCTGCTGCTTGGTGTCGTAGAGGAACGCCCGGTCCAGCGCCTGCGCCATCAGCCCGGCCAGCGACGTCAGCACCTGCCGCTCCTCCGGGGTGAAGGTCCGCGGATGCCGGTACGCCAGCACGCAGCAGCCGACCGGGCGGCCGGAGACGATCAGCGGCAGCACCGCGCGGGCCGCCATCCCGGTCAGCTTCGCCAGCCCCGGGAAGTGCCGCTCGGTCTCCTCCGCCGAGGTGTAGAAACTCGGCTCGCCGGTGGCCAGGGCGCGCACGGTCGGGCTGTTCGCGGTGCCCAGCGGGACCCCTTCGTACGCCTCCACGGCCTCCGGGGGGTAGCCGCGCTGGCCGATCGTCCGCAGCCGGCCGGCCTCGGCGGCGTACATCAGCATCGCGTGGGCGCCGAAGGCCGGCACGATCTGCTCGGCGAACAGGTCGGTGACGTCCTTGACGCCGACCGCCTCGGTGAGCGCCGCCGCCAGGTGCAGGACGTGGTACATCTGCGCCGCCCGCACCGGCAGCGCCTCGGCCGGCCGGCGCGCCACCGGGTCCCGCTCCTCATCGGCGCTGATCCACACGCTCACCCCGCGGCCGTCCGGGAACAGCCGGAACGCCAGCCACTGCCGGGGCGGCCGGAGGGCGGTGAAGGAGACCGGGCGGCGGCTGATCACCGCGGCCCGGCAGCGGTCCTCGAAGACCGGTCCGGCCAGCCACGGCAGCACCTCCCACGGCCGGCGGCCCAGCATCCGGGCCGTGGCCACGCCCAGCAGCTCGGCGGCGCCGGTGGAGAGCATGGTGATCCGGCCCTCCAGGTCCAGCGCGCAGCCGCCGCCCGGCAGGCGCTCGACGTAGTCCACCGCGGCCAGCGCCTCGTCGGCGCCGACCTCGCGGGCGGGGGGCGGCACGACCACCAGCGGGCCGTCCGGGGCGCCGCCGGTGGGCAGCAGCCCGGCCAGCCGCCGGCACGCGGTCTCGAACGCGGTCCGCTCGGCCTCCGACAGCTCCGGCGGGTGACCGGCCGGCCACACCAGCACCACCGCGCCCAGGCACCCGCTGCCGTCCGTCAGCGGCGCGGCGCCCAGCGCGAAGTCGTACGGCAGCGCCACCGCCGTACGGGGGAACTCCCGGGCCAGCTGCTGGTGGCCGGCCGCCCAGACCAGCCGCCGCCGGCGGGCCGCCACCGCGACCGGCAGCGGCGCGGCCAGCGCGATCCGCTTCCAGGGGTCCAGCACCGGCGGCGGGATACCGCTGAGCGCGGCCAGCCGCAGCACCGGGGCGTCGGGCGCCAGCTCGTAGAGCATCGCCCCGGACGCGCCGGTCTCCCGCATCGCCCGCAGCAGCGCGCGCCCCAGAGGGACCTCCCCGGTCCCGCGGGGCGTCATGGCGCACCTGCTGTCGGCCGCGGCACAGTGCTGACGTTACGCCGCCGGGCCGCGGGAAGCAGACCCGGGGATCCGGGCCCGGGTGCCGGGGCTACCAGCGGGTGGCGAGTTCGACGGCGACCGACGCCAGGGCCGCGTCGGCGGCCGCGCTGGCCTCGGCGGGGGAGGCGGCGCGCACCATGATGTGGCCGATCCGGGAGAGGTTGTCGTCCGGCCCGCCGACCGCGTCGCCCGGCAGCTTGGTCAGCGCGGTCTCGACGATGTGCGGGCCGCGGGGCAGCAGGCCGACCCAGCGCAGCGTCCCGGCCTCCGGGGCGGTCAGGAAGCGGATCGCGGCGGCCGCGTCCCGGCGCGGGGTGACATCGGGGCGGTCGCCCAGGACGGCCTGGAGGTGGGCGCGGGCCATGTCGATGCCCAGTGCCTCGCGCACCAGCCGCATGATGTGGTCGCCGGGCGGCCGGGCGCCCACCTCCAGGACCACGGGGCGGCCGGCCGGGTCCAGCTTCAGCTCGGTGTGCGCGAGGCCGTTGCGCAGGCCGAGCGCGGTCACCGCGGCGGTGGCCGCCCCGTACACCGCGGCCCGGGTGTCCGGGGGCAGTGCGGCGGGCACGGTGTGGCCGAGTTCGGCGCGCCGGGCGCCGCCGGTGGTGAACTTCTCGGTGACCGCGAGGTGGTGGACGGCGCCGTCGGTCAGGACGGTCTCCACGCTGAACTCCGGCCCGGCGACGTACTCCTGGGCGAGGACGGCGGTGTCCAGCGGGATGCCGTGCGGGAGTTTGCGCGGTCCGGTCCGGGCGCGCCGGGCGGCGGCGGGCAGTTCGCCTGGCGCGGTCACCACCGAGACGCCGATCGAGGCGGCCTCCTCGGCGGGCTTGACGACCAGCGGGTAGCCCAGGCCGGCGGCGTCGGCGCGGCGGGCGAGGGTGTCGGGGTCCGGGGCGCTGACGGTGCGGGGGGCGGGCACGCCGTGCGCGGCGAACGCCTTGGCCATCAGCCGCTTGTTGCGGCCGGCCGGCGCGGTTCCGGGGAGGTGGCCGGGCAGCCCCAGCGCGGCGGCGAGGTGGGCGGCGAGCGGGGTGAGGAACTCCCAGCAGGGCACGATCCCGTCGATACCGGTGCGCCGGCCGAACGCGGTGAGGTCGGCGAGGGCGGCCTCCGGGTCGGCGAAGTCGGTGAACGCGGTCCCGGCGATCCGGCCGGTGAGTTCGGGGCGGTAGCGCGCGTAGAGGTCCGCGCGGGTGGCCACGTACGCGTCCGCGCCGAGGGCGGCGGCGGCCGCGAGCAGATCGCCGCCGGCGGCGACATCGGCTTCCAGGAGCAGCACTTTCCTGCGGGGGGTGGCGGGCACGGGGGTTCCTTCCAAGGGCGGGGAGGTCCGATGCTGCGGGCAGGGCCGGTTCGCGGGTCAGCGGGCGGCCGGGCGGCGGCGCAGCGCCGGGGCCAGCGCGAGCTGGGCCAGCGCCGCCAGCAGGGCCAGCGCCGCGCAGCTCAGCCAGAGGGGCACGGGGCCGAGGGCCAGCAGCCGGGTGCCGGCGACCGGGGCGATCAGGAAGCCGGTGCCCCAGGCCATGCCGATCAGGCCGTTGTAGCGGCCGCGCAGCGCGGGCGGCGCCAGGTCGGCGACGACGGCCGCGGTGACCGCGAAGACCAGGATCTCGCCGAGCGTGGAAACGGCGACCGCCAGGCCGTAGACGGGGGCCGAGGCGGCGGTGGCGGCGACCGCGTTGCCGACCGCCGCGACGGCGAAGCCGGTGGCCAGCACCCGGCTCTTGTCGCGGCCGTCCAGCCGGTGGCCGATCAGCGGCTGGGCCGCGATGACGACCAGGCCGTTGACCGCCATCACCGCGCCGTAGCCGCCGCTGGAGATGCCGGTGGCCTTCATCGCCAGCGGCAGGGTGGCGAACGCCTGCTGGAAGACCACCGCGTAGACCACGATGATCCCGGCGAACGCCACCATCACCCGGTCCCGCAGGACGGTGCCGAAGCCGCCGGCCGCGCGCTCGCGGCCGGCCGGCCGGGTCTCCGGGACGGCCAGCCACACCAGCACCCCGAAGACCGCGCAGGCCCCGGCGTCCAGCCAGAACAGCAGCCCGAAGCCGTGCGCGGCGAGGTAGCCGCCGAGCACCATGGCGACCGAGAAGCCGAGGTTGATGGCCCACAGCAGCAGGCCGTAGGCGCGGGTGCGATCGGCGGCCGGCACCGCGTCGGCGACCAGCGCCTGGGCGGCCGGCCGGAACAGGTCCAGGGTGATGCCGAGTACGAAGCAGGCCGCGACCAGCACCGGCAGGCTGCGGGCGTGGCCGAGGACGAGCAGCGTCGCGCCGTTCGCCAGCATGCCGCCGGTGAGCGCGGCCCGGCGGCCGAACCGGTCGGCGAGGTAGCCGCCGAGCGGCTGGGAGATCACCGAGCCGGCGCCGCCGACGGCCAGCACCAGCCCGGCGGTGGCGAGCGGGACGTGCCGGACGCCGGTGAGGTAGAGGCTGAGGAACGGATTGACCATCGCGCCCAGCCGGTTGACCAGCGAACCGCCCCACAGCACCCAGAACGCGCCGGGCAGCCCGCCGGCCCGCACCCGGAGGAAGGTCCGCAGCCGGCTCTCCGGGAGGTCGGCGGCGGGCACGGCCGCGCGCCCGTCCGCTCCGCTCACCGGGCGCCCCCGGCGGCGGCGTCCGCGGTGTCCGGCGCGGCCCCGGCGTCCTCGGCGGCCTGTGCGGCCAGCGCGGCCCGGTCGACCTTGCCGTGCGCGGTGACCGGCAGCCGGTCCACCAGCCGGATTTCCTGGGGGACCATGTAGGAGGGCAGCGACTCGGCGCAGAATGCCCGGAGGTCGCCGGCGCCGGCCGGGGGCGCGTCCTCGGCGAGCACCACGAAGGCGGCCAGCTGGAGGCCGCCGCCGGGCAGCGGCAGCGGCAGCGCGGCGGCCGCGGTGGCCGCGGGGTGGTCGGCCAACCGCCGCTCCACCTCGCCGAGTTCGACGCGGTTGCCGTTGATCTGCACCTGCGAGTCGGTGCGTCCGGCGAACGCGTAGGTGCCGTCCGGGCGCCGTACGGCGAGGTCGCCGGAGCGCAGCACCCGCTGGCCGGACTGCGGGCAGAGCGGGTCGGGCACCAGGGTGGCGGCGGTGGCCTCCGGGTCGTCCCAGTAGCCGGAGAACAGGGCGGGGCTGCGCAGATGGATCTCGCCGGGCACCCCGGGCTCGACGATGACGCGGCCGTCCGCGCCGACGAGGAGGATCTCCGCGCCGGGGTGGGCGACGCCGATGGAGAGCCGTTCGGTGCCCTCCGGCAGGGGGTTGGGGACGTCGGCGAAGGAGCAGGCCATGGACTCGGTGGCGCCGTAGCAGTTGACGATCCGGGCGGCCGGCAGCAGCTCCTGGAGGTGCCGGAGTTCGGGCAGCGGGAACTCCTCGCCGCAGAACAGCACCCCGCGCAGCCCGGTCAGCGCGGCCAGCCGGCGCGGCTCGTGGCGCAGCACCTGCCGCCAGATCGACGGGACGCCGTTGACCTGCGTGGCGCCGGTCTCGCGCAGTACCCGCAGCAGGTGCCGGGGCCAGCGCACCAGGGACGGCGGTACGGGGACGACGGCGGCGCCGCTGCCCAGCGCCAGGCCGATGTTGAGCAGGGAGAAGTCGAACTGGAGCGGTGAGGTGCTGGCGATCCGGTCGCCGGGCCCGGCGATCCCGTGGGCCAGCATGCCGCGGTAGAAGGCGACCACCGCGCGGTGGCTCATCACCACGCCCTTGGGCCGCCCGGTGGTGCCGGAGGTGAAGATGATGTAGGCGGGGTCGGTGGGGCACGGGGTGCGGCGGCGGGGCGGACCGGTCTCGGGGGCGCGCTCGACGGTCAGCCCGCCGGGGCCGAAGCGCGCGGTGCCGAGGGGACGCGGCAGGTCGCTCCGCGATCCGTTCAACTCCTGAACGTGCAGGGCGGGTCGGACGGTCTCCAGCAGCAGGTCCAGGCGCGGGCGCGGGGTTTGCGGGCTGACCGGGACGAAGACCAGGCCGGCCTGCGAGCAGGCGAGGAGGAGGGCGATGGCCTCGGCGCCGGCGTCCGCCTCCAGGATGACCCGGGCGCCCGGTTCGAGGTCCAGGGCCGTCAGCGCGTCCGCGAACTGGCTGGTCAGGGCGGTGAGTTGGGCGTAGCTGGTGACGGTGGTCCGGCCGGCCCCGGGGGACTCGACGACGGCCGGGGCGTCGGGGGAGTGCCGGGCCGGATCGAGGAGGAAGGAGTGCAGGAAGTCCTGGCGGACGGCCGCGGCGGCGTCGGCGGAGGTGTGCGGCTGCTGACTCACGTTGCTGGTGCCCCCCTGTGGCGTTCACACACGATGGTCCGGAGCGAAACCGGGGCAGGCCAGGAGATTTGCGGTGGAAATCCCGCCCGCCCGTTCCGGGATTTGGAAAGGTGATTCCGGGAAGTGGCATTCAGGCTCTCATGTCTTCGCGGTCGCGCCGCTGTGAGGTAGATCACTTCGACGCCGGGGCAACTCCTTGCCACGTTCAACGGTTTATGGCAGCGTCACCTCTGTATGGAACTCACCTTCCGCATCACGAAAATGCGACATGGGGGATCTGAATGTCCGAGGCAGGACCGCTGTCGCTGGGTCAGCTCTCGGTGTGGCACGACATCAGGGACCTGCCGGCCCCGCGGTGGCACGAGCCGAACAACGCCGCGGCCTGGCCCCTGCCGCCCGGCACCACCGCCCGCCGGGCCCGCACCGCACTGCGCGCGATCGTCACCCGGCACCCGTCCCTGCGGACCCGCTACGACGTCCAGGACGCCGCCGCACCACGGCAGTTGCCGCCCGACGAGCACTTCGACGACCAGCTGCCCGCCCTGGCGGCCGAGGAGGCGCCCGGCGACCCTGACGCCCTGGCGGAGGGCCTGGCCGCCGGCCCGTTCGACCTCCGCCGCGACCACGGCTGGCGCGCCCGCCTGCTGACCCGCCGCGGCGAGCCCACCCACCTGCTCTTCGCCAAGCACCACATCGCCGCGGACGCCTGGGCGCAGGAACTCCTGCACCGCGAGTTCCGCCAGGCGCTCGGCGACCCCGGCGCCCTCGGGCCCGTCCCGCCCGGACCCGCCGACCTCGCCGCCGACCAGCACACCCCCGCCGGACTCCGCCGCCAGGCCGCGGCCCTGGACCACTGGGCCCAACTCCTGGGCCGCGCGCCCTCGGTGGCGCTGCCCCGCACCCCCGGCGCCGAGGGCACCACCGTCCAGGCCACCCTGCGCTCCGCCGCCGCCCGCCCCGCCGCGCACGCGATCGCCGAACGCGCCCGGGTCTCGGTCTCCAGCGTCGTCCTGGCCGCCTACGCGCACACCGTGGCCACCCGCTGCGACGCCGACACCCTGCTCGTCCAGCTGATGAGCGCCAACCGCTTCGGCGGCCGCTGGAAGGACCTGGTCACCTCCATGAACCAGTGGGTCCCGGCGCTGATCGAGCAGGCCCGCCGCACCGACCTCGTCACCCTGGCCGACGCCGTCCACTGGAGCGCGCTGGGCGCCGTCCGGCACGGTATGCACGACGTCACCGCCGTCGCCCGGCTGCGCGCGAGCCTGCCCGACGCGCCCGAACCCACCTGCGCCTTCAACTACGTGACACTGCCCGGCGGTTCGCCCCTCGACGCCCCCCGCCCCCCGGCCTCCGCCGCGGAACCCGTCCTGACCTGGGAGGAGCCCTTCACCACCATCGGCCCGCGGTGTTACGCCCGGGCCCTGGAGAGCGACCGCGACCTGACCGTCCGGCTCAGCGTCAAGGACCTCGGCCGCGACGCCTGCGCCGCCCTGCTGACCGGGATGCACGACACCCTGCTGGCCGCCGCCGCACAGCACTGACCGGGCGCAACACCCCCCAGTCCGGCCAACTCCCTTCCTTGACAAGGAGGTTGGCCGTGCCGCGCCCCACCGGCATCCGGCCCGCCCGCCGCCCGGCCGCCCCGCCCCACCCGCGCCCCCTCGCCCCAGGAGCCCCCCGGTGCCCGAACACGTCCTCGTCCTCCACCGCTGGACCGACCGCTACGCCGACTACGCCGCCTACCTCGACCACACCGCCCACCGCGTCAGCTACGTCACCACCGAGGCCGCCGCCCGCCACCTGCCCGTCCAACAGGCCGCCGGGATACGGATCGTGGAGAGCACCGAGGACGCCAAGGCGGTCCGCGAGGCGATCGACGAGCTGGCCGACCGGGCCGGGCCGGTCACCCGGATCGTCGCCCTCCAGGAGACCGACCTCGACCTGGCCGCCGACCTCCGCGAAACCTTCGGCCTGCCCGGCCAGCGCGGCGCCGACCTCGCCCCGCTCCGCGACAAACTCCTGATGGCCCGCCGGCTCGCGGACGCCGGCATCCCCGTCCCGCCCACCGAGGACGCCCCCGGACCGGCCGCGGTCACCTCCTTCGCGGCCCGGCACGGCTGGCCGGTCCTGGTCAAACCGCGCCGCGGCACCGCCAGCGCCGGCATCACCCGCCTGGACTCCCCGGCCGACCTCGCCCGCTACACCTTCCCCGCCGACCGCGCGATGCTCGTCCAGCCCTGGCTGCCGCACGCCATCGCGCACGTGGACGGCGTGTTCACCGGCGACCGCCTCGGCCCCTGGCGCGCCTCCCGCTATCTGACGACCTGCCTGGAGTTCACCGCCGGCACCGCCCTGGCCTCCGTCGAGTCCGACGACCCCCAACTCCTCGCCGCCGCCGAGGAGATCACCACCGCCACCGCCCGCGCCCTGTTCACCGGCCCCGCCGTCTTCCACCTGGAACTCTTCGTCGGCGACGACGGCACGCTGACCGTCCTGGAGATCGGCGCCCGCCCCGGCGGCGCCGAAGTCCCCTTCGTCTGGCGGGAGGTGCACGGTATCGACCTGATGGCGGTGGCCTGCGCCCACCAGGCCGGCACCGAACCGCCCGCCCTTCCCGCCGGCCCGCCCGCGGAGACCGCCGGCTGGCTGCTGGTCCCGCCGTCCGTCCCGATGCCCTGCCGCGTCCGCACCCCGCCCGCCGTCCCCGCCGACGGCGGCCCGTACGCGCGGGCCGTGCCCGAGGCCGGGGCGCTGCTCACCGGCGGCGGCTACGAGCACGCCGGCGCCCGCTTCCGCTTCCGCGGCGGCGGCACCGCCGAGGTCACCGCCGCCGTCCACCGCACCCTGCGGACCGCCGTCCTGGACTGCGAGCCCGTCGACCCCGCCGCCCCGGCCCGGCTCGTCGTCATCGGCTGCGGCAACCCGCCCTACCGCGAGTACGCCCTGGACACCCTCGCCGCGCACGGCGAGACCGCCCTCGTCCAGCCCGCCGAACCCGGCTGGCAGCGCCGGTACGTCGCCGACCGCTTCCGCACCGCCGACACCACCGACCCGGCGGCCACCACCCGGGCCGCCGCCGCCCTGCTCGCCGGCCACCCCGGCCCCGGCGCCGTCCTCACCTGGGACGAGGCGCTGCTTACGACCACCGCCGAGACCGCCCGGCGGCTGAACCTGCCGCACATGAGCCCCGAGGCGGTCCGCCGCTGCCGCGACAAGCTCACCACCCGCCGGCTGCTGGAGCGCGCCGGTGTGCCCTCCGCCCGCTTCCGCCACGTCCACGGCGCGGACGGGGCCCGCGCCGCCGCCGCGGAACTGGGCGCGCCCGCCGTGGTCAAACCCCGCGCCCTGGCCGGCAGCATCGGCGTCACCCTCGCCCACGACCCCGACGAGGCCGCCCGCGCGTACGAACAGGCCGTCGCCGCCGCGTTCCCCGGACTCGGCGCCCTCGACGGCGCGCTGGTGGAGGAATACCTCGACGGGCCGGAGATCAGCGTGGACTGCGCGGTCACCGGCGGCCGGACCACCGTCGTCAACGTCGCCCGCAAACGCCTCGGCTTCGCCCCGTACTTCGAGGAGACCGGCCACCTGGTCGCCCCCTGGCGCCACGAACCCTGGGCCGACGAGGTGCGCGCGGTGGTCGCCGACGCCCACACCGCGCTCGGCATCCGCACCGGCCTGACCCACACCGAACTCCGCCTCACCGCCGGCGGCCCCCGCGTCGTGGAGGTCAACGGCCGCCTCGGCGGCGACTTCATCCCGCTGCTCGGCGCCCTCGCCACCGGCCTCGACCCGGTCCTGGCCGCCGCCGAGATCGCCCTCGGACGCACCCCGGACCTCACCGCGACCCGCGACCGCTGCGCCGAGGTCCGCTTCCTCTACCCCGACCGCGACGGCACCGTCCGCCACCTGGACCTGACCGCCGCCGCCGAGGTGCCCGGCATCGAACGGGCCGTCCCGCTCGCCGCCCCCGGCACCCGCCTGCTGCTCCCGCCGCGCGGCATCGTCCCCCGCCTGGCCGCCCTCCTGGCCACCGGCGACACCCCCGGCGACTGCGCCACCGCCCTGGACCGCGCCCAGGCCGCCGTCCGCCACACCCTCGCCCCCCTCCCGTAACGGCCCGGCCCGCCACCGCCCACCGCCCACCGCCCACGAAGAGAGAGACGCGTCACGTCATGTGGATCCTTGGTGTCAACGCCCCGCCCACCGGCTGGCACGACAGCGCCGCCTGCCTCATCGACCAGGACGGCCGGATCGTCGCCTTCTCCGAGGAGGAGCGCCTCAACCGCCGCCGCCACTCCCTCTACCGCAAGCCCATGAGCGCCGCCCGCTTCGTCCTCGCGCAGGCGGGCCTGACCCCCGCCGACATCGACGTGGTCGCCCTCGGCTGGGACAGCGAGCAGCTCTACCCGCGCCGCTTCGCCTCCGACGCCGACTTCCTCGCCTACGCCGTGGGCCTGGACTTCGGCCCCCGCACCCCCGAGGTGGTCCGCGTCCCGCACCACCAGGCGCACGCCGCCTCGTCGTTCTACGCCTCACCGTTCCGCAAGGCCGGCGTCCTGGTCATCGACGGCCACGGCGAGAACGAGTCCTCCACCGTCTGGACCTACGAGGACGGCGCCGAACCCCGCCTGGAGCGCAGCTGGCAGCGCACCGCCTCGCTCGGCTACGCCTACGACGCCGCCTCCACCTGGCTCGGCTTCTCGTTCCTCAACGCCGGCAAGACCATGGGCCTGGCCGCCTACGGCCGCGCCGCCGGCCTGGCCACCGAATCCCTGGTGGACCTCACCGCCGACGACTTCCGGATGGCCGTCGCCCCGCTCACCGAACACCACGGCACCGCCACCGCCGACGAGATCAAGGAGCAGTACGACACCGTCGTCGGCCGCTGGCGCGCGCGGTACACCGAGATCGCCGGCGCCGACGGCCCCACCGCGCCCGAGGACGCCCTCGCCGACGACCCCAAGGCCGTCCTCGTCGCCTACACCGCCCAGCGCGTCGTCGAGGAGACCGTCACCCACCTCGCCGCCCTGACCCGCAAGGCGGCCGGTGTCGAGGAGCTGTGCCTCAGCGGCGGCGTCGCCCTCAACTGCAGCACCAACGGCACCCTCCCCGGCCCGCTCTACGTCCCGCCCGTCCCGCACGACGCCGGCGTCGCGCTCGGCGCCGCCTGGACCGTCCGCCCGCCCCGCCACCACACCACCCCGCTCAGCCCCTACCAGGGCACCGACATCCACGGCCCCGACCACACCGGCCGCCCGCCCGCCCCGGACACCACCGGACTGCTCCGCACCGACCTCGACACCGACACCCTCACCACCCTCCTGATGGACGGCCGCATCGGCGCGGTCGCCCAGGGCCGGGCCGAGGTCGGCCCGCGCGCCCTGTGCCGCCGCTCGATCATCGCCGTCCCCGACACCGCCGAGGTCAACACCCGCGTCAACCGCGTCAAGAACCGCGAGCAGTGGCGCCCCTTCGCCGGCGTCACCCGCCGCGACTACGGCGCCCGCCTCTGGGAGCAGCAGGAGCACCTGAGCCGCTACATGCTCGGCGCCGCCCGCGCCACCGACCTCGGCCGCGAGGTCGCCCCCGGCGTCGTCCACATCGACGGCACCACCCGCCCCCAGGTCCTGCACGGCGACGAGGCGCCCGCGGTCGGCGCGGTCCTCGACACCCTCGCACGGCGCGGCGCCCCGCCGGTCCTGCTCAACACCTCCTTCAACGACAAGGGCGAACCCATCGTCAACACCGCCGCCGACGCGGTGGCCGCGTTCCGCGCCATGGACCTGGACTTCCTCGTCCTCGGCGACGACCTCTACCGCAAGCCCGGCCGGACCGGAGGTGACCGGCGATGACCGCCGGGCAGCCGGCACCGGACCGCTTCCGCGCGTACGGACCCCGCCACCTCGACGAGATCGCCGCCCGCCACGGGCTGCCCGACGACATCCGGGAGACCGTCCGCCGGATCTCCCTCGTCCTGCCGTTCCGCGTCAACTCCTATGTGCTGGACGAGCTGATCGACTGGGACGACGTGCCCGGCGACCCGATGTTCCAGCTCACCTTCCCGCAGCGCGGCATGCTCCCCGCCGACGACGAGGAACGGCTCGCCAAACTCTCCGCCGACCCCGCCGACCGGCCGCTGCTGCGCGAGGCCGTCCAGGAGATCCGGGCCCGCCTCAACCCGCACCCCTCCGGGCAGCAGGAGCTCAACGTGCCCACCCTGGACGGCGCGCGGGTCCCCGGCCTCCAGCACAAGTACCGCGAGACCGTGCTGTACTTCCCCGGCCAGGGCCAGACCTGCCACGCCTACTGCACCTACTGCTTCCGCTGGGCGCAGTTCATCGGTGACGCCGACCTGCGGTTCGCCGCCCCCGACCCCGGCGGCCTGCTCGGCTACCTGCGCGCGCACCCCGAGGTCCACGACGTCCTGGTCACCGGCGGCGACCCGATGGTGATGTCCACCGAGCGGCTGCGCGGCCACCTGGAACCGCTGCTGGACGTGGCGACGGTCCGCACGATCCGGATCGGCACCAAATCCGTCGCCTACTGGCCGCAGCGCTACACCACCGACCCGGACGCCGACGATGTGCTGCGCCTCTTCGAACAGGTGGTGGCCTCCGGGCGGCAGCTCGCGGTGATGGCCCACTTCAGCCACCCCCGCGAACTCGAAAGCGACCTGGCCCGGCGGGCGCTGGCCCGGATCCGCGCCACCGGCGCCGTGGTCTACTGCCAGGCCCCGCTGATCGCCCGCGTCAACGACGACGCCGCCACCTGGAACGCGCTGTGGCGGGCCGAACTCGCCGCCGGCGCCGTCCCGTACTACCTCTTCGTCGAACGGGACACCGGCCCCTACGACTACTTCAAGGTGCCGCTCGCCCGCGCCGCGGAGATCTTCGCCGACGCCTACCGCACCCTGCCCGGACTCGCCCGCACCGTCCGCGGCCCGGTGATGTCCGCGACCCCCGGCAAGGTCGTGGTGGACGGTGTGGAGGAGACCCCCGAGGGGTCGTTCTTCCGGCTGCGGATGCTCCAGGCCCGGCAGCCGTCGCTGGTCGGCCGGCCGTTCCGGGCCCGCTACTCCGCCACCGCCGCCTGGCTCGACGACCTGGAGCTGGACCCCGCCACGCCCGCCGACCTCGCCGCGGCGGTCCGCGCCGGCACCGCCCCCGAAGGGACCCCGCGATGACCCCCGCACCCTCCCCGAACCTGGCCCTCAACCAGCTCGTCGACGAACGCCGGGCGCGCGGCGAGTCCCTGGTCCACCTGGCGTTCGGCGAGGCCCGGCTGCCGCTGCTGCCGCAGCTCGCCGCCCGGCTCGCGGCCGGCGCGGCCCGCACCGCCTACGGGCCGGTGGCCGGCGGCCCGGCCGTCCGCGAGGCGGTGGCCGGCTACTTCACCCGCCGCCGGCTCCCCACCACCGCCGACCGGGTGGTGGTCGCGCCCGGCAGCAAACCACTCCTGATGGCCCTTCAGCTCGCCGTCCCCGGCGACGTCGTGCTGCCCGCCCCCGCCTGGAACACCTACGCCCCGCAGGCCCGCTACGCCGGCAAACGCGTCATCGGCGTACCGGTCCCGCCCGAGTGCGGCGGCGTCCCCGACCCCGCCGCGCTGCGCACCGCCCTGCGCACCGCCCGCGCCGCCGGCGCCGACCCCCGGCTGCTGATCCTCACCCTCCCCGACAACCCCACCGGCACCCTCGCCCCGCCCGCCCTGGTGCGCGAACTGGCCGCGCTGGCACGGGAGGAGGACCTGCTGATCGCCGCCGACGAGATCTACCGCGACCTCGTCCACGACCCCGACCGCACCCCCTTCCTCAGCCCCGCCGAGGCGGCCCCCGAACGCACCGTCGTCAC
Organism: Streptomyces sp. NRRL F-4489; assembly: GCF_001509485.1. GTDB lineage: Bacteria > Actinomycetota > Actinomycetes > Streptomycetales > Streptomycetaceae > Streptomyces. Next base: position 23,298 of record NZ_LLZI01000231.1, read on the forward strand.
CAGCGGCCTGTCCAAGACCCTGGGCCTGGGCGGCTGGCGGATCGGCGTCGCACGCTTCCCCGAGGGCGATACGGGGGAGCGGCTGCGGGACGGCGTGCTGGCCGCCGCCAGCGAACTGTGGTCCACCCTCGCCGGACCGATGCAGGCCGTCGCCGAGTACGCGTACGCCGAACCGCCCGAGATCACCGGCCGGATCCGGGCCGCCGCCCGGCTGCACGGCGCGGTCGCCCGGGCCGTCCACCGGATCGCGGTGGACGCGGGCGCCGCCTGCCGCCCGCCCACCGCCGGCTTCTACGTCTACCCGGACTTCGGCCCGCTGCGCGACCGGCTCGCGGCCCGCGGCATCACCGGCTCCGCGTCCCTGGCCACCGCCCTGCTCGAGGAGTCCGGGCTGGTCGTCCTGGCCGGCCACCTGCTCGGCGACGATCCGCACGCCCTCCGCTTCAAGGCCGCCACCAGCCTCCTCTACGGCGACGAGGAGCAGCAGGCCGCGGCGCTGACCGCCGAGGACCCCACCCGGCTGCCGCACCTCGCCGGCGAACTCGACCGGATCGCCGAGGGATTCGCCCGGCTCACCGCCTGACCCGGCCGCCCGGCCCGTGCACCACCGAAAGGAACCGCGCACCATGAAGGAAATACCCCCCACCCCGGAATCGTTCCGGGAGATCGCCGCCGCCACCGACCGGCTGCTGACCGCCCTGGCCGGCCTCACCGACGCGGACGCCGCCGCCCCCTCCGCGCTGCCCGGCTGGACCCGCGGCCACGTCCTCAGCCACCTCGCCCGCCAGGCCCCCGCGCTGGGCAACCTCCTGACCTGGGCGCGTACCGGCGTGGAGACCCCGCAGTACCCGGACCGGGCCACCCGCGACGCCGAGATCGAGGCCGGCGCGCACCGCCCCGCCGCCGAACTCGTCGCCGGCGTCCGGGAGACCGCGGCCCGCTTCCAGGAGGCCGTCGAGACCCTGCCGGACGCCGCCTGGCAGGCCACCGTCCGCCCGTTCACCGGCGAACTGTGCACCCCCAAGCGGATATTGGTCATCCGGCTGCGCGAACTCGAACTCCACCGCGTGGACCTGGCCCTCGGCCACCGCGTCGCCGACATCCCCGCCACCGCCCGCGACATCATCCTCGACGACGTCCTCGGCTACTACGCCGCGGCGGCCGACGTCCCCGCCTTCACCCTCCGCGACGACACGGGCGCCGAACTCGCCCGCCACGGCACCGGCGGCCCGGTCGTCACCGGCACCCGCGCCGCCGCCCTGGCCTGGCTCTCCGGCCGCTCCGACGGCACCGGCCTGAGCGCGGCCACCGGACCGCTGCCCACCCTGCCGCGCTGGCTCTGACGCGGGAAGAAACGGATATGACGCACCTGGACCTCTCCTCCGTCCGCACCGGCCTGCTGGACTGCATCCAGGCCAACCTCGCGGTCCTCGCCGACCACCACCACGGGCCCGGCGCCCACCTGCGCCTCGGCGCGCCCCTCGGCCTGCGCTTCCGGCCGCGCCCCGAGGACGGCCTGCCCACCGTCGACCCGCCGCTCACCGAGCAACTGGCCACCCTCCCGGCCCTGGTGGGGCTGCGGGTCGTCCGGCACACCCGCCTCGCCCCCGGGGAACTGCGCGCCGAACTCTCCGGCGGCGGTCTCCGCTACGTCGTCGCGGACGCCTACCACCTGCCCTGGCTGCCCTACCACGGCCGGGCCCACATGCCGCACAGCTTCCTGCTCGCCGCCGGCCCGGACGGCTGGCAGATCACCGACGCCTACCGCAACGAGACCGAATGGGGACCGGCCACCCCCGGCCACTGGGTGCTGCCCGAGGAGGACCTCCCCGGCATCGGCACCGCCGAGGTCACCGACCTCGCCCCGGACTCCCTGCCGCCGCTCGCCGACCTGCCGCCCGCCCCCGACCTGGACCCGGCCGCCGCCGAGACCTACCTCGCCGCCTACGCCGCCTGCCCCGACCGCGCCGCCGCGATCCGCCAACTCACCGTCGAGACCTGGCTGCTGGCCCGCGCCCGCAAACTCCACGCCACCTACCGCGCGCTCTACACCGGCCGCGCCGACGGCCCCGAGCCCGGCCCCGAGGCCGACCACCTGCGCGCCTGGGACAAGGTCGTGGAGCAGACCTATCTCGCCCACCGCCGGGTCGCCCGCGGCCGCGCCGAACCGCCCGGTGTCCTGGACCGCCTGCGCGCCGTCCTCGCCGCCGACCGCACCGTCTTCGGCGCCGTCCCCGACCCGGCCGCGCCGCCCGCCGCGGACGACACCGCGCTGCGCCGCACGATCGCCGAGGTGGCCGCCGGCGTCCTCGGCGTACCCGCAGACGGGCTGCTGGCCGGGGCGCCGTTCGACTCCTTCCCGTCGTTCAGCTCCTTCCGGCTCGTCGAGATCATCGAACGCCTGGAGAGCGCCCTCGACCGCGAACTGGACGCCGACGAACTCATCCCGGAGAACCTCCGCCGGGTCGACGACCTCTGCCGCATCGCCCGCTGAGCCCGGGCCAGACGCCCAAACCACTCCCGTACGCACCCGGAAGAGGCCCACCATGGACCCCCGCTTCACCGACCTGCTCCGCCCGTTCCTCAAGCACGCCGGGCCCGGCGAACCCGCGATCACCCCCGACACCGACCTGCGCCGCCTCGGTGTCGACTCCATGCAGGCCATCGAGCTGCTCTTCACCATCGAGGACACCTTCGGCATCTCCCTCCCGGACGAGGAGCTGAACGACACCACCTTCGCCACCGCCGGCAGCCTCTGGCGGGTGATCGCCGCCCAGCTCCCCGGCGAGGTGACCGCATGACCGTCCCCGACCTCACCGGCCGGCTGGCCGAGGCCGCCGAGGCCGCCCGGACGCACGCGGACCACACCGACCGGGCCGCGCGGTTCCCGGTGGCGGCGCTGGACGCGCTGCGCCGCACCGGCCTGCTCGGCCTGCTCGTCCCCGCCGCGGACGGCGGACTCGGCGGCACCGTACGGGACGTGGTGACCGCCGCGGAGACGCTGGGCCGCGCCGATATGTCCGTCGGCATGATCTTCGCCATGCACTGCCAGCAGGCCGAGGCGCTGGTCCGGCACGCCGGCGAGCGGCTGCGCAAGGACCTGCTGCCCCGGCTCGCGGCCGGCGAGCTGTACCTCGCCTCGGTCACCACCGAGGCCGGCAAGGGCGGCCACCTGCTCACCGCCGAGGCCCAACTCGCCTACGAAGAGGGTGAGTTGCTGATCGAGCGCTTCGCTCCCATCGTCACCGGCGGGGCGCACGCGGACGGCTTCCTGATCACCATGCGCGGCCCCGGCCCGGACGCCACCGCCGGCGAGGTGTCCCTGGTCTACGCCCACCGCGACCAGCTCACCCTCACCCCCTCCGGCGACTGGCAGCCGATGGGCATGCGGGCCAGCCACAGCGTCGCCCTGCGCCTGTCCGGCCGCGTCCCCGGCCACCAGATCGTCGGCGAACCGGGCGGATTCCACCGGATCGCGTCCGAGGTCTTCGGGCCGCTCGCGCACCTGGGCTGGTCCGCGGCCTGGCTCGGCACCGCGGCCGGCGCGCTCTCCCGCGTCCTGCGGCTGCTGCGCAGCCCGGCCGGCCGCGAACGCTTCGACCTCGGCTCGGAACTCCTGCTCAGCCGCCTCTCCCGGTCCCGGCAGCGGCTGGACACCGTGCACGCCCTGCTCCAGCAGACCCTGCGCACCGTGGAGTCCGGCGCCGACCTGTCCGTCCCGGCCCGCCAACTCCAGCTCAACGCGCTGAAGATCACCGCCGCCGAGGAGTGCCACGCCGCGGTGGACGACCTGATCACCGCGCTCGGCCTGCGCCACGGCTACCTCCAGGACTCGCCCACCGGCCTGGAACGCGCCCTGCGGGACCTGCGCTCGGCGGCCCTGAACTACAGCAACGACCGGCTGCACCTCGCCGACGGGCGGCTGGCGCTGCGCGACCAGGGGGTCAGCTTTGCCTGATACGCCGCAGCCGGCCGCCCGGGCGGCCGCTGTCCCGTCGTCGGCTGTTCCGTCGTCCGCTGTCGGATCGTCCGCCGCCGTGCCGCCTGACGCGCCCCCGTCCGGCGCGTACGCCGTGCTCGACGCGCTGCCGGCCACCGCGTCCGGTGCCGAGGTGTGGGCCGCGCTCGGCGGCGCCGGACTGCTGGCCCGCGCCTACCGCGACGGCGCGCCCGGCGCGGGCGCCGACCCGGACGGCCTCGCCGACCTGCTCAGCGCCGTGGACGCCCGCTTCGGCCTGGCCGCCACCCTCTCCGTCAGCGTCCAACTGGCCACCGCCCTGCCGATCCTGGCCGCCGGCCGCCACCCGGCCGCCCGCCGCGCCCTGGCGGAGGCCCTGGCCGGCCGGGCCACCGTCGCGCTCGCCGCCACCGACGACACCCCCGGCACCGACCTCACCGCGCTGCGTACCGAGGTCCGCACCGGCGACGGCGGACCGACCCTGACCGGCACCAAGAAGTGGATCGCCAACGCCACCACCGCCACCCACCACCTCGTCCTCGCCCGGCACCGGCCCGGCCGCCACTTCACCCACTTCACCTGGGTCCTGGTGCCCGCCGGCACGCCCGGCGCCACCGTCCGCCCCGCCGACACCGCGCTCTACGCCGCGGCCGGCACCGGCCACCTCACCCTCGACGCGGTCCGGCTCGGCGACGACCACCTGGTGGGCCGCACCGGCTTCGGACTGCCGCTGTTCGCCCGCCATATCGCCACCGAACGCCTGGCCGGCGCCCAGTGGGGCACCGCACTGTGCCGCCGCGTACTGGCCGCCACCCACCGCCACCTGGCGGACCGGCCGCACGGCGACGGCACGGTCTGGGACCTGCCCGCCGTCCGGCAGCGGTTCGCCGAGTGCCTGGTCCGGGTGCAGGAGCTCAAGGCCCTGACCGACGGCTGCGCGGAGGCGGTGGCGCGCCGGTACGACGCGACGGCCGCCGCCACCCTCAAGGCCGCCGCCGGCGCCACCGTCAACCACGTCCTGGACACCTGCGGCCAGCTCTGGGGCGCCGAGGGCTTCCGCACCGGCGGCATCCAGGAACTCCGCGCCCAGGCCGCGCTGTTCGCCATCGGCGGCGGCGCCGCGGAGGTCGTCCTGGGCACCGTCGCGGACGCCGCCGAGTCCGTCCTGGACGCCCTGGCCAGGCCGGGCACCCTCCCGTGATCCGGCCGCTCCAGGTCGCCGACCGGGTGTGGGTGGCCACGACGACCGGTACCGGCGGCCCGTCCGGGCCCGCCCCGGTGAGCCGGCACCGCGACGATCTGCGCCGGGCCGCCGCGCTGCCCGAGTGGCGGGCCCGGGAGTTCCTCGCCGGGCGCGGACTGCTGCGGGCACTCCTCGCCGCCGTCCGCCCGGACCTCGCCGGCGCCGAGATCGTCCCCGGCCCGCGCGGCAAGCCCGCCCTGCGCGGCCACCCCGACGTCGGCGTCAGCGTCTCGCACACCGAGGGCGGGGCGGCCGCCGGCGTCGCGGTCGGCCGCGCCCTCGGCGTCGACCTCCAGCACCCCGCCGACCGGCCGAACCCCGCGCTGGTCCGCCGGCTGCTGCCCGGCCACGCCCACCTGCTCGCCGCGCTGCCCCCGGAACGGGCGGCCGCCGAGGTCGCCTGGGTGTGGACCGCCCAGGAAGCCTGTGTCAAGGCCAGCGGCGCCGGACTGGCCGGCCGCCCCTGGACCATCGACGTCCCGCCCGGCGCCCGCACCGGCCACTGGTCCGGCTACCGCTGGACCACCCTCCGCGACCACTCCACCACCCCGCTGAGCTGCGCTTATACCGACGATCCCGACGATCCCGACTGAACGCCGACCGGTGACGCCGACCGCGACCGCACGCCGCCGCACACGGCGCACAGCTCACGCCCGCGGGCCACCCCCGCCCGCCCCCGTACCACCTCACGGAAAGCCGGACCGCCCGCATGACCACGCCCGCCGCCGCACCCCGCACCCTCCACGACTGGTTCGCCGCCTCCGCCGCCCGGCACGGCGACCGCCCCGCCCTGGAGGTCGCCGGCACCGCCCTGAGCTACGCCGCGCTCGCCGGCCGCGCCGACGCGCTCGCCGCCCATCTGCTGCACCGCCTCGGCACCGGCACACCCCCGCGCCGGATCGGCCTGCTGGCCGCCCGCAGTGCCGTCGCCTACGCCGGATACCTCGCCGTCCAGCGCCTGGGCGCCGCCGTCGTCCCGCTCGGCCCCGGCTTCCCGCCCGGCCGCAACGCCGCCGTCGCCCGCGCCGCCGGCCTGGACGCGGTCCTCGCCGACGCCACCGCCGCCCCGGGCCCCCTCGGTGTCCCCGTCGTGGCGCTCACCGACGACGACCTCGCCGCGCTGCCCGCCGCCGCCCCGGACGCCGACCCCGCCGGCCCCGACGACCTCGCCTACCTCCTCTTCACCTCCGGCTCCACCGGCGTCCCCAAGGGCGTCCCCATCCGCCACCGCAACATCGGCGCCTACCTCGGCCACGTCGTCCCGCGCACCGCCGCGGGTCCCGGCGACCGCTTCTCGCAGACCTTCGACCTCACCTTCGACCCCTCGGTGCACGACATGTTCACCGCCTGGGGGAGCGGCGCCACCCTCGTCGTCCCCACCCGTGGCGAACTCCTCGCCCCCGTCCGCTTCGCCACCCGCCGCGCGCTGACCCACTGGAACTCCGTCCCGTCCCTGATCTCCCTCGCCCAGCGGCTGCGCGCCCTCAAGCCCGGCAGCATGCCCACCCTGCGCCACAGCATGTTCTGCGGCGAACCGCTCACCCTCCAGCAGGCCGCCGCCTGGCACCGCGCCGCCCCGGACAGCACCCTGGAGAACGCCTACGGCCCGACCGAGCTGACCGTCACCTGCACCGCCTACCGCCTGCCCGCCGACCCCGCCGCCTGGCCCGCGCCCGCCAACGGCACCGTCCCCATCGGCCCCCTCCACCCGGGCCTCCAGCTCCGCCTGCACGGCGGCGAACTGTGCGTGCGCGGCGACCAGCGCTTCCCCGGCTACCTCGACCCGGCCGACAACACCGGCCGCTTCCTCGCCCCCGACGGCACCGACCCCGACCCGGCCGCCCCGCTCACCGACGCCCAGTGGTACCGCACCGGCGACCGGGTCGCCCCCCTGCCCGGCGCCCCCGGCGACCAGCCCCCACTCGTCCACCTCGGCCGCGACGACCAGCAGATCCAGGTGCACGGCTACCGCGTGGAACTCGGCGAGGTCGAGGCCGCGCTGCGCGCCCTGCCCGGCGTCCTCGACGCCGCCGTGCTGCCCGTCCCCACCCCCGGAGGCACCGAGCTGACCGCCGCCTACACCGGCGACGGCCCGGCCCCCGCCCCCGACGCGCTGCGCACCGCCCTGCGCGACCGCCTCCCCGCCTACATGGTCCCGGCCACCCTCACCGCCCTGGATTCCCTGCCGCTCAACCGCAACGGCAAGCTCGACCGGGCCGCGCTCGCCGCCGCCCTCTCCGTCACCGGTTTGGCGCAGCCGCCCGCCGCTACGTAAAGTTCCGCCGAAGCTCGAACAGGCCGTGAACAGCTCACGCGGCCGGCCTGGAGAGACCGAACGATCCAGGAAAGCGGCAGCGGCGACGATGACGGTGACCGAAGACAGCCGGGCCGGTGGCGCCGGAATCGACGCGGAGCGGATGGCGGTCTGCCTGAGCGTCCTGGAAGAACTGGACGCGCTGCCGCTGGACCACCCCGACGCGGTCGCCATACGGCGGGCCACCGCCGGGGTCTTCCGGGAGGTCAAGCGGCGCCGCCGGCAGGAGCGCCGGGCCGCCAAGACCGCCCACGACAAGGCCGTCACCGAGGCCACCGCCACCGGCGCCGCCGACCGGATCGACGACGAGACCATGGGCCGCGCCCTGGCCAGCTCGGTCACCACCGACATCGCCGGCTTCCTGGAACGCCCTCGGAGCTGCTACGTCTGCAAGGACCGCTACGTCGAGGTCGACGCGTTCTACCACCAGCTGTGCCCCTCCTGCGCGGCCGAGAACCGCGCCCGCCGGGACGCCCGCACCGATCTGACCGGCCGCCGCGCGCTGCTCACCGGCGGCCGCGCCAAGATCGGCATGTACATCGCGCTGCGGCTGCTGCGGGACGGCGCCCACACCACCATCACCACCCGCTTCCCGCACGACGCCATCCGGCGCTTCACGGCGATGCCGGACAGCGCGGAGTGGCTGCACCGGCTGAAGATCGTCGGCATCGATCTGCGCGACCCGTCGCAGGTGCTCGCGCTCGCCGACACGGTCCGTGCCGAGGGCCCGCTGGACATCCTGATCAACAACGCCGCGCAGACCGTGCGCCGCTCGCCCGAGGCGTACCGCAAGCTGGTGGAGGCCGAGTCCGCGCCGCTGCCCGCCGGCGAACTGCCCGCCTCCGTGATCCTCGGCCACTTCGGCAGCGGCGCCCCCGCGCTCCCCGCCGCGCCGTCCGGTGACCTGCCCGGCCTGACCGCCCAGGACCTCACCGCCCTCGCGCTGACCAGCGGCTCCGCCTCGCCGGCCCGGATCGAGGCGGGCACCGCGATCGACGCCGGCGGCCTGGTGCCCGATCTGCACGCCACCAACAGCTGGATCCACAAGGTGGACGAGGTCGACCCGGTGGAGCTGCTGGAGGTCCAGCTCTGCAATATGACCGCGCCGTTCCTGCTGGTCAGCAAGTTGCGCCCGGCGCTCGCGGCGTCCCCGGCCCGCCGCAAGTACGTGGTGAACGTCTCCGCGATGGAGGGCCAGTTCAGCCGCGGCTACAAGGGACCCGGCCACCCGCACACCAACATGGCCAAGGCCGCGCTCAACATGCTCACCCGCACCAGCGCCCGGGAGATGCTGGAGACCGACGGCATCCTGATGACCGCCGTCGACACCGGCTGGATCACCGACGAGCGGCCGCACCCGGCCAAGATGCGCCTCGCCGACGAGGGCTTCCACGCCCCGCTCGACCTGGTCGACGGCGCCGCCCGGGTCTACGACCCGATCGTCCGCGGCGAACAGGGCGAGGACCTGCACGGCTGCTTCCTCAAGGACTACGCCCCCTCGCCCTGGTGAGCCGAGGACACCGGCGGCGGGCCGCGGGCATCGGGCGCGCAAGCCGGTGCCCGGTCCCTCCCGCCGGTGATCATCGCCGCGTACCCTGGTGACGTGACCACGACCGCCTCCGGCTCCGGGCCGGCCGCCGACTCCGCCGACGTCCGCCGGATCGCCCTCGAGCTCCCGCAGACCGTGGAGAAGGAAGCCTGGGGCATGCCCACCTTCCGGGTGGCCGGGAAGATGTTCCTCACCGTGCCGGACGACGAGACCTCGGTCGCGGTGCGCTGCCCCATCCACGAGCGCGCGGAGCTGATCGCGGCCGAGCCGGAGAAGTTCTGGGTCCCGCCCCACGAGGCCGGTTCGCACTGGGTACGGGTCCGCCTGGCCGCCCTCGACGACGTCAACGAACTCCGCGACATCCTGGTCGACTCCTGGAAGCAGGCGGCCCCCGCCGATCTGGTCGCGGCCTACCTCACGACGGGCTGAACTCCCGCGCGAAGTCCGCGTCGGGCAGCAGCACGGCGGCCCCCCGCACCCGGTCGCCCGCCAGGTCGGCGAGCGCCTGCGGCGCCCGGCTGAGCGGATAGGGGCTGACCGTGACCCGGATCCCGATCCGCGCGGCGATCCGCAGGAACTCCCGCCCGTCCTCCCGGGTGTTGGCCGTCACACTGCGCAGATTCCGTTCCTGGAAGAGGTGTTCGCGGTAGACCAGCGGCGGGATGCCGGTCAGATGGATCCCGGCCACGGCCAGCGTCCCGGACCGGTCCAGTGCGGCCAGCGCCACCGGCACCAGATCGCCGGACGGCGCGAAGAGGATCGCCGAGTCCAGCGGCTCCGGCGGCCGGTCGCCGACGTCCCGGGCGCTCACCGCGCCCAGTTCCAGAGCCAGTTCGCGGGCGCGCGCCGAGCGGGTCAGGACGTGCACCCGCGCGCCCTCGGCCACCGCGACCTGCGCCGCCAGATGCGCCGAGCCGCCGAAGCCGTAGAGGCCCAGCCGGCCGCACGGCGGCAGCGCGCTCCGGCGCAGCGCCCGGTAGCCGATGATCCCGGCGCACAGCAGCGGAGCCAGCGCGGCGGCGCGCTCGGACTCCGGGAGCGGATAGGCGTAGTCGGCCGGGAGCAGCGCCAGATCCGCGAAGCCGCCGTCGGCGTCCCAGCCGGTGTACCGCGAGGCGGGACAGAGGTTCTCCGCGCCGGCCCGGCAGTACCGGCACGCGCCGCAGGTGGCGCGCAGCCACGCCCCGCCCACCCGGTCGCCGGCCGCGAACCGCGTCACCTCCGGCCCCACGGCCGCCACCCGCGCGACGATCTCGTGTCCCGGGACGGTTCCCGGCCGGTGCGGCGGAAGATCACCCTCAGCGAGATGCAGATCCGTACGACACACACCGCAAGCCTCCACCCTCACCAGCAACTCGCCGGGCCCCGGCTCCGGAACGGGCCGGCGCACCGCCGCCAGCGGGCCGGCGGCCATCGGCCCCGGCCGTTCGACGGCCCACCCGGACAGCGTCTCCGGATGCGCGGCGGACGCCATACCCCCAGCGTCCCGCCCGCCCGCCACCCCGGCAAACGCGGTGCCGGCCTGGCCTGATCGCGCCCGGTCCGCACCGGCCAACTTCTACAGTGATGTAGATTCCCGGTCGTACCGCGACGACGACGCGACGACGAGGAGAGGATGTCCCGTGGGCATCATCAGCTGGATCGTGCTCGGGCTCCTGGCCGGGGCGATAGCCAAGTTCCTGCTTCCCGGGCGGGACCCGGGCGGACTGGTGGGCACCACGCTCATCGGTATCGCCGGGTCGTTCATCGGCGGCTGGCTCTCGGCGAAGTTCCTGCACCGGCCGATCGCCCACAACTTCTTCGATGTCGCCACCTGGATCGCGGCCATCGCCGGCGCCCTGGTCCTGCTCATCCTCTACCGGCTGCTGTTCGGCAACTCCCGGGACTGACCGGGCGGCCCGGCCGGGGCCGCTTCCGGGGATTCTTCGCCGGGGCCGGAACTGCCGGGCCGGCCCGTCCGTTTCCAGGGAAGACCGACATATGGGGAATCAGATGACCGTGAATTTGAGCAAGGGCCAGCGGGTCAGCCTGAGCAAGGCGGACGGCGGCGCGCTGACCGTCGTCCGGATGGGGCTGGGCTGGCGGGCCGCGCGCCGCAAGGGCTTCCTGGCCCGGCTCACCGCCCGCGAGATCGACCTCGACGCCTCGGCGGTGCTGTGCGCCGCCGGCCGGCCCGTGGAGGTGGTCTTCTTCCAGCACCTGGTCAGCGACGACGGCTCGGTGCGGCACACCGGCGACAATCTCGTCGGCGGCCAGGGAGGCGACGACGAGTCAATTCTGGTCGACCTCCAGCGCGTTCCGGAGAAGATCGACCAGATCGTCTTCACCGTCAATTCCTTCACCGGCCAGACCTTCCAGGAGGTGGAGGACGCCTTCTGCCGCCTGGTCGACGAGACCACCGGCCAGGAGCTGGCGCGCTACACCCTCTCCGGCGGCGGCCCGCACACCGCCCAGATCATGGCCAAGGTCTTCCGGGGCGACGGCGGCTGGCAGATGGCCGCCCTCGGCGAGCCCGCCCAGGGGCGCACGTTCCAGGACTTGATGCCGGCGATCGCGGCGCATCTGTGACGCGGGACCGGGGCGGGTCCGTGACGCGGAGGCGCCCCGGCCGCCCCGGTTAGGGCGCCGGGCCGGGGCGCCCAGGGCCCGGTTGGCTGAGGGGCGCCCCGACCGCGCGGGTCAGGGCGCCCCGGGCGCGGTCGGCCCCGAGAAGCCGGGCCGCCCGAAGCCGGGGCTGCCGAAGTCCGGACTGCTGAAGTCCGGTGTGCCGAAGTCCGGTCTGCTGACGTCAGCGCCGCCGGAGTCCGTCCGGCCCTGAGCGGGGCCGTCGGCGTCCCGGGATGCGGCGTCCGCCTTTGCCGTACCAGCCGTACCAGTCGTTCCAGCCGTACCGGCCGCCCCGGCCGAGGCGGATCCGGGAAGCGCGGGCCGGGGAAGCGCGGCCCGGGGATACGCGGGCCGCGCGCCGAGGTCCCCGCCGCCGTCCCTCTCGTCCGTCGCGCCCTCCAGCCGGCCCAGCAGGAACGGCATGATTCCCCGCTCCAGCAGGGCCAGTTGCCAGACCGCGAGCGCGCGGGCGACCGCCGGGGAGGCGTCGGCGGGCGCCCCGGCCCCGGCTGCCGCGCGGTTGCGGGACGCCGCCACCAGCAGCCACCCCAGACCGGTCAGCGTCGCCACCCCGGCCACCACGGCGGACGTCCAGCCGGCCGTGACCAGCTCGCCGGCGAGCCGGGAGGCGCCGGCCACCGCCCGCAGCCCGAAGCCGATCAGCAGGAACACCACCGCGGCGGTGGCGGCCAGGGCCGGCACCAGTACGCCGAGCGCCGGCAGCACCCCGCCGCTGCGGGACGCCGTCCCCGGGTCCGGCGGCGGCACCGCGGACGGGCCCTCGGCCGCGGCGGCCCGCAGCCGGACGACCTCGCGGTACTCGGCGGACGCCGCGGCGGCCAGCGCGTCGCGCGCCGCCAGCGCCGCGCCGCGCAGCTGCCCGGCGTCCGGCGAACCGGCCGCGCGCCGCAGCGCCGCCCGGATCTCCGGGGATCTCAGGGCCTGGTCCAGGGCGTGCTCGAACGCGGGCGCGTCCGGTGCCTCTAAACGGTCGTTGTGCTGCACGTGACTTCCCCGATGGGTCGAGAGCGGAGGGTGCCCGGCGGTCCGGCCCGGCGGCCGGCCGCGCCCCGGGGGACGCGGTGCCGGTACGGCCGCCGTCCGGACAACGCGGTGGTGCTCCTTGATGGTTCCCTGATTGCGCAATCCCTAAAGTGTGGCTCATGGACGACACGGACGCGAGGGGGATCGCGGTGCGGAACGACGTATGTGCCGGGACGGCGGGGGAGGGGACCGAGAGGGGCGGGGCCAGGGCGGACACGTCCGAGACCGGGCCCGAAGTGCACGGGCCGACGGGCGAGCGGCTGGAGGCGGCCGTGCTCTCCGGCGGGCCCGCGGACGGGGTGCGGCTGCGGCTGGCCGGCCGGCCCGGCGTGCTCCAGGTGAGCCGCCCCTGCCCGGCGGAGAACGCCCCGGACGGCATGCGGATCGCGGCGCTCTACCTCTACCGCCGCGATCTGAAGGTGAAGACCGAGCCGCTGCGGTACGGCTTCGACGGGGCGAGCCCGTGAGGGCGCTCCCCGGGCGGGCGGACCGCCGCGGACCGGCTCAGTGGGCGGCGTTCGGGCCGGCCTCCCGGTCCGCGCGGGCGGCGGGCTGTTCGGGGGCCGCGCCGCCGGGTACGGTCCCGGTGGGCGCCGCGCCGGGCGCGGTGTGGAGCGTGCGCGGGGCCTCGGCGGGCCCCTGCGGGCCGGACGGCTCCTGCGGGCCGGCCGGTGCGGCCGGGCCGGCCGCGTAGGTGGTGGTGGGCGGCGTACCGTCGTCGCCCTTCATCGCCTTGGCCTCGCTCTTGAGGATCCGCAGCGACTTGCCCAGCGCCCGGGCGGTGTCGGGCAGCTTCTTCGAGCCGAAGAGGAGAATCACCACGAGCGCCACGATCAGCAGATGCCAGGGTTCCAGTCCGTTGCGCAGCATCGCTGCCACCCTTCTCTCGTTGTCACCACAGTCGGTTCCCGCGGCCCCGGTCGCGCGGACCCGGCCGGAGACTCACTTGCTACATTGCGCAACTGTATAACCCGCGGCGGGAGGGGAACCGCCCGCCGCCGGGACATCGCACGGACGAGGGTGCACACGTGACACGCAGCCACACCGCACGGGCCGCGGACGGGAGCGGGGACGAGGCGGCCGGGGGGCGCCGGCGCGGCGGGGTCCGGACCGCGGCCGCGGTGACGCTCTCGGCCCTGGTGCTGCTCATCGCCGGGTCCGGCTGGCTCTACCTCCAGCTGAACGGCGATATCGCCACCTTCGGCGCGGACGGCCTCAGCCGCGACCGGCCCGCCGCCGGCGCCGGCGGCAGCAACGTCCTGGTCATCGGCTCCGACTCCCGGGCCGGCGGCAACCGCAAACTGGGCGGCGGCGAGGACGGTGTGGGCCGCTCCGACACCGCCTTCCTGCTGCACGTCCACGGCGACGGCCGGCACGCGCTCGCGGTCTCCATCCCCCGCGACACCCTCGTGGACATCCCGCCGTGCCGGCTGCCCGACGGCGGCTGGACCCCGCCGAGGCCCGCCGCCATGTTCAACTCCGCGTTCACCGTGGGCAACACCCCCAAGGGCAACCCCGCCTGCACCCAGAACACCGTCGAGCACCTCACCGGCCTGCGCGTGGACCACACCGTCGTGGTGGACTTCGCGGGCTTCGCCGACCTCACCACCGCGGTCGGCGGCGTCCCGGTCTGCCTGCCCCGGGACGTCTACGAGGGCGACCTCGACCCGCACCTCGGCACCCGCGGCCGGCGGGTCTTCGCCAAGGGGCCGCAGACCGTCTCCGGGCAGCGGGCGCTGGACTACGTACGGCTGCGGCACGGGCTCGGCGACGGCTCCGATATCGGCCGGATCAAACGCCAGCAGGCGTTCGTCGGCGCCCTGATCAAGAAGGTGAAGTCGCAGGGCATGAGCCCCGGCAAGCTGCTGCCGCTGGCCAAGGCGGCCACCGCGGCGCTGACCGTCGACCCGGGCCTGGGCTCCGCGGACCGGCTGCTGGCCTTCGCCCTGTCGATGAAGAACATCGAGCTGCGCGACACCAAGTTCCTCACCGTGCCCTGGCGCTACCAGGGCGCCCGGGTGGCGATCGTCCACCCGGACGCCGACGAGCTGTGGGCCGCGCTGCGCGCCGACCGCACCGTGGACGGGCAGGACGCCGGCGCCCCGGCCGGTCCGAGTACGGGCGGCGACGGCAAGCACCCGGCGGCCCCCGCCCCGGCCGGACCGCCGCCCGCCACGGTCGCCGTCGCGGTCTACAACGGCACCACCGTCCCCGGCCTCGCCGCGCACGCCGCCGGCGAACTCCGGGCCGCCGGCTTCACCGTCACCCGCATCGCCACCGCCGCCACCCAGCAGCACACCGCCACCGTCATCGGCTACGGCCCCGGCCGCCAGGACCAGGCCCAGGCAGTTGCCCAGCACTTCCCCGGCGCCGTGCTCCAGCAGACCACCGCCCCCGGCGTCACCGTCACCCTCGGCCGGACCTACGCCGACGGGCCGGTGCTGCCCGGCGCCGCCACCCCGTCCCCGCCCGCCCACCTGGGCGGCGCCGCCCGCACCGCGGACGACGACCCGTGCGCCGATCTCTCGTACGGTTAGGCACTGTCGTACAGAACCCGGGCGGCACACCGCAGGGCGGGCACCGGCACAGGTACCTCCCACACACGGCTATTCCGCCCGGAAACCCGCAATTCCCAGGACGTTGAGGAGAAGATCAGCCCCATGTCAGCCCTCCGCCGGCTCTCGCCCGGCGCACTGCCCAGAGTCCTGACCGGCCTGCTGCTGGCGGCCCTGGTGCTGCTCGCCGGGGCGGCCGTCGCGCCGCGGCCGGCCGCCGCCGCGGGCAGCGGTCTGGACACCGTCGCCGACGCCCTGCGGAAGAGCCCGGTCTACGTCGACCCGCGCGTGCGCGACCAGCTCCCGGACGCCGACCGCGACGCCCTCGCCCGGAAGATACGGGACGCGGACAAGCCGGTCTTCGTCGCCGTCCTCCCCGCGACCGCCGACTTCCCCCCGGCCACCCTGCTCGCGGACCTGCGCACCAAGGTGGGCATCACCGGCGTCTACGCCGTCCACCTCGGCGCCACCGGCTTCAACGCCGGCGCCGACCGCCAGGTGCTGTCGCACAACGCGCTGGTCAACCTCAAATCCGCCGCGAAGGACTCGCACCGCGGCGACGCCAAGGGCATGGTGACCGAGTTCGCCGAGCGCGCCGCCGCCCAGGCGCGCGGTGCGGCGCCCGCGTCCTGGGGCGACTCCGGTTCCGGCGGCTCGGCCACCGGGCTGCTGGTCGGCGGCGCCGTGGTGGTGGCCGGCGGCCTGGGCGGCTACGCCCTCTTCCGCCGGGCCAGGAAGCAGCGCGAGGAGCGCGAGCGCGCCGAGCTGGAGGCGCTGCGGACGGTCGTCGACGAGGACATCACCGCCTTCGGCGAAGAACTGGACCGGCTCGACTTCAGCCCGTCCGAGCCCGGCGCCACCGACGCCATGCGCACCGACTACACCACCGCCCTGGACGCCTACGACCTCGCCAAGACCCGGATGGCCGAGGCCCGCCGGCCCGGCGACGTACGAGCGGTGACCGAGGCCCTGGAGGACGGCCGGTTCGCGCTGGCCACCCTGGCCGCCCGCCGCACCGGCGCCCCGCTGCCCGAGCGCCGGATGCCCTGCTTCTTCGACCCCCGGCACGGCCCCTCCACCACCGACGTCCAGTGGGCCCCGCCCGGCGGCGCCCCGCGCCCGGTCCCGGCCTGCGCCGCCGACGCCACCCGCGTCGCCGACGGCCTGGAGCCGATGGCCCGCACCGTGCCGACCCCCGGCGGCCCGCAGCCGTACTGGAACGCCGGACCGGCCTACTCCCCGTGGGCCGGCGGCTACTTCGGCGGCGGCGGCGTCCTGACCGCCATGGTCGCCGGTACGGTGCTCGGCTCGGTGCTGACCGCCCCGTCCGCGTTCGCCGACTCCCCGTCGTTCGGCGGCGGACCCGAGGGCGGCAGCGAGTCCGGCGCCGACTTCAACCCCGCGGACTTCGGGGGCGGCTTCGGCGACGGCGGCGGTTTCGACAGCGGCGGCTTCGACGGCGGTGGCGGCGACTGGTGAGCCGCCCGCCCCGGCCGCCGCACTGACCGGCCCGAGGGCGCGTCCCGATCAGCCCATTGCGGCCCGGGGTGCGCCCTCGCCGCTTTCCCGGCGCGCATACCGCGTCCGCGCGTACGCCAGCGCCGCGCCGTAGAGCGTCAGTACGGCCGCCAGCAGCGGGTAGTACAGCGGCGGCGGTGCCGACATGGCCAGCAGAGGGGCCAGCGGCGACACCGGCAGCAGCAGCCCGACCACCGCGAGAGCCGTCACCGCGAGCGGGACCGGCCCGGCCGCCCGGCCCTCGGCCACCCGTCGCCCGGTCCGCAGCAGCAGCATCACCAGCCCCTGGGTGAGGAGGTTCTCGGTGAACCACCCGGCGTGGAACACCGTGGGGCTGTCCGTCCCCGCCGTGACGTGCGCGGAGTACGCCAGCACCCCGAACGTCGCCAGGTCGGCGCACGCGTTGATCAGGCCGAACGCGGTGATGAAGCGGAGGAAGACCCGGGGCCGCAGCACCGCGGGCCGGTGCGCCGCGCCGGGCGCGGGCCGGTCGAAGGCGAGCGCGAGCTGGGCCGCGTCGAAGCAGAGGTTCTGCACCAGCACCTGCGCCGGCAGCATCGGCAGGAACGGCAGCAGCAGCCCGGCCGCCAGCATCGCGATCACATTGCCGAGGTTGGACGACAGCGTGATCCGCAGATAGGCGGCGATATTGCCGCTGGCGTGCCGGCCCGCGGTGATCGCCCGCTCGATCGCGGTCAGATCCTTCTCGGCCAGCACCACATCGGCGCCCTCCCGCGCCACCGGCACCGCCCCGCGCGGGCAGATCCCCACATCGGCCGCGTGCAGCGCCGGCAGGTCGTTGACCCCGTCGCCGAGGAAGCCGGTGGTGTGCCCGGCCGCCCGCAGCGCCGCCACGATCCGCGCCTTGTCCTGCGCCGTGCAGCGCGCCACGACCGTTGCCCGCCCGACCGCCTCGGCCAGCGCCGGACCGTCCAGCCCGGCCAGCCGCCCGGCGGTCAGCACCTCGCCCGGCGCCAGCCCCAGGTCCCGGCAGGCCCGGGCCGCGGTGCCCGGGTGGTCGCCGGTCAGCACCTTCACCGCCACCCCGCGCCCGGCCAGCGCCCGCAGCGCCTCGTCCGCCGAGGGCGCCAGCGCGTCGCTCAGCGCCACGAAGCCCAGGAACGCCAGCCCCCGCACCTCCGCGTCGCGGTAGCCGCCGAGCCGCGGGGCCCGTTCGGCGCGGGCCACCGCCAGCAGCCGCAGCCCCCCGTCCGCCTGCTCGGCGGCGTACCGCAGCAGCCGCTCGCGCGCCGCCTCGTCCAGCACCCGGTCCGCCCCGCCGCCGCCCAGCCGGCCGCAGCGGGCCAGCACGTCCTCCACCGCGCCCTTGACGACCAGGGTGTGGCTGCCGTGCGATCCCGGGCGGCGGACCACCGCGGTGGACATCCGCACCGCCGGGTCGAACGGCAGCGCCGCGACGCCCTCGTACGCCAGCGGATCGGCGCCCAGCTCGTCCGCGGCCGCCAGCACCGCCTCGTCCAGCGCGTCCGGGACGGGGAGTTCGGCCAGTTCGATGGTCCAGAAGCTGTTCACCGCGGCCCAGCGCAGCACCTCCGGGTCCGGGGCGCCGTCCGGTCCGGCCGAGTGCGCCACCACCGGGCGGTCCTGGGTCAGGGTGCCGGTCTTGTCCAGGCACAGCACGTCGATCGCGCCGAGGTCGTGCAGCGCGGGCAGCCGCTTGACGATCACGCCGCTGGTCCGGGCCAGCAGCGCGGCGCCCCGGGCCAGCGCGGTCGTCACGATCACCGGCAGCATCTCCGGCGTCAGCCCCACCGCGACCGCCACCGCGAACGGCAGTGTCTCCAGACCGCGCCCGCGCAGCGCCGCGTTGGCCATCAGCACCAGCGGCGGCGTCAGCAGCATGAACCGGATCAGGGTCCAGGCGATGCCGTGCACCGAGCGGTCGAAGGCGGTCTCGCCGCGCCGCCGGGCCCGCTCGCGGTACGCGGCGGCGAACCGGGTGTCCGCGCCGGTCGCCACCACCAGCCCGGTCCCGCTGCCGGTCGCCACGCTGCTGCCCTGGAAGCACATATGCGGCGGCTCGTCCGCGTCCGGACCGCCGTCCCCGGCCGGGGCGTCCTCGACCCGCTTGGGCACCGGCGCCGACTCCCCGGTCAGCGCCGCCTGATGCACCGTCAGGCCGGTGGCGCGCAGCAGCCGCACATCGGCCGGTACGAGGTCGCCGGGGCCCAGCCGCACCACGTCCCCGACCACCAGCTCGTCCACCGGGACCTCCCGGAGCCGCGGCGCGTCGTCCGCCCCGGCCCGGCGCTGCACCGTGGCGGTGGTGGCCACCAGCTCCCGCAGCGCGGCCATCGCCCGCCCGGCCTGGTGCTCCCCGCCGGACCGCAGCGCGCAGCTGACCACCACCAGCGCCAGGATCACGCAGGCGGTGCCCCAGGACGCCACCGCCGCCGACACCAGCCCCAGGCACAGCAGCACCGTGGTGAACGGATCGCGCAGCGCGCCCAGGAAGCGGCGCGGCCAGGACACCGGCCGCCACGACGGCACGGTGTTCTCGCCCAGCCGGGCCAGCCGCTCCCCGGCCTGCGCCTCGGTCAGCCCGCGCGGCCCGCTGTCCAGCCGCCGCATCAGCTGAAGAGTCGTCAGCGCCGCCGGCCGCGCGGCGCCCGGCGCCCGCTCCGCGTCCGCGCGCACCCCGCCGGCCTCCGGGGGCACCCGGCCCGCCCCCGGCGCCGCGGTGGTCTCAGGCACCGAACCCCCGCCGGCGGGCCGGTGCGGGGCCGGCGGCGCGGGCGGTGAGGCGGTCGACGAGGGTGCGCATGACGGTGACGGTGTCGGGGTCGTCGACGAAGTAGACGACCCGGCGGCCTTCGCGGCGGGAGCGGACCAGTCCGGCGAGTTTGAGCTTGGACAGGTGCTGGCTGACGGCGGGCAGGGCGCCGCCGACGCGTTCGGCCAGGCCGGTGACGTCGCTCTCGCCCTGGGCCAGCGCCCAGACGCCGGACGGATCGGCCGCCGGGCCGCCGCCCTCGACGCTCCTCACCACTGCCGCTCTCCGTCCCTCCGGGCGCCCCTCGTCCCGGAGCGCCCAGTGTAGGCGGCGCGCCGCACCGCCCGGCCGGCCGGAGCCGCGTGCCGAACAGCCGCGCGCGGGGTGCCGCCCCGGCCGGTGCCGCGCATGATGGCCAGGGGCCGCCGCGCCCCACGGGCGTCCCCCCACCCGCGAGGACTGATCATGGAAGAGACCGGGTCCCGGCCGGACGACCGGGCGGTACGGACGGCCCCGGCACCCGCCGCCGGCCGCCCGCCCGGCGGCAGGCCCGCCGCCCGCCCGTTGCCCTGGCTGGCCGGTCTGGGCGCCGCGTTCACCCTCCTCCAGCTGCTGCTGGTCGTCCCCGGCTCCGGCCTCGGCTGGGACGAGACGGTCTACGCCGGACAGGTCGTCCGGGACGTCCCGGCGCCGTTCTTCAGCGCCCCCCGCGCCCGCGGCATCACCTACCTCCTCGCCCCGGCCGCCGCCCTCACCTCGGACACCACCGCGCTGCGGATCACCCTCGCGGTGCTCTCCGGCGCCGGACTGTGCGGCGCCCTGTGGATCTGGCGGCGGCTGCTGCCGGTCCGGGTCCTGGTCCTCGGCGGCGCCCTCTTCGCCACCCTCTGGATCACCCTCTACTACGGCCCCCAGGCCATGCCCAACCTCTGGTCCGCGTACGGGGCGCTGGCCGCCACCGGCTGCTTCCTGCGCGCCGTACGGGACCGCGCGGACCGGCGCGCCCTGGCCGGGCTGCCGCTCGCGGTCGCGGTGGCGGCGCTGATGCGCCCGCCGGACGCGGTCTGGCTGGTGCTGCCGCTCGCCCTCGCGGCGCTCGCGGTCCCGGCGTGGCGGCGGCCCGTGCTGCTCCCGCTGATGGCCGGCGGGCTGCTGCTGGGCGCCGCCGACTGGATCGCCGAGGCGTACCTCCGCTTCGGCGGCCTGGCCGCCCGGCTGCACCGCGCCGCCGAGATCCAGGGCGGTATCGGCTGGCACCTCGCCGTCGACGACCAGATCCGCAGCCTGGACGGGCGCGGACTGTGCCGCCCGTGCGACGTGCCGTGGAGCCACCCTGGCACCGCCGTGTGGTGGTTCGCGCTGCCGCTGCTGACGGCCGGCGGCGCGCTGGCCGCGGCGCGCGCCCGGCGCCTGCCCACCGCGCTGCTGCCGGCCGCCGTCGCCCTGGCCACGGCCGTGCCCTACCTCTTCCTCATCGACTACGCCGCGCCCCGCTTCCTGCTGCCCGCCTACGCCCTGCTGGCCCTGCCCGCCGCCGACTGCCTGTGGCGCCTGGCGGCCCCGGGCGGGCGGTTGCGGGCGCGCGCCGCCGCGGTGACCGCCGCCGCCCTCGCCGCCCACCTGGCCGTCCAGTTCGCGGTGCTGACCGGCAACACCGCCCGCAACCGCCATATGCGCCAGGACTTCACGGCCGCCGCCGCCACCCTGCACCGCCTCGGGGTGCGGCCGCCCTGCGTACTCAGCGGCGACCACGCCGTCCAGCTCGCCTACTACGCCGGCTGCGCCTCCCGGCAGACCGCCGGCCCGGACACCGCCCTCACCCCCGGGGCCCTGCGCGCGGCGGCCGCCCGCCGCCCGGTCGCGGTGCTCGTCCCGCCACCCGGCGCCCGGCCCGCCGTGGCCCGGGGCTGGCGGCCCGCCGCGCTGGCCGCCGCCGGCCGGTTCCGCGGCTACCGGGTCTACCTCTCGCCGCCGCCCGGGGGCGCGGCCCGCCCGGTCACTCCGGGCCGGTCCGCGCCGGCCGGCTGAGCGCGATCACCGCCGCGTCGTCGCCGAGGTCGCCGCCCGCGTACCGCAGCAGATCGTCGCGGAGCCGCCGCACCAGCGCGGCCGGGTCGGGCTCGTTCCACCCGGCCAGCCGCTCGGCCAGCGGGTAGAACGCCCCGGAGCGGTCCCGCGCCTCGATCACCCCGTCGGTGTACAGGAGCAGCACGTCGTCCGGGCCGAACGCGAAGCGCTCGGCCGTGTAGTCGCTCTCGTCCGGCGCGCCCAGCCCCAGCGGCACGGACGGCTCGGCGACCTCCAGCGCCCGCACCTCGCCCCGGCGCAGCAGCAGCGGCGGCGGGTGCCCGCAGTTGACCAGTTCGACGCACGGGCCGTCGTCGGGGATGTCCAGGACCAGCGCGGTGATGAAGGACTCCAGGTCCTCCTCGGGGGCGTTCGCCATCGTCCAGTGCACCGAGCTGCCCAGGTGCGCGACGACGGCGGGCAGCGGCAGATTCCGGTACGCGGAGCCGCGGAACGCCCCGATCAGCGCCGCGGCCTCGCCGATCGCGGCCAGCCCCTTGCCGCGCACGTCCCCGATGACGAGCCGGGCGCCGCCGGGCACCGGCACCGCCGCGTAGAGGTCGCCGCCGATCTCGGCCTCCGCCTCCGCCGCGAGGTACACCGACTCGATCCGCAGCCGGCCCATCCGGCGCGGCAGCGGCCACAGCAGCACCTGCTGGGCCGCGGCCGCCACCTGCCGCACCCGGCCGAGCTGCCGCTGGTGCCGGTCCCGGGCGTACCGGAAGAGCGTCACCAGCACCGAGAGCACCACCAGGGCGGCGATCTGCGCCTCGTGGTTGGCGGTCGTCAGCCCGCCGTGCAGCGCGCCGATGAGGACCTGCGCGGCGACCGCCAGCGCGCCGACGGCACCGGTGGTCCGGGCGCCGGCGAACGAGGCGGTGAGCGCGGGCGCCGCCACCAGGAACGGCCCGAGGTGGACGGAGGTGGGCGCGCCGAGGTCCAGCACGGTGACGCCCGCGATCAGCGCGAGGGGCAGCGCGAGCAGCCCGTGGCGCAGCCGCCGGCCGGCGGGTACCCCGTGCTGGACGCGCATACCTCCTCTCTACACCTGCGGCGGCCCCGGCGCCCGCAGGCCGCCGCCGCGCGGACCCGCGCCCGGGTCAGCTGCCCGGCGGCAGATGCGCCGGCCGGCCCGCGCCGCGGGTCAGGCGGTAGCCGCCGATCCCGGCCAGCGCGGCCAGCACGCCGCCCACCGCGGTCCACACCCAGCGGTCCGACCACCAGCCGTTCGACCAGCCGCCGTCCGGCGCGCTGCCGGGCGCGTCCTGCCCCGGCTTACCGCCCGGCTGTGCGGCCGCCCCGGTGCCCGGCACCAGCGGCGCGGCCAGTTTGCCGTCCACCGCCTGCGCGCCGCCGGTGTCGGCCGCCGACGCCTCGACCTCGGCCCGCACCGGCTGCCCGAGGTCGTCGGCGGGCAGGTCAACGGCGGTCAGCCGGACGTAGTAGCTGCCCGGCAGCGGGTCGTTGGACCACTGCTCGGCCCAGCCGCGCACGGTGCGCAGCGCGCAGGACAGCTCGACCGTCCCGGCGTCCTGGGCCACCGTCCGGGTCTGCGCGCCGAAGCGGCACGCCTGGCGGCGGCGCAGCCCGTCGTAGACGTCCAGCTGCCAGGTCGCGGCGCCGTGCCGGGCGGTCTGCGGGAGCACCACCTTGGCCTTGACCGTGACCCGCTGCCCGGCGTCGGCCGGCAGCACCCAGTACAGGTAGTCGCCGGTGGAGGCGTCGGCGGTGGCCCGCTGGTCCAGGGCGATCGGGACGGCGGTCCGGAAGGACGTACCGGCCTCGGTGGGGCCCTGCGCGCCGTCCCCCGGGCTCGCGCTCGGTGCGGGACTGTCCGCGGCGGCCGGGCCGGCGCCCGCCACCGTCCCGGCGAACGCCAGCCCCGCGGCGGCGGCCAGCAGAGCGGCCGCCGCACCGCGACGGCCCTTCAACTCGCGTGTCCTACACATCAGTTGGTCCTCCAGACGGTGACGCGCCAACGGGAGATCCAGCCCCACACCAGACCGCCCAGCAGACCGGTGACCACCAGCGCGCCGAGCAGCCACCAGCCCCGGCCGAGGCCGAAGGAGGCCGCGTCGGAGGCGTCGTGGGGGCCGTCGACGACATCGACGGCCAGTTCCACCGGCAGGCCCGGCTCGGTCTTCACCGAAGGCGCCGCCGAGAAGGAGTTGCTGACCTGGAGGCAGACCGTCTCGGGCGCGTCCTCACTTCCACCGGACGAACCGGACGCGGACTTGGCGTAGCGCAGCCCGGTCGAGATCACGTCGGTCCGGCCGTCCCCGGCCTCCGCCCCGCGGACGATCTCCCGGCCGCTGAGCGTCGAGGCGCGCAGCAGCACCCCGTAGTCGTTGTTGACCGCGCGGTCCGCGGCGACGCTCACCGACGCGCGCAGCTCCTGGCCCGGCTTGACGCTGACCCGGTACCAGCGGTGCTCGGCGAACTTCTCGCGGTCGCTGTACAGGCCCGGCGTCAGCTCCGGCGCGCGGTCGCACGCCGCGGCCCCCTGCGTCGCCACCGGTGTGGCCACCGGGCGGGCGGTGCGGTCCACCAGCTGGTGCACCCGCTTGCGGAGCTGGTCGGTGTGCTGCACCGAGGTGTACGTGCCGCCGGTCGCCTCGGCGATGCAGCTCAGCTGGCTGCGGGTCTTGGCGTCCGGCAGCAGGCCGAGGGTGTCGACGGTCAGGTGGATGCCCTGGGCGGCGATGTCGCGGGCCACCTGGCAGGGGTCGAGCGGCTGGCAGGTGTCCTCGCCGTCGGTGATCAGGACGATCCGGCGCTGCCCGTCACCGCCCTTGAGGTCCTTGGCCGCCGCCTGGAGGGCCGGGCCGATCGGCGTCCAGCCGGTGGGCACGAGGGTGGCCACCGCGGTCTTCGCCTCGGTCCGGTCCAGCGGGCCGACCGGGTAGAGCAGCTTGGTGTCGGTGCAGCCCACCTGCCGGTCGTTGCCGGGGTAGGTGGCGCCCAGGGTGCGTATGCCGAGCTGGACGTCCTTGGGGACGGCGTCCAGCACCTCGTTGAACGCCTGCTTCGCGGCGGCCATCCGGCTCTGCCCGTCGATGTCCCGGGCCCGCATGGAGCCGCTGACGTCGAGGGTCAGCTCCACCTTGGGGGTGGGGTGCGCGGGGGGTTCGGCGGCGGCGGCCGGGAGGGGCGCGAGGGCTGCCGCCAGCGCGGCGAGCACCCCGCACACCCCGGCCGCCAGCCGTGTGCTGATGATCCGTCGGGGGATCCTTCTGGTGATCATCGCCGGATCGTATGGAGAAATGGGCGCGACGGCCAAAACGACCCTGACGCGGCCGGCCAAGGACCCATTCGGGGACCGGCGGGGCGCCTCCGGACCGCCCGGCCGCCGCCCGCCGCCGGGCGCGTGACCTGCGGTCCGGCGGTCCGGGACGGTGGTGCATGATGTGTCGCCGAACGGCCGGCGGGGCACCCGCCCTCCGCCGTCCGCCCCTCCGGCCCGCGCCGCACCGCTGACCGGACGCGCCATCTGACGAGGAGACCCATGAGCACGCCCCCTGGAGGGCCCGGCGGCCACGGCTACGCCCCCTACGGCGGCCCCGGCGGCGGCCCGGCCCACCACCCCGCCGCCCGCGGCCCGTACCCGGCCGCCCCGGTCCCCCCGCCGCCCTCGCTCCACAAGCCCGCACTCGGTACGCGCCCGGAGCCTGAAGCCAAGCCGAAGCCCGACCCCGGCCCCGGGCCGCGCCGTTCGCGCACCGGGCTGGTGGCGCAGTTCGTGCTGCAATTCCTCTACATACCGCTCTGGGCGCTGATCGCGATCGGCCTGACCGTCCTGGCGATCTGGCTGGATGCCAACTCCAGCGCCAACGTCGGCCCGCCGCAGGTGGCGTTCGCCTTCGTCCGGACCGGCATCTCCTGGCGGCGGCTGCGCGCCGAGTGGGGCGGCCGGCCGGAGGACTGGCGGCCGTTCACCGAACCGCTGCTGGCGGAGCGGTTCGCCAAGGCCGAGAAGAGCAGCGGCTGGCTCCCCGCCGACCTGCCGCCCAGCGGCGTCCGCCGCGCCACCGCCACCCTCGCCCGCAGCCACTCCCGCGGGCTCGGCGCGGCCGGGGTGGACGAACTGGCGCGCCGCTACGGCTGGGCGGTCGACTGGGACCGCTTCACCTCGGCCGACGAGGTGCCGCTGTTCCGCCTCCTGCCGCCCCCGGCGCACCAGGGCGTCCCCGACCCCTACGGGCCGCCGCCCGCGCCCGGCGCGCCCTGGGGCCCGCTGCGCTGCCGGGTCCTGATGCCGCTGCTCACCTTCGTCTTCCTGCCCCGGGTGCGCGCCCTGGAACTGCGCCGCAGCGCCGACGCGTACCTGGCGCACCTGCGCACCCGCCTGCCCGCCCTGTTCGCCGCCGAACTGGCCAGGGATCCGGCCAAGGGCTACCGGCGGGACGAGTACGGCCGCATCCTGCGCCGGGTCACCGTACGGACCTGGCACCACCGCGGCGCCGGCGCGCACGCCGTGCTGCGGGTGGCCGCCGAGCACGGCTGGCAGCTCGATCACGGCTATCCGGCCGATCCGCGCGGTGAGCTGCACCTGTGCCGCCTGGACGGCGGGGCCCGGCAGGGCGGCTGACGGATCGTGGCGCATCCCCCCGTGTCGCCGGACGCCGGAACGCGATAGGAATCCCTGGGGAACCCGCGGGTAACTTCCCGGGTCCCCGGGGAAGCGCGGGCCACCGCGGAACCAGCGACCGGAACGGAGCACCACCCGATGCCGTCCACGCCCCAGCACTTCGGCGACTACCAGCACGAGATCTACGCCGCCGGCCTCCGCGGCGAACCGCCCCGCTTCCCGATCGCCTTCGCCGACCTGGAGGCCCGCGCAGAGGCCGCGCTCCCGCCGTGGGTGTGGTCGTACGTGGCGGGCGGCGCCGGCGACGAGTCCACCCAGCGGGCCAACGCCACCGCCTTCGAACGCTGGGGGCTGATGCCGCGCATGATGGCCGGCGCCGCCCGACGCGACCTGTCCACCGGCCTGTTCGGCCGCACCCTGCCCTCGCCGCTGCTGATGGCGCCGATCGGCGTGCTCGGCCTGTGCGCGCAGGACGGGCACGGCGATCTGGCCACCGCCCGGGCCGCGGCCCGCACCGGCGTCCCGATGATCGCCTCCACCCTCTCCGCCGACCCGCTGGAGCGGGTCGCCGCCGAACTCGGCGACACCCCCGGCTACTTCCAGCTCTACACCCCCACCGACCGGGAACTGGCCGAGAGCCTGGTCCGCCGCGCCGAGGCGGCCGGTTTCCAGGCCCTGGTGGTGACGCTGGACACCTGGACGCTCGGCTGGCGGCCGCGCGATCTGGCCACCGCCAACTTCCCCCAGCTGCGCGGCCACTGCCTGGCCAACTACACCTCCGACCCGGTCTTCCGCGCCCGCCTGTCCAAGCCGCCGGAGGAGGACCCGGCCGCCGCCGTCGCCCTCTACGCCAGTGTCTTCGCCAACCCCCTGACCTGGGACGACCTGCCCTGGCTGCGCTCGCTGACGGACCTCCCGCTGCTGCTCAAGGGCCTGTGCCACCCCGAGGACGTCCGCCGGGCCCGGGACGGCGGGGTGGACGGTATCTACTGCTCCAACCACGGCGGCCGCCAGGCCAACGGCGGCCTGCCCGCGCTCGACGCGCTGCCCGGCGTGGTGGCCGCCGCGGACGGCCTGCCGGTGCTCTTCGACTCCGGGGTGCGCTCCGGCACCGACCTCGTCAAGGCGCTCGCCCTGGGCGCCACCGCGGTCGCGGTCGGCCGCCCGTACGCCTACGGGCTGGCGCTCGGCGGCACCGACGGCGTGGAGCACGTGCTGCGCTGCCTGCTGGCCGAGGCCGACCTGCTGATGGCCGTGGACGGCTATCGGAGCCCGGCCGCCCTCGGCCCGGAGGCCCTGGTGCGCCGCTGAGGGCGCGCCGCCGGGCGCACCGGGGCGTAAAGCCCGGCGGGAGCGGGAAGTGGTTAACGGCGAACCGCGCGGGGCGGGTTGACGGCCACATCGAGGGGGGTCTCTTGGCGGTTGCTGTGCCTTCGTCTGCTGAGCCGCTGTCTCTGGAACCGCGCCTGGAAGGGCCCCTGGCGTCGCTCCTGGACGCCGGGGACCTCCTCCGCTCCCTCGTCGACGCCCTGGGCTCGCCGCTGAACGTCCTGCTGCCCGACCGGATCGCCGAGAACGCCGAACGGTTCCGGGCCGCGTACCGCACCCACCGGCTCGGCGGGCAGGTCTACTTCGCGCACAAGGCGAACGGCTCCAGCGCCCTGCTGCGGCGGCTCGCGGCGACCGGCGCGGCGGTGGACGTCGCCTCGCTCGGTGAGCTCCAGCACGCCCTGGGCGCCGGCTTCACCCCCGACCGGATCATGGCGACCGGTCCCAAGGACCGCGCCTTCCTGTGGCTGGCGGCCCGCACCGGCGTCACGGTCAACGCCGACTCCACGGCCGAGCTGGACGAACTCGCGGCCCTGATCCGGGCCCACGGCCTCGCCCGCATACCCGTCCTGGCGCGGCTGTCCGCCTTCGACGGCCCGGGGGTGCGGATGCTGACCCGGCCGAGCCGCTTCGGCACCCCGGCCGCCGAACTGGACGGCCTGCTGAAGACCGTCGAACGGCACGCCGACGTCCTGGAGCTGACCGGCGTCGGCTACCACCTCGACACCACCAGCACCGAGGAGAAGGCCCGCGCCCTGGAGGGCTGCGTCCGGGCCATGGACGCCTGCCGCAGCCGGGGACTGCGGCCGCGGGCGGTGGACATCGGCGGCGGCTTCGGCGTCAACTACCTTGAACACGCCGCCGAATGGGAGCGCTACACCTCCGCGCTGACCGCCGCGGTGCTCGGCCACCGCCCCTCGCTCACCTGGCGCGGCCACGGCTACGGCCTCCGCAACGACGGCGGCACCCTGCGCGGCGCGCTCGCCCTCTACCCCGCCCACCGCCCGGTCGCCGGCGCCGGCTACCTCGACGACCTCCTGGCGGGGCCCGCCCCCTCGTTCGGCGGCCGCACCCTCGCCACCCTCCTCCTGGAGAACCTCTACGACCTCTACACCGAGCCGGGCCGGGCGCTGGTGGACCAGTGCGGAGTGGTGCTCGCCCGGGTGCTGGAGGTGCGCCGCACGGACAGCGGGGAGCCGCTGGTGCGGCTGGCGATGAAGGCCGACGACGCCGCGCTGGAGGAGCACGGGGTGCTGATGGACCCCGTACTGCTCGGCCGGGACGGCACCCGCGCCGCCCCGGGCGACGGCCCGGCCGCGGGCGTCTATCTGGCCGGCAGCCTCTGCCTGGAGGCCGATCTGCTCACCCGCCGGATGGTCTTCCTGCCCCGGCTGCCCCGCCCCGGCGAGCTGCTGGCGTTCGCCAACACCGCCGGCTACTGCATGGACTTCCGGACCAGCCGCGCGCAGCGGCAGCCCGTCGCGCGCACGGTCGCCGCCTGGCAGGAGGAGGGTGCCTGGCACTGGTGCCTCGACGAGCAGTACTGGCCGATCACACGTCCAGGGGGAGAGCCATGAGGTACGACAGCATCACCGAGGCCATCGGGAACACCCCGCTGGTCCGGATCGATCCGGCGGTGCACGGTCTGCGCCATATCGACCTGTACGCCAAGCTGGAACTGCTCAACCCCTTCGGGTCGGTGAAGGACCGGGCCGCCTGGAACATGGCCCGCCCGGGCCTGCCCGCCGCCGTGGCGCACGGCAGCCAGGTCGTGGAGCTCTCCAGCGGCAACACCGCCAAGGCCCTGGCGGTGATCGCGGGAATGCACGGGCTGCCGTTCAAGAGCGTCACCAACCGCATGCGGATACCGGAGATCAAGGACCTCCTGCTGCTGCTGGGCGCCGACATCGAGGAGCTGCCCGGCCAGAGCGAGTGCCTGGACCCGACCAACACCGAGGACCCGCTCACCCTCTTCCACCGCGAACTCACCGGCCCCGGCAGCGACTACCTCCACACCGACCAGTACTTCAACCCCCGCAACACCGAGGCGCACACCACCGGCACCGGCCCGGAGATCGTCAAGGACCTGGACGGCCGCGCCCCGGACTGGTTCATCGCCTGCGTCGGTACGGCCGGCTCGTCCACCGGCGTGGCCCGGGTGCTGCGCGAGCACGACCAGCGGGTGCGGGTGGTCGGCCTGGTCGCCGCCAAGTCCGACTTCATCCCCGGCATCCGCACCCTGGACGAGGTCCACGAGGTCGGCCTCTTCGACCCGGCGACGTACGACACGGTGGCGGCGGTCAGCTCCGACGAGGCCATCGAGGGCATGCTGACCCTGGCCCGCCGCTGCGGCATCCTCGCCGGCCCGACCGGCGGCGCCGCGTACCACGGCACGGTCCGTCATCTGCGGCCGCTGGACGATGAGTTGACAGAGCATCACGAAGCTGGCGAGGAGGTCGCCCGCCAGTCCGCCGTCTTCATCGTCTGCGACCGGATCGAGAGCTATCTCAGCTACACCAAGCGCCGCCGCCCCGATCTCTTCCGGCAGCCGCCGCGCCGGAACGCCCTGGCCGATCTGACCGACGCCGAGATCGCCGCGGCCCCGGCCGTCGACACCCAGGACGCGCGGAAGTGGATCGAGCGGGACCGGCCGCTCGTGGTGGACCTGCGCAGCCCGTTCGCCTACGCCGCACTGCACATCGAGGGAGCGATCAACATCGTGGACGAGCTCTTCGACGAACTGGTGCGGGGCGGGCTGCCGTTCAGCACCCGGCAGCCGGTCCTGCTGGTCTGCCCGGTCGGCGAGCAGTCCGCCCGCTACGCCGCCCTGCTGACGAGAATGGGCCACCCGGACGTGCGCAGCCTCGCCGGGGGCGTGATCGCCTGGCGGGACGCCGGCGCGCCGCTGGTCCGGGACTGACCGCGATGGCCCCGACAGCCGCCCGCGACCGGGCCGCCGCGGTCTTCGCCGAACTGGGCCCGTGGCAGCGCGCGCTGCGCGCCCAGTTCCCGATCGTCACCGCCCACCCCGAGCTGGCGTACCTCGACAGCGCGGCCACCGGGCAGAAACCGCAGGCCGTCCTGGACGCCGTCCAGCACCAGCTGACCACCGCCCACGCCAACGCCGGCCGCGGCTCCTACCCGTGGGCCAACGCCTCGACGGCCCTGGTCGCCGGCGTCCGCGAGCGGATCAAGTCCTTCCTCGGCGACCCGGACCCGGAGCGCTCGGCCGTCCACTTCACCGGCGGCACCACCGAGGGACTGCGCCTGATCGCCCGGGACTGGCTGCCGGACGTCCTCACCGACGGCGACGAGATCGTGGTCCCGTTCGCCGACCACGAGGCCAACCTCGCGCCCTGGCTGGAGGCCGAGCGGCTGCTGGCGCGGCAGGGCGTGCGGATCCGGGTGCGGGAGCTGCCGTACCAGACCTCGTCCGGGGACTACGACCCGGAGGCCCTGGCCCGGCTCGCCGGCCCCCGCACCCGCTTCGTGGCCGCCACCCACGTCCACCACGTCTACGGCGGCAATATGAACGTCCACCTGATCCGCCGGGCGGTCGGGCCGGACGTGCCGATCTGCCTGGACGCCGCGCAGAGCGTCGGCCACCTGCCGGTCTCGGTCGCCGAACTCGACGTGGACTTCCTGGCGTTCTCCGGCCACAAGGCGCTGGCGCTGCCCGGCTCCGGCGCGGTCTGGGCCCGCCAGGCACGCGGCCCGGAGCTGGTCCCCGGCGGCTGGCGGGGCAGCCCCAACACCACCGGCATCGCGAGCCTGGCGGCCGCGCTGGACTGGCTGGACGCGGCCGGCACCGACCGGATCGCCCGCTGGACGGTCGCGCTGGCCGCCCGCCTCTCCGACGCGCTGCGCCACCTCGACGCCTACGAGATCCTGGGCTGCCAGCGGAGTCTGGCCGCGGAGTCGCCGGTCCAGCAGCGCTGCGGCATCGTCACCTTCCGGCACCGCGCCATCGGCGCGAGCGACCTGGGCTTCATCCTCTTCAGCCACGGCTTCATGGTGCGCACGGACGGCCACTGCCAGGCGGGCGCGGGGGAGCGGGACGGCTCGGTGCGGGTCAGCCTGCACGTCTACAACACCCCGGAGGAGATCGACCGGTTGCTGGCCGTGCTCACGTCGCTGGCGTGAGCGGCGTTCGGTACCCGTTCGCCGCGCGGACCGCCCGTCACCCGCCGGTGTGTGCCCCTCCGGAGTGAACCGGAGACCCTATGGCTAATGGAAACCGTTTCCACCTGTAGCCTCGTGCCCGACCGAACGGCACACGCGAGACGGCAGGGGTGGCGCGACCAGATGGGGCTGAGCATGGCGATCGCGGAGACGTGGGTGGAGCGCTGGGAACGCCAGCAGCGGCGCTACGCCATCGACCGTGAGGAGCGGTTCACGGTCATCGCCGACGTCGTCGAATATGTGACGCGGGGCCAGGCGCGGCCGCTGGTGACCGACCTCGGCTGCGGCCCGGGCTCGCTCGCCGCCCGGCTCGCCGGACGGCTGCCGCACGCCGAGGTCGTCGCGGTGGACATGGACCCGCTGCTGCTCGAACTCGCCCGCACCCACCACGCGTCGGCCGCCCGCTACGTCGACGCGGTGATCGGCGCGGACGGCTGGACCGACGCGCTGGGACTGGACCGGCCGCTGGACGCCGCGGTCTCCACCACCGCGCTGCACTACCTCCCGGTGCCCGTACTGCGCCGCACCTACGCCCAGCTCGCCGCCCTGCTGCGGCCCGGCGGCGCGCTGGTGAACGGCGACCACCTCCCGCAGTGCGGAACGGTCCCGGCCGCGCTCGCCGCGCACGTCGGACGCTGCCGTGCCAAGCGGCTGCGGGACGGCACCCAGGAGGACTGGGAGACCTGGTGGGCGGCGGTGGCCCAGGAGCCGGAACTGGCCGAACCGCTCGCCGAGCGCCGCCGCCGGCTGAGCCTCCCGGCCGCCCGCGACGGCGCGGACAACGGCCTCTCGGTGGCCGACCACACCGCGCTGCTGCGGGAGGCCGGGTTCACCGATGTCGTCCCGGTGTGGCAGTTCGGCGACAGCTGCGTGCTGGTGGGGATCCGGTAGCCGGGGGCGTTGGCGCGTCCGGGTCCGGTCGTCAGCGGGCGGGGGCCGGTTCCGGCTCCGCGGGCGCGGGGTCCGGCGCGTCGGCGGGGGTGTCCCGGCCGGTCACCGCCAGGTAGCCGATGAGCAGCACCAGGGGCACGGCCAGGGCGAGGGTGACCGGGCCGGTGCCCCAGCCCAGCCCGCCGCGCGCGGCCGATACGCCCGCCCAGTCGGCGAACGACGCCCCCAGCGGCCGGGTCAGCACGTACGCGGCCCAGAAGGCCGCGACCGCGTTCAGCCAGGCGAACCGCCCGGCGAGCGCCGGCACCAGGATCAGCGCGCCGAAGAGCAGCCCGGAGGGGAGGTAGCCCAGGCGCAGGGTGCCCGCGGTCAGATCGCCGACCGCGGTGCCCAGGGCGAAGGTGGTCAGCACGGTGGCCCAGTAGAACGCCTCCCGGCGCCGGGTGCGGATGCTGTGGATGGCGAGTGTGCCCTCGCAGGCGTACCAGGCGAGCAGCAGGACGGCGAGCGCCACCGCGAAGGCCGCCGCGGAGACCGCGTAGGGCACACCGGCGATGACGTGGACGACATCGGCGGCCATCGTGCCGAAGACGCTGACCATGGCGATCGCGGACCAGTAGAGCCCGGCGCGGTAGCGGGCCGACCGGAACTGCGCCAGCAGCAGGACGGCGAATCCGGCGAAGCCGAGCGCGCCGGCGGGTATCGGCCCCAGCGTCCGGCCCAGATAGTCCGAGGCGGTCTCGCCCATGCCGGTGGTGAGGATCTTCACCACCCAGAACAGGGCCGTGACCTCGGGGACCTTGCTCCGGCCCGGTGTGCCGCCGGAGTATCGTGCGCGCGGCCGCGGCGCCGCCACCGCCGTGCCGTCCGGCTGTCCGATCGTCATGTTCCGCCCTTTCGGCGCGCTGCGGCGCCCGCTCGCGATCAGCGAATGTCTACAGGGCTGTAGACGGTAGCGGAGGGGTGGAGGTTCACTCGCGGGGCCCGGAATTCGCGCTACCGGAAGGCGGGGCTCCGGCCCGTTGTCGTTGGCCGCCGTCCGGGTCGGTGCCCGTCCGGCCGGTGACACCGCGGCAAACTCTTGGTGTACGGGCCGCCGGAAGGATGTTCGGCGCCGCGCGGTCTGCCTAGCATGTGCGGCGGGACGGGCCGCGGCCGCCGTCCCGACCGCCATCCCATCCGCCCCGCCCCAGGAGGCCCCGTGCCACGACCCGGCCTGCGGCGCCTGCGGTCGCCGCGCCTCTGGGCGCCCGCCGGTGCGGTGCTGGCCGCCGGCGCGGTCACCGCGGTGGCGCTCACCGCCGGCGCCCGCCCGGCCGCCCCGGCCGCCGCGGACGGCCTCCCGCACACCACCGTCGAGATCTCCCCGGGCGACTGCGGCCGCGGATGGGACCACCCGCGCCCCGGCCTCCAGGTCTTCGACCTGCGTAACAGCTCCAGCCGCGCCGCCGAGGTCTACCTCCGCGGCGCCCACGGCGGCCCCGTCCACGGCGAGGTCGAGGGCATCGGCCCCGGCACCACCCGACCGCTGCGGGTCCGCCTCGGCGCGGGCGCGTACGCCTTCACCTGCCTGCCCGACGACGCCAACGCGGTCACCGGACCGGTGGTCCGGGTCACCGGCGGCGGCCCCGCCGGCCCGGCCGCCGCGCCCATCACCCAGCACGACCTGATCGGCCCGGCGCTCGACTACCAGGCGTGGGTCGGCGGCGGCCTGGCCGACCTCGTCCGCCGCACCGGCGCGCTGCGCGCCGCCGTGGCCGGTGGGGACCTGCCCGCCGCCCGCGCCGCCTGGCTGCCCGCCCATCTCGCCTACGAGCGACTGGGCGCCGCCTACGGGGAGTTCGGCGACGCCGACCGGGAGATCAACGGGACCACGGCCGGACTCGCCGGCGGGGTGCGCGATCCGGCGTTCACCGGCTTCCACCGCGTCGAGTACGGGCTGTGGCACGGTGAACCGGCCGCCGGGCTGCGCGGTCCGGCCGCCGCGCTCGACGGCGCGGTGCGCGCCCTGCGCGACAGCTGGGCGCAGGCCCGGATGGACCCGGCTGCGCTCGGCCTGCGGGCGCACGAGATCCTGGAGAACACCGCGCAGGCCGAGCTGACCGGCCGCACCGACTACGGCAGCGGCAGCAACCTCGCCACCGCCCGCGCCAACCTCGACGGCACCCGCGCCGTCCTCGCCCGCCTGCGCCCCCTGCTGACCACCCGCTACCCCCAACTCCCGGAGCTGGAACGGGAGTTGGACCGTACGGAACGGCTGCTGGACGGCTTCCGGCGCGCCGGCCGGTGGACCCCGCTCGACCGCCTGACCCGCGCCGACCGGCAGCGGACCAACGCGGCGGTGGGCGACCTGGTGGAGCGGCTGGCCCCGGTGGCCACCCTGTGCGATCCGCGGAGGACGGTGTGAACGACGGCAGGCGCGAGCGGCCCCGGGAGGGGAGCGGCACTCCAGGGACGGCCGGTGCCTCCGGGACGGCCGGTCCCCGGCGGCCCGGTGTCGCCCGGCGCGGGTTCCTGCGCGGCGCGGCCCTGGCCGGCGCCGGACTCGCGGCCGGGGGAGCCGCCGCGGCAGCGGCCCCCACCGCATCCGTCCCGTCCCCGTACGCGGACGGCGCCGCGCCGCCCCCGCCGCTGGCCGGCACCGCCCCGCTCCCCGTCCCGTTCCACGGCCCCCACCAGGCCGCGATCCTCACCCCGCCGCGCCGGGTCACCGCGTACACCGCGTTCGACGTCACCGCCGAGAGCCGCCGGGACCTCGCCGAGCTGCTGCGCACCCTGACCGAACGGGCCCGCTTCCTGACCGGCGGCGGGGTGCCGGACCCGCTCGGCGTGACCGGCCCGCCCGCCGACTCCGGCATCCTCGGGCCCCGGCTGCCGGCCGGCGCGCTGGCGGTCACCGTGGGCGTCGGCGCCTCGCTGTTCGACGACCGGTTCGGCCTGCGCGCCCGCGCCCCGCGCCGGCTGACCGCGATGCCGTCCTTCCCCGACGACGACCTCCAGCCCGCCTGGTGCCACGGCGACCTCAGCGTCCAACTCTGCGCCGACGACACCGACACCGTGCTGCACGCCCTGCGCGACCTCACCCGGCACACCCGCGGCGGCCTCCAGGTCCGCTGGCGGCTGGACGGTTTCGCCAGCCCGCCCCGCCCCTCCGGCACCCCCCGCAACCTCTTCGGCTTCAAGGACGGCACCGCCAACCCCGACCCCGGCTCGGCCCGCGAGATGCGGGACCTGGTGTGGGTCGGCCGGGGCGCGGGCGAGCCGGACTGGGCGGCCGGCGGCAGCTACCAGGTCGTCCGGCTGATCCGGATGCTGGTGGAGTTCTGGGACCGGGTCTCGCTCACCGAGCAGGAGCGGATGATCGGCCGCGCCCGGGAATCCGGCGCCCCGCTCGACGGCGACGACGAGTTCGCCACCCCCGACTACCCCGGCGACCCCAAGGGCGACGTCATCCCGCTCGACAGCCACATCCGCAAGGCCAACCCGCGCACCCCGGACACGGCAGGCCAGCGCCTGCTGCGCCGCGCCTACAACTACGACCGCGGCACGGACGCCAACGGCAACCTCGACATGGGCCTGCTCTTCTGCTGCTACCAGCAGGACCTGGCCCGCCAGTTCGCCACCGTCCAGCGCCGGCTGGCGGGCGAGCCGCTGACCGACTACCTCACCCCGTTCGGCGGTGGCTACTTCTTCGCCCTGCCCGGCGTACGGGACGCGGCGGACTGGTACGGCCGGGGCCTCCTGGAGACGTAGCCCGCCCCGTACGGGCGCGACCTCCCGGCGCCGCGGTCCGGCCGCCACCGCGTGCGGCCCGCCCCCCGTTCGCGTAGAACGGAACCACCGCCACCCGCGGCCCAACGGTCAACAGAGAGTCAAGCTTTGCCCTCGGACACCTGACCGGGTGTTCACCCAGGCGCCATCATGGCTCTGCCCCGCCGCCGCCCGTCCGGCAGAGCATCCGGCCGTACGGAACACCCGCGAACCGCCCGGAGGATGAGGACCACGATGGCCACAAGGGGAAAGACCCGAGCGAGCAGAACCCTCGCCGCCGTCACCGGAGCCCTGGCGCTCACCGCACTGGGCGGCACCGCGCCCGCCCTGGCCGCCGGCGGCCCGCACCCCGGCCCCTCCGGGACGGCCACGCCCGTCAAGCACGTCGTCGTGATCTTCGACGAGAACATCTCCTTCGACCACTACTTCGCCACCTACCCCAAGGCCGCCAACACCGACGGGACCCGCTTCACCCCGTCCCCGAAGACCCCGCGCGATATCGACAACCTGCGCACCGCCGGCCTGCTGACGCACAATCCCAACCAGTACCTCCCCAAGCGGCTCACCCCCCAGCAGGCCATGACCTGCGACCAGAACCACGAGTACGGCCCCGAGCAGTACGCCTACCACGGCGGCAAGGCGGACCGGTTCGTCCAGAACACGGACTCCGGCAAGTGCTCCGGCGGCCTCTTCGGCGAGCCCGGCCTCGTCATGGACTACTACGACGGCAACACCGTCACCGGCCTGTGGAATTACGCCCAGCACTACGCCCTCAACGACCGCTCCTTCGGCTCGGTCTACGGCCCCTCCACCCCCGGCGCCATCAACCTCGTCTCCGGCAACACCCACGGTGTGATCTCCACCGACCCGGCCTCCGGCACCGAGAACCCCCGGCAGACCGCCAAGCCGGACAGCTACGCCGTCCAGTCGCCGGACGCCCGCGGCGTCGGCACGATGATCAACGATCCGGAGCCGGCCTACGACGACTGCTCCGGCAAGGACCACACCGGCAAGAGCCCGCTCGCCGCGATGCGCGGCCGGAACATCGGCGATCTGCTCAACTCCCGCGGCGTGAGCTGGGGTTGGTTCCAGGGCGGTTTCCGGCCCAGCACCCCCTGGGACGGCAAGCCGGGCCACTACGCCCAGTGCCGCGGCACCACCCACACCAACGTGGGCGGCGCGGCGGTGGTGGACTACAGCCCGCACCACGCCCCGTTCATGTACTACCGCTCCACGGCCAACCCCCACCACCTGCCGCCCCGCAGCGTGGACGAGATCGGCCACGCCGGGCAGGCCAACCACAACTACGACCTGACCGACTTCGACGCCGCGCTGCGCGCCGGCAAGCTCCCGGCCGTCAGCTTCCTCAAGGCCCCCGCCTACCAGGACGGCCACGCCGGCTACTCCGACCCGCTGGACGAGCAGCACTTCCTCGTCGACCAGATCAACCGCATCCAGCGCGCGCCGCAGTGGAAGGACACCGCCGTGATCGTCGCCTACGACGACTCGGACGGCTGGTACGACCACGTCTACGCGCCGCCGCGCAACGGCTCCAAGGACACCACGACCGGCTCCAACGGCAAGCCCACCGACAGCCCGGCCTGCCAGTCCGGACCGCCGGCCGCCGGCGGCTACCAGGACCGCTGCGGCCCGGGCACCCGCCAGCCGCTGCTGGTCATCTCCCCGTTCAGCCGGACCAACCACATCGACCACACCGCCACCGAGCAGACCTCGGTGATCAAATTCATCGAGGACAACTGGCACACCGGGCGGATCGGCGACGCCTCGTTCGACGCCCGGGCCGGCTCGCTGAACGGGATGTTCGACTTCCGGCACCCCAACAACAAGCAGGTGCTGCTCCACCCGGACGGCTCGGTCGCGTCCGTGGGCCCGATCCGGCCGGTCAAGCCGGTGCGGACCAGCATCGTCCAGGGGCCCGCGATGCAGACCACCGCGGCGGCCGGGGAGGAGTCCGGCTTCCCGGTCCTGCCGGCCGGTATCGCCGCGGCGGCGGTCGCGGCCGGCGCCACCGGCACGGTGTTCGCCCTGCGGCGGCGCAAGGCGCAGCGCACCGGCTGAGCCGGGGGGTGGCGGACGGGCCCGGCCGCGCGCCGCCCCGCCTGCGCCATCGCGCCTACGCCGCCCCGCCTACACCCGAAGAACCCCCCGCCGTCCACCGTTCCGCCCAGGGCGGTGGGCCCGGCGGGGGAGGGGCGGGCCGCGGCGGCTCCTCCCCGGGGACGGTTTCGCGCGGCGTCCGGGGGACCGCCGCATCGGCCCGGCCGCCACCGGCAACACGTACGGCCGTGACCACCACGACGTACCGACCCGACCACCCGCCCCGCACCACCCGGGCCCGCGGACCCGGGTGGCGGGCCTGCGGCCGGGCCCTGGCCGGCGGCGCGGTGATGGCCTGCGCGCTGGGCGCCGGCAACGCCGCCGGCCCGGCCCTGGCCCGCCTCCTCGGCGCCCGCGGCTACCTCGCGGAGCTGCTGCCCGCCGCCCTGGTGACCCTCCTCGCGGTCCCCGCCGTCCTCGCCCTGCGCCGCGCCGCGCCGCCCGCGCCCGCCCTGGGCCTCGGCCCCCGGCACGGGGCGCTGCCCGGTCTGCTGCGCGGGCTCGGCACCACGGCGGGCTGCGCCGCCCTGGTCCTCGGGGCGGGCACCGCGGCCGGCTGGGTCCACTGGTCCGCGCTCGACCCGCCGGCCCTGCTCGGCTTCCTGCTCCGCAACGCCCCGGTGGCCCTGCTGCTGGAGGCCCTGCCGGAGGAGACCACCCTGCGCGGCCATACGTGGACCGCGCTGAGCGCCCGCTTCGGCGGGGCGGCCACGGCCCTCGGTACGACGCTGGTCTTCCTGCTCGTCCCGGCCGCCGCCGCGGTCGTCCAGACCGTCCTGGCGCCGCTGCTGGGCGGGCCGCCGCCGTCCGGCCTGACCCCGGCGGGCGGCGACCCGATCGGCTACCTCGTCCTGCTCACCGTCTTCGGCCTGACTCTGGTCGCCGCCCGCACCGCGCCCGGCACCGCCCCGCTGTGGACCGCGATCGGCACCCACCTCGGCTTCCTCAGCGTCAACCGCGTGGTCTTCCAGGGCCTGGCCCGCGACGCCGGCTGGTCGGCGGCGATCGCCCCGGCGCACGCCGCGGTACTGGAACTGGCCTGGCTGGCGGCCACCGCCGCGGCCTTCACCGCCCTCCGCCGCACGGCCCGCCACCGGGGTCCGGTCTGATGGCCCGCCGCCGCCCCGCCCGGCACCCTCACAGCTCCCGGTCCGGCCAGTCCAGCAGCCGCGCCCCGATGACCGCCGTGTGCAGCGTGTACCGGTGGAGCGGATCGGCCGGGTCCACCCCCGTCAACTGCCGCACCCGCGCCAGCCGGTACGTCAGCGCCCGTACGCTCAGCGACAGCCGCCGGGCCGCCTCCGCCGCGACACAGCCCGCGTCGAAGTACACCGACAGCGTCTCCAGCAGCGGCCCGGCCCCGCCCCGCGCTTCCTGGAGCGGCCCCAGCGTGCTGCGCACCAGATCCGCCATCGCCTCCCGGTCCCGGGTCAGTACGGGATAGACCAGCAGGTCAGCGGCGTACAGGACGGGTTCGCCCAGCCCCATCCGGCCGGCCAGCTCCAGCGCGTTCAAGGCTTCCTCGTACGACTGGACGATGCCCCCGGCGCCGCTGTGCGTCCGGCCCACCGCGACCCGGCCGCCGCCGGTCGCCCGGTGCGCCTCCCGCGCGAAGTGGGCCAGCACCTCCGCCGGATCGCCCGGGGCGACGCAGATCAGCCGCCCCTCCTTCGTGGTCAGCAGCGACTGCCGGTCCCCGAACCGCCCCACCAGCGCCTGCTGCACCCGCCGCGCCACCGGATCGGCCTCCGCGTACGCCTCCGGCCCCTCGGCCACCGCCACCGCGTGGGCGTGCGAGAGCCGCAGCCCGAACCGCTCGGCCCGCTCCGCCAGCCGCCCCAGATCGCTGCCCCCGTAGAGCAGGTCGTCGATGAACTCCCGGCGCGCGGCCTCCTCCTTGCGCACCGCGAGGTGCTGCGCCCGCTCGTAGCCGACGGCCAGCGCGTCCACGGCCTGGGCGAGCACCGCCAGTACGCTGTCGGCCGGCGCCGAGGCCCTGCGCGGCCAGGCCGCCCTGGTCACCGCCAGATGCGCGTTCACCAGGGCCCGCAGGCTGTGCCCGGCCTCGGCGGCCCGCTCCCCGGCCGTCCGCCGCGCTTCCAACTCCGCGCGGTCCAGCCGCCGCCCGGTCCGCGCGACCTCCGCCAGCACCTGCGCGTACCCGGCCACGAACTCCTCGGGCAGCTCCCGCCCCGTCACCCGTCCTCACCCCTCGGCGCCCTCGTGACGTGCTCTTTTGACGTCCCCTTGACGCTTTCCTAACACACCGGGGTACGGCGCGTCCGGCCGGGCGGGAGGTTGACGACAGGCGGGACTTCGGCGACAGGTGCCCTACTGGCCGCCGTTCACCACCGCCCGCTCCACCGCCCCGTCCTCGACGTTCCACCGCTTGAGGATCCTGCGGTACTCGCCGCCGGCGATCAGGCGGTCGAGGGCGTCGCGGACGGCGTCGCGCAGGGCGGGCTGGCTCCGGGCGACCGCGATACCGTACGGCACCGGGTCGATCTGCTTGCCGGCCAGCTTCAGGCCGTCCCCGCCCGGGCGGGTCGCCTGGGCGTGCGCCGCGACCGGGTAGTCGTCCAGGCAGGCCACCGCCCGGCCCGCGGCGAGGGCGGCGTACAGCTCGGCCGAGGAGTCCACCTCCACCACCGCCACCTTCGCGGTGGGCTGCCGGTTCACCTGCTGGACGTAGTCCTGCGCCGGGGTGCCGCGCTGCACGGCGACGGTCAGGCCCGGCAGGTCCTCCGGGCCGTGGACGCCCGACGGGTTGCCCTTGCGGACGACGAGCTGGAGCCCGGCCCGGAAGTAGTCGACCAGATCGACCCCGGCGCCGGTCACCGCACCGTCGCCGCGCCCCTCCTGCCGCGCCTTCGTATCGGTCAGCGCCGACATCACCAGCGCGAAGCGGCCCGAGTTCAGGCCGGTGAGCAGGGTGTCGAACGCGGCGTTGCGGAACGCGACCCGGATGCCCAGCTCGCGGCCGAGGGCCTCCGCGAGGTCGATGTCGAGGCCGGTGGGCCGGTCGGCGGTGAGGAAGTCCATCGGCGGGTACGCCAGGTCGGAGCCGATCGTCAGCACCCCGGCGTCCCGCAGCGCCTTGGGCAGTTGGGCCGCGGCCGAGCCGGAGGCGCCGCCGGTGGCCGCCCCGCCGGGCGTCGGCGCCCCGGCCGTACCGTTGCCCGCCGCGTCCCCGGCGTTCGCCCGCAGCGTCCACGCCAGCGCCCCGCCGCCGGCCGCGACGCCGGCGCCGGCCAGCGCGGCGAGCAGCCGGCGCCGGCTCGGCCGGGCGGCGGCGGGCGCCAGCGGCAGGGTGGGCGGCGCCGGGGTCGCGGCCGGCGGGTACGGCGCGGGGTAGGGCGGGGCGCCGTACGGGCCGTTCGGCGGGGGAGTGCCGTGGGCCGGGGCGGGGGATTGGGGCTGGGGCTCGTACGGGGGCGGGGCGAAAGGGGCGCCGGCCGTGCCCATCGCCGGGGTGCGGGGATCGCCGAGCCGTTCGGACAGCCGCTCCAGCTCCCCGATGAGCGCGTACGGCAGCCAGTCGCCGCCGTACGGGCCGGCCGGCCCGACCCGCGCCATCAGCGCCGGCAGGTCCGGCCGCCGGGCCGGCTCCTTGGCCAGGCAGTCCGCCGCCACCTCCCGCAGCCCGTCCGGGAGCCCGTCCAGCCGGGGCTCCTCGTGCACCGTGCGGTACATCAGGATCTGCGGCTCGGCGCTCCCGTACGGACCGGCGCCGGTCGCCGCGAAGACGATCACCC
Organism: Streptomyces sp. NRRL F-4489; assembly: GCF_001509485.1. Lineage (GTDB taxonomy): Bacteria > Actinomycetota > Actinomycetes > Streptomycetales > Streptomycetaceae > Streptomyces. The sequence continues at coordinate 65,521 of NZ_LLZI01000231.1, forward strand.
CGCCGAGCGCGAAGACGTCCGCCGCGCCCGTGATCCCCGGGCCGCTCATGGAGAGCTGCTCGGGCGCCATGAAGCCGGGGGTGCCCATGGTGGTGCCGGTCACCGTCAGCGCGGTGTCCGCGGCGGAGTGCGCGATACCGAAGTCGATGACGCGCGGGCCGCCGGCCGTGAGCAGGATGTTGGACGGTTTGAGGTCGCGGTGCACCAGGCCGTGCGCGTGCACCGCCGCCAGCGCGTGCAGCAGACCGGCCGTCAGCAGCCGCACGGTGGGCCCGGGCAGCGGCCCGGCGTTCTGCACCGCGGCGGACAGCGGGAGGCCCGGCACGTACTCGGTGGCCATCCAGGGCACCTCGTCGTGCGGCGCGGCGTCCACCACCGGCGCGACGAACGGCCCGCCCACCCGCTGGGCGGCGGCCACCTCCCGGGCGAACCGCTTCCGGAAGCCGGGGTCGTCGGCGAGTTCGGAGCGCGCGGTCTTCACCGCCACCGACCGCCCGTCCGCCGCACGGCCGAGATAGACCCGCCCCATGCCGCCGCCACCGAGCAGCCCGATGATCCGGAATGGACCGATCTGTTGCGGATCGCCCTTGCCCAGCGGTCGCACTCCTACCCCCACCCGTGCCTGCGGTCGTCAACCGCAGTATCGCTTACGCGGATTGAACGGCGTCCGGTGACCCGCGCGATCGGCCCGGCGGCTCCGGTGCGGAGGGCCGGGCCGCCGCCGGAAATCGGCGCGAACGGATCAGGACCCGTCAGGGGCCCCCGCCACATCCTCAGCGCCCGTCCCCCCGGCCAGGAACTCGCGGGCGCCGCGCAGCGGGCTGCGCAGCCGCGACCGGGCCGCGCCGCTGTCCAGGCGGACGTCGAGCGCCCCCGGGAGCGGGGAGTCGGCCCGCCGGCCGGACGGCAGCAGGCCCGGGTCGAAGCCGTCCCGGCGGGCCATCAGCACCCCGGCCTCGTAGCGGCTGAGCGCGTCCGCGCCCGCCAGGTGCCACACCCCGCGCTCCCCGGACAGCGCCAACTCCAGCAGCGCCCCGGCCAGATCGGCGACGTGCACCGGGCAGCGCACCTCGTCGGTGAACAGGGCGCCGCCGCGCCGCCCCGTCGTCAGCTCGTGCACCAGCCGCTCATGCGCCGACCGGCCGTCCCCCATGATCAGCGACGTCCGGGCCACCACCGCGTCCGGCGCCACCAGCCGTACGCCCGTCTCGGCCGCGGCCTTCGCCGCCCCGTACGGCGTCACCGGGTCGGGCGGACAGCTCTCGTCGTAGCGCACCCGGGCGCCGGAGAACACCGCGTCGCTGGAGACGTGCACCAGGCGGCAGCCCTGCCGGACGGCGGCCTGCGCGACGCGCACCGCGCCCTCCGCGGTGACCGCCCAATCCGCCTGGCCGCTGGACGCGTTGATGACGGCCGCGGGCGCCACCTCGCCGAGCAGGGCGGTGAGCTGCGCCGGGTCCCGGACGTCGAGGTGGTGCCAGGCGGCGGCCGGGGCGGTGCCGGGCCGGGTGGCGAAGGTCGCGGCCGTGTCGTGCCCGGCCGCGGCGGCCCGGCGCACCAGCTCGGCCCCCAGATACCCGCTGCCGCCGATGACGAGGACGGTCATGACCCGGCGCCCCGGGACGGCGACTTCGGGACCGACGGCCCCGGGAGCGACGGCAGGTAGCGCGGCGCCCGCCAGGCGTTCAGCCGCCGCTCCACCGCGGCGCCCAGCGCCAGCAGCCGGGCGTCCTGGTGGTCGCCGGCCGTCAGCAGCAGGCCCACGGGCAGCTCGTCCACCGTACCGGCGGGCACCGACAGCGACGGGTAGCCGGCCACCGCGGCGGGCGTGGAGGACGGGATGATGTCGTTGTCGCCGCGCGCGCAGTCCGTCGTCCAGGCGGGCGGGTTGGCCGGCGCGGCGATCGCGTCCAGCCGGTGCGCGGCCAGCGTCTCGTCGATGGAGCGGCGGGCGAGGTCGGTCAGCTCGGCGCGCCCGGCGCGGTAGCGCGGGTCCGTGGTCGGCGGCGCCGCCAGCGCCTTCTCGAACACCTCCTGCCCGGCGAAGCAGGTCCGCTCAGCCGGATGGGCGCGATTGAACGCGATCAGCCCGGCCAGATCCCGCGGCCCGGACCGGGTGGCGAGATACCGGTCGATGTCCCGGTGGAACTCGCTCAGCAGCGCCGGGTATTCCAGCTCCGCGATGCGGTCCTGATACGGCGGGGTGACCTCCACGACCTCGGCGCCAGCGGTGCGCAGCGCCGCCGCCGTACGGCTCATCAGGGCGTCCACCTCCGGCCCGAGCGAGGGCAGCCGCCACAGGCCGATCCGCTTGCCGCGCAGGTCGCCCGGCAGGCCGGTGTCCGGATCGGCGGCCGGCCCGGCGGGGGAGGGGTGGCCGCCGCTGAGTACCGCCAGGGTGAGCGCGGTGTCGACCACATTGCGGGCCATCGGCCCGGCGGTGTCCTGCTCGGCGGAGATCGGCACCACCCCCGCCCCGCTGACCAGGCCGAGGCTCGGCTTGAGCCCGACCACCCCGTTCATCCCCGCCGGGCACACGATCGAGCCGTCCGTCTCGGTGCCGATCGCCACCTGCGCCAGCGACGCGGCGAGCCCGACGGCCGAACCGGACGAGGAACCGCACGGATTGCGGTCCAGTACGTACGGGTTCCGGGTCTGACCGCCCACCGCCGACCACCCCGAAGTCGGCTTGTCCGCCCGGAAGTTGGCCCACTCGGAGAGGTTGGTCTTGCCCAGGATCACCGCTCCGGCCTCCCGCAGCCGCGTCACCAGCGCGGCGTCGCCGGCCGGCGGCCGGCCGGCCAGCGCCAGCGAACCGGCCGTCGAGGCCAGCCCGCGGGTCTCCACGTTGTCCTTGATCAGCACCGGGATGCCGTCGAGCGGCCCGCGCACGGCGCCGCGCCGGTGCCGGGCGTCGCTGGCGGCCGCCTGGCGCAGGGCCGTCGGGTCGGTGCGCAGCACCGCGTGCACCATCGGGTCGATGGCCGCGATCCGCCGCAGATAGACGGCGGTCAGCGCCGAGGAGGTCAGCGAACCGTCCGCCATCCGTGCCTGCAACCGCGGAATCGTCACGGTGTCCAGATCGATGCCCAGCCGCGCGGGCAGCCCGATGGCCGGAACGGGACCGTCCCCGCCGCGCTCCGCGGCCTCCGCCCGCGACCGGGGCGCACCGGCGCACAGCGACCCCGCTGCCAGCGCGGCCATCAGCGCGGCCAGGCCCCGCTTCCTCGTGGCCCGCCTCACCCGCATGCCCCGCCCGACCCGCATGATCTTCCGGCTGCTCATACGGGCCACCCGACTACACCCACCGCCCGGGCACAAGTCCTTTTCCCGCCGCGGTCATTGGGAGCAGGCGGTGGCGCACGCGGCGGTGTCCTGCCGGGCGTACCCCCCCGGCGGTGAGCGAGCGGCCGCCCGGCCGGCGGACCGCTCACCCACCGCCCTTGTGCTGATGACCAGTCAGGAACGCACCGGACTCACGTAGTTCCCCGGATGCGTGGCCGACTCCTGCCGGAGCACCGGCCCCCACCGCCACGTCAGCACATGCGACCCGGTGGTGTCCGGCAGCGTGACGACCGCCTCGCGGGGGTCGATGACGTTCTCCTCATGCGCCCGCGAGGAGAGGAAGGTGAGCGTGAACCGCGCCGATTTGTGCGGCGCCAGCACCACCGTCTCCGGCTTCACCGACAGCTGATCGCGCAGCGTCTCGGTCTGCGTACGTGCCTGCGTACGCGTCTGCCGATGCGTACGGGACCGCTCCCGGCTCACCACGCTCTCGCTCCGCTTCAGGGTGACCCCGGGGTAACCGCGCAGCGTGCAGGAGTGGGAGCCGACGTTTTCCACCGCAACCCTGGCCGTGACCTGCTCGTCCGGCACCCCGCCGGGCCGGGCCGTCCCGCCCGGTGCCCAGGAGAGGGCCAGGGCGGAGGAAGCGCAGCGTGGTGGCGGTGCCGTGGCCGCGCTCAGGCCGGCGGCCAGCGACGGGGCCGCCGTGGTGGTCAGAATGCCGGCGGCCGCGACGGCCGCCGCCCGCAGAGGGAGTCGTGTCATGCCCGCCTCCTGACGTTGGGGACTCCGAGTATCCGCCGGGCAGGCACACTTCGCACATCTGCCCGAGGAACGGGGCGCGGGGCATGGGACACGGGGCAGCGGGCGCGGGGCCCCTCACCTCCCATACACCAGCACATACCCCAGCGCCACCGCACCGCAGTACAGCGGGAAGCCGATCCGCGCGAGGAGCGTCAGCCGGCGCCAGGCGGCGACCCTGCCGTGCTCCATCAGCCAGGCACTGGCCAGGACCACGCAGACGCAGACGACCGCCAGCAGGAAGTACGCGTAGAACGCCCAGCCCACCGCGACCGTGTAGCCGACATCGGGCAGCGCGTCCAGCATGGCGGTGCGCAGGACCACGGCGGTGAGGATCGCGGTGACCAGGATGCTCACCCGGGTCGGCGCGAAGCCCGGGTCGCGGGAGAACAGCAGGGTCGTGTAACTGACGACGACCAGCAGCAGGAGCGGCAGCAGATTCGTCACCAGGAACGCGTCCGCCCGCCGGGCGACGGTGAACTCCGCCGTGTACTGGTTGTAGTGGACGCCGCCCTCTCCCGGGCCGGCGCTCGGGTCGCCCAGGGCGGCGGTGCTGCCCACCCGGTCCTTGTGCAGTTCCAGCTCCTGGACGCGCCAGTCCAGCAGGTCGTTGACCGACGTACCGGGGTCGCGGCCGCTGCGCAGCAGCTCGGCCTGGCTCTGGGCGAGCAGGGCGCGGTCGCCGACGTACAGCACGTGCGAGGCGGGGTGCGTGCGGTTCTGGAGGGCGACGGCCAGGTGCTGGCGGTCGAAGGGGTAGTCGTGGAAATCGAGATCGGCGGTGAAGGTGGTGACCACCCGGTACAGCCGGTACTTCAGATCCCCCACGGTGCTGGTGCGCACCGGCGCGGGCAGGCGGTAGCGGGCGTCGGCCTGGTTGGCGAAGTCCACGTCCGTCGCCCCGTCATCGCCGGAATACCGCAGCCAGAGGAAGAAGTCGGCCCGGAACTTCCGGCCCCGGGCGTCCAGTTCGCTGATCCGGTTGAAGTTGAAGCCCGTACGCACCACTTGCTGGACGACCAGCACCCGGCCGTCGACGCCGACGACCTGCCCGGCCGCCCGCTCCTGGCCGAATTCCCCTTCCTCCCGGCGGTATTCGACGAGTTGCAGGGGCGCCGAGACGAACCGCCCGCGCTCGAAGACCCCGATGCTCGCCGGCACCTGCAAGGACCGGGCCGGGTCGAAGAACGCCCGGCCGTACAGGCCGGAGAAACCGCGCGCGGGGGTGTCCATGGCGGCCAGCGCGTCCCGGACGGCCCGCCGGCCCCGGGCCGCGGCCGTACCGCCGCCCGCCCCGGACCGCTCCAGCGCGTGCACCGCCGCGTCGGCCGCCGTCCGGGCGGCGATCGCGGCCCACGAGGGGGACGAACCGTAGCGGCGCCGGAAGGCGTAGGCCCACTTCGCCCCCGCCCCGGTGAGACTGTCGCCGAGCTGCGGAGCGACGACATAGACGTCCTGCGCGGGCGATCCGCGGCGGTCCAGCCGGTCCAGCGGCCCGGACAGGACCCGCGCGAGCGTGTCGGGCCGGGTCCCGGCGCCGCCCACGACGGGGTTGCGGACACCCCGCGCCCGCAGCGCGCGGACCAGCGGCGCCACCGGCTCGTACTCCATCGCCAGCACCAGTGCCCCCGCCGCCGGATCGGCCCGCACCGCCCGCACGACGGCATCGACGTGCCGGGCCCGCTCCCCGGGGCCCTCGAACCGCGCGCCGGCCGACAGCTCCCGCCGCACCCGCCCCACCCGCGCGAACGCCCGGCCGAAGGCGGACGCGGTATCCCGGCCGTACGCACTGTCGTCGTGTACGACGGTGGCCGTCCGCGCCTTGAGGGCATGGCGCAGATACGCGGCCAGAAAGCGCGCCTGGTAGCTGTCGTCGAAGGTGGCGCGGAAGACCCAGGGGCCGGCCGTCGCCGCGTCGGCGGTGGCGGTGGGCGTGATCAGGGGGACGCCGGCGGCGCCGTACACCGGCGCGGCGGCCAGCGCGCTGTCGCTGTAGAAGTGCCCGATGGCCAGCAGCACCCGGCGGTCGGCGACCACCCGCCGCGCGACGGCCCGCGCGGTGGCGGCATCGGTCGCGCCGTGGTCGTCGTACCGCACCAGCCGCACCGGATGCCCCCGGACCCCGCCATGCCCGTTGACCTGGTCGAGATGCGCCTCGATCGCCTCCACCACGCGCTCGCCCCGCAGCGCCCCACCGCGGAATCCGGCCACCAGTGCCACGTACACCGGCTCCGCACGTTCCGCGCATACGCACTCCAGCACCCCGAGGACCAGCGCCGCGACCAGCACCCCGGCCGCCCCCACCAGCCACCACCGCCGCCCCCGGGACCGCCCCGCCCGCCCGGACACCGCCTCCCGGGGCGGCAGCGGCGGACCGGCCAGATGAGCCACCTCCGGCGGCGGACTCGGCGCCACCCGCCGCAACCGCGCCAGATCCCGATGGGCGACGCTGTCCGGACCCGCCTCCGCCGCCCGCTCCAGGCAGAACCGGCGCTCGGCGTCATCCCGCGCCACCGCCGCCAGCCACAACCACGCCGGCTCATACCCCCGGTCGAGCGTCAGCGCCCGCGCCAGCAACCGCCGCGCCGCCCGCCGCCACCCCCGCTCCGCCGCCCGGGCGGCCAACCGCGTCAGCGCCGGCGGAGACGCCCCCGCTCCACCCTCCGCCGACACGGGCTCTCCTCTCGCTCAGCCCCCAACCCGGCACAGGCCGACGACCCCCGCGACCGCAGCGAACAGCCCCATCCGTTCCCATCGATCAGGATTCGAGAAGCACGGCCCCGGCAGCGCCTCTAGCCTGCTCGTCATGGACCTCACCATTCACACCAGCGCTCTTCCGCACGACGACCCGGACGCGTCGCTCGCCTTCTACCGCGACGTCCTCGGCTTCGAGGTACGCAGCGACGTCGGCCAGGGCAAGATGCGCTGGATCACCGTCGGCCCGCCCGGTCAGCCCGACACCTCGATCCTCCTCGCCCCGCCGGCCGCCGACCCCGGAGTCACCGAGGACGAGCGCCGCACCATCACCGAGATGATGGCCAAGGGGACGTACGGCTGGATCCTGCTGGCCACCCGCGACCTCGACGCCACGTTCGAGCGGCTGCAGTCCGGCGACGCCGAGGTCGTCCAGGAGCCGACCGAGCAGCCGTACGGCATCCGGGACTGCGCCTTCCGCGACCCGGCGGGCAACCTGGTCCGCATCCAGGAACTCCGCTGACCGTCCAGGAGCGACGACAAGGGAAGGGGGGAGTGCCCTCATGTGCCGGCCCGAGTGGCGGCGGGCTCGCGTCCAGGCGCAGCGTCTGGAGGATCTCGCCAGGCTGCGCCGCGTCCGCGACCGGATCGACCGGGAGTACGCGCAGCCGCTGAACGTGGAGGCGCTGGCGCGCGGCGTGAACATGTCGGCCGGCCACCTCAGCCGCCAGTTCCGGGCGGCCTACGGCGAGTCACCGTACGCGTACCTGATGACGCGCCGCATCGAGCGCGCGGCGGCGCTGCTGCGGCGCGGCGATATGAGCGTCACCGACGTCTGCTTCGCGGTCGGCTGCGCCTCGCTGGGCACCTTCACCACCCGCTTCACCGAACTGGTCGGCATGCCGCCCGGTGCCTTCCGGCGCCAGGCGGCGGAGGCGGCGGGGCCGGCTGAGGGGGCGGAGGCCGCGGGGCCCGCCGCCATTGCGGGCGTCGCGCTCCGCGTCGAGGGCATGCCGGCCTGCGTGGCGAAGCAGGTGACCAGACCCGTCAGGAATCGAGAAGCCCCGGCCGACGAGCCGCCCCTAGCGTGAGAGCCATGGCAACCAACACCAACACCAACACCAACAGCAACATCGACATGAGCACCGACACCGACACCGATACAACCCAGGCGACCAGCAGCACCGACCCCGCATCGGCCATGGCCCTGACCTCGGTCACCCTGGAGGTGGACGACCCGGCGGCCGCCCATCGCTTCCACACCGCGCTCGGAGTGGACGGGCACATCCGCCTGCGGGCCACCGCCGACACCCCCGGTACCGGTTTCCGCGGCTTCACCCTCGCGCTGACGGTCTCCGGGCCGGCCACCGTCGACGGCTTCATCGGCGCGGCCGTGGACGCCGGCGCCACGGTGCTGCGGCCGGCCGCGAAGTCGCTCTGGGGCTACGGCGGCGTCGTCCAGGCACCGGACGGGACGATCTGGAAGGTCGCGACCTCGGCGAAGAAGGACACCGGTCCGGCCACCCGGAAGATCGACGACATCGTGCTCCTGCTCGGCGTCGAGGACGTGAAGGTCAGTAAGCGGTTCTACGCCGGCCGGGGCCTGACCGTCGCCAAGAGCTTCGGCGGCAAGTACGCCGAGTTCGCCGCCGGCGGTCCGGGTCTCGTCAAACTGGCGCTGTACAAGCGCCGCGGCCTGGCCAAGGACCTCGGCGTCCCCGCCGACGGCACCGGCTCGCACCGCCTCGTCCTCGGTACCCCCGGCGGCCCCTGCACCGACCCGGACGGCTTCGTCTGGGAGACGGACGAGTCGGCGTAGCAGGCGGCTCCGGCCGGTCACGAGGGGCCGCCGGCGCGGATGCCGGCCGGGCTGGGGCCGTACCAGCGGTGGTTGGCCCGGCGAAGCGAGCGCCGATCGGCGAATCCCCCCGCGCCGCGATGGCGCCATGCCGAGCCTGCGTCCAGCGGCACGGCGCTCCTGACGCGCCGAGCCCGCCGCACCCCGGGCCCACGGCACTCTTTCACTCACCCTCATTAGCCATAGAATCCGCGCATGGATACCGAAGACTCCGCATTCGCGGTGCTGGGTGTGCTGGGTGACCCCGTGCGCCGCCGGCTCTACCGGCATGTCGCCGCCGCCCCGGGGGAGGTGGGCCGCGACGCGGCCGCGGAAGCGGCCGGGATTTCGCGCTCGCTGGCCGCGTTCCACCTGGACAAGCTGGTCGAGGCCGGGCTGCTGGACGTGTCCTTCCGGCGGCTGTCCGGGCGTACCGGTCCCGGCGCGGGGCGGCCGTCGAAGGTGTACCGGCGCGCCGAGGGCGAGCACGCGGTATCCGTTCCGCCCCGGTCCTACGACGCGGCCGGCCGGCTGCTCGCCGAGGTGGTGGAGAACGCCGGCCTGGACCGGGAGTTGCAAGCGGCGGCGAAGGCCGCGGGCGCGGCGGACCGGGAGGCGGCCGCCGGCGACCTGATCGAGGCGCTGCGGGCGCGCGGCTACCAGCCGTTCCTGGACGGCGAGACGCTGCGCCTGCGCAACTGCCCGTTCCACGCGCTGGTCGAGGACTTTCCCGCCTTGGTCTGCGGGATGAACCTCGCGCTGCTGGAGGGGCTGGCGCCCGAGGAGTGGTCGCCGCGGATGGATCCGTGCCCGGGCGGCTGCTGCGTGGCCCTCTCTAAAAACAAAACTCATTGACGATAGAAGCGGGCTGGGCCATGCTGTGCGCATGACTGGCTTTCACCTCGCGCAGGTCAACGTCGGCCGCATGGTCGGCCCGCTGGACGGCCCCGAGTTGGCCGACTTCGTCGCTCAACAGCCTGAGATCAACGCCCTCGCCGACCGCAGCCCCGGTTTCGTCTGGCGCATGGTCGACGAGGGCGGCCAGGACGCGACCGGCATCCGCCCCGACGAGCACGATGACTTGCTGCTCATCAACTGTTCGGTCTGGGAGTCGGTCGACGCCCTGCGGAACTTCACCTACCACACCGCCCATCTGCGCGTACTGAGCCGCCGCCGCGAGTGGTTCCAACGCCTGGCCGGCGTGCACCACGCCATGTGGTGGGTACCGGCCGGCCACCGCCCGACCCTCGCCGAGGCGATGGAGCGCGTCGCACTGGTCCGCGAGAACGGCCCGGGCCCCCTCGCCTTCACCTTCCGCGACCCTTATCCGGCACCGGGCCAGGCACCGGGCCCGGCTCCGGCAGTGGGCCAGGCACCGGCCCAGGCACCGGTCCAGGCTCAGGCCCCGGCCGTGCGGCCCTGAGCGGGTAATCGGGCCTTCGGGCTTCGGATCTACGGGCCTACGACTCCAGCCCGTGCCCCTCGCCCCTGCCCCTCGCCCCTCAACTGCCCAGAAACGCCAACACCTCAGCGAGAGGCATCACCGACGCGGGCTCACATCGCATGATCTCGCCCCGGAAGGACCGCACCTCCAGCCAGCTCTCCGGGGATGCCTGGGGAAGGGCGTCCAGCAGCCTCTGGAGGTCGGCCGGCCGGTAGACCTTGAATTTCAGCGTTCGCCGGTACGGGGACGGGTGGACGTCGAAGCGGAGGTCCACCACCGGCTGCGCCGACCGGCCCCAGTCGCTGGAAGGCAGCGCGGCATGTCCGTGGAGCCGGGCGTCGACCAGCACCTCCGAGTCCTGGTCACCGATCTCGCAGTCGAAGACGGGGAACGCGGTCGCCACCCGGCCCGCCACCGCCGGGTGGGCCGCGCAGGCCCGCCCCAGCGCCGGCGAGCAGAAGAGCGCATGGCCGAAGTGCCCGACCGGACTGGGCAGCGGGACCTTGTGGTGTGACCGGCCGTCGAAGGCCAGGTCGCGCCTGGCGCACAGGAACTCCAGGAAGGCGGCGACGACACCGTCCTCATGACTGCCGGCGCGCACCGCGAACCGGACCGCGCCGAGGCCGCCCTCCCGCAACACGATGTACTCGTAGAAGCCCCTCGGGTGGTGGGGCGTATGGGCGCGGCGACAGACCTCATCGAAGCCAACGACCGGCAGGCAGGCGGCTACGGGGGCTATGGGTGCCACGGGGGCTGTGGGTGCCTGGGGCCGGGTGGCCCCGGCGAGGACCTCCAGGACCGGTGTCCGGGCCGCGGCTTCCGCCTGGTCGCAGGGCGGCGGAGCCACCTCGGTGAAGCCCTTCCGCAGACGGTCGTTGATCTTCCGTGCCGCGTGCCGCCGCGCCCGCTCCTCGTCGTCAAGGACCGTCGTACTCGCCTTGCCCGGAACGCGGTCCCGGTCGGAACCCCACTTGATGAAGCAGCGGATCCCGTCCTGGCGGATCTCCCAGTATTCGCGCGCGGCCGCCTGCCGCTCGAACCGCCGCCACTGGGCCACCGGACCTCCCACTCCCCGCGGCCCGCCTTCCGCTCCGCCGCGACCACTCATGTACTCACGCGTTTACCAGCGACCCTGTCCCCGGGCCGTGCCGTGCCCCGGCGACCCCCAGGTCAGTGCAGGTCCACCTGGAACGGATGACGGTAATCGGCGGGGCAGGTGAAGAGGCGCAAGTCCCCCCACCGGCCGACGATGACTCCTGTCTCGTCGTCGCTGGCGACGGTGAACAGGAGCGTCATGGTTGTGCCGCACGCATCGCAGGCGAGGACCGCGGGGTGCGTCAGGTGCCAGGTGGGCCAGCCGCCGAGTTTCCAGCCGGCGAGGCGGGTGATCGCGTCACCGCCGTCTCCGGTCTCGCGGACCAGCTCCGCGAGCCGCGGGCGGAGTTCCGCCGGCAGCTCCTCGCGGAAAGGGAAGTCGGTGACGTGCTCGGCGGTGAGGGCGCAGGCCCGCGGCAGGTAGCCGTCCTCGTCGTACCGCGAGGGCGGCGGCGGAGCCGACAAGGGGTCGGTCACATCAGCCGCGCGCCGCCAGCGCATTTCCACCACCGGGCTGATGTCGGCTTGCGGGGCCGGGGGATCCCAGTGCTCGTTGGGGCACCACAGGATCTGCAAGAGGTCGATACCGGCCGGCCACCAGGGCCCCGGCGCGTCGCGGCGGAAGAGCTGCGCGACCGGCACCATGGCCGTGCCGGGCACCCCGTCGGGGCTGTTCTCGTCGGGCAAGGAGCATACGGGCCACGGTTCGTCACGCGGCCACAGCAGCGGTCCGCCGAGCGAACTGTCCCGGCGGCCGGGCTCCGCCCGCTCGGGATGGAAGATGACCGCCTCCCGCGCGTGCGGAGCGAGTTCGGGGAGCGCGGCGAGTATCGCTTCGCGCGTCGGGCGGGGGATACGGGGCATCGTGCCTTCCGGTCATCTGGTCGCGGACTGCCCGCAGCGTATAGGCCGCCTGTGACAGCCACTCCCGCCCACGTACCGCGAGCGGCCCGTCAAGCGGTGCGGGCGGCGGCCGGCCGCGTGGCCGGCTGGAAGCGGAAGGACAGCGCCTCCAGGAAGCGCTTGTGCCGGGTCTTCTGGACGGCGGCGATACGCCAGCGGCCGTCCGCCTCGCGGACCACCGTGTACGTGGCCAGCTTGCCGAGCCGCTTCGGCTTCCCCTTGTACACCTCGCCGCGGGCGACGACGACGGCGGTGCCGGCCCCGTGGAAGCGCAGATCCACGATCTCCACCGCCAGCTTGGTGCCCTTCAGGAAGCTGTCGAACAGGGCCTGGTGGGCGCGGCCGATCTCCGGCCCGCCGCGGTAGACGGTACCGGCGTAGGTGACATCGGTGGCGTCCGCGGTGAACTGCTCCCCGTAGGCGGCGCCGTCACCCCGATTCCAGGCCGCCGAGCCGCGTTCCAGCATGGCGCGGATCTCGGATATGTCGGCGTCCCGGGCGGAGTCGAGAGCGGTCATGGCGTTCCCCCTTCGTGGTAACTTCCTCGACGAAGTTACTTCGCTGAGGATGTCTCTGCGTCGAGGAAGAGATTAGGGAGAGGAAGGTTCTGTGTCAACGTCTGCCATGCGGGCCGATGCCGGCGACGTCTACCGGCAGTACCTGAGCGCTGTGATGTTCCACGGCCACGCGAGTGCCCGGGCGTGCGGACTGGGCGCCACCGACCTGTACGCGCTCAACATCCTTCAGCTGACCGGGGCCATGACGCCCGGTGAACTGGCCGCCCGCACCGGGCTGACCACGGGGCCGACGACGCGCCTGATCGACCGCCTGGAGCAGGCGGGTTACGTGCGGCGGGCGCCCGACCCCGATGACCGGCGCAAGGTCACCGTCGAACCGGTCGGCCGTCCCGCCGCCCTCGACCAGGTCATGGCGCCCGCGCGGGAGCGGATCGGCGAGATCCTCACCGGCTATTCGCCCGATCAACTCCGCGTCCTCTTCGACTACTTCGCCCGCGCCGCCGACGCGTACCAGGAGGCGGCCGAGCAGCTGCGGAGCTGAGGGGGTGAGCGGGGCACGATGTGCACAAGCGGAATGGTTCATCCGGTCTAGTGCGGATGATCTTTCCTTGAGTAGGGTGAACTGGCGGGAATTCGACCGCTGGTTCGCCTGCTGTCCCCGAGTGCACGTACCGGCCGGCCAGCCTCGTCCCAGAGCCCTCGCCCGAGAGCAGAGAAGAGTGAGTAGACAGATGCAACCGACGTTCGTCCTGGTTCACGGAGCCTTCGCGAACTCCTTCACCTTCGCGCCTCTGCAGGCCGAACTCGGCCTTCTCGGGCACCGTTCGGTCGCCGTCGACCTGCCCGGTCACGGATTCGGGGCGACGTTCCCGCGCGCCTATCAGGCACCGCAGGACCTCGAAGGGCTCGCCACCGCGCCCGGCTCGATCAAGGGCGTGACCCTCGCCGACAACGCCGCGCACCTGACCGGGATCCTGGAGCGGGCCAAGCGCAACGGCCCCGTGATCCTCGTCGCGCACAGCCGCGGCGGTATCACGGCCACGGCCGCGGCGAACGCGCGGCCGGACCTGATCGACCGCATCGTCTACGTCGGCGCCTGGTGCCCGGTCGACCTCGACGTCAGCGCCTACCACACCGAGCCGGAGATGGCCACGGTCGACATCGCCGCGTTCGGTGCGGCGGTGGTCGGCAATCCGGCCGAACTGGGGGTGCTCCGCAACAACTTCCGCACCGCGGACCCGGACGTCCTCGCGGGCTTCAAGGCGGCCTTCTTCGCCGACGGCACCGACGACGAATTCCTGGCCTTCCTGAGCACCTTCCAGCCGGACGAGAATCTGGACGTCGGCACGTCCGCCGACCGGGCGCAGGCCGCGACCTGGGGCCGCATCCCCAAGACGTACATCCGCCTCGCCGACGACGCGAGCCTGCCGCCGGCCCTTCAGGACCGCCTGATCCGTGAGGGCAACGCGCTGACGCCGGACAATCCGTACGACGTCCGCACGCTCCGGAGCAGCCATCTGAAGTGGCTGGCCGACCCGGCGCCGGCGGCCCGGATGCTGGGCGAACTCGCCGCGCTCGTGGACGCGCCCACGGCCTCTTGACCTCCTCCGACCTCCTGACCGATGCGTGAGCCGGCCGGGCGAGCCCGGAGCGGGGCTCGCCCGGCCTGTCGTCGCACGGGGAAGCGGTCCACCACGTCAGCCCACCAAGTCACCCATCAGTGTGGTTTGCCGACGTCAATCCATGTCATCGGTGACGGGGCTCGGGCCTCCCGCACCAAGGTTGGTGCCGCGCACAGCGCACCCCGCGGGAACACCCGCGGGCGACGACACGGCATGGAGGTCCGAGTGAGCGTGCAGGAGCTGGAAGTTCTCCCCTACGAGGCCGAGACAACCGTCCGGGCGGGCGCGCCGGCGGAAGAGCCCCGCACGATCTCGCTCACCGATTTCCCCGTGCTCGGTACGGACGACCTGGACAATCCGCACTACCGGGACGAGCGGGTCTGGGTGACCGCCCAGATCGACAAGATCCGGCGGATGCCGCAGTCCCCGGCGCCGCTGACCGAGGTGGCGCTGCCCCGCCAACTGGCCGGCCTGAAGCTGTACATCAAGGACGAGACGCGCCACCCCTCCCAGAGCCACAAGCACCGGCTCGCCGAGGCGCTGTTCCTCAACGCCTTCGCCAACGGGTGGCTGCGCAGCGACGGTCCGGTCGTGGAGGCGTCCAGCGGTTCCACCGCGATCTCCGAGGCGTGGTTCTGCCGCGAACTCGGCCTGCGCTTCATCGCGGTCGTACCCAAGGGCACGGCGGAGAAGAAGAAGCAGGCGATCACCGCGCTGGGCGGCGAGGTCCACGAGGCGCCCGGCGCCAAGATCTCGGACGAGGCCCGGGCGATCGCGCAGAAGCACAACGGCCACTTCATGGACCAGTTCACCTACGCCGAGCGCGCCTACGACTGGCGCGGCGGGCACGGGATCGGTCCCGAGGTGATCGAAGCGGTGGACCCGGACTGGTTCGTGATGGGCGCCGGCACCGGAGGGACCGTGACCTCCGTGGCCCGCTACGCCCGCTACACCCACCACAAGGTCCGTATCTGCGTCACCGACCCCGAGAACTCCGCCTTCTTCCCCGGCTGGCGGGACAACGACCGCACCGCCACCGCCACCGGCTCCCGCATCGAGGGCATCGGCCGCCCCGCGGTGGAGCCGTCCTTCCTCTTCCCGCTGGTCAACCGCATGATCCAGGTCCCCGACCCGGCCTCGATCGCCACCATGCGGGTCGCCGCCAAGCGGCTCGGGATCCGCCCCGGCGCGTCCACCGGAACGGGCCTGTACGGCGCGCTGAAGATCCTGCACGGGATGCACCAGCGCGGCGAGACCGGAACGGTGGTCACCATGCTCTGCGACCCGGGCGACCGCTACGCCGACACGTACTACAACGACGAGTGGCTGGCCGGGCGGGGGATCGACCACAAGCCCTGGCTCTCGACGATTGAGCAGTTCCTCGACACCGGTGCCTGGAACCCGCCGGCGACCTGGACGGCACCGCCCGTTCCCGCGACGACCCTCTGGAACATGTAGCCCGTCCGGAAAGGCGAGGAACGGGACTGCCCGGGCGGGAGCGCATCCGCCCGGGCAGTCCCGTTCGGCGGGGGCGGCGCCGCGTGCGCCCCCGCCAACCACCGTCACCCGCCCGTCAGTCCGTGACCTCGATGGCGCCGTTGGCCGTTCCGCCGGCGGTCCCGCCGGCCGCACCGTTCGCGGCGGCGGACGCGGCCGTGACGGCGGAGCCGCCGGTCACCCGCTTCAGCAGGGCCGTGAGGTCGAGGCCCGAGAGGGAGTCGAGGAGTTCGACGCCCTGGGCCACGTTGCTGGCCACCGTGCGGGGGAGCTGGGCGGCGCCGTCGGTGGAGATGACGGTCAACTTGTCGACCGCGCCCAGCGGTTCGGACGCCTTGGCGACGACCTGGGGCAGCACCTCGACCAGCATCTGGAGCACGGCCGCGTCGCCGTAGCGGGCGAACGCGTCGGCCTTCTTGTGCATCGCCTCGGCCTCCGCGGCGCCCTTCGACGCCAGCGCCGCGGCCTCCGCCTCGCCCTCCAGCCGCACCGCCTCGGCGAGCGCGGCGCGGTGCAGCTTCTCGCCCTCACCGGTGAGCCGGGCCCGTTCGGCGGCCGCCTCGGCCTCCTTGACCTGGGCGATCCGCCGGGCCTCGGCCTCCTGCTCGGCCTGGTAGCGGGCGGCGTCCGCGGGCTTGCGGACCTTGGTGTCCAACTCCCGGTCGGTCAGCGCCGCCTGGCGCTCGGCGACCTTCTCCTGCTCGGTGAGGACTTCCTGCTGCCGCGCGGCATCGGCCAGCGGGCCCGCGGCGTTCGCCTTGGCGGCCGCCGCCTCGGTCTCGACCCGGATCTCGGCCTGCTTCAGGTAGAGGGTCCGCTCCGCGATCGCGATCTCCTCGGCGGCCTTGAGCCGGGCCTGCTCCGAGATCCGCTTGGCGTTCGCCTCCGCGATGTCCGCCTCCTGGCGCGCCCGCGCGGCCTCCGGGCGGCCCAGGTCCTCCAGGTACGAGCCCTCGGTGGTGATGTCCTGGATCTGGAACGCGTCGAGGATCAGGCCCTGCCCGGACAGGCTCGCCTCGGCCTCCTCGGCGACCTGCCCGGCGAACGCGGCGCGGTCGCGGATGATGTCCTCCACCGCCATCCGGCCGACGATCGCCCGCAGCGCGCCCGACAGCACCTCCTGTGTGAAGCCGACGATGCCGTCCTGCTGCTGGAGGAAGCGCTGCGCGGCGGCCCGGATCGCGTCCTCGCTGCCGCCCACCTTGACGATCGCGACACCGTCGAGGTTGGCCTTCACCCCGCGCAGCGTGACCGCTCCCCGTACCGCCACCGGCAGGTGCCGGCTGGACAGGTCCAGGGAGAAGCGCTGCTGGACGAACGGGACGACGAAGACCCCGCCCCCGACGACGACCTTCTGGCCGCTGTTGTCGACGCTGACCCGGCCGGTCTCCGGGTCGGTGGACTTCTTGCCGCGCCGGCCGGTGATGATGAACGCCTCGTTGGGCCCGGCGACCTTGTACCGCGTGATCACCACCAGGGCGAGCAGCACGACGAGGACGACGGCGCCTATGACGCCTATGACAACTGAATTCATGAAAAATCTCCCCTGGCTTGCTGGGGCAGGTAGGTGCCAGGCGGCGGTTGGCCGACTGGGTGGTGCACAGGTGTGGGTGGGGGCGGCTTACGGAAGTCCGCGCCGGGGCGGCGGCCGGTCCGGCGTACGGCGCGCAGGCCGGTTCAGCGTTCGACGCGGCGGACCGCCACCGAGGTGGACGACAGGGCCGCCTCCACCCAGATCTCGGCGCCCCGCTCCACGGGGGCCGCGCTCCGGGCGGCCAGCTTCACGGGCTGCCCGGCGAGCCGCAGCAGCACCTCGCCGTACCCGTCGGCGGGGATCGCGGTCACCACCGACCCGGCGGTGCCGACCAGATCGCCCTGGCGCGGCGCCGGATCCGTCCGGTCCCGCATCAGCGCCCGGCTGAACCGCCAGGTGGCCCACCCGGCGACCGCGCCCGCCGCCACCCCCGTGCCGGCGGCGGACGCGGTACCGAGTCCGGTGCCGGAGGCGATCGCCCCGGCGAACCCGAACATCGACAGGAAGCCGGCGATCACGGGCAGCGACAGCAACCCGTCGAACAGCCCGTCCAGCACACCGCCGAACAGGCCCTCCAGCACCCCGTCGAAGATCAGCGACAGTGCGAGAACGGCGATCCCGCCGATGCCGAGACCAAGAAACCAGGCCATGACCAGCCCTTCCGCGCTCGCTCACACCGCTTGACCGGGCATGATCGTCACATCCGGGCGGGCCCTCGCACATTGCCGTATCCCGGCAATCTTTACGCGTCTTTAATGTGCCGCTCGACGCGCCTTCGAGGGGCCGCTCGCGTCCCCGCCGGTTCGCGCGAGGTGCCTGGATTTCCCCTCTTGACTCCGCCAGAAATGGGAGGAAACTGGGACATAGCCAGAAAACCGGAGAGCCGCACCGTCGACAGAGACGTCTGTTGGCAGGAGACCCTTAGCATGGCTCTGGTTAGGCCCCCGAGAGCCCCGCGAACCGGAGCCTCAGCGACGACTGAGGCAGATGGTTGCGATGAGGACTCCCGGGGACTGTGTTGTCCGGGGCCGGGCGTGTGAGGCGGCCGCGTGTGGGGCGATCCGCGGATCGCCCTTTTTCTGTGCCCGCGTTGTGCGTGCTTGCTTTTGTGTTCCCGCGCTCGGTCGCTCGGGATCACCCCGCCGTCACGGGCGGCGCCGGTGGCCGGCCGGCTGGGCGCCGTGGTCGCCGCAGCGCTCGTTCGCCTTCACCACGGTCAGGACGATCTTCTGGTGCCGCATCGGCGAACCGGGTCCGGGCTGCTGGTCGCAGACCTTCCAGCTGCCGGGCCAGAACACGTGCCGCCCGGCGCCCCGGCCGTCCCTGAGCTGGACGCCGGTGTCGTAATTGAGCGCCTGGTAGGCGGAGACCAGGCCCTTGCCGCTGAGGTCGGGCATGGTGCCGTCGGCGGCGCGGGCCGGCTCGGCCAGGGTGAGTGCGCCGAGGGCGAGCGGCGCCAGGGCGAGGGTGACGGCGACGCGGCGAGCCGTATGGGGCGTTTTGTGGGTGTTCGTCATGACTGGAGAACGTCGCGGGGGCGGAGTGGTCACGACGACCGGCCGGGTGGGGAAGTGGAGTGGGGGGCTCCGGTGGGGACGCGCGGGGCCTGGGCTAGGGTCGTTATCTCCTCGTGACGAGGTGACTACAGCTATGTAGACATCTTCGGACCGGCTGAACTAAGGTATGCCTTCGCTAACTGAGGTAAGGCATACCGGTGCGTTTGCGGGCCGGAGAGGACGACTATGTGGGACGACGCGTTTCCGAGCTTCTTGATCGGCTTGAGAGAAGGGCTGGAAGCCGGACTCATCGTTTCGATCCTCGTCGCCACGCTCGTCCGGGCCGGAGCCAAGTCCCGGCTGCCGCAGGTGTGGACCGGTGTGCTCGCCGCGATCGCGCTGGCCATGAGCTTCGGCGCGGTCCTCACGTTCACCGCCGCCTCGCTCTCGGCCACCGCGCAGGAAGCGTTCGGCGGCACGCTCAGCGTGATCGCGGTCGCGTTCGTCACCGCGATGGTGTTCTGGATGCGCCGCTCCGCGCGCAGCCTCTCCGGTGAGATCAAGGAGAAGGTCACCGGCGCCCTCGCCATGGGCTCGGGCATGCTGATCGTCACCTCCTTCCTGGCCGTGGGCCGGGAGGGGCTGGAGACCGCGCTGTTCCTGTGGACCACGGCGCGGGCGGCCGGCGAATCCGCCGGGCCGATGATCGGCGCCGGGATCGGTCTGGTCATCGCGGCGGGGCTCTGCTGGGGCCTGTACCGCCGGGTGCTCAAGATCAACCTCACCAAGTTCTTCACCGCCACCGGCGCCGTGCTGATCGTCATCGCCGCCGGTGTCCTGGGGTACGGCCTGCGGGACCTCCAGGAGGGCGGGGTGCTGCCCGGCAAGGCCGCGTTCGCCTTCGACCTCGGCCAGACCATCGACCCGAACGCCTGGTACACCACGCTGGTGCAGGGCGTGTTCAACCTGATGCCGGCCATGACCTGGCTCCAGGTCGTCGCGTACGCCGGATATCTGGCGATCGTGATGACGCTGTTCGTGCGCGGGGTGCGGTCCGCCGCGGCCGGTACGAAGGCGAAGGCGGCACCGGCGCCGGCACCGCGCCCGGCCGAGCCGGCCCCGGTGGCCGAGTCCGAGCCCGCGGCAGCCGCCGAGTCGGAGTCCGAGCCCGCGGCCGAGTCCGAGCCCGAGTCTTCCCCGAAGACGGCCCCCGCCCCCCGGAAGCGCCCCGCCTGGCTGCTGCCCGTCGCCGTGGTCGCCGTGCCCGCCGTCGTCGCGGGCGGGATCGTCGCCTTCGGCAAGTCCAAGCCGGCCGGCGCGCCGACCATCGCGGTCTCCGAGAAGGAGTGCGGAAAGGGCTTCACCGCCCCCGAGCCCGGCCGGCAGACCTTCCAGATGCAGAACACCGGCGACAAGACCTCCGAGGTCTACCTCGTCGACCCGGCGAGCAACGCGGTCTACGGCGAGATCGAGGGCCTGGCCCCCGGCACCACCCGCGATCTGGTCGCCACCATCGCCGGCGGCTCGTACGCCTGGCGCTGCGTGCCCACCGGCGGCAAGGCCGTCACCTCGGCCGCCGTACGGGTCAGCGGCGGGGGCGGCGCCAAGGCCGTGGTGCCGGTGTCCGAGGAGGACCTGGCCGCTCCGCTGCGCGCGTACAAGGAGTACGTCGACCGCGGCCTGGCGACCCTCGCGGACCAGACGCAGCGGCTGAGCGACGACCTCGCCGGCGGCGACCTGGACAGCGCGCGGACCGACTGGCTCACCGCGCACCGCTCGTACTCCTCGCTCGGCGCGGCCTACGGGACGTTCGAGGACTTCGACAAGAAGATCAACGGGCGGGCCGACGGGCTGCCGGACGGCGTGCACGACAAGGACTTCAGCGGCTTCTTGCGGATCGAGTACGGGCTGTGGCACGGCGCGTCCGCCGACGAGCTGACCGGGCCCGCGCGGCAGCTGCACGAGGATGTGCTCGGCCTGCGGAAGGCGTTCCCGACCCAGGACTTCGACCCCGGTGACCTGCCGCTGCGGACACACGAGATCCTGGAGAACACCCTCCAGTTCGAGCTGACCGGCGACACCGACGAGGGCAGCGGCACCAACCTCGCCACCGCGGACGCCAACCTCACCGGGACCCGGGAGCTGCTCGACGTCCTGCGCCCGCTGATCAGCAAGCGCGACCCGCAGCTGCTGGCGACCATCGGGGACGACATCGACCGGCTGCAGAAGCTGCTGGACGGCGCCCACCACGACGGGACCTGGACGCCGGTCGACAAGCTCGACGCGACGACCCGGCAGCGGCTGAACGGCGCCACCGGCGAACTGCTGGAGCACCTCGCGCCGGTCCCGGACCTGCTGGAGATCCGCAAGTCCGCCTGACCGGCCCGCCGTACCCCACCCCCCCCGCACCACCCCGCAGCACCCCCCGCACGTCCGAAGGGAACCACGAGAATGTCCGCCGAAACGCCCGGCCCGCAGGGCCGCTGTCCCGCCGACCGGCGCTCGTTCGTGAAGACGGCGCTGGGCGCCGGCGCGGCCGGTGCGGTGCTGGCCGGCGGCGGGTTCGCGCTGAGCCAGAGCAACTCCGGCACCGCCGAGGCCGCCGACACCGCCGACGCCGGGAAGGTGCCGTTCCACGGCGTCCACCAGGCGGGCATCCTCACCCCGCAGCCCACCGCCGCCGCGTTCGTCTCGCTGAACGTCATCGCGGACAACCGCAAGGAACTCACCGAGCTGCTGCGGACCATCACCGAGCGGGCGCGGTTCCTGACCGCCGGCGGCGCGCCGCAGGACCTCGGCGTCGGCGCCCCGCCGTCCGACAACGGCATCCTCGGGCCGGTCGTCCCGGCCGACGGGCTGACCGTCACGGTCGGGGTGGGCGCCTCGCTCTTCGACGACCGCTACGGGCTGGCCAAGGCCAAGCCGCGCAAGCTGACGCCGATGCGGACCTTCCCCAACGACAACCTCCAGGCCGCCGAGTGCCACGGCGACCTCTCGCTGCAGATCTGCGCCGGCCGCCAGGACACCGTCCTGCACGCACTGCGCGATATCGCCCGGCACACCCGCGGCGCCATGCAGATCAAGTGGCGGATCGACGGCTTCCAGAACGCGCCCCGGCCCACCGGCACCCAGCGCAACCTGCTCGGCTTCAAGGACGGCATCGCCAACCCGGACGTGAAGTCCGGCCGGGAGATGGACCGGCTGGTGTGGGTGGCCGACGGCCTCGGCGAGCCGGCCTGGGCCACCGGCGGCAGCTACCAGGTGATCCGGATCATCCGGATGCTGGTGGAGTTCTGGGACCGGGTCTCGCTGGCCGAGCAGGAGAAGATGTTCGGCCGCCGCAAGGACACCGGCGCCCCGCTGGACGGTGCCGGCGAGTTCGACGTGCCCGCGTACCACAAGGACCCGCACGGCACCGCGATCCCGCTGGACTCGCACATCCGGCTCGCCAACCCGCGCACCGCCAAGACCGACGACTCCCGCATCCTGCGCCGCGGCTACAACTACGACCGGGGCGTGGACAACGTCGGCAACCTGGACATGGGGCTGGTGTTCTGCTGCTACCAGCAGGACGTCCGCCGCCAGTTCGAGGCCACCCAGGAGCGGCTGATCGACGAGCCGCTGGTGGACTACATATCGCCGACCGGCGGCGGCTACTTCTTCGCGCTGCCGGGCGTACGGGATGCCAAGGACTGGTTCGGGCGGGGGATGCTGGCGGCTGCCTGAGCCGCCTGACCGGGGCGCCGCCGGGCACGCCCGGGGCGCCCGCCGGGCGGCCTTCAGATGCGCAGGGTCAGCGGCGGGTGCGCGCCGTTCAGATAGTGGTCGCCGATCGCGCGGAGGCTGTGCGCGGGCGAGCGCTGCGCGGTCAGCACCCGGGCGTTGCGCCAGAAGCGGTCGAAGCCCGGGTCGCCGACGGTCCCGTCGGCGGCGGTCAGCTCCAGGATGCGGGTGGTGATCTGGAGTGCCGCCTGGCCGGTGACCGCCTCGGCCGCGGCGACCAGCACCGCGATGTCCGCCCGCTCGTTGACGCCCAGTTCCCCGCCCATCAGCAGGCCCCGGGCCAGCGCCTCGGTGGCCGGTTCCACGACGGCCGCGGCGGTGTGCGCGGCGGCCACCAGTTCGCCGTACGCCAGCAGCAGATACGGGTCGCGGCCCGGCTGCTCCGGATACCCGGCCGGGCCCGGCTCCGCCCCCTGCCAGGCGCGCGGGGCGGCGCGGCTGAGGTCGCGGGCCTCGGCCAGCGCCCCCTCGGCGATGCCCAGCGCGACATGGACCAGGCCCAGCCGCAGTGCCAGCGGGGCCAGGGTGGCGTACGGGGTGAGGTGCTGCTCGTCGTGGGAGACCGTGCCGAGGATCTGCCCGGGCGCCACCGGCACGCCGTCGAAGGTGAGGCTGCCGGCGCCGGTGAGGCGCTGGCCCAGGCGGTCGTGGGCGGGCTCGGTGGTGACACCGGGGTGGGCCGGATCGACCAGCGCGATCAGCCAGTCGCCGGTCTCGGTGTCGCCGGCGCCGATGACCAGGCGGTCGGCGACCGCGACGCCGGCCGCGAACGCGCGCCGGCCGTGCAGGAGGTGGCCGGACCCGTCCGGGGTGAGGGTGAGGTCCGGGGTCGTGCCGGGGGCGGCGGGCGGCTCGGCGTCGGCGGAGGGGTGGCCGGTGCCGCCGGTGTCGCCGGCCAGCAGCCACTGACCGTCCGCGACCCGGCGTTCGAGCGCGTCGGCCTGCTCCGGCGTGCCGAAGAACCGGGCACTCCACGTCAACGCGTAATGGCGGGCGAGGAGTTCCCCGATGGAGCTGTCGGCCGCCGCGATCTCCCGGATCACCGCGCAGGCGGTGCGCCAGTCGCTGCCGCCGCTGAGCGGCCCCGGCGGGGTGAGCAGGGCCGGCAGCCCGGCCTCCCGCAGCCGCGACACCTCGTCGAACGGCGGTTTGCCGGCCCGGTCCCGGGCCAGCGCGTCGACGGCGAGGTCGTCGGCGAGTTCGCGGGTGACGCGGGGCCAGAGCGCGTCCTCCGCCGGGGGCGCGGCCGGCGGGGCGGCGGGGCGTGCTGCGGACCTCTTCGGCATGGCGCCGTTCACCGTCCTTCTCGGCCGGAACGGGGGCGTGGGGAACCCCGTTCCACGCGTGCTGCGGTTCCCTGGGTCCCCTGGTCATCCTGGGTTCCCTAGCTTTCCCACTGGATTGGTAGGGAATTGGGTTCCTGCATCATGCGGCTGAACTTTCGTCCGGAGCAAGGGGTGTTCAAGGGGTGGACGGGTCAGGGTCGCATTCCGGACGCGCGGGGGCGGAGCCGGCCGTCGACCCGGTACGCCGAGCCCTGCGGACTGCGGACTACGGATTGGTCCAGGACGCCGGGTCCTCCGTCAGCGCCGAGACGCGGCTGGGGAGTTCGGCCGACGCGACATCGGCCAGCGAGACCCCGTCCAGGATCTGCCGGACATTGGCCCGCAGCGCCACCCACAGCGGCAGCAGCGACTCGGCCGGCCCGGTGTACGACAACTCCGGCGGGCGCACGCCCCGTACGGACACCAGCGGGCCGTCCACGACCCGGATGACATCGGCGATGCTGATCGCCTCCGGGGGCTTGGCGAGGCGGTAGCCGCCGTTCCCGCCGCGCTGGCTGAGCACCAGACCGCCCCGGCGCATATCGCCCAGGATGCCTTCGAGGAACTTGTGCGGAATGTCCTGGGCGTCGGCGATCGCCTCGGCCTTGAGCGGGCCGCCGTCCCGGGCGTGCGCGAGTTGCAGCGCGGCGCGCACCGCGTAGTCCGCTCTGGCTGAAATCCGCATGGCGGCATTATCCCCGAGCGGCCGGAACGGGCGCGCGCACCACCCTTGACGCCGCCCCGCGCCCCCTCGACACTCAAGGCGGGAACACTGGCCGACAGGCGGGAACGACATGGGGCACGCAGAGCGGGACAGCGACCGCGCCGGGTGCGCGGCCCGTCCGCTGCCCCTGCTCACCTCGCGCCGGCACATCGATCTGCTGCGGGTCTGCAGCGCGGCGTAGTCCCCCCACGAGGCGCCGGCGGCCCGTTCCCCTGACGCCGCGCCACCCCGGCGGGCCCAAGCCCCTTGCCCCGGAAGCCGTTACGGACGTCCGTCCGCGCCCGTAACACCCGCCTGTGTCCGCAGGGCGCCCCACAGGCCCCTAGGCGAACGCCACCGGCGCCGGTCGCCGGCCCGCCCCCCGTACGTTCACGAACGAACCGGACCTCGCACCCAGGGACTCGTATGACCTCCATCTCCGCTTCCCCGTCCACCGTGTCCGCTGCCGAGGAGTCCGCCGCCGCGCCGCGGGCCGCCGTCCCGGCCTTCCGGGGCCGGATCGGCTCCGACATGCGCAGCGGCCACTACCCCGTCCCGCACCGCTACCGCCTCCACCTCTCCCCGTCCTGTCCGCACTGTCTGGGCATCGCCATCACCCACACCCTGCTCGACCTCGGCGACCGGCTCCCGGTGACCGTGCTGCCCGCCGTGCCCGACGCCCCGGACTGCGGCTACGCCGCGCTGCGCCCGCTCTACGAGGCCAGCGCGCACCAGTACCGCGGTCCGGCCGCGGCGCCGGTGCTCAGCGACGACTGGACCGGACGGATCGTCAGCACACACGCCCCGGACATCCAGCGCGACCTGGCCGAACGGTTCGCTGCCCGCGGCCGCGCCCTGTACCCGGCCGGGACCGACGGCGCCCTCGACGCGCTGGAGCGGCTCTGCGAGGACGGCATCAACCAGGCCGCCCAGCGCGCCGGCCGGCTCGGCAGCGACCACCCCGGTTACGGGACCGCGCTGGCCACCCTCCTCGGGGCGCTCGCCGAGCTGGACCGGCGACTGGCGGACCGCCCGTACCTGTTCGGCGGCGAACCGACCGCGGCGGACGTGCGGTTGTGGGTGACCCTCGTCCAGCTGGACACCGTCCACCGCTGGCACCTGGACGCCGACGCCGTGCACCGCATGGCCGGCCACCGCCGCCTGTGGGCCTACGCCCGCCGGCTGGCCGCGCACCCCGCCTTCGGGCGCCACCTCGACCTGGACGCCATCGCCCGCCGCCACCACGCCCGGTGCCAGGGGCGGGAGGCCGCCGGCGCGGCCGTCCAGATCCTCGACTGGACCACCGCGCACACCGCCGGACGGCACATCGCCCCGGCGCCGCACTGACCGGCCGCGCACCGACCGGCCCCGCCTTGGCCGGCCGTACGCGGCCTGCCAGGGCGGCTCCGGGTCACTCCGCGAGCCGCAGGGGCAGCGACTTCAGCCCGTGGATGAAGTTGGACACCAGCCGCTGCGGCGGTCCGCCGACCGCCACGGCCGGCAGCAGGGCGCAGGTCTCCTCGTAGAGCACCCGCAGCTGCAACCGGGCCAGATGCGCGCCCAGGCACACGTGCGGGCCGTCGCCGAACGAGACGTGCGGGTTCGGGGTGCGGGCGAGGTCGAGCCGGCCGGGCTCGGTGAAGACTCGTTCGTCGTAGTTGGCCGAACCGTGGAAGACCACGACCTTGTCGCCGGCCCGGATCGGCTGCCCGGCCAGTTCGGTGTCCTCGGCGGCGGTGCGGCGGAAGCTGAGCACCGGCGGGTGCCGGCGCAGCAGCTCCTCCACCGCGCTCGCCACCGGGACCGCGCCGGTACGCAGCGCCCGGTAGGCGGCGGGGTGCCGGGCCAGCTCCAGGAGTCCGCCCGGGGCGGCGCTGCGGACGGTGTCGTTGCCCGCGACGGTCAGCAGGAAGAAGAACATCTCCAGCTCCGGGACGGTCAGTTCGCGGTCGGCGGCGAGCACCGAGACCACATCGTCGCCCGGATGCCGGCGCTTGTGCGCCGCCAGGTCGCGGGCGTAGCCGAACATGTCCTGGAGCATCGCCGGGGAGCGCGGATCGGCGGGTCGGCCGTCCGCGCCGGCCACCTCCGGGCCGGCCTCGTCCGGGTCCTGGTAGCCGATGACGCGGCGGGTCCAGTGCAGCAGCAGCCCGCGGTCGCCGGGCGGAATACCCAGCAGATCGGCGAGGTTGAGCAGGGCGTAGTCGTCGGTGACCGCCGTGACGATATCGCACACCCCGTCGCCGCCCCCGCGCGCGGCATCGACCGCGGCGGTCAGCAGGGCGCGCGCCCGGGCCCGTACGGCGGACTCGAAGCGCTCCACCCGGCCGCGGGTGAAGGCCCGGCTGACCAGGCGCCGCAGCCGCCCGTGGTCGTTGGGCTCCGCCGCGCCCGCGCGCGGTGCCGTGCCCGGCGCCGGGTCCTGATTGAGCATCATCCGCCGGATGAACGGCAGGTCGGCGGGGTCGGGATCGCGGATCTGGGTGGCCCCCAGCCAGGAGGAGAAGGTCCGCGCGTCCTTCAGGACCCGTACGACGTCCCGGTGCCGGGTGACCGCCCAGAAACCGGGCCCGGCCGGCCAGCCCAGTACCTCCGGCTCGTCCTGCCAGGCCACCGGGTAGCGGTCGCGCAGCAGCCGGTACGCGGCGTGCGGCAGCCCGGCGGCGTAGCGGCGCGGGTCGAAGACGTCGGGGATGTCGCCGCCCGGGCCGGCTGAGCCGTCGGGGTTCCGATCGGCCAAACCGGCGCTCGAATAGGCCAATTCGCCGTTCGCCGGGGCGGCCGGGGTGCCGTTCGGTTCGGCCAAGGAAGCCACGGGCTCTCCCTCCGCGTTCGGGCCGGGTCACGTTCCGGCCGGTAGCCCGTGCGCGCGGCGCCGGGCGCTTACGCCCACCCACCCTGACCGCGGCCCGGCGAGCCCGCAAGAGCACCCGAGGCCCCTCGGAGCGCGCGGACAGGCGGCACGAGGAGCCCAGGCATCGAGGCGGGCCAGGTCCCGGTGATCATGGAGCTGCGACGCTCGGTGCCCACTGGGAGACCTGGGCCCGTTTTCCTTCAACAGGGCCTGGTCAGCGCCGCTCACCAGGGCACCGGCGTTCCGTCCCAGGAGAAGAAGCCACCGGTGGGGCCGTCGTCCGGTAGCAGGGCCAGGCGGGCGGCTCCCTGGGCGGCCTCGGCCGGGTCGTCGCCGGCAGCGGCGGCCAGGGGGTTGAGGTCGGTGGCCCGCATGCCGGGGGCGAGCGCGTTGACCTTGAAGCCGTCCTCGGCCAGCGTCTGGGCGTAAAGGACGGTGAGGGCGTTGAGGGCGGCCTTGGACGACCGGTAGGCGGCGGCGCCGCCGCTTCCCGGGGTGAACTGGGGGTTGGGGTGCGTGCTCCAGGTCAGTGATGCGGTGCCACTGGAGACGTTGACGATGCGGGGACGCGGGGACCGGCGCAGGGCGGGCAGGAAGGCGTTGGTCACCGCCACCACCCCGAAGACGTTGGTCTCGTAGGTGCGCCGGAACTCCTCGACGCCCGTGGCGGCCGGCGGGGCGAGTGACGGTGAGATCCCGGCGTTGTTGACCAGCACGTCCAGGCGGTCCACCTGGGTCGCGGCCCGTGCGATGCCGTCCGGATCCGTCACGTCGAGGACCAGCAGGCGGGCGCCCGCGCCGATCTCCTCGACGGCTCGCTGTCCGCGCCCGCGGTCGCGGGAGCCCACGTACACGGTGAGGCCCTCGGCGGCGAGGAGCCGGGCGATGTGCTTGCCGATGCCCTTGCCGGCACCGGTGACAAGAGCTGTGCGATCGTTCATGGCACCTACCGTTCCCTGGCCGCGGGCGGCCTGCCAGGGACAACCTGTACCAGGCAGTGGGAGGACGCGGTATGGCACGGCAGGAACTGGCCCGCTTCCTGCGGGACCGCAGGGCGGGCCTGCGTCCACCCGAGGTCGGCCTGACGGCGACGGGCACCGATCGCCGGACACCGGGCCTGCGCCGCGAAGAGGTGGCGGAACTCGCCCACATGTCGGTCGACTACTACACGCGGCTGGAGCAGGCCCGGGGCCCGCGGCCGTCCCCCCGGATCCTGGACGCGTTGTCCCAGGCACTACGGCTCACGCCGGCCGAGCGCAGCCACCTGTTCCGTCTGGCGGGAACGAGCGCACCGCCCGGCATCAGCGCGGTGCGGCGGGTACGCCCGCAGGTGGCCCGGATGCTGGAGCGGTTGCCGGAGACCGGCGCCATCGTCACCGATGCCGCGTACGGCGTCGTCGCCTGGAACCCTCTGGCCCAGGCACTGCTCGGCGGCGATCTCGCAGGCGGGAGGACGAACCTGGCCCGGCGCCGCTTCCTCGGCCAGGGGCGGATGTACGAGAGCTCCAGCGCCGAGGAGTTCGGGCACATTGTCGTGGCGCGGCTGCGGCGGGCCGCCGACCGCTACCCGCATGACCCGCAGCTGACCGCTCTCCTGGCCGAACTGCACACCGGCAGCGAGGAGTTCCGGCAGATATGGCACACGCGCCCGGTCCACGCCCCCGGGCACCGCACCAAGACCCTGGATCACCCGGAGACCGGCCCGCTGCGGTTGAACTGCGACGTCCTGCTCGTGCCCGAGGATGACCAGGAAGTCGTCCTGATCACGGCCGACCCCGGATCACCTGCCGCGCGGACCCTGCGCCGACTGGCCAGGCAGGCGACCTGAAACACAGGACGGGCACAGGTCCCGCCAGTGGGTGCGGAGTTACCCACGGTCACACATCCCTGACTACACTTCCGCACTTCGACAGTTCCGGCGCTTTCGCGCCCTTTCGCGCGCCTGCGTCAACGACTCCGCCAACGACTCCGCCAAGGGAATCCGGTGATCAACGCTTCCATCGGTGCCGTGCCGGGCCTCATACCGGCCTTTCTCCTCCTCGCCGCCCTCCTGGGGGCCGCCGCCGCGGCCGCTGCCCGGGCCAGGGGCGGCCCGGTCGTCCTGTCCGTGCTGACCGCGGCAGCCTTATCCGGGGTGCTGGTGGTGACCCTGCTGCCCGGAGGCGGGGGTTCCGGTCAGTCCGGGGCCTGCGATATCGGGCTGCCCGGCTGGGAGTTCCTGGGCTCGGAGTCGTCGCGGCTGAACGTCGCGCTGTTCGTCCCGGTGAGCTTCCTCGCGGTCCTGCTGTTCCCCCGCCCGGTCGCGGTGCTGGCCGGCGCGCTGCTGCTCACCGGCGCCATCGAGCTGGTGCAGGCGGTGACGGAGCTGGGCCGGGCGTGCAGTTACGACGACCTCAAGGCGAACGCGCTCGGCGGGCTGCTCGGCGTCCTGCTCGGCACCGCCGTCCAGTGGATCCGCGCGCGCCGCCGTCCGGTGACGCTCCGCGACACCCTGTGGGGGACCGGCGCGGCCGCCGCCGGCGGACTGCTGCTGACCGGCCTCTTCCTGCTCACGGTCGAGCCGGGTGACGGGGACGCACAGGCACAGGCCCGGCGTGCGGAGAGCCGCCCGCGGGAAGCCTGGATCGAGGCAGCCGTCACCGAGTTGTTCGGGCCAGGCGCGGGCCCTGGCGGAGGGAACGACCTGAAGCTGTCCGACGGGCGTTGGCGGCTCACGATGGAGGTCGCGGGAGGCGGTTCGGCGGTCGCCCTGTGGCCGGAGCGGCGGCTGGAGCGGTTCACGATGAAGCCGGTGGGACCCGCCACGGAGGCCGGCGAGCCGCTGTCCCCGGACCGGGCACGCGCCGTTGCGGACCGCTTCGTGCGGAAGTGGTGCCCCGGGGTGGCGGAGGGCGCGGAGGCCACCCTCGTTCCGTTGCAGGGTGACGGCACCGGTAAGCCTGGCGACGGCGGGAACGGGCGCAAGGGCGGCGGCTACCGTCTGACGTACCGTCAGAAAGGACCGGTCGCCGCCGGGTCGCCGGCGCGACTGGAGGTCACGGTGTCGCCGGCGGGGCGGGTGGTGGAGCTGATGACGCCCGGGGCCGGGGACGAGACCGGGCACGGCCCCGGGAGCGAGGGAGGGAGCGGGCAGTCGGCCCGGCCTACGGCAGTTGGGTCTCGTGCCGTGGTGGCGGCTCCCCGGTGACGGCTACCTGGGCGGGGCGGAGGAGGCGATCGCCGACCAGGAAGCCCTGGCGGAGGATTTGGCCGCAGACCGGGCGCTCGTCTGTCGTGATGTGGTCCGTGGGGGCGGGCGGGGTGTAGGAGACGGCCTCGTGGACGGTGGGGTCGAAGGGGTCGCCGGCGGTGCCGAAGGGGACCAGGCCCAGGGCGGCCAGTTCGCGTTCCAGGAGGTCCGCGACGCGCCGGAAGCCGCCGGTCACCTCGCCCTGCGCACCGGCCTCGGCGATCGCGTCCAGGACGGGCAGCAGCCGCTCCAGCACGTTGACCACGGCGATCTGACCGACCGCCAGCCGGTCCCGGTGGACCCGCCGCCGGTAGTTGTCGAACTCGGCCTTGAGGCGCTGGAGATCGGCGGTGCGTTCGCGCAGCTCGGCTTCCAGGCGGGCGGTGTCGGGACCCTTGCGCGGGCCGCCGCCGGGCTCTCCGGCGGGAGCGCGAGGCGGTGCGGTGCCCGGCTCGCCCGTGTGCCGTTCCCGGGGCGGGGAGGGCTGGGGCGGCGGTGGGGCCGGGCCGCGTTCCGGGCCGCCGCGGCCGACCAGGGCGAGCGGCGGGCGGGGGAGCGGGCCGCGGTCGGTCGGGCGGTTCATCGTCCGCGTCCTTCCTGCTTGTCGTCGTCGACGATCTCGGCGTCGACCACATCGTCGTCGGCCTTGGCCTGGTGCCCGGCCTGCCCGGTCTGCCCGCCTGCCGCACCGGGACCGGCCCCGGCCTGGGCCGACTGCGCGTCGGCGTACATGGCCTGGCCCATCTTCTGGGACACCGCCGCGACCTTCTCCGACGCGGCCCGGATCGCCGCGCTGTCCTCGCCCTTGAGCTTCTCCTTCAGCTCGCCGACGGCGGCCTCGACCTCGGATTTCACCTCGGCGGGCACCTTGTCCTCGTTGTCCTTGAGGAACTTCTCGGTCTGGTAGGCCAGTTGCTCGCCCTGGTTGCGGGTCTCGGCCGCCTCCCGCTTGCGGCGGTCGTCCTCGGCGTACTGCTCGGCGTCCCGGACCATCCGGTCGATGTCGTCCTTCGGCAGCGAGGAGCCGCCGGTGACGGTCATCTTCTGCTCCTTGCCCGTGCCCAGGTCCTTGGCGGTCACGTGCATGATGCCGTTGGCGTCG
>NZ_LLZI01000232.1 GCF_001509485.1 Streptomyces sp. NRRL F-4489
GCGAGCGCGCGGGCGGTGAGGGTTTCCAGGGTGGAGGCGGCGGGGGCCTGGTCCCAGGAGTCGAGGGAGGGGTTGAGGGCGCTGGCGGCGAGGTCGGCGGCGGCGGCCAGGGCGAGCGGGGGGCAGTGGAGGTGGGCGGCGCAGTGCGGATCGGCGGGGTCGGCGGCGCCGGCGGCGAGGGTGTGGACGAGGGTGCGCAGGGCGGTGTGGGGGCCGTCGCCCTCGTCGGGGAGGAGGGGGTGGCAGGCGTCGCGGACGGTGCGGGCGACGATGTCCGGGCCGCCGGGCGGGAGGGGGCCGGAGCGGTCCTGGGCGCCGGTGGTGAGGGCGTCGAGGACGGTGTCGAGGAACGGGCGGAGCGCGCGGGGGCCGTCGGTGCCGCCTGCGAGGGCGGTGCCGGCAGGGGCGTCGGGCATCAAGAGGCTCTTCTTCAACGGGAGTTGGTGCACGGCGCACCGGGTCTTAGGCCGCCCTAAGTTACTGTCCCGGTACAGCGGGTATCCACCCGTTCCGGAGGGACCACCCGTTCGTGGGACGGTTGTCCCGCAGATGTTCGGTTGCCTGCGGTCTTGCGCGGGGTCGGGGGCGGATGCCCGGGACGCGGACGGCGCGGGCACCCGAGGGCACCCGCGCCGTTCCCCTGCCGTTTCCGCTCCGGTACGTGCTACCGCTGCGCGGCGGCGGCCCGTACGCGCAGTGCGCGCCGCAGGTCGTCGAGCTGGTCGTCCACGGTGCGCCGGAGGGCCGGGGTGGGGTCGGCCTCGGCCAGGCACCGTTCGCCGAGGCGGAGGGTGGCGTCCTCCACGAACGGGCCGGGGAAGGCGTACCGCCCGGCGGCCTTGGCGAGGGCGGGGCCGCGGCGGGCGGCGAGGGCCGGGACCTCGGCGAAGTAGCGGGCGACGTAGGGGCGGAGCAGGTCCTGCTGCTCGGGGGCCCAGAAGCCGGTGGCGGTGGCGGTGAAGAGGTAGTTGGACAGCGCGGTGTCCTCGTCGGCGGTGAACAGGGCGTCCCAGGCGGCCTGCTTGGCGGCCGGGTCGGGGAGCGCGGCCCGGCAGCGGGCGGCGCCCTCGCGGCCGGTGGCGCTGGGGTCGCGGTCGAGGGCGGTGTCGATGGCTTCGGGCGTGGCGGCGCCGAGGGTGGCGAGGCGCGCGAGGATGCGCCAGCGGAGTTCGTGGTCGAGGGCGGGGCCGCCGGGGACGGTGTCGCCGTCGAGCCAGTCCTGGAGTCCTTCGGGGGTGGTGGCGCTGTCGATGAAGGTGCGGACGGCGGTGAGGCGGAGACCGGCCTCGGGACCGTGGCCGGGGCCTTCGGTGCGGCGGAGCAGGTCGCGGCTGAGGTCGGTGAGGAGGGTGAGGGCGGTGTGGCGTTCGGGGAGGGGGAGGTAGCGATCGGCGATCTGCCCGCGGGCGAAGGCGAGGACGCCCTGGACGAGGGCGAGGTCGGTTTCGTGCGGGAGGTGGTCGCGGGCCGCGTCGAGGTAGGCGGTGGGCGGCAGTTCGCCGTCGCGGACGAGGTCGCGGGCGGCGTTCCAGACGACGGCGCGGGTGAGCGGGTCGGGGAGGGCGGAGAGGGAGCGGGCGGCGGTCCGCCAGGAGGCCGGGTCGAAGCGGATCTTGGCGTAGCTGAGGTCGCCGTCGTTGAGGACGACGAGGGCGGGGGCCGCGCGCGGGGTGGTGTGGCGGGGCGGGTTGCCGTCCGCGGGGATGTCGAGTTCGAAGCGGTCGCGGGGGGTGAGGCGGCCGGGGTGGTGCGGGTCGGTGTCGTAGCCGCTGACGGCGATGCGGTGCGGGCGGGTGCCGGTGTGGGCGATGTCGAGGTGCCAGCTGCCGTGCTCGGCGGTGACGGCGGGGGTGAGGGTGTCGACGCCGGTGGTGCGCAGCCAGCGCTCCGCCCAGGCGTGGACGTCGCGGTCGGTGGCGCGGGCGAGCGAGTCGAGGAAGTCGGCGAGGGCGGCGTTGCCGAAGCGATGGCGGGCGAAGTGGTCGTTGATGCCGGTGAGGAAGTCCTTCTCGCCCATCCAGGCGACGAGCTGGCGGAGCGCGGAGGCGCCCTTGGCGTAGGAGATGCCGTCGAAGTTGAGCAGGGCGGAGGCGGTGTCGGGGACGTCGTCGGGGGCCGGGGCGACGGGGTGGGTGGAGGGGCGCTGGTCGGCGTCGTAGCCCCAGCCCTTGCGGGCGACGGCGAAGTCGGTCCAGGTGCCGGTGTAGCGGGTGGCTTCGGAGAGGACCTGGTAGCCCATGTACTCGGCGAAGGACTCGTTCAGCCAGATGTCGTCCCACCAGCGCAGGGTGACGAGGTCGCCGAACCACATATGGGCCATCTCGTGGGCGATGACCATGCCGCGGGTCTGGCGTTCGGTGTCGGTGACGGCGGAGCGGAAGACGAATTCGTCGCGGAAGGTGACCAGGCCGGGGTTCTCCATGGCGCCGGCGTTGAATTCCGGGACGAACGCCTGGTCGTAGGAGTCGAAGGGGTACGGCTCCTCGAAGAGCTGGTGGTAGCGGTCGAAGCAGCGGCGGGTGAGGTCGAGGAGTTCCTCGGCGTCGGCGTCGAGGTGGGGGGCGAGCGAGCGGCGGCAGTGCAGGCCGAAGGGGATCCCGGCGTGTTCGGTGCGGACGGAGTGCCAGGGCCCGGCGGCGACGGCGACGAGGTAGGTGGAGATGCGGGGCGTGGTGGCGGCCTGCCAGGTGCCGTCCGGGAGCTGAGTGGTGCGGCCGTTGGCGAGGACGGTCCAGGTGGGCGGGGCGGTGGCGGTGAGGTCGACGGTGGCTTTCAGATCGGGCTGGTCGAAGGCGCCGAAGACGCGCTGGACGTCGTCCAGGAAGAGCTGGGTGTAGGTGTAGGTCTCGCCGTCGGCGGGGTCGGTGAAGCGGTGCATGCCTTCGCCGGTGCGGGAGTACCGCATGGTGGCGTGGAGTTCGAGGCGGTGCGGGCCGGCGGACAGGCCGGTGAGGGGCAGGCGGTTGCCGTCCAGGGTGGCGGGGTCGAGGGGGCGGCCGTCGAGGGTGGCGGTGTGCAGCTCGTGGGGCTTGATCTCGGCGAAGGTGTCGCCGGCGGCGCGGGCGGTGAAGTCGATGGTGGTACGGGACGTGAAGTGCTCGTCGTCGCGGGTCAGATCGAGGTCGATGGCGTAGTGGTGGACGTCGAGGAGCTGGGCGCGGGCTTCGGCTTCGGAACGCTGCAGTGCGGGCATGGGGCCATGCTGCCCGGTGGCGGGCGGGGTGGTCCACGGGGTTGGGGGACGGGGCCCGCGGGGGCCGGGCCGGGCTCGGCCTCCTCGCGCTGATCACGGACTGCTCCCGCCCACCAGCGGCGGATTGTCCGGGTCCGGGACCCGGGTGGACCAGCCGCCGGGCACGTCCCGGGTGCGGCGGTCGCGGAAGCGGGCGGGGGCGAGCCCGACGCGGCGGGTGAACAGGCGGCTGAAGTAGGCGGGATCGTCGTAGCCGACGCGGCGGGCGACGGCGGCGACCGGGAGTTCGGTGCCGGCGAGGAGTTCCTTGGCGCGGCCCAGGCGGATGCCGAGGAGGTAGTCCTTGGGGCTGCAGCCGGCGCCGCGGCGCACGGCGGCGCGGAGTTCGGCCGGGGTCATACCGTGGCGGGCGGCGTGCTCGGTGACCGTGAGCGGGAGGAAGGCGTCCCGGGCCAGGGCGCGCAGCAGGGGTTCGCCGTCGGCGCCGGTGTCGGCGCGGGCGCGGCGCAGCGCGACGAGGAGTTCGTGGACGGCGGCGGCGGTCTCGACCTCCAGCAGGGGGTTGCCGCGGCGGGCGGCGCGGGCGATGCGGCCGATGGCGGTGCGGGCCGGGCCGGTGTCGGCGAGCGGGACGAGTGGCTGCTCAGGATCGATGTAGCCGAGTTCGGTGTACGTGTCGGCGGCCGGGCCGGTGAAGTCGACGAAGCTTTCGTCCCAGCCGGTGGCCGGGTCGGCGCCGTAGTGGTGCGGGACGCCGGGCAGCAGCCAGAGGAGGGCGGGCGCGGTGACGGTGCGGCGGTGGCCGTCCGGGGTGGTGAGGAAGCCGCGGCCGGCGGTGATCAGGACGGCGACGTGGTGGTCGAGGGTGCGGGGGCCGACCGGCGGCAGGGTGCCGTACTGGAGGCCGACGCCGAGGCAGACCAGGCCGAGCCGGTGGTGGACGGGGCTGGGGGTGAAGTAGCGCATCCAGGTGTGGTACATGCCGGCCGGCCTCCCGTCGCCGTGCGCCGCCGCGTGTGGTCGAACGGTCCGCTGTCGAACGGACCGATGCCGACCGATGCCGAACAGTCCGATGCCGAACGGTCCAATGGGGTCCGATCTTTGTCCATGGACGGGTGGGGCGCCAGAGGGCGAGGGTGGCCGGCGACGTGTGGTGGCGGGAGGGGAGGCGCGATGCGGTTCGCGGTGGGGGAAGAGCACTTCGAACGGGACGGGCGGCCGGTGCGGCTGCTGTCGGGGGCGCTGCACTATTTCCGGGTGCACGAGGCGCAGTGGGGCCACCGGCTGGCGCTGCTGCGGGCGATGGGCCTGAACTGCGTGGAGACGTACGTACCGTGGAATCTCCACGAGCCGCGCCGGGGTGACTACCGGGACGTCGGCGCGGTGGGCCGCTTCCTGGACGCGGCGCACGCGGCCGGCCTGATGGCGATCGTGCGGCCGGGCCCGTACATCTGCGCCGAGTGGGAGAACGGCGGGCTGCCGTCCTGGCTGACCGGGGCGCTGGGGCGGCGGGTGCGGACGGCCGACGCGGCGTTCCTGGGCCCGGTCGCGGACTGGTGGCGGGTGCTGCTGCCGGAGGTGGCGGCCCGCCAGTGCGACCGCGGCGGCCCGGTGGTGCTCGTCCAGGTCGAGAACGAATACGGCTCGTACGGCTCGGACACCGCCTATCTCCACCAACTTGCCGCGTTGATAAAGGACTTGGGGATTTCTGTCCCCCTGTGCACCTCCGACGGCCCGGAGGACCACATGCTGACCGGCGGGAGTGTCCCGGGACTGCCGGCGACGGTGAATTTCGGGTCCGGGGCGGCGGAGGCGTTCGCGGTGCTGCGCCGGCACCGGCCGCGCGGGCCGCTGCTGTGCATGGAGTTCTGGTGCGGGTGGTTCGCGCACTGGGGCGGGCGGACCGTCTCCCGGCCGGCGGCGGAGGTGGCGGCGGCGCTGCGCGAGGTACTGGAGTGCGGCGCGTCGGTGAACGTCTACATGGCGCACGGCGGGACCAGCTCCGGCGGCTGGGCGGGGGCGAACCGGGCCGGTGAGCGGCACGACGGGCGGCTGCTGCCGGCCGTGACCTCGTACGACTACGGGGCGCCGGTGGACGAGCGGGGGCGGCCGACCGAGCTGTACCGGCGGCTGCGGGAGGTGCTGGCGGAGTACGCCGAGGAGCCGCTGCCGGCGCCGCCGGACCCGGAACCGGTGCTGGCGGCGCCGGCCGAGGTGGCGCTGACGGGCTGGGCGGCGCCGGACGCGGTGCTGGACGCGCTGGGCGGGCCGGAGGTGCGCGCGGCGGTGCCGCCGACGTTCGAGGAGCTGGACGTGGACCGGGGCCTGGTCCGCTACCGGGTGGCGGTGCCGGGCCCGCGCCGGCCGTACGAGCTGCGGGTGGTCGGGCTGCGGGACCGGGCGGTGACCCTGGTGGACGGGGTGCCGGGGCCGGTGCTGGCGGAGGAGGAGGCGCTGCTGGGGCCGGTGCCGGGCCCGGCGGTCGTGGACCTGTGGGTGGAGTCCCTGGGCCGGGTCAATTACGGGCCGCGGCTGGGCGAGCCCAAGGGCATCACCGGCGGGGTGCTGCACGAGCGGCAGTATCTGCACGGCGTGTCGGCGCGGGGGCTGCGGCTGGACGCGCTGGACGGGGCGGCGGGGGCGGCGGCGGCCGCGGGCCTGCCGTGGGAGGCGCCGCGGCCGGGGGCGCGGGGGCTGCACCGGGGCATGGTGACAGTGCCGGCCGGCGGGGCGGGGGACGCGCTGCTGGAACTCCCGGGCTGGACGCGGGGGTTCGCGTGGGTGGGCGGTTTCCCGCTGGGGCGGTACTGGTCGGCGGGCCCGCAGCGGGCCCTGTGCGTACCGGGGCCGGTGCTGCGGGACGGAGTGAACGAGGTCCTGGTGCTGGAGCTGGAGGGCCCCGGGGCGGGCGGTGCGGCGGGGGCGCCCCGGCTGGTGCCGTGAGCGAGCCGGGGCGCCCCGGCCTGGTGCCGTGAGTCTGGCGCCCCCAGGGTGCCCCCCGCCGCGCGCCCTCACCTCTCCCCCTCATCACCCCACCTCGATGACCCGGAAGGCATCGAGGACGAACTCCGCCGTACCGTCATCCCCCGTCTTCCGCAGCCCCACCCACACCTCCCCACTCGCCGGCGCCGCGAACTCGTAACCGAACGCGGCCGTTTCCGTGGCGACCGGCAGCGGCTGCCGCGCGAGCTCGCGGGCCGCGGGCTCGTCCACCGCGGTGATCCACGCGTACTGCCCCGCCTTCTCGTTCTGATAGCGGAAGGTGACGCGGTACCGCCGGCCGGGCCGGAAGCGAACGGTGTGCGGCACGGTCCGGTAGACCACCCCCCGGTTCTCCCCCCTCGACTTCAGCGACTGCCCACCGTCGAGCACATCGTCAACAGCCTTGCCGTTCCAGCCGCGCTGGGTGTACGGCGCGTGCCGCTGGGCGAGGTGGGTGCGCGGATCGGTGCTGCCGCCGGCGTCGCCCTTGACGAACGGTCCCCAGCCCTGCGGTACGTGCTCGAAGTCCTCGTCGCAGAGGGTGCCGGGGGCCGCGGCGGGCCGGGGCGCGGCCACCACCCGGACGTTGTCGAAGCGGACCCGGGCGGTGCCGGTGGCGGCGGAGAGGGCGAGGGTGACCGGACCGCCGCCTTCCGGGACGGTGAAGCGGGTGGTCATCCGCTGGAAGCGGGTCCCGGACTTGCGGTCGGCGGCGACGTAGTTGCCGGCGGTGGAGGTGTCGGTCCAGTTGGCGGCGGTGACGCCGTCGCCGGTACGGATCTCCAGCGCGGCCCGCCGCCGCTCCCCCGCCGTGGCGCCGACCTCGACCTGGACGGAGGCGGCGTAGTCGCCGGGGGCGAGCCGGGCCAGCCGCTGGGCGACGGTGGCGGCCGATCCCGCCCCGATGACGAGTTCGTAATCCCCCCGCTCGTTGGCCCGGACCTCGGCCGGCCCGGTGACCTGCCACGCGTCGAGATTCCCGGCGTGGAACCCGGGGTCGGCCAGCGGCGTGCCCTCCCCCCAGCGCGGATCGGCCTTTGCCGGGGCGGGCGCCCGATAGACGGCGTAGGCGGTGCCGGCCCGGGCATCGAGCGTGACCCGCCCCCCGGCGACAGGCACCCGGGTCTCCTCCGCCCGCCCTTGATCAGTCAGCCGGTAGACGTACACGGCAGAGGCATCCCCCCACCCCCGCGGCAACCGCCACGTACTCCTCCCACCCCCGGGATTGAAGTGATAGAGCTTGGCCGGATCGGTCGCGTCACGCGGCTCCCACGGCAGCAGATACGTACCCCCGTCGTAGACCAGACGGCCATCCGTGGTGATCCGGCGGACGCCGCCGCTGTCCGTGACGGTGGTGCGAGTGGGGCCCTCAAAGGTGATCTCGTGTGCGTCCCAGGTGCGGATCGGGTACGCCTGGAGGTATTTGGCGGGCAGCGCGTCGTTCCAGACGATGGCGAGGAAGGCGTGCCAGTCGTTCTTGCCGGTCCAGCCCTCGAAGTTGCCCATCCGGGGCGCGCCGAGCAGGGTGGGCCACTTGTCGGCGAAGACGTCCTTCTGGTGGTTGCGGACGAAGCGGATCAGCCGGGAGTTGATACCGCGCGAGGTGTCGGGCCCGTAGTCGGTCTCGTTGGCCCAGTGCGACCACAGCGCGGAGCGTTCCAGGCCGTGGCCCCATTCGGTGGCGATCTGCCAGCCCTGGTCGCGCAGATGGCGCTGGAGCCGGTCGGAGTTCCAGCCGGATTCGCGGAAGACGTCGAGGTAGACGGTGGTCAGGGCGGGGTCGGTCTCGGCGCGGAGCTGCGCGAAGCGGGCGGCGATACGGCCGGAGAGCAGGTCGCGGCGGGCGTCGATGCGGTACGACTGGTCGAGCCAGTCCCACTGCTTGTCGTCCTTGTTGACGAGCTGCTCGGAGAAGGCGTGCGCGACGGGGTACGACTCGGTGGCGTTGACGTGGACGGCGAAATCGCTGTGCCACTTCTTCCCGGCGCGCAGCAGGGTGTTGAGGTCGGCCAGGCCGCCGGCGCGCGCGTTGTAGTTGCCGCCGTAGTCCGGGTGCGCCGAGTCATGCCCCTCCGACTGATAGCCCTTGAGCAGCGTGAACTGCCGCAGCCCGTCCGTGGCCAGCGCGATCCGCTTGACGTTGTCGAGCGTCGCCAGGAACGGATTGGTGGCCTGACTGGCGAAGTTGAACGGGATATGCGGTACGACCCGCAGATGCTGCTCCTCGGCGCCCAGCGGCGTCACCATGATGTCCCGCAACGCGATCGCGCCGTCCTGCCAGTCGGCCCGCCCGTCCCCGTTGCGGTCCCGGGTGACGATGACCGTCGCATACGGCAGCGGCTCGGCGCCACCCTCCCCCTCCGCGGAAGCGCCCGCCGCCCGTACGGTCCACTGCCCGGGGCCGAGCTGGGCTTTCACCCACCCCTCCCCCCGTACGGTCTGCCGCCACAACCGCCCGTTCTCCCAGGTGGTGGTCCCGCTGGGGTGGTCGTAGCAGGTATTGGTCTCGATGGCGGCGGCGAGCCGCCCCGTGGCGACGACGCCATACGCGCACCCCGTACGCGTGGCCTCCACCGGCGTCTCCGCCTCGACCGCTATGAACGTGTCCCCGCTCCCGGCCTTGTCCAGCTGAAGCCGCGCGGCGAACAGCTGCGCCCCCGGCTGATCACTCCGCACGGCCAGCAGCGCCAGCCCCGGTATCTCCAGCGTCCCGATGCGCAGCGCCGGCGTATCGGTGACGGCCGTGACCCGCCAGTCCACCTGCCGCCCCCGCACCGCGATCCGCACGGCGAGCGTGGTCCCGCCCCCGAAGTCGAGCATGTAGTCCACCCGATCGCCGCCCCGGACCCGCCGGCTGACCTGCGGCCGGTGCGCCACCCCGTCGATCAGCACCTCACTCACGGGCACGTCCTGCCCGTACACCACCTCCCCGGTCCCCCGATCGGCGTACGCCACGATCCGGGGGAACCCCGAATCCACCCGGACCTCCAACTCCCCCGACCGCAGGACCGTTTCCCCACCTCGGGGCACAGCGGCCGCGGCCCCCGCGCCCGACGGCAGCACCCCCACCACCCCGGCCACCGCCCCAGCGGCGACCACCTGCCTGCGACTCGGCCCCGGCGGTACCTTCACGCCCGTCCTCCTCACTCCCGCAACGCTCTACCGCCCCCACCCTGCGCCGCACCCCCCGGCCCGGCCCATGGACTGAGGGGCGGGGGTGTTGGACAGAAGTGGGGCGGATCCGCTTCTCGTGGGAGCCGCTGACGCTCACGGTGGGCTACGGGGCGACGCGGTGAGCGGCGGGCCCCCGGGGCGCTCCCAGGGGCCCGCTATCAGGGGCGGGTGCGGCTCAGCCGCCCAGTTGGGAGGCCGCCTTCTGGATGTCGGAGGCGAAGGTGCTCACCTCGGTGTAGACGCCGGGTTTGCCGGGGCGGGCGCAGCCCTCGCCCCAGGAGACGATGCCGATCTGGATCCACTGGCCGGCGTCGTCCTTGCGGAACATCGGGCCGCCGGAGTCGCCCTGGCAGGTGTCGGTGCCGCCGGTGTCGAGCTTGCCGGCGCATATCTCGTCGCCGGGGGTCAGCGAGTCGCCGTACGCCTTCTGGCAGGTGGCGTCGTCGACGAACGGGACGGTGGCCTTGAGGAGGTAGCGCTGCTGGTCGCCGCCTTCCTTGTCGGCGCCCCAGCCGGCGATGGTGAAGTCGCCGTTGTTGTAGGTGTCGGTGCCCGCGATCTTGAGGGTGGGCTGGTCGATCGGCTTGGCGAGCTTGATGAGGGCCCAGTCCTTGCCCTTGCCGTTGTAGCCGGGGGCCTGGAGTACCTGGGTCGAGTTGACCTTGACGGCGACCGGGTCCTGGAGGTCGGCGACGCCGGCGGTGGCGGTGATGGAGGTGTCGGGGCCGCTGCCGTCGACGCAGTGGGCGGCGGTGAGCACGATGTCCTTGGCGTAGAGGGCGCCGCCGCAGCCCATCGACAGCCGCACCATGAACGGGAATTCGCCCTGGCCGGCGCGGGTGCCGCCGACGACGTGGGAGTGGACGGGGCCGCCGGGGGTGGGGGCGGGGGCGGCGTGCGCGGCGGCCGGCTGGAGGCTGAAGGCGGCCAGGGCGATCGCGCCGGCGGCGGTGGTTCTCCTGATGTGCTTCGTGGGGAGGCGCATCGGGTGTCCTTTCGTGGGGGGTGGACGTGTGGGGGTTCGTACGCACGGCACGCTTCTTCATGGCAGGCTCATGCCAAGCCCGGCGGCGGGTATGGCCGCCGTAAAAAGCGCGTGTACGGCGGCGGCATACCGCAAAGCCTCCGGGCATCGGGGCAATGAACCCGTAAAGCGCCCTGCGATTATGTGGACCGGGGGAACAGAGTGACAAGGGTCAACATCCGGCCAACTCCCCTACCCCTTGCGCCCCGTACGTCCCGTCCCTCTCCCGCCCGCTCCGGCCGTAGAGTGGCCGGATGAGCAGCGGCGGCAGCGGTATCGCGCACGGCTTCCCCCATCTCGGCACGGTCCGCGCGGCCCTCACGGCGCTCTTCCGGCGCCTGTCCTACGACACCGTCAGCGCCTTTCCCACCAGCGTGCTCCCGGTGGACGTGGCGTTCGACGACACCGAGGATCTGCACCTGGGCGCCCAGCGGGTGGCCCGCGCCATGGTCCGCCAGCTGCA
The DNA here is from genome assembly GCF_001509485.1 of Streptomyces sp. NRRL F-4489. Classification (GTDB taxonomy): domain Bacteria; phylum Actinomycetota; class Actinomycetes; order Streptomycetales; family Streptomycetaceae; genus Streptomyces. Next base: position 10,837 of record NZ_LLZI01000232.1, read on the forward strand.
CCTGCCGGACGCCCGGATCGTGATCACCTTCCGCGAGATGGAGCACGCCGCCACCGTCGAACTGACCGCCGGGCCCGAGTACTTCGTCGAACTCAACGACCGCTTCCGGCGCCACCGCAAGGACATCGGCGCCGCCCTCGCCCACGAGGTCACCCACGTCTGGCTGCACCGCCTGGACCTGTCCTTCCCCGGCACCCGCGACAACGAGATCCTCACCGACACCGCCGCCGCCTACCTCGGCGCCGGCTGGCTGCTGCTGGACGCCTACCGCGAACACGGCCCGTTCTCGCAGAAGCTGGGCTATCTCACCCCGGAGGAGTTCGGGTACGTCCTCGCCAAACGGGCCGCGTTCTTCGCCGAGGACCCCGCGCCGTGGTTCACCAGCCCGCAGGCGTACGACGCGTACACCGCCGGACGGGACCGGGCCCGCCGGGACGAGCACCGGCCGCCGCTGGCCGGCGCCGGCTGGACCGCCCGGCTCCGCTACACCCGGGACCGCCGCGCGGCGACCCAGAGTCCGCAGCGCACCGTCCCACCGGCCGCCCCCGGCGACGGCGAGGGCCCCGGCTACGCCTTCGAGCCCGCGCCGGGACCCGGCGCGCCGCCGCGGGTCTCCTTCCCGTGCCCGGTCTGCTGCGCCCGGATCCGCGTCCCGGTCCGCGGCCGCCTCCGGGCCCGCTGCGGCCTGTGCCGGACGGTGCTGGATTGCGATACGTGAGAGCGGTAGGGGGGAGCGGTGTGTGGGAGCGGTACGCGGTTGCGGTACGTGGGTGCGGTACGTGAGCGGGGAGTCGGCCCCGTCCGAGCATTTACCGTGTTCCGCCTTGCCGTTGGCGCGCGGGAGCGGTTAGGTTCTGCCGGCCGTCCGAGTGCCATCGGCCGGCTCCGCCGACAGGGAGGTGTGCAGCACATGCGCAGGAGTGCTCAGCAGTCGAGTCCGCGTTCCCCCACTCGCCACCTCCTCACGACGGAGACAACTTGTCGATACGTGTCACTCCTCTGACCGACCCCCACCACGGTCCGTCCAGCCACCGTCTGGCCTGGCTGGCGTCCGACGCCGCCGGGGTTCCCGTCGGCTCGGCGTTCCTGCGCCTGTTCACCGATGCCGGGCGAGCGCACCTGGCCGAACTCGAGCTCCGGGTCCATCCGGTCGAGCGGCGCCGCGGCATCGGCTCGCGGCTGCTCGACGCGGCCGTGGCCGCTGCCCGGGAAGACCGCAGGCGTTGCGTTCTCGCCCAGGCCGAGGCCGGGTCCCCCGGCGGCCGTTTCCTGCCGGCCCGGGGTTTCCGGAAGGTCCTCACCCTGACGTTCGCCCGCTTGCCGCTGGCCGGAGTGGACGTCGCGGCCCTCGAAAAGATCGTGGAGCGGCCGCATCCCGGATACCGGCTGGCGTCGTGGTACGGGACCGTTCCCGATGACCTCGCCCGCACCTTCGCCGCCTCGCGCCGCGCCATGGACGACATGCCGATGGACGACGCCGATCACGGGACGGTGACCTGGGACGTGGACCGGGTCCGGGCTGTCGCGCGGGCCGTCGCGGAGCGAGGCGAGCTGCTGCACACGGTCGTGGCCGTGGACGCCTCGGACGGCTCGATCGCCGGCTTCACCGAGCTGGTCGTCCCCGGCGACGGCAGGGGCGACGGCCTGCACTACGGGACCGGCGTGCTGCCCGAGCACCGCGGACACGGCCTCGGCCGGTGGATGAAGGCCGCATCGATCCGGCAGGCCCGCGCACGCCACCCCGAGCTCGGCGGGCTGCTGACCGATACCGCCGACACCAACCGGCCCATGCGGAACATCAACGACGCGCTCGGCTACGCACCGACGCACCAGGAACTCACCTATCAACTCGATCTGTGAGGCGGGGGGATGGGGCGAGGCGCGCCTCGGCCCATCCCCAGGGGGGTGGCCTCGTGACGTGTCCGGTCACGGAGGACTTCTCAGATCCAGCCTTCCAGCCCCGCCAGGAAGGCCGGCAGGTCGTCGCGGTGGATGGTGTGGCCGGCGCCGGCCACGGTCCGCACCTCGAAGCCGCGGCCGGTCAGGTCCTTCGCCGCCTCCTCGGTGAACAGGAACCCCTCCCCCGCGATCTGCACCAGTGACGGCACCACCGGGCGCTCCGGGGTCCGGTCGTGCAGATGGCCGCCGGAGAGGGCCAGCGCGGTGCCGGTGTCCCAGTCGGCCAGGGTGGCCAGTTCGATATCGACATCGGCGTCGTCCCAGCGCGGGTTGAAGGCGCGGATGCGGGCCCGGTCGGCGTTCTTGAACGTCACGAAGACCGCCGGGTCGACCGGCTGCCCCACCCCCGCCAGCGACCACGCCGGATCGCAGTAGACCGCGCGGCGGGGTCGCAGCCGCGGCACCGCCAGGGACAGCGCCAGCCCGCCCAGCGAGTGCCCGAGCGCGACCTCGACGCCGGCCGGGAGGGTGTCCACGAGGTCGTCAGCGAAGAGTTCGGGGCCGTAGTCGCCGCGCGGGCTGCGGCCGTGGCCGCGCAGATCGACGGCGAGCACGCGGTAGCCGCGGTCGGCGAGGGCCGGGCCGACCCGGTGCCAGGTGCGGTGGTCGGACATTATCCCGTGGATCAGGACCGCGATCCGGTCGCCGGTGCCCCACTCGTGGGTGTGCAGCTGCATACCGTCCCTCTCTCCCGCTCGTCTCCCGCCCGCTCCGGGGCGCGCTCCGCCCGCGCGCGCCGGGGCCCGGGGCCGTACGGGGGCGCGGCCGCACGGCTGACGTTACACGTGTAAGTTCCCATACGGGCGCAAGCGGTGACGCGGAGGCGGCCGCGCCGCGCTGTGCGAGGATGCCCACCACCATGACCGACCCAGCCGGCCCCGCGCCGCTCCCGACTCCCCCGACCAGCGCGGCCGTTGCCCGCCGCGCCGGGGTCTCCCGCGCCACCGTCTCGTACGTGCTGAACGGGCAGGCCGCCGGGCGCGTCGGGGCCCGCACCCAGGCCCGGGTGCGGGCCGCGGCCGAGGAGCTGGGGTACGTACCGCACGCGGCGGCGCGCAGTCTGCGGGCCGGGCGGGGCCGGATCGTGCTGCTGGCCGCGCCGGCCGACACCGTGCCCGCGTTCGGGCCGCTGTTCACCGGCTTCCTGGCCGGTTTCCAGAGCGCGCTGCACCGGCTCGGGTACACCGGCGTGCTGCACGGCGCGCCCGCGGAGTCCCCGGCGGCCGCAGCGCGGGCCTGGGCGGAGCTGCGGCCCGCCGCCGTGCTGGCGCTGCACGGGCCGGCGCTGGACGCCGCGGCCGTCGCGCTGCTGAAGCGGTCCGGCACCGCGGCGGTGCTCACCGCCGGTCCGCAGGCGCCGCCGGGCGCGCACACCCTGCTGCTGGACCACCGGGAGGCGGGCCGGCGGGCCGGGGCGCACCTGCTGGCCGGGGGCCGCCGCCGGATCGGCGTGGTGCGGCCCGCCGAACCGGGCCTGGCCGCCTTCGCCGCGCCCCGCCTGGCCGGCGTACGGGAGGCGGCCGCGGCCTGCCCCGGCGCGGTGGTCCGCACGCTGGAGCTGGCGCTCACCGAGGAGTCCGCGGCCCGGCTGGCGGCGCGGTGGCCGGCGCTCGGCCTGGACGCGGTCTTCGCGTACAACGACGAGTACGCGATGCTGCTGATGCGCGCGCTCCAGGACGCCGGCCACGCGGTGGGCACCGGCGCCGGGGCGACCGCGGTGGTCGGCGCGGACGATCTGCTGCCGGGCCGCCTGGTGCGCCCCCGGCTGACCACCGTCCGCCCCGAGATCACCCCGCCGGAGGGCATCGCCCGGCTGGTGGACGGCCTGATCCGGGAGCCGGGCACGGCACCGGCCGCGCACCGGCTGGGGACGTTCCGGGTGGCGGGCCGCGAGTCGGGCTGACGCCGAGTCAGATTCCTTGATGCGTACGGCCGTTGGGTGTCTCGCTCACAGCCAGTCCGTCTCCGGGGTCGCCGCCGCCAGGGCCGCGCGGGCGCCGGTGCGGAGCGGGACGCCGTGCGGGACGCAGACCGTTTCGAGGCCGTCGAGGGCGGCCAGGCGCCGGAAGGAGGCGACGGCGGCCGCCCGGTCGACGTTGAACGGGCCGAGGACGACCTGGGTGCCGGCGGGGTCGGTGCCGATGACGTCGCCGGGGAAGAGCAGCCCGCTCTCCGGGAGGTACAGGGCGATACCGCCCGGGGTGTGGCCGGGGACGTGCAGTACCCGGACCGGTTCGGGCCAGTCGTCGAGGGTGTCGCCCTCGTGGAGTGCGGTGTCCACCGGGACGGGCCGCAGCGGGGGCCGCCCGGAGGCGGCGAAACCGGCCACCAGACTTTCGTGCAGGACCTGTTCGGCGGGGCTGTGGCAGGGCTCGGGGGCCGGCTGCGCACCGGTGATGCAGGGGGCGTCCAGGGCGCCGGCCAGGACCCGGGCGCCGGTGGCGGCGGCCAGGTCGGCGGCCGAGCCCATGTGGTCGATATGGCAGTGGGTGAGCACGATCTGCCGCAGGGCGGCGGGGGCGGCGCCGAGCGCGGCCAGTGCGTCGAGGACCGCCGGGGCCGAGCCGGGCAGGCCGGTGTCGATGGCCGCGTAGCCGTCGCCGCGCAGCGCGACGAGGTAGACGTGGCCGACGGGGAACGGGACCTGCCAGACGTGCGGGGAGATCCGGGTGAGTGCGTCCATGATCCGGACGCTAGCCGCCGGACGTCCGGACGTCCCGTGTGTTGCGCCGTGGGCGGACTGCGCGGATGGCGTAACTCCCGCCCGGAGAAGGCCCCATGGCGCGCCCGCCCCCCCCGGAACCCGTCGCGCCCCCGCCACGTCCCATCCCCGACCGACCCGAGGAGGCATGTCATGCAGCACCCCGCCAACCGCTCCCGTACGCGCGCCCGGGTGACCGCCCTGGCCCTCGCCCTCACCGCGGCCGGGGCCACGGCGCTCTCCGGCTGCGGCAAGGAGACGCAGACCGTGGGCACCGCACCGCCCCCGCGCGCCCAGGACGCCTTCACCCGGCGCGCCGCGCAGATCGTGCGGGACTGGCCGAAGGTGGCCCCGGTGCCCGGCCGGCACGACGCACTGCTGCCGCTGGCCGGCGCCGCCCGGCCCGGCGCCGCGAACGCCCGCGAGCTGACCGTGACCGTCGGGCACAGCGCCTGCGACGCCCGCTACGGCGCCCGCGCCCAGGAGTCCGAGGACCTGGTCGTGGTCACCGGCTGGGGCCGGAAGAAGAGCGCGCAGGGCATGTGCACCGCGCAGCTGGCCACCGACAAGGTGACGGTCCGTCTGAAGGCGCCGCTGGGCGGGCGCACGGTGGTCGACGCGGCCACCGGCAAACGGCTGCTGAAGGGCTGACCCGGGCCGCCCGGCCGCCGCGCCGCCTCCCACCGGGGGCGTGCCACGTCCTAGGCTCGGCCGTATGAGCCCTTCCATCGCCACCACCACCCGCGTCGACCTGCCCGAGCTGCTGGAGTTCGTCCGCCCCCGGCACCGCGCGATCCTGCTGACCCGCCGTTCCGACGGCACCCCGCAGGGCTCGCCGCTGACCTGCGGGGTGGACGACTCCGGGCGGCTGGTGATGGCGACGTATCCGGAGCGCGCCAAGGTCCGCAACGTCCGCCGGGTGGCGTCGGTCAGTGTGCTGGTGCTGTCGGACGAGTGGACCGGTCCGTGGGTGCAGATCGACGGCGAGGCCGAGGTGGTCGACGCCCCGGACTCCATCGAGCCGCTGGTCGAGTACTACCGCAACATCGCCGGGGAGCACCCGGACTGGGACGAGTACCGCGCGGCCATGCGCAAGCAGGGCAAGTCGCTGATCCGGGTGACGCCGCGCCGCTGGGGCCCGATCGCGACCGGCGGCTTCCCGGCCCGCCTGGTGGACGGCCGGAGCGCCTGACGCCGGAGCGGCGGGAGCGCGCGGCGGCCCGGGAGCCGCGTGCTCAACGGGTCGTCACCGCCCCGCCGTTGACGTTCAGCACCTGCCCGGTGATGTGCCGGGCCGCCGGGGACGCCAGGAAGGCGACCGCGCCGGTGATGTCGTCCACGCCGCCGGGGCGGCCGGTGGCGGTGGCCGCGATCAGCTGCTCCCGGCGGCTGTCGGCGAGCTTGTCGCGGAAGAACTCGGTGCCGGCGATGTAGCCGGGCGCGACCACGTTCGCGGTGATACCGCGCGGGCCCAGGGTGCGGGCCAGTTCGACGTTCCAGGAGGCGAGGCCGGCCTTGGCCGCGCCGTAGGAGCCGGAGCCCTGGTCGGCGGCGATGGACCCCAGGTGGATCACCGCGCCGCCCTCGGCCAGCCGGTCCGCCACCGCCCGGGTGGTCAGGGCCGCGCTCAGCAGGTTGGCGTCGAGGTTGGCGCGGAAGTCCCGGGCGTACGAGGCGAGGTCGGTGGCGCCGTCGGAGTCGAATTCGAGCTGGCCGCCGGCGTTGTTGACCAGGACGTCGAGACGTTCGGGCAGGGTGTCGGCGAGCCGCAGCAGCGCCGCGGGGTCGGTGTGGTCGCAGACCGCGGCCGTCACCCCGTCGAGGGCGCCGGCGGTCTCCTGGAGCGGGCCGGGGCGCCGGCCGGTGATCACGACGCGGTCGCCGCAGCCCGCGAAGTGCGCGGCGAGGGCGCGTCCGATACCGGTGCCGCCGCCGGTGACCAGGATGGTGCGTGCCATGAGCTGAACTCCGTCCCGTTTATTTAGGTCTAAATATGTAGCCCGCGGTCTTGCGTTCAGGGCTAAATTTAGACCTGAACATAACACTCGCGGGAGGTCCGGTGGCAAGGGAAGCGGCAGAGGAAGCGGCGGGGGAAGCGGTCGAGGACGCGGCGGGCGGGGCGCGGAGCGCCGTCCACCAGGTCGAGGAGATCGCCGCCGCCTGGCAGCGCGAGCGCCCCGGTACGCCGGTCTCCTCCATCGGGATCGTCACGCCGATCTGGCGGCTGGCGAAGCTGCTGGGCGACGACCGGCGGCGGGTGCTCCAGCGGGCCGGGGTGGACGTGGCGACCCTGGACCTGCTGAGCGTGCTGCGCCGCGGCGGTCCGCCGTACACCCTGACCACCCGGGAGCTGAGCCGGCGTTCGCTGCTCACGGCCGGGGCGATCTCCCAGCGGGTGGCCCGCGCCGAACGGGACGGCCTGGTCACCCGCCGGCCCGGCGAGGGCCGCCCGCGCACGGTGCTGGTCGAGCTGACGCCGGCCGGGCACGATCTCGTCGAGTCGACCGTTGACCAAGTGCTGGGGCGGGAGGCGGAGTTGATGGGGGCGCTCACCGTCGAGCAGCAGGAGCAGCTGACCGGGCTGCTGCGGATCCTGCTCCAGGACGTCCAGCGGCGGCTCGGCGACGACCGGATCAGCCAGGTCGGCGAGGACTGACCTCGTTGCGCTCCGGCGCCGGGGGCACGGCCGGCGCCGGGGTCAACACGTCCTCCGGCAGGCCCAGTTCCGTACGGAACGCGGCCCGGCCGGCCTCGGTGACGGCGAGGATCCGGCCGGCCGGCGCCCTGACGATCCAGCGCCGCTCCAGCGCGTGCCGGTAGAGGGCGGCGCCGACCGCGCCGGAGAGGTGGTGGCGGCGGGAGGTCCAGTCCAGGCAGGTGCGCACATGCGCCCGGTGGGCCGGTGCGTGGCCGCCGTGCGGGATGCCCAGCGCGGCCAGCCACGCGGCGCCCGCGGTGGACAGCTCCGGGCCGTGCTCCCGCAGGAGCAGACCGCGTTCGGTCATGGCCTCGGCGATGGCCACGCCGAGCGCGCCGGCGATGTGGTCGTAGCAGGTCCGGGCGTGGTGCAGGGCCCGGCGGTGGTTGGCCTCGGCGAGCGAGCGGATCCGCACCCGGCGGTAGGGGGCGAGGCCGGCGAGGTTCTCCAGGGTCTCCGCGGTGTCCGGGCCGGCCAGCCGGAGGTGGCGCCGGCGGCCGCGCCGCTCCTCGGCCAGCAGTCCGCCGGCGACGAGGAGGTTGAGGTGCTCGGTGGCGGTGGAGGGCGCCACGCCGGCGTACTCGGCCAGTTCGCCGGCGGTCCAGGTGCCGCCGTCGAGCAGGGCGATGCAGATGGCGGCGCGGGTGCGGTCCGCGAGCAGCGCCGCGAGGGCGGCCAGATCGGGGGTTTCGGCGGTGCTTTCGTGATCGGCGTCCCATCGAATCATGTGCAGAGCGTAATCACATATAACACTTCGGTGAGCGCCGAATCGTCCGGCTTCTATCCTCAGGGGCATGAAATCCGCGCTGGAGAAGAGCAGTTCGGTCGTGCCGGCGCTGCTGTCCACGGAGAACGACGACGGGACGTTCGTGCTGGTCGCGCTGCGGATCCGGTGGGATCTCGGGCCGGTGGTCAGCGTCTGGCTGCCGGCCCGCGGCCGTACGGCGCGCAATCTCGCGGTACGCCCCGATGTTGTCTTCAATCTGCCGCACCCGGAGGCGGCGGACGGGGACGGCGCGCCCGGCGGCCCCGGCGCGGAGGAGCCGTGGACGGAGCCGTCCGAGCTGGTCCGGCCGCCACGGCTGGCGCACTGCCCGGTGACGCTGGAGGCCCGCCGGGTCGGCGACCGCACGCTGACCGACGGCGCCTGGACGCAGATCGAGGCGCAGGTGCTGCGGGTGCACGCGGACCCGCGCCGGGTGCAGCCGCTGGCCGACGGCATGCTGGACGTCTCGGCCTGGCGGGCGCCGGTGCACGACTTCCGGCCGCCGGCCGCTCCCCCGCCGCGGGCCGTGCCGGCGCCCGCCCGGGAGCTGGCCCGGCAGCTGGGCCGGCGGTTCCCCGCCCAGCGGGAGAGCTGACACCGGGCGCGGGACCGGCCCCGGACACACAGCGGCGCCTGCCCTTCCGGTCGGGGAGGGGGACAGGCGCCGCGGTACGGGACCCGGGTTCTCACCCGGTCCCCGTGCCGCCGTACGACGTTGTACGGGACATCTCGGGACGGACGCTCACACCGCCAGGGCGCGGTCCGTCGGCTTGATCGGGGCCGGCAGGGCGCTGGCTCCGGTGAGGTAGCGGTCCACGCCGCGGGCGGCCGAGCGGCCCTCGGCGATGGCCCAGACGATCAGCGACTGGCCGCGGCCGGCGTCGCCGGCGACGAAGACACCGGGGACGTTGGTGGCGAAGTCCGCGTCGCGGGCGATGTTGCCGCGCGCGTCCAGCTCCAGGCCGAACTGCTCGACCAGGCCGTTCTCCCGGTCGGTGCCGGTGAAGCCCATGGCGAGGGTGACCAGCTGGGCCGGGATCTTCCGCTCGGTGCCGGGCTTCTGCGCCGGCTTGCCGTCCTTGAACTCCACCTCGACCAGGTGCAGCCACTGGACGTTGCCGTCCTCGTCGCCCTCGAAGTGGGTGGTGGAGACGGAGTAGATCCGCTCGCCGCCCTCCTCGTGCGCGGAGGTGACCTTGTAGAGCATCGGGAAGGTCGGCCAGGGCTGGCCCGCGGACCGCTCCTCGCCCGGCTTCGGCATGATCTCCAGCTGGGTCACCGAGGCGGCGCCCTGGCGGTGCGCGGTGCCGACGCAGTCCGCGCCGGTGTCACCGCCGCCGATGACGACCACGTGCTTGCCCTCGGCGCTGATCGGGGAGACCGTCAGGTCGCCCTCCTGGACCTTGTTGGCCAGCGGCAGGTACTCCATGGCGAAGTGGATGCCGTTCAGCTCGCGGCCGGGCACCGGCAGGTCGCGGGAGGTGGTGGCGCCGGCCGCGATGACCACCGCGTCGTAGCGGCGGCGCAGCGCGGCCGCGTCGATGTCCCGGCCGATCTCGGTCTCGGTGCGGAACTTGGTGCCCTCCGCGCGCATCTGCTCGATGCGGCGGTTGATGTGCCGCTTCTCCATCTTGAACTCGGGGATGCCGTAGCGGAGCAGACCGCCGATCCGGTCGGCGCGCTCGTAGACCGCGACGGTGTGGCCGGCCCGGGTCAGCTGCTGGGCGGCGGCCAGGCCGGCCGGGCCGGAGCCGATGACGGCGACGGTCTTGCCGGAGAGCCGCTCGGGCGGCTGCGGGGTGACGTCGCCGGCGTCCCAGGCCCGGTCGATGATGGAGACCTCGACGTTCTTGATGGTGACCGGCTGCTGGTTGATGCCCAGCACACAGGCCGCCTCACACGGCGCGGGGCACAGCCGGCCGGTGAACTCCGGGAAGTTGTTGGTGGCGTGCAGCCGCTCGCTGGCCGCCTTCCAGTCCTCCCGGTAGGCGTAGTCGTTCCACTCGGGGATGAGGTTCCCGAGCGGACAGCCGTTGTGGCAGAACGGGATGCCGCAGTCCATGCAGCGCGACGCCTGCTTGGTGATGATCGGCAGCAGGGAGCCGGGCCGGTAGACCTCGTTCCAGTCCTTGACGCGCTCGTCGACGGGGCGGGTCTGGGCGACCTCGCGCTCGTGGTTCAGGAAGCCCTTGGGGTCAGCCATGGGTCGCCGCCTCCATCATCTTCTCGTGGGTCTCGGACTCGGTGAGCCCGGCCAGCTCGGCGGCCTCCTTGGCGGCGAGCACTGCCTGGTACGTGGGCGGGATGACCTTGCTGAAGCGCGCGGCGGCGCCATCCCAGTCGGCGAGGAGCTTGGCGGCCACGGTCGAACCGGTCTCCTCCTGGTGGCGGCGCACCACGTCGTGCAGCCACTGCTTGTCGGTGTCGTCCAGCGGGTGGATCGCGCCGGCCAGTTCCTTGTTGACGTTGGCCGGGTCGAGGTCGATGACGTAGGCGAAGCCGCCGGACATCCCGGCCGCGAAGTTGCGCCCGGTCTCGCCCAGCACGACGGCGTTGCCGCCGGTCATGTACTCGCAGCCGTGGTCGCCGACGCCCTCGGAGACCACCGTGGCGCCGGAGTTGCGGACGCAGAACCGCTCGCCGACCCGGCCGCGCAGGAACAGCTCGCCGCCGGTGGCGCCGTAGGCGAGGGTGTTGCCGGCGATGGTGGAGTACTCGGCGAGGTGGTCGGCGCCGCGGTCCGGGCGGACGATGATCCGGCCGCCGGACAGGCCCTTGCCGACGTAGTCGTTGGCGTCGCCCTCCAGGCGGAGGGTGATGCCGCGGGGCAGGAACGCGCCGAACGACTGGCCGGCCGAGCCGGTGAAGGTGAGGTCGATGGTGTCGTCGGGCAGGCCCGCGCCGCCGAACTTCTTCGTCACCTCGTGGCCGAGCATGGTGCCGACGGTGCGGTTGATGTTGCGGATCGGGAGCTGTGCGCGGACCGGCTGGGCGGCCTCGGCGGTGTCCGCGGCCAGCGCGTCGGCGGCGAGCTCGATCAGCTCGTTGTCCAGCGCCTTCGCCAGGCCGTGGTCCTGCTCGGTGACCTGGTGGCGGACCGCGCCGGCGGGCAGCTCGGGGACGTGCAGCAGCGGGGCGAGGTCCAGGCCCTGCGCCTTCCAGTGGTTGACCGCCCGGGAGACGTTGAGGACCTCGGCGTGGCCGATGGCCTCGTCCAGGGTGCGGAAGCCCAGCTCGGCGAGGAGTTCGCGGACCTCCTCGGCGATGAACTCGAAGAAGTTGACGACGAATTCGGCCTTGCCGTTGAACCGCTCGCGCAGGACCGGGTTCTGGGTGGCGATGCCGACCGGACAGGTGTCCAGGTGGCACACGCGCATCATCACGCAGCCGGAGACGACCAGCGGCGCGGTGGCGAAACCGAACTCCTCGGCGCCCAGCAGCGCGGCGATGACCACGTCGCGGCCGGTCTTGAGCTGGCCGTCGGTCTGGACGACGATGCGGTCGCGCAGCCCGTTGAGCAGCAGCGTCTGCTGCGTCTCGGCCAGGCCCAGCTCCCAGGGCCCGCCGGCGTGCTTGAGCGAGGTGAGCGGCGAGGCGCCCGTACCGCCGTCGTGGCCGGAGATCAGCACCACGTCCGCGTGCGCCTTGGAGACGCCGGCGGCGACCGTGCCGACGCCGACCTCGGAGACCAGCTTCACGTGGATGCGGGCCGCCGGGTTGGCGTTCTTCAGGTCGTGGATCAGCTGGGCCAGATCCTCGATCGAGTAGATGTCGTGGTGCGGCGGCGGGGAGATCAGGCCGACGCCCGGGGTGGAGTGCCGGGTCCTGGCGACCCACGGGTAGACCTTGTGGCCGGGCAGCTGGCCGCCCTCGCCGGGCTTGGCGCCCTGGGCCATCTTGATCTGGATGTCGTCGGCGTTGACGAGGTATTCGGAGGTGACGCCGAAGCGGCCGGAGGCGACCTGCTTGATGCTGGAGCGGCGCTCCGGGTCGTACAGGCGCTCCGGGTCCTCGCCGCCCTCACCGGTGTTGGACTTGCCGCCGAGCCGGTTCATGGCGATGGCGAGGGTCTCGTGCGCCTCCTGGGAGATGGAGCCGTACGACATCGCGCCGGTGGAGAAGCGCTTGACGATCTCGGCGGCCGGCTCGACCTCGTCCAGGGGGATCGAGGGGCGGTCGGAGGCGAAGGAGAACAGGCCGCGCAGCGTCATCAGCCGCTCGGACTGCTCGTTCACCCGCTCGGTGTACTGCTTGAAGATGTCGTAGCGGCGGGTGCGGGTGGAGTGCTGGAGCCGGAAGACGGTCTCCGGGTCGAAGAGGTGCGGCTCGCCCTCGCGGCGCCACTGGTACTCACCGCCGATCTCCAGCGCGCGGTGGGTGGCGGCGATGCCGGAGGCCGGGTACGCCTTGGCGTGGCGCGCCGCGACCTCCTGGGCGATGACGTCCAGGCCGGCGCCGCCGATCTTGGTGGCGGTGCCCTGGAAGTAGGTCGCGACGAACTCCTCGTCCAGGCCGACCGCTTCGAAGACCTGCGCGCCCCGGTAGGAGGCGACGGTGGAGATGCCCATCTTGGACATCACCTTCAGCACGCCCTTGCCGAGCGCCTTGATGAGGTTGCGGATCGCGGTGTCGGTGTCCACGCCGGGCAGGAAGGTGCCGGCCCGGACCAGGTCCTCGACGGACTCCATCGCGAGGTAGGGGTTGACCGCCGCGGCGCCGTAGCCGATGAGCAGCGCGATGTGGTGCACCTCGCGGACGTCGCCGGCCTCGACCAGCAGCCCGACCTGGGTGCGGGTCTTGGTGGCGATGAGGTGGTGGTGGACCGCGGAGGTCAGCAGCAGCGACGGGATCGGCGCGTGCTCGGCGTCCGAGTGGCGGTCGGAGAGCACGATCAGCCGGGCGCCGTCGGCGATGGCGGCGTCGGCCTCGGCGCGGATCTCCTCGATCCGGGCGGCCAGCGCCGCGCCGCCGCCGGAGACGCGGTAGAGGCCGGAGAGGGTCACGGCCTTCATCCCGGGCATGTCGCCGTCGGCGTTGATGTGGACGAGCTTGGCCAGCTCGTCGTTGTCGATGACCGGGAACGGCAGGGTCACGCTGCGGCAGGAGCTGGCGGTGGGCGCGAGGAGGTTGCCCTGCGGGCCGAGGGAGGAGATCAGGGAGGTGACCAGCTCCTCCCGGATGGCGTCCAGCGGCGGGTTGGTGACCTGCGCGAACAGCTGGGTGAAGTAGTCGAAGAGCAGCCGGGGGCGCTCGGAGAGCGCGGCGATCGGCGCGTCGGTGCCCATCGAGCCGATCGGCTCGGCGCCGGTCTTGGCCATCGGGGCGAGGATGACCCGCAGCTCCTCCTCGGTGTAGCCGAAGGTCTGCTGGCGGCGGGTGACCGAGGCGTGGGTGTGCACGATGTGCTCGCGCTCGGGCAGGTCGGCGAGGTGGATCAGCCCGGCGTCCAGCCACTCCTGGTAGGGCTGCTCGGCGGCCAGGGCGTCCTTGATCTCGTCGTCCTCGATGATGCGGTGCTCGGCGGTGTCCACGAGGAACATCCGGCCGGGCTGGAGGCGGCCCTTGCGGACGACCCGGGCCGGGTCGATGTCCAGGACGCCGACCTCGGAGGAGAGCACGACCAGGCCGTCGTCGGTGACCCAGTAGCGTCCCGGGCGCAGGCCGTTGCGGTCCAGCACCGCGCCGACCTGGGTGCCGTCGGTGAAGGTGACGCAGGCCGGGCCGTCCCAGGGCTCCATCATCGTGGAGTGGTACTGGTAGAAGGCGCGCCGGGCCGGGTCCATGGCGGGCGCGTTCTCCCACGCCTCGGGGACCATCATCAGCACCGCGTGCGGCAGCGACCGCCCGCCGAGGTGCAGCAGCTCCAGCACCTCGTCGAACGAGGCGGAGTCGGAGGCGTCCGGGGTGCAGACCGGGAACAGCCGCTCCAGATTCTCGTCGCCGAAGAGCTTCGAGGCGAGCTGGGACTCCCGGGCGCGCATCCAGTTGCGGTTGCCCTTGACCGTGTTGATCTCGCCGTTGTGCGCGACGAAGCGGTACGGGTGGGCCAGCGGCCAGCTCGGGAAGGTGTTGGTGGAGAACCGCGAGTGGACCAGGGCGATCGCGGTGGCGAACCGGCGGTCGGACAGGTCCGGGAAGAACGGCTCCAGCTGCCCGGTGGTCAGCATGCCCTTGTAGACGATCGTGCGGGCGGAGAGCGACGGGAAGTAGACCCCGGCCTCCCGCTCGGCGCGCTTGCGCAGCGCGAACGCCTTGCGGTCCAGCGCCAGACCGGTGTTCTCCCCGTCCGCGACGAACAGCTGGGAGAAGGCCGGCATGGTGGCGCGGGCGCCGTTGCCGAGCAGCTGCGGGGCGACCGGGACGACCCGCCAGCCCAGGACGGTGAGGTTCTCCTCCGCGGCGATCGTCTCGATACGTGAGACGGCCTCGGCCGCTTCGTGGGCGTCGGAGGGGAGGAAGGCGATACCGACGGCGTACGCGCCGGCCTCGGGCAGCTCGAAGGTGACGTTCTCGCGCAGGAACGCGTCCGGGACCTGGAGCAGGATGCCCGCGCCGTCGCCCGAGTCGGGCTCGGAGCCGGTGGCGCCGCGGTGCTCCAGATTCGTCAGCACGGTCAGGGCCTGTTCGACCAGGGCGTGGCTGGCCTCGCCGGTGAGGGTGGCCACGAAGCCGACGCCGCAGGCGTCGTGCTCGTTGCGGGGGTCGTACATTCCCTGCTGGGCGGGGCGACCGTCCAGGGGCGACCAGGTGGCGGCGTCGCCGCCGGTGGTCGCGGAGTGCGTGGACGCGTGGCGCATCGGCTCTCCCAACGTCGTCGTGGCAAGTGAGTTGCCGAGGGACGACGTTGGCCCTCCGCGAAATTTCGTGCAGGTTACAGGATGACCCGCTTCTCAGAAAGCGAAAGTGGCTTTCCAACATACGGACACCGCACCGGCGGTGAGACGGAATCTCTGGGAAACACGGACGGAAACGGGCCGCCCTCTGCGGCGGCGTCCGGCGAGCGACATTGCCCGCGACGCCAGGGCCTTATGCCCGGTCGTCAACAAACCGAAACCGCTGGGTAATGCGGCCATCATGCGGTCACCCGAAAGGGACGTCAACCCACCGCCGTCCCGAACAGCGCGCCGAGACCGAACGTGACGGCCGCCGCGGCGCCGCCCAGGGCCAGCTGGCGCAGCCCGCTGAACCACCACGAACGGGCCGTGACCCGGGCCACCACCGCACCGCAGGCGAAGAGCCCGAACAGCGCCAGCAGCACCGCCGGCCAGAGCACCGTGGCGCCCAGCAGATAAGGAAGGACAGGCAGAAGCGCGCCCAGCGCAAAGGATCCGAAGGAGGAGACCGCGGCGACGGCGGGAGAAGGAAGGTCGGACGGATCGATGCCCAACTCCTCGCGGGCGTGGATCTCCAGCGCCTGCTCGGGGTCCCGGGAGAGCTGTTCGGCGACCTGCCGGGCCAGCTCGGGCTCCACCCCGCGGGAGACGTAGAGCGCCGCCAGCTCGTCCTCCTCGTCCTTCGGGTGGGCGCGCAGCTGAGCCCGTTCGATGTCCAGCTCCGCGACCACCAGCTCACGCTGCGAAGCCACCGAGGTGTACTCCCCCGCGGCCATCGAGAACGCGCCGGCCGCCAGCCCCGCCAGCCCGGTGATCACGATCGTATGCGGCGAGACGGCGCCGCCGGCCACGCCGGTCATCAGGGCGAGGTTGGACACCAGGCCGTCCATGGCGCCGAACACGGCGGGGCGGAGCCAGCCGCCGTTCACATCGCGGTGGGTGTGGTTGTCGCGGTGCGCCACATGGGTCGGCGCGGCGGCATCCATGATCTCCATGACGGACATAACGACCTGCTCCCTGCTCAGCGAGGTGTGGGCCGATCGCGGCGCTTCCCCCTCCAACACCTCGAAGCTATGCGCGAATTACCCTCCGCCGCTAGCAAGGAAGGCCGAACTTACCGCGCTGACCTGCGGTTTTATCGAGCGGGCGGCCTTGTGATCCGGCTCACAAGGGCCCTCGGCGGCGGATGCGGCGGATACGACAGAGCGCCGGGCGGTCCCGGATGATCGGGTCCGCCCGGCGCTCCGGTCGGAAGTGCGTGCCGCCGTCGCCGGCCTCGCTCAGGAGGCGGCGCCGCCCGCGCTCTTCGCGGGCTTGTCGGCCTCGATCGCCTCGGCCTTGTCGGGCTTGCCGGGGCTATCGGCGGTATCGGGGTTATCGGCCTTGCCGGTCTTGTCAGGGGCGGCGTCCCCGGACACCTCACCCCTGGCCCCCTCGCCCCCGGCAGACCCCTCGCCCCCGGCGCCCTCCGCGCCCCCGGCGAGCTGCCACTCCGGTTCGACGACCTCCTCGCGGCCCGGCGCCTTCTTCGCCGAGACGATCATGTAGACCACGGCCAGGACGAAGACGATCAGCGAGGTCCAGTCGTTCAGCCGCAGGCCCAGGATGTGGTGCGCCTCGTCGACCCGGAGGTACTCGATCCAGGCGCGGCCCGCGCAGTACGCGGCGACGTAGAGCGCGAAGACCCGCCCGTGACCCAGCCGGAAGCGCTTGTCCGCCCAGATCACCAGCGCCGCGACGCCCAGGCACCACAGGGACTCGTACAGGAACGTCGGGTGGTAGGTGCCGCCGATCCGGCCGATCGCCGGGTCCGGGTCGATCTTCAGCGCCCACGGGACGTCGGTCGCCTTGCCGTACAGCTCCTGGTTGAACCAGTTGCCCCAACGGCCGATCGCCTGCCCGATGGCCAGGCCCGGCGCCAGCGCGTCGGCGTAGGCGGGCATCGGGATGCCGCGGCGGCGGCAGCCGATCCAGGCGCCGAGCGCGCCCAGCGCCACCGCGCCCCAGATGCCCAGGCCGCCCTGCCACACCTTGAAGGCGTCGAGCGGATGGCCGTTCGGGCCGAAGTACGGCTCGTACGTCGTGATGACGTGGTACAGGCGTCCGCCGACGAGGCCGAAGGGCACCGCCCACACGGCGATGTCGGCGACGGTGCCGGAGCGGCCGCCGCGCCGCACCCAGCGCTTGTTGCCGAGCCAGACGCCGACGAATACGCCGATGATGATGCAGAACGCGTAGCCGCGCAGCGGGATCGGGCCGAGATGGACGACACCGGTCGGCGGGCTGGGAATGAATGCGAGGTCCATGGCAGGACCGACGCTACCGCGCCGGGCGGGGTGGACGGCAACCCGCCCGGCTACGGCTGCGTAACGGCCCCGCCCGGGTGGCGGTCCATACGTCCGCCGAACGGGTCAGCGGCCGCGGGCCGGGTCAGCGGCCGCCGGAGGTCTTGGCCTTGTCGGCGTCCAGCACCATCTTCTTGAGGTCATCGGGGGTGAGCTGGCCGCCCTTGACCTGGGCGAGGTCCTTGCCGTTGAGCAGGACGGTGGGGGTGCCGCGGAAGCCGGCGGAGGCGAAGGCGGCGTTGGACTTGCGGACGAAGCCGTCGTACCGGCCGGACCGCACGCACGTCGTGAAGGTGTCCGTGACCAGGCCGGGGACCTTGCCGGCGAGCTTGACGAGGTAGGTCTTGTCGGCGAAGCGGTCCTGCTGCTCGGGCGGCTGGTTGGCGTAGAGGACGTCGTGGAGCTGGCGGAACTTTCCGGCGTCCTGGGCGCACAGCGCGGCGTTGGCGGCGTTCAGCGAGCCGGAGCCGCCGGTGTTGCCGTCGATCAGGGTGGCGAGGTGGTATTCGGCGCGGAGCTTGCCGGAGTCCTGGAGTTCGTGGATCACCGGGCGGAAGCCGGTCTCGAACTGCTGGCAGGCCGGGCAGCGGAAGTCCTCCCAGACGGTGAGGGTGGAGCGGGCGCCCGGCGCGCCCACCGGGACGGCGGGCTTGGCGCCGTCACTGGCCTGCTTGGGGAGGGCGAAGTCGTCGCCGGCGGTGCTGCCGCTGCCGCCGCCGGACGACACCCAGACGGCGATCCCGCCGGCCACCGCCAGGGCCGCCACCACGGCCCCGGCGACCACGGCCTGGCGGACCCGCCGGGACCGCGTCCTCTCCTTGGCGCGCTGGGCCTGCAGCCGCTCGCGGGCGCTGCTCTTTCCGTCACGGTTCTGGCCGTCATGGTTCTTCTGGTTCACGCCCGTGGACAACGAAGCGGAGGGGCGCGGCCGCACCCCTCCGCTCGCAGGTTCGCTCTATCGGGCGATATCGGCGGCCCGGTCGCCGGCCGCGCCGCTCCGGCGCACGCCCTCGCCGAGCTGCCCGGCGAGGGTGCGGACCGCGGCGAGACCGGCGTCGGTGTCGCCGTCCGCCGCCAGCAGGCACTTGACGAACGCCGAGCCGACGATCACGCCGTCGGCGAACCGGGCGACCTCGGCGGCCTGCGCGGCGTTGGAGACGCCCAGGCCCACGCAGACCGGCAGATCGGTGGTGGCGCGGGTGCGGGCCACCAGGTCCTCGGCCTCCCGGCCCACCGACTCACGGGTGCCGGTGACGCCCATCAGGGACGCGGCGTAGACGAAGCCGCTGCCGGCCGCGGTGATCTTGGCCAGCCGCTCGTCCCGGCTGCTCGGCGCGACCACGAAGACGGTGGCCAGACCGTGCTGCGCGGCGGCCTTCCGCCACACCTCGGACTCCTCGACCGGGAGGTCCGGCAGGATGCAGCCGGCGCCGCCCGCCTCGGCGAGGTCGGCGGCGAACCGCTCGACACCGTAGGCGTCGACGGGGTTCCAGTACGTCATGCAGAGCACCGGCGCGCCGGTGGCGGCGTGCACCTCGCGGACCGTGCGCAGTACGTCGGTGATCCGGATGCCGGCCCGCAGCGCGATGTCGTCGGCGGTCTGGATGACCGGGCCGTCCAGGACCGGGTCGCTGTGCGGCAGGCCGACCTCGACGATGTCGCAGCCGCCGTCCAGCATCTCGGTCATGGCCCGGATGCCGCCGTCGATGGTGGGGAAGCCGGCCGGGAGGTAGCCGACCAGGGCGGCCCGGTCCTCGGCCTTGGCCTGCGCCAGGACGGTCCGGAGCAGTTCGATGTTGCCCGCCATCAGTTGTCCCCCTCGCCGCCGCGGTCGGCGTCGTCGTAGAGCCCGAAGTAGCGGGCGGCGGTGTCCATGTCCTTGTCGCCGCGCCCGGAGAGGTTCACCAGCAGCAGGGCGTCGGGGCCCAGCTCCCGGCCGACCTCCAGGGCGCCGGCCAGCGCGTGCGCGCTCTCGATGGCCGGGATGATGCCCTCGGTGCGGGACAGCAGCCGCAGCGCCTGCATGGCCGCGTCGTCGGTCACCGCGCGGTACTCGGCGCGGGCGGTGTCCTTGAGGTAGGCGTGCTCGGGGCCGATGCCCGGGTAGTCCAGACCGGCCGAGATGGAGTACGGCTCGGTGATCTGGCCGTCCTCGTCCTGGAGGACGTACGAGCGGGAGCCGTGCAGGATGCCGGGGGTGCCCTCGGTGAGGGTGGCGGCGTGCTCACCGGTCTCGACGCCGTGGCCGCCCGGCTCGCAGCCGATCAGGCGGACGCCGGTGTCGGGCAGGAAGGCGTGGAACAGGCCGATGGCGTTGGAGCCGCCGCCGACGCAGGCCAGCGCGGCGTCCGGGAGGCGCCCGGCGCGCTCCAGGATCTGCCGGCGGGCCTCGACGCCGATCACCCGGTGGAAGTCGCGGACCAGGGCCGGGAAGGGGTGCGGTCCGGCGACCGTGCCGAAGAGGTAGTGGGTGCGGTCGACGTTGGCGACCCAGTCGCGGAACGCCTCGTTGATGGCGTCCTTCAGGGTGCGGCTGCCGGAGGTGACGGCGATGACCTCGGCGCCGAGCATCCGCATCCGGGCGACGTTCAGGGCCTGCCGCTTCGTGTCGACCTCGCCCATGTAGATGGTGCACTCGAGGCCGAAGAGGGCGCAGGCGGTGGCGGTGGCCACGCCGTGCTGGCCGGCGCCGGTCTCGGCGATGACCCGGGTCTTGCCCATCCGCTTGGTGAGCAGGGCCTGCCCCAGCACGTTGTTGATCTTGTGGGAGCCGGTGTGGTTGAGGTCCTCGCGCTTGAGGAACACCCGGGCGCCGCCGGCGTGTTCGGCGAACCGCGGCACCTCGGTGAGCGCGCTGGGGCGCCCGGTGTAGTTGACCATCAGGTCGTCGAGTTCGGCGGCGAACGCCGGATCGGCCTTGGCCTTCTCGTACTCGGCGGCGACCTCGTCCACCGCGGCGACCAGCGCCTCGGGGATGAACTTGCCGCCGAACGCGCCGAAATACCCCGCGGCGCTGGGGACGGATCCGTCCGGATCCGGAAGGAAGAAGCGGGAACTGCCTGCGGACATCTGAGCACTCCTCATCCGGGGCCTCAGCGCCCCGGAGGTCCGGTGTGGTCGGGATGGGAGGGTGTCGCGGCGGGCGCGCGCGTTTGGTGCGCGCGCCGCCGGTACGGGGCCGGACGCGTCAGCGCGCGGGCCCCGGACGCCATCGCCGTCCGTTGATCTGTCCCGGCTCGGAGCCGATGTGGTAGCGGACCCGGCGTCCCCGGACGCGCCGGGCCGGGGCCCGGCAGCCGCGGTGCCACGAGGGCAGCGCGGAGAAGCTGGCCACGGGGCGGCGGGGGACGGGGGTCATCGCGGGTGCCTGCTCCGGCGGCGGCCGGTCAGTCCCGGCCGTGCCGGATCGCGGGGTGCGAACCGGCCGCGACGAGGTCGGCGACGGCGGTCCTGGGGTCCTTGCCGGTGACCAGGGACTCGCCGACCAGTACGGCGTCGGCGCCCTCGTTGGCGTAGGCGATCAGGTCGTGCGGGCCGCGGACGCCGGATTCGGCGACCTTGACGATGTGGTCGGGGATCTCGGGGGCGACCCGGGCGAAGGTGCCGCGGTCGACCTCCAGGGTCTTCAGATCGCGGGCGTTGATCCCGATGATGCGGGCGCCGGCGTCCACCGCGCGGGCGGCCTCCTCCTCGTCGTGCGCCTCGACCAGCGGGGTCAGGCCGATCGACTCGGCCCGCTCGATCAGCGAGACCAGGGCCTCCTGCTCCAGCGCGGCGACGATCAGCAGCGCGAGGTCGGCGCCGTGCGCGCGGGCCTCCCACAGCTGGTAGGCGGTGACGATGAAGTCCTTGCGCAGCACCGGGATGTCGACCCGGGCGCGGACCGCTTCCAGGTCGGCCAGCGAGCCGCCGAACCGGCGCTCCTCGGTGAGCACGGAGATCACCGCGGCGCCACCGGCCTCATAGTCGGCGGCCAGTCCGGCGGGGTCGGCGATGGCGGCCAGCGCGCCCTTGGAGGGGCTGGAGCGCTTGACCTCGCAGATGACCCGGACCCCGTCGCCCTTCAGGGCGGCGGCGCCGTCCTTCGCCGGGCGCGCCGCGCGGGCCCGCTCCTTGAGCTCGTCGAGGCCGACGCGCGCCTGCCGCTCTGCGAGGTCGGCGCGGACTCCGTCGATGATCTCATCGAGCACGCTCACGCGAGCGGCCTCCTATCTGAACGGTGGAGGTGGACAGCGGCTGGTGGGACGCAACCACTGCCCCGGCCGGTTCTCCGATGGTATCCGTCGGCGGGTGCAGGTCCCGCATCCGGTGGGCGCCGGTCCCACTCCCTGGACAGCCCGGTGCGGCCGGGCGGCCGGAAACGGCCCTGGTCACGGGCGCAGCCAGGCGCCGGCGGGGAGGTTGCGCAGGATCGTGAAGACCAGCAGCAGCGCGCCCAGCGCCCACCAGTGGGCCGGGCGCGGCCGGGGGCCTGCGGTGGGCAGTCCGCGGGCCGCGCGGACCAGCCAGACCAGGACGAAGACCGCGAACGCGGCGTAGCCGGCCACCGCCGGGGCGTTGGCGCCCAGCGCCGTGAGGAGGTCGCCGTGCGCGACGGCGTGCGCGCTGCGCAGTCCGCCGCAGGCCGGGCAGAGCACGCCGGTGAGCGAGTGCAGCGGGCAGACCGGGTAGTGGCCCGGTTCGTTCGGGTCGACCGCGCCGACCCAGGCGAAGGCGGCGGCGGCCGCGGCCAGGGTGCCGGCCGGGGCGGCGAGGCGGCGCAGCGGGCCCCGCCGCGGCCGGTCCTGCCCGGTGCGCCGCCCTTCCTGCCCGGTGCGCGGCCGGGCCGCGAGTGCGTTCACGCCGCCGATGCTGCCACCGGCAGCGCGAAGGCGCGGCTTCTCGGCGGCCGTACGGGGCGCGGGCCTGAGAAAGGCCCGGTCCGTGCGGCGGCCGGGAAGCCGCGCCTCGGTGGAGTTCTCCGGTGAGCGGGTGGTCAGCTCTCCTGGGGGCGGGCGGCGGCCGCGGGCTTGCCGGCGCGGCGGGGCTCCTGGCCGAGGCCGGCCGCGCGCATGATGCCGCCCACCACGGCGCCGGCGCCGATCAGCGCGATACCCGCCCAGAACCCGGCCACGCTGCCCAGCACGATGAAGGCGCCGCCGACACAGAACCCGATGAACGCGATGATGACGCCGGTCCAGGCGGCGGGGGTGTGTCCGTGGCCACTGCTCGACATGGAGTGCTCCTCGTTGCTCTGCCGCGCCGGGGTCGGGGCGCGGGAATGTCGTCGTCCATTGTCACCGATGCCGGGCGGACGCCTTTTACCGGGTGGGGTCCTCGCCTACCGGGTGGGGTCCTCACCGCGGTCCAGGGACTTCCAGATCTCCTCGGGGCGCTCCAGGTCCGGCGCCGCCGGGGCGCGCCGCGGGCCCCGTCCGCCGCCGGGCGTCCGCTCGTACCGGCCCGACATGGCGGGCCAGGCGCGGCCGTACACCAGGGCCAGCACACCGGCCAGGAGCAGCAGCACCCCGCCGGCGGCGGCGATCCAGGGCCAGGCGGTGTGGGTGACGTGGTGCACCTGCGCGCCGGACAGGCCCACCGCGTCGGCGGCCTTCTCGCGCAGCGCGGAGGTGTCGGAGTAGCCGAGCGCGGCGGCCGCCGCGATGCCCAGCCCGGCCAGGGCCAGCAGCCCGGCGACCACGATCCGGCCGGCGCGGCGGACCGCGAAGACGGCGACCAGCGCGGCCAGCCCGACCACCGCCAGCGCGCCGGGCACGCCGGTGACGTCGGTGCCGGTGACGGTGCGCGGCAGCTCGCCCTGGGCCAGTACGGCGGTGCCACTCGCCCAGGTGCGGCCGGAGGCCAGCAGGGCCAGGCCCGCGCCGGCGGCGCCCAGCAGCAGCGCCAGGGCGAGGGAGCGCTTGGCGCCGCGGGCGGGCCGGTCCGCGGCCGGCGCGGCTTCGGTGTCGGTACGGGTCCGGGGTGCGGCAGTCACCCCACCACTATCGCCTACCGGCCCCCGCGGCCCGTCGCGCGGGGGTGCGGCGGCTCATTCGCCCAGGTGGTTGGCGGTGTGCACGGCGCGCAGCACGGCCGCGGCCTTGTTGCGGCACTCGGTGTCCTCGGCCGCCGGATCGGAGTCGGCGACCACGCCGGCGCCGGCCTGGACGTACGCGGTGCCGTCCCGCAGCAGCGCGGTGCGGATGGCGATGGCGGTGTCGGAGTCGCCGGCGAAGTCCAGATAGCCGACGCAGCCGCCGTACAGGCCGCGCCGGGTCGGCTCCAGCTCCTCGATGATCTGCATCGCGCGCGGCTTGGGGGCGCCGGAGAGGGTGCCGGCCGGGAAGCAGGCGGTGAGCACGTCGAAGGCGGTGCGGCCGGGGGCGACCGTGCCGGTGACCGTGGAGACGATGTGCATGACGTGGCTGTAGCGCTCGACGGACATGAAGTCGACGACCTCGACGCTGCCGGGCTCGCAGACCCGGCCGAGGTCGTTGCGGCCGAGGTCGACCAGCATCAGGTGCTCGGCGCGCTCCTTGGGGTCGGCGAGCAGTTCGTCGGCGAGCGCCTGGTCCTCCTGGACGGTCGCGCCGCGCGGGCGGGTGCCGGCGATGGGGTGCACCATGGCCCGGCCGCCCTCGACCTTGACCAGCGCCTCGGGGCTGGAGCCGACCACGTCGAAGGGCGTACCGCCGTCGCCGGCGAAGCGGAAGAGGTACATGTACGGGCTGGGGTTGGTGGCCCGCAGCACGCGGTAGACGTCCAACGCGCTTGCCGTGCAGGGGGTTTCGAACCGCTGCGAGGGCACCACCTGGAACGCCTCGCCGGCCCGGATGCGCTCCTTGACGTCCTCGACGGCGGCCCGGAACGCCTCGCCGCCCCACTTGCCGGTGTACGGGGGCACGGCGGACGGCGGCAGCGCGGCGGCGCTCGCCGGGGCGGGGCGGGCCAGGTCGTCGGCCATGGCGTCCAGGCGGGCCACCGCGTCCGCGTACGCCTCGTCCACGCCGGTCGCCAGGTCGTTGTGGTTGATGGCGTTGGCGATCAGCAGGACCGTGCCGTTCCAGTGGTCCAGGACGGCGAGGTCGGAGGTGAGGAGCATGGTCAGCTCGGGCAGCCCGAGGTCGTCCTCGGTGTGCGCGCCGATCTTCTCCAGGCGGCGGACGATGTCGTAGCCGAGGTAGCCGACCATGCCGCCGGTGAACGGGGGCAGCCCCTCGCCCTCGATGAGGTCGCGCGGGGTGTGCAGGGTCTCGACGGTGGCGCGCAGGGCGGCCAGCGGGTCGCCGCCGGTGGGCACGCCGACCGGCGGGGTGCCCAGCCAGTGGGCCTGTCCGTCGCGGACGGTGAGCGTGGCGGCGCTGCGCACGCCGATGAAGGAGTACCGCGACCACGTCCGGCCGTTCTCCGCGGACTCCAGCAGGAAAGTGCCCGGGCGCTCGGCCGCGAGTTTGCGGTAGAGGCCGACGGGGGTGTCGCCGTCCGCCAGGAGGCGCCGGGTGACGGGGATGACCCGCCGGTCCTTGGCGAGCGTGCGGAAGGTGTCGAGGTCCGGTGTGGCGGTGCCGGTGGTTCCCGTGGTCATGGCAGCGGAGCCTACTGGTCGGCGGCGCCCGCCAGGACGTCCGCGTCGAAGCAGGTGCGGGCGCCGGTGTGGCAGGCGGCGCCGACCTGGTCGACCTTGACCAGGACGGTGTCGGCGTCGCAGTCCAGGGCGACGGACTTGACGTACTGGACGTGGCCGGAGGTGTCGCCCTTGACCCAGTACTCCTGGCGGCTGCGGGACCAGTACGTGCAGCGGCCGGTGGTCAGGGTGCGGTGCAGCGCCTCGTCGTCCATCCAGCCGAGCATCAGCACCTCGCCGGTGTCGTACTGCTGGGCGATGGCCGGGAAGAGGCCGTCGGCGCCGCGCTTGAGGCGGGCGGCGACGGCGGGGTCCAGGTCGGTGCTGGTGGCGCGGCTGGTGGTCATGGGTCCATTGTGCCGTGCGGCATGCTGCCGTTATGGATCAGCCGCCGCCTCCGCTCCCGCCGCCCGGGCCGCCGCCGGACCCGGACCGGGCGGCGCGGGTGGCGGTGCGGGTGCTGCTGGCGGTGTTCGCTGCGTCGCTGGTGGCGGCCGTGGTGGTGGCGGTGGTGGTGCTGCGGACGTGAGTGCGGGCGGTGCGCCGTGGCAGGGTGCGCGGGGCGGCCGTAGGCTGGCCGTATGTCGACCCATGCGAAGCGTGAACGGCTCCTTCTGGCCGACCTGTTGGAGAGCGCCGGGCCCGAGGCGCCGACGCTGTGCGAGGACTGGACGACCCGGGATCTGGCGGCGCACGTGGTGGTGCGCGAGCGGCGCGCCGACGCGGCCGCGGGGCTGATCGCCAAACCGCTGGCGGGGCGGCTGGAGAAGGTGCGCGCGGAGTTCGCCGCGAAGCCGTACGAGGAGCTGATCCAGCTGATCCGGACGGGCCCGCCGCGGCTGTCGCCGTTCGCGCTGAAGCAGGTCGACGAGGCGTCGAACACCGTCGAGTTCTACGTCCACGCCGAGGACGTGCGGCGCGCGCAGCCGGACTGGGCTCCGCGCGAGCTGGACCCGGTCTTCGCGGACGCGCTGTGGGTGCGGCTGGAGCGGATGGCCCGGGTGCTGGGGCGGAAGGCGCCGGTGGGTCTGGTGCTGCGGCGTCCGGACGGGCAGACCGCGGTGGCCCACCGGGGGACGCCGGTGGTGACGGTGACCGGTGAGCCGGGTGAGCTGACGCTGTTCGCCTTCGGCCGGCAGGGCGCGGCGAAGGTGGAGCAGGACGGGGACGAGGAGGCGGTGGCCAAGCTGCGGGGCGCGCGGCTCGGCATCTGAGGCCGGGGCGGGCCGCCGCTCCCCTGGCCGGGCCGGCCCGCGCTCAGGGCGTGCCGCCGGCCAGGTGGGCGCGCAGGATGCGCTCCAGTTCCCGGGCGGCGCGTGGCGGGGAGACGTCGCCGCGGTGCGCGACGGAGACCACCCGGTGCATCCCGGGGGTGGCGAACGGCGTCACCCGCAGCCCGGAGCGTTCGGCGACCATGCTGGGGACGACGGCGACGCCGAGGCCGGCCCGGACGAAGCCGAGTACCGCGTCCATCTCGCCGCCCTCGACGGTGAAGGTCGGCTCGAAGCCGGCCGCGCGGCATGCCGCGGTGGTGAATTCCCGCAGGTCGTAGCCCCGGCGGAACATCGCCAGCGGCCGGCCGCGCAGATCCTCGACGCGGATCCGGGTGCGCCGGCCGGCGACCGGCGCGGGGCGGCCGGGGGCGGAGACCACCACCAGCTCCTCGCGCAGCAGCTCGGTGGTGGCCAGCGCGGGGGCCTGGCCGGGCAGCGGGGTGATGATCAGCGCGAGGTCCAGTTCGCCGTCGGCCAGCGCGCGGACCAGGTCCTGGGAGCCGTCCTCGGCGATGATCAGCTCGACGCCGGGGTAGGCGGCGTGGAAGGCGCTGAGCACGTCGGGGACGAGGCTGGCGCACAGGCTGGGCGGGGCGCCCAGGCGCAGCCGGCCGCGGCGCAGCTGGGCGACCTCCTGGACCTCGCGGCGGGCGGTCTCGGTGTCGGCGAGGATCCGGCGGGCCAGTGGGAGCAGGGTCTCGCCGGCGTCGGTGAGGGAGATGTGGCCGCGGGCGCGGTGGAAGAGTTCGGCGCCCAACTCCCGTTCCAGGGCCCGGATCTGCTGGGAGAGCGAGGGCTGGGCGACGTGTTCGCGCTCGGCGGCGCGGGTGAAGTGGCGGGTGTCGGCCACGGCCGTGAAGTAGCGGAGCTGCTGCAGCTGCATAAGGGGAATATAAGGCAGTGATAGGGCCTGCCTATGGAGATCAGCCGCACCATGTCTTGGACGGATGGCCAACGCCTCCCTACCGTCGGGACCCATGGCACTGGCACAACGGACGGACCGACGGCCGTCGATGACGAGGACGCTCTGGGGCTCCACCGTCGGCAAGAAGGCGGTGATGGCCGTCAGCGGCCTGATCATGCTCGCCTATCTTGTCGTCCACATGTTCGGCAACCTGAAGATCTTCTTCGGGGCGGGCTCCTTCAACGCGTACGCGCACTGGCTGCGCACGGTCGGCGAACCGTTCATGCACTACGAGTGGACGCTGTGGGTGATCCGCGTGGTGCTGGTGGCCGCCGTCGTCGCGCACGCCACCGCCGCGTACCAGCTCAGCCGCCGCGACCTCAAGGCCCGCCCGGACCGCTACGTCCACCGCAAGGCGCGGACCAGCTACGCCACCCGCACCATGCGCTGGGGCGGGGTGATCCTCGGCCTGTTCATCGTCTGGCACCTGCTGGACCTGACCACCGGCACCGTGCACTCCGGCTTCCAGCCCGGCCACCCGTACCAGAACGTCGTGGCCACCTTCTCGACCTGGTACGGCAACGCCATCTACCTCGTGGCGATGCTCGCCCTCGGCCTGCACATCCGGCACGGCTTCTGGAGCGCCGCGCAGACCCTCGGCGCGGGCAGCCGGACCCGCGACCGCCTCCTGAAGACCCTGGCCAACGTCCTCGCGCTGGTGCTGACCCTGGGCTTCATCGCCGTCCCCGTCGGCGTCATGACCGGATTGGTGAGCTGACCATGACCGCTTCCCCCGCCTCCGCCTTCCCCGCGTACACCGACTACACCACCGGCGCGCCGCTCGCCGACGCCAAGGCCCCGGCCGGGCCGATCGCCGAGCGCTGGGACACCCGCCGCTTCGAGGCCAAGCTGGTCAACCCGGCCAACCGCCGCAAGCACACGGTCATCGTCGTCGGCACCGGACTGGCCGGCGGCTCGGCCGGCGCCACCCTCGCCGAACAGGGCTACCACGTCGTCCAGTTCTGCTACCAGGACTCCCCGCGCCGGGCCCACTCCATCGCCGCGCAGGGCGGGATCAACGCCGCGAAGAACTACCGCAACGACGGCGACTCGGTCCACCGCCTCTTCTACGACACCGTCAAGGGCGGCGACTTCCGCGCCCGGGAGTCCAACGTCCACCGGCTCGCGCAGATCTCCGTCGAGATCATCGACCAGTGCGTCGCCCAGGGCGTGCCGTTCGCCCGCGAGTACGGCGGTCTGCTCGACACCCGCTCGTTCGGCGGCGTCCAGGTCTCCCGCACCTTCTACGCCCGCGGCCAGACGGGCCAGCAGCTGCTGCTCGGCGCCTACCAGGCGCTGTCCCGGCAGATCGCGGCCGGCAACGTCGAACTGCACCCGCGCACCGAGATGCTGGACCTGATCGTGGTCGGCGGCCGGGCCCGCGGCATCGTCGCCCGCGACCTGGTCACCGGGAAGATCTCCAGCTACTTCGCGGACGCGGTGGTGCTCGCCTCCGGCGGCTACGGCAACGTCTTCTACCTGTCGACGAACGCCATGAACTCCAACGCCACCGCGATCTGGCGGGCCCACCGGCGCGGCGCCTACTTCGCCAACCCCTGCTTCACCCAGATCCACCCGACCTGCATCCCGCGCACCGGCGACCACCAGTCCAAGCTGACGCTGATGAGCGAGTCGCTGCGCAACGACGGCCGGATCTGGGTGCCCAGGGCCAAGGGCGACACCCGCCCGCCGAACGAGATCCCCGAGGACGAGCGCGACTACTACCTGGAGCGCATCTACCCGTCCTTCGGCAACCTCGTCCCCCGCGACATCGCCTCCCGCGCCGCCAAGAACGTCTGCGACGAGGGCCGCGGCGTCGGCCCCGGCGGCCAGGGCGTCTACCTGGACTTCGCGGACGCCATCGCGCGGATGGGCCGCAAGGCCGTCGAGGCCAAGTACGGCAACCTCTTCGACATGTACCAGCGGATCACCGACGAGGACCCGTACCGGGTGCCGATGCGGATCTACCCCGCGGTGCACTACACGATGGGCGGGCTGTGGGTCGACTACGACCTCCAGACCACCGTGCCCGGCCTGTTCGCCATCGGCGAGGCCAACTTCTCCGACCACGGCGCCAACCGCCTGGGCGCCAGCGCGCTCATGCAGGGCCTGGCCGACGGCTACTTCGTCCTGCCCTCGACCATCAACGACTACCTGGCCCGCAACCCGCACCAGGAGCCGGTCGGTGCGGACCACCCGGTCGTCCAGGACGTCCTGGCCGAGACCGAGGACCGGATCAACCTGCTGCTCGCCGTGGACGGGGACCGCACCCCGGACTCCTTCCACCGCGAGATCGGCGAACTCATGTGGGAGTACTGCGGGATGGCCCGCACCGACGCCGGGCTGCGCAAGGCCCTGGCCCGGATCCCCGAGATCCGCGAGGAGTTCTGGCGGCGCATCAAGGTCCCCGGCACCGGCGCGGAGTTCAACCAGTCGCTGGAGAAGGCCAACCGCGTCGTCGACTACCTGGAGCTGGCCGAGCTGATGTGCCTCGACGCGCTGCACCGCGCCGAGTCCTGCGGCGGCCACTTCCGCGAGGAGTCGCAGACCCCCGACGGCGAGGCGGCCCGCCGGGACGAGGAGTTCGGCTACGCCGCCGCCTGGGAGTTCGCCGGCACCGGCGCGGCCCCCGTCCTGCACAAGGAAGACCTGGTCTTCGAGTACGTCCACCCCACCCAGCGGAGCTACGCATGAGGCTCACCCTGCGCGTCTGGCGGCAGAAGCACGCCGGCGCCGACGGCGCCATGTCCACGTACGAGGTGGACGGCATCTCCCCCGACATGTCCTTCCTGGAGATGCTCGACACCCTCAACGAGGAGCTGATCCTCAAGGGCGAGGACCCGGTCGCCTTCGACCACGACTGCCGTGAGGGCATCTGCGGGGCCTGCTCGCTCGTCATCAACGGCGACGCGCACGGCCCCGAGCGGACCACCACCTGCCAGCTGCACATGCGGTCCTTCCGGGACGGCGACACCATCGACGTCGAGCCCTGGCGCGCCGCGGCCTTCCCGGTCGTCAAGGACCTGGTCGTGGACCGCTCGGCGTTCGACCGGATCATCCAGGCCGGCGGCTACATCACCGCGCCGACCGGCTCCGCCCCCGAGGCGCACGCCACGCCGGTGCCCAAGCCGGACGCCGACGCCGCGTTCGAGCACGCCGAGTGCATCGGCTGCGGCGCGTGCGTGGCGGCCTGCCCCAACGGCGCGGCGATGCTGTTCACCTCCGCGAAGGTCAACCACCTCAACGTGCTGCCGCAGGGCGCCCCGGAGCGGGAGTCCCGGGTGCTGGACATGGTGGCGCAGATGGACGCCGAGGGGTTCGGCGGCTGCACCCTGGCCGGGGAGTGCGCCACCGCCTGCCCCAAGGGCATCCCGCTGTTCAGCATCACCAGGATGAACCGCGAGTTCGTCCGCGCCGCCCGCAAGGCGAAGTGACCGGCGGCGCCGGGAGGTGAACGGGAAGGGCCCCTGCCGCGGGGATGCGGCAGGGGCCCTTCGGCGTTCGCAGGCGCGAGCCGCTACCGCACCGGGTGCCCGGCCTCCCGCAGCGCGTCCTTGACCTGCCCGATGCGCAGATCGCCGAAGTGGAAGACCGAGGCGGCCAGTACGGCGTCGGCGCCGGCGGCCACCGCGGGGGCGAAGTCGCCGAGCTTGCCGGCGCCGCCGGAGGCGATCACCGGGACGCTGACGTGCCGGCGCACCGCCTCGATCATCTCCACGTCGTAGCCGTCCTTGGTGCCGTCGGCGTCCATGGAGTTCAGCAGGATCTCCCCGGCGCCCAGCTCGGCGGCGCGGTGCGCCCACTCCACCGCGTCGATCCCGGCCGAGCGGCGCCCGCCGTGCGTGGTGACCTCGAACGAGCCGTCGGCCGTGCGCCGGGCGTCCACCGACAGGACCAGCACCTGGCTGCCGAACCGCTCCGCGATCTCCTTGATCAGCTCCGGGCGGGCGATCGCCGCGGTGTTCACACCGACCTTGTCCGCGCCGGCCCGCAGCAGCTTGTCGACGTCCTCGGCGGTGCGCACCCCGCCGCCGACGGTCAGCGGGATGAAGACCTGCTCGGCGGTGCGGCGGACCACGTCGTAGGTGGTCTCGCGGTTGCCGGAGGACGCGGTGATGTCGAGGAAGGTCAGCTCGTCGGCGCCCTCCTGGCCGTAGACCTTCGCCATCTCGACCGGGTCCCCGGCGTCCCGGAGGTTCTGGAAGTTGACGCCCTTGACGACGCGGCCGTTGTCGACGTCCAGGCAGGGGATGACGCGGACCGCCAGGCTCATGTCGGTCTCAGCCCTCTCGCTCGGTGTCCCGGGACGGATCCCGGAACGCTTCTAGTTCTACTTCCACCAGGACGCGGGAATCGATGAAGCCGGAGACCACGACCAGGGTCGTGGCGGGCGGCGCGGCCTCGAACAGCTCCCGGTGGGCCCGGGAGGCGGCGTCCGCGTCCCGCAGGTGGGTCAGGTACATCCGGGTGCGCACCACCTCGGCGGCGCCCAGCCCGAAGGGGGTCAGCGCCGCCAGCGCGTTGCCGAAGGCGACCTTGGTCTGGACGTAGGGATCGCCCTCGCCCTGGAGGACCCCGCCGACCAGCGGCATCGTGCCGGCGACCAGGACCCGGTCGCCGGCCGCCACCGCGCGTGCGAAGCCAATGGACTCTTCCCAGGGGCTGTCGGTCCGTACGCGCTCGATGCTCATCACGCCGCCTCCCATGGCCGTGGCCGGTTGCGGCACCCGCGGCCTAGGACACCGCCGCCAGTGCCTCTTCGAGGGTGAACGCCTTCGCGTACAGCGCCTTGCCGACGATCGACCCCTCCACGCCCTGCGGCACCAGCGCGGCGATCGCCCGCAGGTCGTCGAGGGAGGAGACGCCGCCGGAGGCGACGACGGGGCGGTCGGTGGCCGCGCAGACGTTTTTCAGAAGTTCCAGGTTGGGGCCCTGGAGGGTGCCGTCCTTGTTGATGTCGGTGACGACGTAGCGGGCGCAGCCCTCGGCGTCCAGGCGGGCCAGCGTCTCGTAGAGGTCGCCGCCGTCCCGGGTCCAGCCGCGGCCGCGCAGGGTGGTGCCGCGGACGTCCAGGCCCACCGCGATCTTGTCGCCGTGCTCGGCGATGATCTTGGCGACCCACTCGGGCTGCTCCAGCGCCGCGGTGCCGATGTTGACCCGGGTGCAGCCGGTGGCGAGCGCGGCGGCCAGCGAGGCGTCGTCGCGGATGCCGCCGGACAGCTCGACCTTGATGTCCATGGAGCGGGCCACCTCGGTGATCCGCTCGCGGTTGTCGCCGGTGCCGAACGCGGCGTCGAGGTCGACCAGGTGCAGCCACTCGGCGCCGGCCGCCTGCCAGGCCAGCGCGGCCTGGAGCGGGTCGCCGTAGGAGGTCTCCGAGCCGGACTCGCCGTGCACCAGGCGGACGGCCTGGCCGTCGCGGACGTCGACGGCGGGCAGGAGTTCGAGCTTCTTCACAGCGTTCACAGCGTTCACAGCGTTTCGATCCAGTTGGTCAGGAGCTGGGCACCGGCGTCGCCGGACTTCTCGGGGTGGAACTGGGTGGCCCACAGCGGGCCGTTCTCGACCGCGGCCACGAACGGCTCGCCGTGCGTGGCCCAGGTGACCTTGGGAGCGGTCATCGCCTCGTTGGCGGTCTCCAGCTCCCAGTCGTGGACCGCGTAGGAGTGCACGAAGTAGTAGCGGGCGTCGGCCGGCAGCCCGGCGAAGAGCCGGGAGCCCTCGGCGGCGCGGACGGTGTTCCAGCCCATGTGCGGGACCACCTCGGCCTTGAGCGGGCCGACCGTGCCGGGCCACTCGTCGAGCCCCTCGGTCTCCACGCCGTGCTCGATGCCCCGGCCGAAGAGGATCTGCATCCCGACGCAGATGCCCATCACCGGGCGGCCGCCGGACAGCCGGCGGCCGATGATCCAGTCGCCGCGGGCCTCCTTCAGCCCGCGCATGCACGCGGCGAACGCGCCGACGCCGGGCACCAGCAGCCCGTCGGCGTTCATCGCGGTGTCGAAGTCGCGGGTGATCTCCACGTCCGCGCCGACATGCGCCAGGGCCCGCTCGGCGGACCGGATGTTGCCGAAGCCGTAGTCGAAGACGACGACCTTCCGGGCGGTGCTCAATTCCACACCTCCAGGCGCATCACGCCCGCCACCAGGCACATCGCCGAGGCGATGGCGAGCAGGGTGATCACGGACTTGGGGATCTTCTGCTTCCAGAACGAGTAGACGCCGCCGAGCAGGAAGAGGCCCACGAGGATGAAGACGGTGGACAGGCCGTTCATCACAGGGCGCCCTTCGTGGACGGGAGGATGCCCGCCGCCCGCGGGTCGCGTTCGCTGGCGTAGCGCAGGGCCCGGGCCAGCGCCTTGAACTGGCACTCCACGATGTGGTGGGCGTTGCGCCCGTACGGGACGTGGACGTGGAGCGCGATCTGCGCCTGGGCGACGAACGACTCCAGGATGTGCCGGGTCATCGTGGTGTCGTAGGTGCCGATCATCGGCGCCATGTTCTCCGGCTCGGTGTGCACCAGATACGGGCGGCCGGAGAGGTCCACCGTCACCTGGGCCAGCGACTCGTCCAGCGGGACGGTGCAGTTGCCGAAGCGGTAGATGCCGACCTTGTCGCCGAGCGCCTGCTTGAAGGCGGCGCCGAGCGCGAGGGCGGTGTCCTCGATGGTGTGGTGGGTGTCGATGTGCAGATCGCCGTCGGTCTTGACCTTGAGGTCGAAGAGGCCGTGCCGGCCGAGCTGGTCGAGCATGTGGTCGTAGAAGCCGACGCCGGTCGAGACGTCGACCTGGCCGGAGCCGTCGAGGTCGATCTCGACCAGCACCGTGGTCTCCTTGGTGGTGCGCTCCACGCGCCCCACACGGGCGGTCGCACCGCTCATCGCTTGTTCTCCTTCAGGCTGCGTTCTTTGCGCACCGCGCGCACCGCGTCGAGGAACGCGTCGTTCTCGGCCGGGGTGCCGGCGGTGACCCGCAGCCAGCCCGGTACGCCGTTGTCGCGGACCAGCACGCCGTGGTCGAGGATCGCCTGCCAGGCGGCGTGCGCGTCGTCGAAAAGGCCGAACTGGACGAAGTTGGCGTCCGAGTCCACGACCTCGTGGCCGATCCCGCGGAGCTCGGTGACCAGGCGGTCCCGCTCGCTCTTGAGCTGCTCGACGTAGGCCAGCAGCGTATCGGTGTGCTCCAGGGCGGCGAGCGCGGTGGCCTGGGTGACGGCCGAGAGGTGGTACGGCAGCCGGACCAGCTGGACGGCGTCGACCACGGCCGGGTCGGCGGCGAGGTAGCCCAGCCGCAGGCCGGCGGCGCCGAACGCCTTGGACATCGTGCGGGAGAGGACCATGTTCGGCCGGCCCTCGATCAGCGGCAGCAGCGACGGCCGGTGGCTGAACTCCACATACGCCTCGTCCACCACGACCAGCGCCCCGCCGGTGGCGGACCGCGCGGCCTGCGCCGCGTCGTACAGCGCGAGGACCGTCTCGGCGGCGACGGCGGAGCCGGTGGGGTTGTTCGGCGAGCAGACGAAGACCACGTCGGGCCGGTGCTCGGCGATGGCCTCCCGCGCGGCCGCCACGTCGATGGTGAAGTCCTCGCACCGGGGCCCGGAGATCCAGCCGGTGCCCGTACCGCGCGCGATCAGCGCGTGCATGGAGTACGACGGCTCGAAGCCGAGGGCGGTGCGGCCGGGGCCGCCGAAGGTCTGGAGCAGCTGCTGGAGGACCTCGTTGGAGCCGTTGGCGGCCCAGACCTGGCTGGTGGTGACCGGGTGGCCGGTGGTGCGGGTGAGGTAGCCGGCCAGCTCGGTGCGCAGCTCGACCGCGTCGCGGTCGGGGTAGCGGTTGAGGTGGCGGGCGGCCTCGGTGACCCGCTCGGCGATCCGCCGGACCAGCGGTTCGGGGAGCGGGTAGGGGTTCTCGTTGGTGTTGAGGCGCACCGGGACGTCGAGCTGCGGGGCGCCGTAGGGGGACTTGCCGCGCAGCTCGTCCCGGATGGGGAGATCGTCGATCCTGGTCACGTGCCTGCTCACTTGCTCTCGGGGACCGTCCAGTCGAAGCGGGCCTTGAGCGCCGCGCCGTGGGCCGGCAGGTCCTCGGCCTCGGCGAGGGTCACCACGTGGTGGGCGACCTCGGCCAGCGCCTCGCGGGTGTAGTCCACGACGTGGATACCGCGCAGGAACGACTGGACGGACAGGCCCGAGGAGTGGCAGGCGCAGCCGCCGGTGGGCAGGACGTGGTTGGAGCCGGCGCAGTAGTCGCCGAGCGAGACCGGGGCGTACGGGCCGACGAAGACCGCGCCGGCGTTGCGGACCCGGGCGGCGACGGCGGCGGCGTCGGCGGTCTGGATCTCCAGGTGCTCGGCGCCGTAGGCGTCCACCACCGCCAGGCCCTCGTCCAGGCCGTCCACCAGGACGATCGCGGACTGCCGGCCGGACAGCGCCGGCACGATGCGGTCCTCGACGTGCTTGGTGGCCTCGATCTGCGGGGCCAGCTCCTTCTCGGTGCGGTCGGCCAGCTCCTCGGAGTCGGTGACCAGGACGGCGGCGGCCATCGGGTCGTGCTCGGCCTGGCTGATCAGGTCGGCGGCGACGTGGACCGGGTCGGCGGTGCGGTCGGCGAGGACCGCGATCTCGGTGGGCCCGGCCTCGGAGTCGATGCCGATCCGGCCCTTGAGCAGGCGCTTGGCGGCGGCGACGTAGATGTTGCCGGGGCCGGTGACCAGATTGGCCGGGGCGCACTCGTCGGTGCCGTACGCGAACATCGCCACGGCCTGGGCGCCGCCGGCCGCGTAGACCTCGTCCACGCCGAGCAGGGCGCAGGCGGCGAGGATCGTCGGGTGCGGCAGGCCGCCGAAGTCCGCCTGCGGCGGGGAGGCGACGGCGAGCGAGCCGACGCCGGCCTCCTGGGCGGGGACGACGTTCATGACCACGGAGGACGGGTAGACCGAGCGGCCGCCGGGGACGTAGAGGCCGACCCGCTCGACCGGGACCCAGCGCTCGGTGACCGTGCCGCCGGGCACGACCGTGGTGGTGACATCCGTGCGGCGCTGCTCGCGGTGGACGATCCGGGCGCGCCGGATGGACTCCTCCAGGGCGGCGCGGACCGCCGGGTCCAGCGCGGCCAGCGCCTCGGTCAGCGCCTCGGCCGGGACCCGGACCCGCTCGATCTCCACGCCGTCGAACCGCCGCGCGTAGTCGATCAGCGCCGCGGTGCCGCGATGGCGTACGTCCTCGCAGATGGGCCGCACCGTCTCCAGGGCGGCTTCCACGTCGAACTCGGCACGGGGCAGCAGGTCGCGCAGGGCGGCACCCTCGGGGAGGGCGGCGCCACGCAGGTCGATTCGGGAGATCACGTCCCCAGTGTCTCAGACCCGCCGCCGGGCCCGGACGCCCGTATCACTCAGTGATACGCAGTGACGCGCGGTCCGGACGGCCGCCGGCGGGCCCGCGAAGTTGACCGGAGTTGGCCCTGACCACGCGTGTTCAACCGGTCACCGGGCGGGCAAGGGGTCGGTGCGGGCGTGCGGGGACGTCCGTCCCGCGGGCGGAATCCGGCCCGCCGGGATGCGTCCGAACAGGTACCGCGACCGGACGGCGGGCCGCCCGGGGCCCGGACCAGCCGCCGGGGCCGCCGCATTCGACCAGCACAGCACACCGGACACCGCGGTGCCGCCCGGCACCCGGAGCAAGGGGGAGCCAGTGACCGGAGCCAGGGACGGCGACGCGCCCGCCGACCTGCGACTGACATCCGCGGAATGGAGCATGTGGCAGGCGTTCCGCAACGGCAGCACCTGCGATCTGCACACCGGCGAGCCGTCCCGGGACGACCCGCACGGGCAGCACCTGTGGGGGCCGGAGCGCCGGGTGCGGGCCCGGGTGGTGGCGCTGCTGCTGCTCGACGGGCCGCCGGCGCAGCCCGGCCGGGTCTCCGCGCTGAAGCTCACCGGTGCGTACATCACGGACACTCTCGACCTTGCGGGCGGCACGATCAAGCCATTCGTGGAGCTGCGGGACTGCCGGTTCGAGGCGGAGGTGGTGCTGCCGGAGAGCCGGTTCACCACGCTGCGGATGGTCAACTGCGCGCTGCCTCGGCTGGAGGCGGCCCGGCTGCACACCGAGGGCGATCTGCACCTGCCGCGCTGCGTGGTGCACTCCGGGATCCGGCTGACCGACGCGCACATCGGCACCGACCTGATGCTCAATCAGGTCGTCGCGCACAAGGACCGCCAGGGCCGCTCGATCATGGCGGACGGGCTGACCGTCGCCCAGGACCTCCAGGCCGAGATGCTGGAGTCGTACGGCGAGCTGTCTCTGCGCGGCGCCACGGTCGGGGTGTCGCTGAGCCTGCGCGGCAGCCATCTGAGCAATCCGTTCGGCCGCCGGGCGCTGAACGCCCCCCAGCTGACCGTCGAGCGCACCCTCTACCTCACCGCCGCGGGCCTGGCGAACTCGCCGTTCTCCAGCGGCGCCACGCCCCCGTACGGCATCACCCACACCCCCTCGCGCGGGACGCGGATGCAGCGGTTCGAGTGCGAGGGCGGGGTGCGGCTGGACGACGGGCGGTTCGGGGACGCGGTGGACCTGGAGCACGCGCGGTTCGTCATGGAGTCCGACCAGGAGCTGTCGCTGCGCCGTATCCAGACCCCTGAGCTGCGGTTCCTGGGCGAGCGGCCGCAGCGCGGCCGGGTGATCCTCTCCGGCGCCCGGGTCGTCAATCTTGTCGACAAATCGGCGAGCTGGCCGGGGCTGGGCGGGCTGATGATGGCCGGCTTCGCCTACGAGACGCTGATCCCGCGCGGCCACTTCCCGCTGGCGCTGCGGCTCCAGTGGGTGGCCGCCGCGACACCGGAGTACGCGCCCGAGCCGTACGAGATGCTGGCCGCCTCGCTGCGCGCCATGGGCGAGGACGCCGACGCCCGCGAGGTGCAGCTGGCCAAGCAGCGGCGGCGGCGCGAGACGCTGCCGCTGGCGGCCAAGGCGTGGGGCTTCCTCCAGGACTGGACGGTGGCCTACGGCTACCGCCCGGGGCGGGCCGCGGTGTGGATGGTGGTCCTGTGGGCGATCGGCACCGCCTACTTCTCCTCGTACCCGCCGCCGGCCCTCAAGCCCGACGAGGCGCCGGCCTGGAACCCGTACCTCTACACCCTCGACCTGCTGCTGCCGGTGATCGACCTCTACCAGGGCGGCGCCTGGAAGCCGGGCGGGGCCGCGCAGTGGGTGGCGGCCGTGCTGATCGTGCTGGGGTGGGTGCTGGCGACGACGGTGGCGGCGGGCGCCTCGCGGCTGCTGCGGCGGCAATAGCCGGGTGGGGTGGTGGCCCGCGCGGGCACAGGCTCTAGGCTTACCGACTGTGTCCTCCGTGCGCCTGCCGCTCTTCCCCCTCAACTCGGTGCTCTTCCCGGGCCTGGTGCTGCCGCTGAACGTCTTCGAGGCGCGCTACCGGGCGATGATGCGCGACCTGCTGGACCGGCCCGAGGACGAGCGCCGGTTCGCGGTGGTCGCCATCCGGGACGGCCGCGAGGTGGCGCCCACCGCCCCCGGGCTGCCGGACGCCACCGCGCCCGCCGCCGCCGGCCCGGCCGCCGGCTTCGGCGACGATCCGCTGCGCGCCTTCCACGCGGTCGGCTGCGTGGCGGACGCGGCGACCATCCGGGAGAAGCCGGCCGACGGCGGCTACGAGGTCCTGGCCACCGGCACCACCCGCTTCCGGCTGCTGTCGGTGGACGCCTCCGGGCCGTATCTGACCGGTGAGCTGGCGGAGCTGGAGGAGGACCAGGGGGACGGCGCGGGCGCGCTGGCCTCCGGGGTGGTGCGGGCGTTCCGCACGTACCAGAAGCGGCTGGCCTGGGCCAATGAGCGGACGCTGGCCGGCGGCCAGGAGCTGCCCGGCGATCCCTCGGTGCTGTCGTACCTGGTCGCCGCGGCGGCGGTGCTGGACGTACCGGCCAAGCAGCGGCTGCTGGAGGCGCCGGACACCGCGGACCGGCTGCGGCAGGAGCTGAAACTGCTTCGCCAGGAGTCGGCGGTGATCGGTAAGCTCCCGTCGCTGCCGGCCGTGGAGCTGACCCGGCAGCCGACCAGCCCCAACTGACCGGCCGGCGCCGGGCGCCCGGCGCGGTCCCCGGCCCGGGCGGTCGACCGGCGGATGTGTGGAGCGAGGCGGAGCGCGGTGGCGAAGAAGGCGAAGCAGGGCAAGAACGGCGGCCGGGCGTCCGGCGGCACGCCCGCGACGGTGGCGCTGACCGAGGCCGGCGTCCCCTTCACGGTGCACGCCTATGAGCACGACCCGGCGGCGCCGTCGTACGGCGAGGAGGCCGCCGAGGCGCTGGGGGTCTCCCCCGACCAGGTCTTCAAGACGCTGCTGGCGGACGTGGACGGCACCCTCACGGTCGCCGTGGTGCCGGTCTCCGGCTCGCTGGACCTCAAGGCGCTGGCCGCCGCGGTGGGCGGGAAGCGGGCCGCGATGGCCGACCCGGCCGCGGCCGAGCGCAGCACCGGCTACGTCCTGGGCGGGATCTCGCCGCTGGGGCAGCGCAAGCGGCTGCGGACGGTGGTGGACGCCTCGGCGCAGGGCCGGGCGACGGTCTGCGTCTCGGCCGGGCGGCGCGGGCTGGAGGTCGAGCTGGCGCCCGCCGATCTGGCCGCCCTGACCGGCGCCCGCTTCGCCCCGATCGCGCGGGGGTAGCGCGCCGGGTCCTGACGCCGTGCGCCCCCGGGTGCCGCGGACCGGGCCGTCCGGGGGCTTCCCGGCGTGCCCCGTCCCCGGATACCACCCGGGGAGGAGGTACGCCATGTCGAAGAGGACCCGTAAACGGAAGTGGCGCATCCGGAAGCGCCGGGCCAATCACGGACGCCGGCCGTCCTGAGCACCGGCCGGACGGGCCGCGTGGGTTCAGCCGGCCCGTCAGTCGGCCGTCAGCCCGCCGGCGGCTCCTGGTGGTGCCCGGACCAGTCCGGCACCACCGGGGCGTCCTCCGGATCGCGCGGCCCGAACAGCCCGGTCAGCGCGATCTGGGTGAGCATCGCGGCGATCGGCCAGGCCAGCAGCGCGCCCTTGGCCTGGAGCCGCAGCGGCCCGTCGAAGACCACCCCGGGCCCGACCTGCTTGGCGTGCGCGACCACGTCCGGCGTGGGGCCCAGCCACATCCCGGTCAGCCAGCCGAGCACGGCGGCCAGCAGCCCGCCGGCGGCCAGCGCGACCACCAGCGGGATCCCGCCGCGCCGCCGCAGCAGGAAGACCACCGCCGCGCTGACCACGCCGAAGCCGAACGCGAGCAGCAGGAACGTGCCGTCGGCGCCGATCGCCTCCTCGCCCTCGGTGTTCTTCAGGTAGACGTTGCGGGTGTCCGCGATCAGCGGGACGCGCGGCGCCAGCCAGGCCCACAGCACGCCCAGCAGCACCCCGCTCACCGCCACCAGCAGCGCGATCAGCACCGCCTCGCGCAGCTCGCGGGAGCGCTCCGGGCCGGGCCCCGCGGTGGCGCCGTGGGCGCCGGGCGCGTGGCCGCCGGGGTCCTGGTGCCCGGGGTCCTGGTGCCGGTGGGGCTCTTCGGGCGGTTGGTTCTCGGGGGGCGTCTGCGGTGCGGTCACCCCGTCATCGTGCCAGGCCGGCGCCGCGGTCCCGGCAGCAGGACGGCCGGACGGGCCGGGCGCGCCGCTCACCGCACCGCCGCCCGGCGGTACGCCCAGGTCGCCAGCGCCAGCGCCAGCACCCCGACGCCCGCGCAGATCCCCAGGTCCCCGGCGACCGCCGGCCAGTCCGGATGCGGTGCGAAGGTGCGCGCCAGCGCCTCCACGCCGTACGTCGAGGGCAGCAGATCGCGGGCCCAGCCGATCGGCTCCGGCATCCCCCCGGCCGGCAGCACGCCCAGCAGCAGCGCCGCCGACATGCCCAACTGGCCGCCCAGCGTGGCGAGTTCCTGGCGCGGGGCGAGCAGTCCGAGGGCCGCGCCGAGCCCGGACAGCGCCGCCCCGGAGAGCGGGATGACGGCGGCCAGCACCCACAGGTGCGCCATCGGCAGCTGGAAGAGCAGGCAGCCGGTGACGGCGGTGACCACCGCGCCGGGCACCGTGAACGACGCGTACGCGGCGGCCGCGCCGAGCACCACGGCGGCCGGCGGCACCGGCAGCGTCGCGTAGTGGTCCAGGCCGCCGCCGGCCCGCAGCTGCCCGAAGTACTGGGCCAGCAGGTTCAGCGCGACGAACGCCACGACCAGCACCGCCGAGCCGGAGACCACCGACCGGGCCGGATCGCCGCCGCTGACCACCCCGCGCAGCAGGACCATGATCCCCACCGACTGGAAGGTGGCGACGAACAGCAGCGGTATCCGGGCGACCCGGGCCCGGGAGAGCTGGGCGCGGTAGACGGCGCCGAGCGCGGGCAGCAGCCGGGCCCGGGGCGCGAGCGGGGCGGGCCCGCCGCCGTCCGGCCGCCCGGCGGCCCCCTCCGCGGTCCGCGCGGTCAGCACACTCACACCGTCACCCGGCCTTCCTCGCCACACCGTCGCTCCGCTCCGTACGCGTCCCGGCTCACGCCTTCACCAGCCCCTCCGCGCGCCCGCCCAGCGTGACGTAGACGTCCTCCAGGCTGGGCGTGGCCAGCGTGAAGTCGTCCAGGGCCGCGAAGGCGGGTCCGGCGGTGACCGCGGTGACCGCCGCGCGGGCCTGGTCGGCGGGGAGCCGCAGGGTCCAGCGGCGGCCGGCGGTGCGGGCGCCGGCGGCGAGCGCGGCGACCTCGGGCACGTCGAGCGGGGGCCGGTCCCGCCAGACCAGTTCCAGCCGGACCTCCTCCCCCACCAGCTCCTTCAGCCGGCCGGGGGTGTCGCAGGCGATCACCCGGCCCTGGTCGATCACCGCGACCCGGTCCAGGACGCTCTCGGCCTCCAGGACGTTGTGGGTGACCAGGACGACGGTGGCGCCGCGCTCGGCGCGCCGCCGGTCCACCGCGGCCCACACCGCGCGCCGGGCGACCGGGTCCATACCGGTCGTCGGCTCGTCCAGCACCAGCAACGGGCGCTCGCCGATCAGCGCGGTGGCGAAGCAGGCCAGCCGCCGCTGGCCGCCGGAGAGCTTCTTCAGCGCCCGGCCGGCGAGCGGTTCGAGGCCCAGCTCGGCCAGGACCGCGTCGCGTTCGGCGCGGGCCGTGCGGGTGTCCAGGCCGCGCAGCCGGCCGGTGGTCTCCACGGCCAGCGCCACCGTCAGCTCGTCCAGGGCGGTCGACTCCTGCCCGAGGTAGGCCAGCAGCCGGGCGGCCCGCTCCGGGTGGCGTACGAGGTCGTGGCCGAGGACGGTGATCGCGCCGGAGTCCGGCCGGAGCAGCCCGGTCAGCTGGCGGACCAGGGTGGACTTGCCGGCGCCGTTGGGCCCGAGCAGTCCGAAGATCTCGCCGCGCCGGACGTCCAGGCTGATGCCGTCGCTGGCGCGTACCGCGGGCGCCCGGTCGGCCCCGCGCCGCCCGCGCAGCGCGGGATAGGTCTTGACCAGGTCCCGGACGGCGCACACCGGCGCGCCGCTGTCCACCTGTTTTGCGCCCGTCTTCACGAGCTACGAGGGTACGCGGCCCGGCGGGCGCGGCCGCCCCGGGGGCTGTGCGGCGCCGGGCGCGCACAGCCGGCGCACAGCTTTCCGGCGGCGGTCAGCCGGCGTCCGCGCCGTGCTCGGCGGCGCTGCGGAGGTCCACCTCGCGCCAGAAGCCGGCCCGGATGGCGTACCGGTCGTGCTCGTCGATCTGGTCGTCCTTGTGGGCGAGCAGGCCGAAGCGGGCGGCGTAGCGGAGCAGTTCCCCGTCGATGCGGTGCGGGATGCGGGGGTACTCGGCGGAGAGCTGCGGGAGGTGGGCGGGGTCGGCGAGGCGTTCGGTCCAGCGGCGGGCGAAGACCTGGCCGACCTCGAACGGGTCGCCACTGACCGCGGTGATGTCCTCCTCGCGGTCGGCCCAGCGCTGCTCGGCGCTGGTGAGCTGGGCGAGGGTGGGCAGCCCGGCGGTCGCCTCCGGCTCGCCGAGCGGCCCGCCGCGCTCGATCCAGCCCTTGTCGGAGGACCAGCGGAGGGTGGCGGCGGGGGTGACGGCGGGCTGGCCGTTGCGGTCGGCGTTCCGCTCGGCGGGCGGGCGGCCGAGGACGGCGAGGTCCTTGGGGGTGGGGACGCCGCGGGACGGGCCGGAGCCGGAGTCGCCGGAGGAGGGGGCGCGGTCGCCGGCCGGGGCGGGGCGGGCGGAGCCGTTGGCGCCGGACCGGGGCTCGGTGTCCGGGCCGGAGCCGGCCGCGGCGGCCGCGGCGGCGACCGCGGTCTCCGGGAGCGGCGCGGAGAGGATCGCGGCGATCTCCGGGCGCGGGGCGGGCGGCGGGGCGCAGGAGCCGCCCAGCTCCTTGGCGCGGACCGCGCGGGTGATCCAGGCGCGGTCCAGGACCCGCCGCTCGTCGGCCTCGGCGACCAGGTCCTCGGACTGGTTGTAGTCGCCGTCGGCGGCCTGGACGGCCCAGAGGTGGACCGCGACGCCGTGCTCCTTGGCGGACATCAGGCCCGGCAGCAGATCGCCGTCGCCGGTGACCAGCACAATGTCGGAGCAGGCGCGGTT
This sequence comes from Streptomyces sp. NRRL F-4489, assembly GCF_001509485.1. Classification (GTDB taxonomy): domain Bacteria; phylum Actinomycetota; class Actinomycetes; order Streptomycetales; family Streptomycetaceae; genus Streptomyces. Next base: position 54,546 of record NZ_LLZI01000232.1, read on the forward strand.
GCGGGCGAGTTCGGTCAGCTCGGCGTGCATGGCGGCGTCCACGCCCTTCTGCGCCCAGCGGCCGTCGCTGCGGGTCAGGGCGCCGAGCCGGACGGTGACCCGGGGCATCACGCGCAGCCGGCGGTGCTCGGGCTGCGGGACGCGGTCGGGGGCGCCGTCGAACCAGTAGATCCGCAGCAGCGGCCGTTCGGTGTCGGCCTCGGCGCGCTGGCGCAGGCCCTGGATGAGGGCGGCGTGGTCGACGGTGATCCGGGACCGGGCGGGCTCTCCGGCGAGCAGGCTCGCGGCGGCACCGAGCAGATACCCGGCGTCCACCAGGACGACGCAGCGGTCCACGTTCCACCCTCTTCCCATGAGGTGCTGAAGTCCGGTCGCCCCCCGGCTCGGCCCGTGGCACGAGTGCTCTTCGGCTTCCTTCGAGTCTGCCCGACCGGGCGGGGGTTATCTGTGCGAACTCGATCTTCGGCGTGGCGGATTCGGCGCGCGGGGGGCGCACGGCGGGCAACTGCCGCTCTCACTCAGGGTAATTGCCCGAAATGCAGGGAAGTGTCGGGCGTGTAAGGCTGATTCCGGCCGATCCCAGGATCCCCCCACAGGAGGCACGATCATGGCCAAGGACAAGAAGGACCGGAAGCAGCCGAAGGCGGAGCGGGCCGAGCGCGGCCGGGCGCAGTCGGAGAAGTCGGCTCTGGACGCCATCTCGCACTCCCCGGCCCAGGGCGGCGCGGCGGACGGCGGGCGCAAGCACCAGCGCCGCTTCGGCCACAACTGACGCCCCGGCGCGGCCGCTTCACCGGCCGCCCGGACCGCGCCACCGGGGACACCAGGGGCGCGCCCGCGGTGTGCGGGCGCGCCCCTGACGCGTACGCGGGGCCGGGACGGCGGCGCGGCCGCCCCGGCAGGAGGCTCAGCCGGCCAGGCAGGACGGGCCGAGCAGCACCTTCAGATCGCCGAACAGCGACGGGTCGGCGGTGACCCGGTGGCGGTCCAGGCGCAGCAGGGTGGTCTTGCGGGTGCCCTGGAGCTTGATCCGGACCTCGGTGGAGCCGCGGTGGCTGCTGAGCACCTCGCCGAGCTTCTCGACCATCGGCGGGGTGACCTTCACCGCCGGGATGGTGATCGTCACGGGGGCGTCCGCGCCGGCCTCGGAGAGGTCGGGGACCATCAGCTCCATGGCGACCAGCCGCGGCACGTCCTCCCGCTTGTCCAGCCGGCCCTTGACGAACACCACGGCGTCCTCGACGAGTTGGGTCGAGACGAGCTGGTACGTCGCCGGGAAGAACATGCAGTCCAGCGAGCCGGCCAGATCCTCGACGGTGGCGATCGCCCAGGCGTTGCCCTGCTTGGTCATCTTCCGCTGGAGGCCGGAGATGATGCCGCCGATGGTGACGATCGAGCCGTCGGCGTAGTCGCCGCCGGTGAGCTGGGAGATGGCGGCGTCGGCCTTGTCGGCGAGTACGTGCTCCAGGCCGAAGAGCGGGTGGTCGGAGACGTAGAGGCCGAGCATCTCGCGCTCCTGCGCGAGCAGATAGGTCTTGTCCCACTCGTCGTCGGAGAACTGCACGTCCAGCCCGAAGCCGGGGCCGTCGTCGGCGGCGTCGTCGCCCATCCCGCCGAAGAGGTCGAACTGCCCCTCGGCCTCCTTGCGCTTGACCTGGACGACGTTGTCGATCATCGGCTCGTAGTGCGCCATCAGCCCCTTGCGGGTGTGGCCCAGCTCGTCGAAGGCGCCGGCCTTGATCAGCGATTCGGTGGTGCGCTTGTTGCAGACCACCGCGTCGACCTTGTCGAGGTAGTCCGGGAACGAGGCGTACTTCCCCTTGGCCTTGCGGCAGCGGATGATCGAGTCGACGACGTTCTGGCCGACGTTCCGCACCGCGGTGAGGCCGAAGAGGATGACGTCGTCGCCCTGGGCGGCGAAGTTGGCCTCGGATTCGTTGACGTTCGGCGGGAGGACCTTGATGCCCATCCGGCGGCACTCGTTCAGATAGACCGCGGACTTGTCCTTGTCGTCGCGCACGGACGTCAGCAGCGCGGACATGTACTCGGCCGGGTAGTTGGCCTTCAGATAGGCGGTCCAGTAGGTGACCAGGCCGTACGCGGAGGAGTGCGCCTTGTTGAAGGCGTAGCCGGCGAACGGGACCAGGACGTCCCACAGCGCCTGGATGGCCTCGTCGGAGTAGCCGTTCTTCTTGGCGCCGGCCTGGAAGATGGTGAAGTTCTTCGCCAGCTCCTCGGGCTTCTTCTTGCCCATCACGCGGCGCAGGATGTCGGCCTCGCCGAGCGAGTAGCCGGCGATGATCTGGGCGGCCTTCTGGACCTGCTCCTGGTAGACGATCAGGCCGTAGGTCAGACCCAGGGTCTCCTTGAGCGGCTCCTCCAGCTCCGGGTGGATCGGGGTGATCTCCTGGCGGCCGTTCTTCCGCTCGGCGTAGTTGATGTGGGAGTTCATGCCCATCGGGCCCGGGCGGTACAGGGCCGAGACGGCGGAGATGTCCTCGAAGTTGTCGGGCTGCATCTGGCGCAGCAGCGAGCGCATCGGGCCGCCGTCGAACTGGAAGACGCCGAGGGTGTCACCGCGGCAGAGGAGTTCGAAGGTCTTGGGGTCGTCGAGCGGGACGGAGAGCAGCTCCAGGTCGATGCCCTTGTTGGCCTTCACCATCTTCAGGGCGTCGTCCATGATGGTGAGGTTGCGCAGGCCCAGGAAGTCCATCTTCAGCAGGCCGAGCGATTCGCACTGCGGGTAGTCCCACTGCGTGATGGTGACGCCGTCGGTGTGCCGCACCCAGACCGGGGCGTGGTCGATGATCGGCTCACTGGACATGATCACGCCGGCCGCGTGCACACCCATCTGCCGGACCAGGCCCTCGACGCCCTTGGCGGTGTCGATGACCTTCTTCACGTCCGGTTCGTTCTCGTACATCCCCCGGACCTCGCCCGCTTCGTTGTAGCGGGGGTGCTGGGGGTTGGTGATGCCGTCGAGGTCGATGCCCTTGCCGAGGACGTCGGCGGGCATGGCCTTGGTGATCCGGTCGCCCATGGCGTACGGGTAGCCCAGTACGCGGGCGGAGTCCTTGATGGCGTTCTTCGCCTTGATCTTGCCGTACGTGCCGATCATGGCGACCTTGTCGGCGCCGTACTTCTCGGTGACGTACCGGATCACCTCGACGCGCCTGCGCTCGTCGAAGTCGATGTCGACATCGGGCATGGAGACGCGCTCGGGGTTGAGGAACCGCTCGAAGATCAGGCCGTGCTCGATCGGGTCGAGGTCGGTGATGCCCATGGCGTAGGCGACGATCGAGCCGGCCGCGGAGCCGCGGCCGGGGCCGACCGCGATGCCGTTGTTCTTCGCCCACATGATGAAGTCGGCGACGACGAGGAAGTAGCCCGGGAACCCCATCTGGATGATGACGTCCATCTCGTACTCGGCCTGCTTGCGGCGGTCCTCGGGGACGCCGCCCGGATACCGGCGCTCCATCCCGCGCCGGACCTCCTCCTGGAACCACGTGACCTCGGTGTAGCCCTCCGGGATGTCGAACTTCGGCATCAGGTCGCGCTTTTCGAACATGCCGGTGGTGTCGACCTGCTCGGCGACCAGGAGGGTGTTGCGGCAGCCCTCCTGCCACGCGTCCGAGGAGTCGATGGCGTACATCTCGTCGGTGGACTTGAGGTAGTAGCCGGTGCCGTCGAACTTGAAGCGGTCCGGGTCGGAGAGGTTCTTGCCGGTCTGGATGCACAGCAGCGCGTCGTGGGCGGTGGCCTCGTGCGCGTAGGTGTAGTGCGAGTCGTTGGTGACCAGCGGGGGGATGCCGAGCTTCTTGCCGATCTCCAGCAGGCCGTCGCGGACCCGGCGCTCGATCTCGATGCCGTGGTCCATCAGCTCCAGGAAATACCGGCCCTTGCCGAAGATGTCCTGGTACTCGGCCGCCGCCTTCAGCGCCTCGTCGAACTGGCCCAGCCGCAGCCGGGTCTGCAGCTCACCGGACGGGCAGCCGGTGGAGGCGATCAGGCCCTCGGACCACTGGGAGAGGGTCTCCTTGTCCATCCGCGGCCACTTCTGGAGCCAGCCCTCCTTGTACGCGTCGGAGGAGAGGCGGAAGAGGTTGTGCAGACCGGTCTTGTCCGCCGCCCAGATGGTCTTGTGGGTGTAACCACCGGAACCGGAGACGTCGTCGCGCTTCTGGTGCGGCTGGCCCCACTGGATCTTGCGCTTGTTGCGCCGCGACTCGGGCGCGACATACGCCTCGATACCGATGATCGGGGTGATCCCGGCCTTCTTCGCGGAGTGGAAGAAGTCGTACGCGCCGTGGAGGTTGCCGTGGTCGGACATGGCGATATGTGTCATGCCCATGTCCTGGCACGCCTTGAACATGTCGGACAGCCGCGCCGCACCGTCCAGCAGGGAGTACTGGGTGTGCACGTGCAGGTGCGTGAAGGGGGGCCTGGACGAGGTGGCCACGGCGCTGAACCTCCGGTAGCGGCAGTTGTCGGGGGGCTGGGAAAGCGGTGTCGGAAGGGGTCGCGAGGGATGGCTGGGACGGTCTCGAAGTCTACGACCCGGCACTGACAACGAGCGCCCGCCGCGGGGCGCACCGGCCCGTCCCGGCCACCTCGCGCCGGGCCCCCGCGCCGGGGCCCCCGCGGCGGCCCCGGTGCCGCTCCGGCCCGCCGCATGGCAGACTCGCAGCGATGGACATCTCGGCGGCACACCTGCGGGCACTGCGCGCGGCGCTCTTCGCGGCGCTGTGCGTGACGCTGTCGTCGGCGTCCCACGTCCTGCTCTCCAGGATGCCGCTGCCGCCGGTCACCGTGGGCGCGACCGGCGCGGCGGTGTTCGCGCTGGCCTACGCGCTGGCCGGCCGGGAGCGCGGCTTCGGCCGGATCGCCGGGCTGCTGCTCCCCCTGGAGCTGGCCGCGGACGCGGTCTTCAGCCTGGGCCAGCACACCTGCTACGGCTCCGGGGGCACCCACCCCGTTCCGCTGCGCTCGCTGGGCGCGGTGCTGTTCTGCGGCGGCGGCCCGGTCGGCGGCCCGCTGGCCCGGCTGGCCCAGGAGGGCGGCACCCCGGCCCCGGTCTGGCTGCTGCTGCTCGCCGGGCATCTGGCCGTGGGCCTGCTGGCGGCCGCCTGGCTGCGCCGCGGCGAGGCCGCCCTGGTGCGGCTGCTGGGCGCGGTGGCCGGTTTCGCGTTCCGGCCGCTGCTGATCGCGGCCGCGGTCCTGGGCCGCGTTCCCGCACCGCGCCGCGCGGTGCCCGCCCCCGTACGGACCGGGCCGCCCGCCCGGTCCGCTCCCCTGCTCGTGCACTCCGTGGTGCGCCGCGGGCCGCCCTGCGCGCTCGCCGCCTGACGGCCCCTCCCGGCCCGGCGGCCCCGTACGCCCCGCTACGGCGCGTACGCCCCCCAGCACGCACCCGTCCCACGGACCACACCATCCACGGAGCAGAACAGTCATGAGCAACCGCAACACCCAGGCCAACAAGCAGGCGGCCCGCGAGCGGCTGCGCGCCGAGCGCGAGCGGCAGGCCAAGAAGGAGCGCACCCGCCGGCAGCTGATCGTCGCCGGCTCGGTCGTCGCCGTCCTGGCGGTGGCCGGCGGCATCGGGCTGGCCGTCGCCACCTCCGGCGGCGGCGACAGCGGCGGCTCGGGCCCGGACGTCTGGGCCAAGGCCGCCAAGGCCAAGCCCGTCCCGCCCGCGCACACCGCCGGCACCAACGGCACCACCGTCGTGATAGGCAAGCCGGACGCCAAGAACACCCTGGAGCTCTTCGAGGACCCGCGCTGCCCCGGCTGCGCCGCCTTCGAGCAGACCGCCGGCGCCACGGTGGAGAAGGACATCAGCGACGGCAAGTACAAGGCGCAGTACCACATCGGCACGTTCCTGGACGGCAACCTCCAGGGCACCGGCTCGAAGAACGCGCTGAGCGCGCTGGGCGCCGCGCTGAACGTCTCCCCCGACGCCTTCCTGAAGTACAAGTACGCGCTGTACTCGAAGGAATACCACCCGGACGAGACCGGCCCGGACAAGTTCGCCGACGACAGCTACCTGATCAAGGTGGCCGACACCGTCCCCGCGCTGAAGGGGAACGCCGCCTTCCAGAAGGCCGTCAAGAACGGCACGTACGACGCCTGGGCGATGGCGATGTCGAACGAGTTCGACTCGCACAAGGACGTCCACAGCACCCCGTCGCTCAAGCTCAACGGCACGCTGCTGGGCACCGACAGCCCGCAGGGCAAGGTCGCGCCGTCCACGGTGGCGGACTTCAACACCATGGTGGACAAGGACCTGAAGAAGTAGGGCCGTTCACGACGTGCGTACCGGCATCGGCCGGCGTGCCCCGCGCACGCCGGCCGATGCCAAATCTTGACCCGGTTTCCCGCCGTGCTCATGGCAGACTCCCGGCGCACCGTTCCACCCGCGCCGGACCGAAGGAATCGGACACCCCCCATGAGCAACCGGAACTCTCAGACGACCAAGCAGGCCGCCCGCGAGCGGATCCGCGCCGAGCGCGAGCGGGAGAAGAAGAAGGAGCGGCTGCGCCGCCAGCTCGTCGTGGCGGTCTCGGTGGTCGGCGTGCTGGCCGTCGCCGGCGGCATCGGCTTCGCCGTCATGAAGGCGAACGCGCCGACCGGCTGGGAGGCCGCCAAGGAAGCGAAGCTGGTCGCCCCCGCGCACACCCAGGGCCCCAACGGCACCGAGATCCTGATAGGCGACAAGAACGCCAAGGAGACCCTGGAGGTCTTCGAGGACGTCCGCTGCCCGGCCTGCGCGGCGTTCGAGCAGAGCACCGGCGAGGAGCTGCTCAAGGACATCCACGACGGCCGCTTCAAGGTCCGCTTCACCATGTACACGTTCATCGACTCCATGCAGGGCGGCGAGGGCTCGAAGAACGCGCTGAGCGCGCTGGGCGCCGCGCTGAACGTCTCCCCCGAGGCGTTCCTGAAGTACAAGTCGGTGCTGTACTCGGCCAAGTACCACCCCGACGAGCGCGAGGACCTCTACGCCAAGGACTCCGAGCTGCTCAAGGCGGCCGCCGACGTGCCCGAGCTGAAGGGCAACGCCGCGTTCGAGAAGGCGGTGAAGAACGGCACGTACGACCGCTGGACGATGGAGATGACCGCGCTCTTCGGCCGCAAGGGCGTCCGCGGCACGCCGACCTTCATGCACGGCGGCAAGAAGCTGGCGATGGCCGAGATCCCGCAGCGGCAGATGACCCAGGAGCAGTACAACGAGCTGGCCCGGGCCAACTTCCGCACGATGATCGACAAGGAGTTCGGCCCGGCGCCCGGCAAGGACGGTGCCAAGGACGGCGGCGGGAAGGACGCGGGCAAGGACGGCGGCCAGGGCATCGCCAAGGGCGAGAAGGACCCCACCGGCGGCCACTGACCGCGCGGCCGGGCCGCCCCGCCGTCCCGCCGGCGCGGGACGGCCGCCGGGGATCAGCCGCGCTCCGGCAGGTCCGCCAGGAAGCCCAGCGCCACCTTCCAGGCCCGCTCCGCCGCCTCCTCGTCGTAATCCGGCAGCCCGGCGTCGGTGAAGAGGTGGCCGGCGCCGGCGTACCGGAACACCTCCACGTCCGCCCCGGCCCGGCGCATCCGCAGGTACCAGGCGTTCAGCCAGTCGTGCGGCTCGTACGGGTCGGGGTCGGCGACGTGCAGCTGGACCGGCAGGTCGTCGGCCGAGGCGTCGTCGGCGAGGTCGGAGGTGCCGTGCAGCAGGAGCAGGCCGCGGGCCTTCTCGTCGGCCAGCGCGAGATTCTGCGCGACCGCGCCGCCGAACGAGAAACCGGCGTAGACCAGCCCGCGGTCGGAATACGGGGCGGCGGCCGCCACCGCCCGGCGCAGCAGCTCCTCCTTGCCGATCTCGTCCTTGATCACGATGCCGTCCGGCACCGAGTCGGCGGTCCGGCCGCCGAAGAGATCGGGGACGATCACCTCGTGCCCCGCCGCCCGGAGCCGGTCCGCGGCGGCGTGCACCGCGGGGCGCAGCCCGCACACCGAGTGGAACAGCACGACGGTGGGGTACCCGCTGGATACGGGCTCGGTGGAGGCGGGCACAGACATCTCACTTCCCTGGGTTGGATCGCTCTTCCCCCATCGTGCCAGTTACGGTCGGCGGTACCGCCCCGAGCACACCCACCGAGGAGGAGTCCTGTGTCCCTGGAGGCCGTGCTGCGCCCGATCCTCGTCATCGGCGGCTCGATCGCGCTCACCGTGGTCGTGGTCTGGCTGATCGACCGGGCGCTGCAGCGCATCGACCACCGGCACCCGGAGACCCCCCTGTGGGGCCTGCTGCGGCGCTGCCGGATACCGCTCCAGGCGCTGCTCGCCGCGGCCCTGCTGCTCGGTTCGTACGACCAGACCCGGATCCCGGTGGTGGTCCACCACGCGGCCGGTATCGGCCAGGCGCTGACGCTGGTGCTGATAGCCGCGACCGCCTGGCTGCTGGTGCGGGCCGCGGCGGCCATCGTGGAGTCCTCGTACACCCGCTACGCGGCGAGCGCGCGGGACGCGGCGCGGGTGCGGCGGGTGCGGACGCAGGTGACGCTGATCCAGCGGGTGGTGACCGCCGCGGTGATCGTCGTCGCGGCCGCCTCGATGCTGCTGACGTTTCCGCAGATGCGGGCGGTGGGCACCTCGGTGCTGGCGTCGGCCGGGCTGGTCGGCATCGTCGCCGGTATCGCCGCCCAGTCCACGCTCGGCAACCTCTTCGCCGGGCTGCAGATCGCGTTCGGCGACATGGTGCGCATCGGGGACACCGTGGTGGTGGACGGCCAGTGGGGCACGGTCGAGGAGATCACCCTGACGTTCCTGAGCGTGCGGACGTGGGACGAGCGCCGGATCACCATGCCGGTGTCGTACTTCACCAGCAAGCCGTTCGAGAACTGGTCGCGCGGCGGCGCCCAGATGACCGGCGCGGTCTTCTTCCACCTCGACCACTCCGCCCCGGTGGAGAAGATGCGCCAGCACCTGCACGAGCTGCTCCAGGAGAGCCCGGAGTGGGACGGCCGAGCCTGGAGCCTGGTGGTCACCGACACCACCCCGTCCACCATCGTGGTGCGCGCGCTGGTCACCGCGCGGGACTCGGACGCGCTGTGGACGGTGCGCTGCCAGGTCCGCGAGCGGATGATCGACTGGCTGCGCGCCGAGCACGCCTACGCGCTGCCGCGGATCGCCACCGCCCCGGCGCCGGCCCTCAGGGACGGGCCGGAGGGCGGCCGGCAGCACTGACCGGCCGCGAGCGCCGATCGGGGGCGGCGCCTTGATCGGCCGGCGCCCCGCTACGGCGCCGCCCGCAGGCTCCGCATGTCCAGATTGCGCAGCACCCGGTCCACGACCTCCGGATCGGCGCCCGGCTCGCTGCGCGCCGACAGCACCTCGTGGCGGGCCGCCGAGAGCATCTCGCCCTGGATCCGCTGGACCTTCTTCATCCGGGAGATCCGCTTCTCGAACAGCTCGCGCCGCTCGTCGTCGACGATGTCCGGCGCGATCCGGGCCCCGATGTCGTAGGCCCGGCGCGCCAGTTGGTCGGCGACCTCGTCGGAGACCTCCTCGACGTCCAGGATCTCCCTCAGCCGCCGCTTGGACGCCTTGATCACCCGCAGCGCCAGCTCCCGCTCCAGCGCGTCCGCGGCGTCGGTGTCGGCCCGCACCCGCAGCCGGCGCACCAGCCAGGGCAGCGTCAGCCCCTGGACGATGAGCGTGGCGAGCACCACCGCGAAGGCGATGAACAGGATCTCGTCGCGGGCCGGGAAGGGCCCGCCGTCCACCCCGTAGGGGATGGCCAGGGCCAGCGCCACCGAGGCCACCCCGCGCATCCCGGACCACCACATGATGACCGTCTCGCGCCAGCTCATCGGGATGTCCTCGTCGTAGTCCCGGCGCTTGTGCATCCGCTTGGCCAGCCAGGCGGCGGGCAGCAGCCACAGCAGGCGCACCGCGACCACCACCGCGACGACGGCGGCGCCGGCGCCGAGCATCGCGGTCCAGTGGCCGGACGCGGCCCCGAAGATGTTGTGCAGCTCCAGGCCGATCAGCCCGAACGCGACCCCGGTGACGAGGGTGTCGACCACCTCCCAGAAGGTGTAGCCGGCCAGCCGGCCCAGCACGTCGTCCGGGTCGACCGCGTACTCGGCCAGGAAGAGCGCGGTGGTCAGCACCGCCAGCACGCCCGAGCCCTGGAACTCCTCGGCCAGGACGTACGCCACGAACGGCACCAGCAGCGTCAGCCCGATCTGCAGCGTGGGGTCGCCGAGCAGCCCCATCAGCTTGTTCGTGACCCAGCCCAGCACCAGGCCGACCGCTATGGCGACGACCGCGGAGAGCACCAGCGAGCCGACCGCGCCGGGCACCGAGAAGCTGCCGCTGATCACCGCGGCCAGCGCGACGTGGTACAGCACGATCGCGGTGACGTCGTTGAACAGCCCCTCGCCCTCCAGGATGGAGACCAGCCGGCGGGGCAGCCCCAGCTTCCCGGCCACCGCGGTGGCGGCCACCGGGTCGGGCGGGGCGACCAGCGCCCCGAGCACCACCGCCGCGGCCACCGGCATCCCGGGCACGACCGCCTGGGCGACCGCCGCGACCGCCGCCGTGGTGGCGAACACCAGCGCCACCGCGAGCAGCAGGATCGGCCGCAGATTGGCGGTGAACTGCCGCCAGGACGTGCGCTGGACGGCCGCGTAGAGCAGCGGCGGCAGCACGATCGGCAGGATGTACTCCGGCGGGATCTGGACGTTCGGCACGAACGGCAGCAGCGCCAGCACCGCACCGGCCAGCGTCATCAGCACCGGCGAGGGCAGCCCCAGCCGGTCGCCGAGCGGCACCGTCACCACGGCTCCGAGGAGCAGAACGAACAGCAGGGCCAACTGATCCACGGTGACTACGCTCCGGGGCGGTCGTTCTCGATCACTTTCCGTCCCAAGCGTGCCATGAAGTGATCGGATGCCCGTTTCGCCGCTCAGCCGCCGCCCGTAACGGGACGGCGCGCCGGAGGGATCAGTAGCTCTCCTCGCGGACGGTGTCCAGCGCGTGCTGGAGGTCGTCCGGATACGCGCTCTCGAACTCCACCCAGCGGCCGTCCGAGGGGTGTTCGAAGCCCAGCCGCACCGCGTGCAGCCACTGCCGGGACACCCCGAGCCGCTTGGCGAGCGTGGGGTCCGCGCCGTACGTCAGATCGCCGACGCACGGGTGGCGGTGCGCGGACATGTGCACCCGGATCTGGTGCGTCCGCCCGGTCTCCAGCTTGATGTCCAGCAGGCTCGCGGCCCGGAACGCCTCGATGAGGTCGTAGTGGGTGACCGACGGCTTGCCGTCGGCGGTGACCGCCCACTTGTAGTCGTGGTTGGGGTGGCGCCCGATGGGGGCGTCGATGGTGCCGCTCATGGGGTCCGGGTGGCCCTGGACCAGCGCGTGGTAGCGCTTGTCCGGCACCCGCTCCTTGAACTGCCGCTTCAGCGAGGTGTACGCCCGCTCCGACTTGGCGACCACCATCAGCCCGGAGGTGCCGACGTCGAGGCGGTGCACGATGCCCTGCCGCTCGGCGGCACCGGAGGTGGAGACGCGGTAGCCGGCCGCGGCCAGCCCGCCGATCACCGTCGTGCCGGTCCAGCCGGGGCTGGGGTGCGCGGCGACGCCCACCGGCTTGCTGATCACCACGACGTCGTCGTCGTCGTGCACGATCTCCATGCCCTCGACGGGCTCGGCGACGATCTCCACCGGCGCGGCGGCGGCCGGCATCTCGACCTCCAGCCAGGCGCCCCCGCGGACCCGCTCGGACTTCATCACCTCCGAGCCGTCCACCCGGACCTTGCCGGCCGAGGCGAGCTCGGCCGCCTTCGTCCGGGAGAAGCCGAACATACGGGCCAGCGCGGCGTCCACGCGCTCGCCTTCCAGGCCGTCCGGTACGGGCAGGGTGCGGATCTCGGGAAGCGTGCTCACCCCACGAGTATGGCAGTCCCGCGCCGCGGCCCGGCCCGGGCCCGGAATGCCCGGATCCGGCACCGGGCCGCGGGCCCTGATCGGACCGGCCGTCAGTCCCGGTGGACCGTCCCGTCCGGGTCCAGCCCCCGGAAGGACAGCAGCACGATCAGGACGCCGCCGCAGACGATCGCGGAGTCGGCGAGGTTGAAGACCGCGAAGTGCGCCGGGGCGATGAAGTCCACCACCGCGCCCTGGAAGACGCCCGGCGCACGGAAGATCCGGTCGGTGAGGTTGCCGAACGCGCCGCCCAGCAGCAGCCCCAGCGCGATCGCCCAGGGCAGGCTGTAGAGCTTGCGGGCGATCCGGAAGATCACCACGATCACCACCGCGGCGATGATCGTCAGGAACACCGTCAGCGCCTGCCCGAAGCCGAAGGCCGCGCCGCGGTTGCGGATCACGCTGAACTGCAGCAGCGTCCCGATGACCTCCACCGGCGCGTGGTGCTCCAGTTTGGCGACCACCGCGAGCTTGCTGCCCAGGTCGAGGAGGTAGACCACCGCGGCCACCAGCAGCAGCGCGGCGATCCGCCGCCTGCCGCGGGCGGTGGGCCGCTCGCCCTCCGCCGGCCGTCCCCCCTCGGACCCCGCCGCGGGGTCCGCCCCGGAACCCGGCTCGGATTCCGGCGTACCGGTGATGCGCTCCGCCTCTGCCACGTCGTGTGTCCCTCAGCCCGTCGAGTCCGCCGCCGGGCCGTGCCCGGCTGCCCACGAGACTACGGCACACCCGCGCGCGAGCGGGCCGGCCGGGGGCGCTCCACCGCACCCCGCGACCGGCCCGCCGCGCCACCCGTCAGCGCCGCTCCTGCTTCTGCTTGCACTCCACGCACAGCGTCGCCCGCGGGAACGCCTGCATCCGGGCCTTGCCGATCGGCTTGCCGCAGTTCTCGCACAGGCCGTACGTGCCCGCGTCCAGCCGGCCCAGGGCCCGTTCGGTCTGGTGCAGCATCTCGCGGGCGTTGGAGGCCAGCGCCAGTTCGTGCTCGCGGGTGATGTTCTTGGTGCCGGTGTCCGCCTCGTCGTCGCCCGCGCCGTCGCCGGAGTCCCGCATCAGCCCGGCGATGGCGTCCTCGGCGGCGGTGATCTCCGCCCGCAGCCGCCCCACCTCGCCCATCAGGGAGGCCCGCGCCTCGTCCACCTCCTCCGGCGTCCAGGGGTCCTCGCCCGGCCGGACCGCCAGGTCCCCGGGGTCCGCGGTCGTACGGGCCGGGGGCGCCGCGGAGTCCGCGCCCGGCCGGGAGGCCGGTGCGGCCGCCGTCTTCTTCGCCGCCATGGTCCCAGCTCCCGTCTCCCCGGCCGCGTCCTGCCCGGCCGCGCTCGTCTCCGCCGGCTCGCCACCGGCGGCCTTCCCGGCGACCGCCTTCTTCGCGACCGTCCTCTTCTCCGCCGCTTTCTTCCCCGGCGTCTTCTTCCCTGGCGTCTTCTTCGCCGCCGCCTTCCTGGCCGGCGTCTTCTTCTCCGCCTTCGCGGGGGCGGCCGCCGCTGCGCCGGCGGCCCCCTTCACGACGTCCTCGTCAGCGGGCCCGGCGGACGTCGTGGTCTGCTCCGCGGCGGTCTTCTTCGCCACCATGGCCGCGACCCCTTCACATATGTGATCTTGTGCGCGAATCGTGCGGGAACGATAAATCGCCGCACGGCACGCGGCAACGGGACGCACCGCCCGGCCACCCCGCCGCCACCGCCGTACGCCCGGTCTGCCTCCGTTGTGCCCCGCTCCCCGCGCCGTAATCCGACCGGAATGCCCCGCTCTGCGAGTCCGGCCATTCGGGTCACCCGCCGCGGCCGCCCCGGGCGTCCGCAATCCGGTCGGCCGGGCCCCGCGCGGCCCTTTACACTGGGCGGAGCGAAAGGCGTCGATGGGACGAGTAGCGTCATACGCAGCCGCGCAGCGACCCGGGGACGGTGTGAGCCCGGGGGCGTGCCTGACGTGAAGATCAGCCCGGAGCCGCCGGAAGAAAGCCCGTGGGGCGAGTAGAACCGGCAGCGCGACCCCAATGAGGGGGCGGTGCGGACAGCGCCGCCAAGGAGGGTGGTACCGCGGGAGCAGGCGCTCTCGTCCCTCCGGTCGGAGAACGCACCAGGTGTCCGCCGGAGGAACCGATGAGTCCCACGCCCCAGTACCGCCCGGTACCAGCCCAGGTCGACCTGCCCGCCCTTGAGCACGCGGTGCTCGACTTCTGGCAGGAGCGCAAGGTCTTCGCCCGCTCCCTCCAGCAGTCCGAGGGCCGGCCCGAGTGGGTCTTCTACGAGGGCCCCCCGACCGCCAACGGCATGCCCGGCGCCCACCACATCGAGGCCCGGGTCTTCAAGGACGTCTTCCCCCGCTTCCGCACGATGCGCGGCTACCACGTCAACCGCAAGGCCGGCTGGGACTGCCACGGCCTCCCGGTCGAGCTGGCCGTCGAGAAGGAACTGGGCTTCAACGGCAAGAAGGACATCGAGGCGTACGGCATCGCCGAGTTCAACGCCAAGTGCCGCGAGTCGGTGACCCGCCACACCGACGCCTTCGCCGAGCTGACCACGCGGATGGGCTACTGGACCGACCTGGACGACCCGTACCGCACCATGGACCCCGGCTACATCGAGTCGGTGTGGTGGTCCCTGAAGCAGATCTTCACCAAGGGCCTGCTGGTCCAGGACCACCGCGTCGCCCCCTGGTGCCCGCGCTGCGGCACCGGCCTGTCCGACCACGAGCTGGCCCAGGGCTACGAGACCGTCGTGGACCCCTCGGTCTTCGTCCGCCTGCCGCTGACCTCCGGCCCGCTGGCCGGCCGCGCCGCCCTCCTGGTCTGGACGACCACCCCCTGGACCCTGGTCTCGAACACCGCCGTCGCCGCCCACCCCGACGTCACCTACGTCGTCGCCACCGACGGCACCGAGCGGCTGGTCGTCGCCGAACCGCTGCTGGCCAAGGCGCTGGGCGAGGGCTGGGCCCCCACCGGCGAGACCTTCACCGGCCGCGAGATGGAGCGCTGGGCCTACGACCGCCCGTTCTCCTTCGTCGCGCTGGACGGCGCCAACTTCGTCGTCAACGCCGACTACGTCACCACCGAGGACGGCACCGGCCTCGTCCACCAGGCCCCCGCCTTCGGTGAGGACGACCTCAGGACCTGCCGCGCCTACGGCCTCCCCGTGGTCAATCCGGTCCGCCCGGACGGCACCTTCGAGGAGGAGCTGCCGCTCGTCGGCGGCCAGTTCTTCAAGAAGGCCGACGAGGCCCTGGTCCGCGACCTCGACGCGCGCGGCCTGCTCTTCCGCCACGTCGCCTACGAGCACAGCTACCCGCACTGCTGGCGCTGCCACACCGCGCTCCTCTACTACGCCCAGCCGTCGTGGTACATCCGCACCACCGCGGTCAAGGACGCCCTGCTGCGGGAGAACGAGCGCACCAACTGGTTCCCCGAGTCGGTCAAGCACGGCCGCTTCGGCGACTGGCTGAACAACAACATCGACTGGGCGCTCTCCCGCAACCGCTACTGGGGCACCCCGCTGCCCATCTGGCGCTGCGAGGAGGGCCACCTCACCTGCGTCGGCTCGCTCGCCGAGCTGACCGAGCTGACCGGCACCGACCAGTCCGGCCTGGACCCGCACCGCCCGTACATCGACGAGGTGGTCTTCGGCTGCCCCGAGGACGGCTGCGCGCACACCGCCACCCGCGTCCCCGAGGTCATCGACGCCTGGTACGACTCCGGTTCGATGCCGTTCGCGCAGTGGGGCTACCCGTACCGCAACAAGGAGCTGTTCGAGAAGCGCTACCCTGCGCAGTTCATCTCCGAGGCCATCGACCAGACCCGCGGGTGGTTCTACACCCTCATGGCCGTCGGCACCCTGGTCTTCGACAAGTCCAGTTACGAGAACGTCGTCTGCCTGGGCCACATCCTCGCCGAGGACGGCCGGAAGATGTCCAAGCACCTGGGCAACATCCTCCAGCCGATCCCGCTGATGGACGAGCACGGCGCCGACGCGGTCCGCTGGTTCATGGCGGCCGGCGGCTCCCCCTGGTCGGCCCGCCGGGTCGGCCACTCCACCATCCAGGAAGTCGTCCGCAAGACCCTGCTGACGTACTGGAACACCGTCGCCTTCCAGGCGCTCTACGCCCGCACCACCGGCTGGTCCCCGTCCGCGGCCGACCCGGCCCCGGCCGACCGCCCGCTGCTGGACCGCTGGCTGCTCGGCGAGCTGCACACCCTGACCGCCGAGGTCACCGAGGCCCTGGAGGGCTACGACACCCAGCGCGCCGGCAAGCTGCTGTCCGCGTTCGTCGACGACCTCTCCAACTGGTACGTCCGCCGCTCCCGGCGCCGCTTCTGGCAGGGCGACGCGGCCGCGCTGCGCACCCTCCACGACGTCATCGAGACGGTCACCCGGCTGATGGCCCCGCTCGTCCCGTTCATCACCGAGCGGGTCTGGCAGGACCTCGTCGTCCCGGTCACCCCGGACGCCCCCGATTCGGTGCACCTGGCCACCTGGCCGGAGACCGACCGGGCGCTGATCGACCCGGCGCTCTCCGCGCAGATGCAGCTGGTGCGCCGGCTGGTCGAGCTGGGCCGCGCCACCCGCGCCGAGTCCGGTGTGAAGACCCGCCAGCCGCTCTCCCGCGCGCTGGTCGGCGCGCACGGCTTCGCGGAGCTCTCCGAGGACCTGCGCGCCCAGATCGCCGAGGAGCTGAACGTCAGCTCGCTGGCCTCGCTGTCCGAGGTGGGCGGCTCGCTGGTCGACACCACCGCCAAGGCCAACTTCCGCGCGCTGGGCAAGCGGTTCGGCAAGGGTGTCCAGGCGGTCGCCAAGGCCATCGCCGCCGCGGACGCCGCCGCCCTCTCGCTCGCGCTGCGCGAGGGTACGGCGAGCGTCGAGGTGGACGGCGAGACCGTCGCGCTCGGCCCGGAAGAGGTCATCATCACCGAAACCCCGCGCGAGGGCTGGTCGGTGGCGTCCGACGCCGGCGCCACGGTCGCCCTCGACCTGGAGATCACCCCCGAGCTGCGCCGCGCCGGCCTGGCCCGGGACGCGATCCGGCTGATCCAGGAGGCCCGTAAGAACAGCGGCCTGGACGTCGCCGACCGGATCGCGCTGCGCTGGTCCGCCACCGACGAGGAGGTCCGCACGGCGCTGGCCGACCACGCCGCGCTGATCGCCGAGGAGGTGTTGGCCACCGACTTCGCCGCCGGCGAGCCGGACGGGTCCTACGGCCCGGCCTTCACCGACGAGGCGCTGACCCTGACCTTCCACCTCCGCAAGGCGTAACGGAGCACGGAAGCACGGCAGAGCACAGCAGGGCCCCGGCGCACCGAGCGCCGGGGCCCGCGCTCTTCTCCGCCCCCCGCGCACCCCCACCGCGCCCCCCGCCCGGATGACACCGGTACCACGGGCACCGGGCACCGCGCACAGGGCACGCAACAGGGCCGGGCCCCGAGGGAGTTCCCCCGGGGCCCGGCCCTGATTGCCGACGTGAGGCGCGCCTAGCGGCGTCCGCGGTCCGTCAGTTGTCGTCCTCGTCGATGAGGAAGCCGCGCATCGGCGACGGCGTCTGCTGCATCGGCGACGGCCCCTGCGGCCGCACCGGCGCCATCGGCTGGGTCATCGCCGGCGACATCTGCTGCTGGCCGCCGTACGACGGGCCGCCGCTGGACGGGCTGCTCATCGAGTGGTTGCCGCCCATGGACTGGTTGCCGCCCATGGTGTGGTTCCCGCCCATGGTGCCCGCACCGGCCGACGCCATCGACGGGGACGGCGGCAGCGAGGCGGCCGCCGGGGTCCGCGGCGGGGCCAGCGACTCGTCGGACTGGTTCTCCAGCTGGCGCAGCTGGCTCTCCAGGTACGACTTCAGGCGGGTGCGGTACTCGCGCTCGAAGCCGCGCAGGTCCTCGACCTTGCGCTCCAGCGTCGCGCGGGCCGACTCCAGCGAGCCCATCGCCACGCGGTGCTTCTCCTGCGCGTCCCGCTCCAGCGCGTCGGCCTTGGCGCGGGCGTCCCGCTCCAGGCCCTCGGCGCGGCTGCGCGCCTCGCCGACGATCTTGTTGGCCTCGGAACGGGCCTCCGCGATCGCCTGGTCGGCGGTCTGCTGCGCCAGCGACAGCACGCGCGCCGCGCTGTCACCGCCGGGGCCGCCCTGCTGCTGGGGGGCCTGCGGCAGTTGCTGTCCGGGACCGCCCATCGGACCGCCCAGCGGGCCGCCCTGGCCCATCGGGCCGGGACCGTGCGGGCCCTGCGGACCGTGGCCACCGGGACCGGGGGGCAGCTGCGGTGCACCACCGGGCAGTTGGGGCGGGCCACCCATCCCCTGCTGCTGCGGCGGGACCGGCTGCGGACCGGATATGGCGGCGGGCACCGGTGCCCCCGGCCGCTGCTGCTGCTCCTGCTGCTGGTCGGGACCCTTGCGGAGCCCCTGCTGCTGGTTCTGCGCGGCGGCCCGGGTGGCGGCGGCCAGCTTGGCGCGCAGGTCCTCGTTCTCCCGGAGCAGGCGGGTCAGTTCGGCCTCGACCTCGTCGAGGAAGGCATCGACCTCGTCCTCGTCATAGCCTTCTCGGAGGCGGACGGTTGTGAACTGCTTGTTCCGCACGTCCTCGGGGGTCAACGGCATCTCTACTTCACCTCAACGTAGTCGTCGGCAATCGGCAAGACCGTATCGTTCACACCAACAACACCGACCTCACGACGGTGATCAGGATGTAGACGATGATCATCAATACGAAGAAGGACAGGTCGAGCGCCACGCCCCCGAGACGCAGCGGCGGGATGACCCGCCGCAGAAGCTTGAGTGGCGGATCGGTGACAGTGTAGGTGGCCTCAAGAATCACCACCATCGCCTTGCCGGGTTGCCATGAACGGGCGAACTGGAAGACATAGTCCATCACCAGGCGGAAGATCAGCAGGATCAGGAAGCAGTACAGCGCGATGTAGATCACCTGACCAGCGATGCTCATCTCGCGCGTCCCTCTCCCCTTGCTCCTGTTGTGACCTTAACGGCCCTGGTGTGCCCGGTGTTGCGTCTCAGCTCTGGTTGAAGAACCCGCCCTCTGCGATACGGGCCTTGTCCTCCGCCGTGACATCGACGTTAGCAGGCGACAACAGGAACACCTTCTGCGTCACCCGTTCAATGCTCCCGTGCAGTCCGAAGACCAGACCGGCCGCAAAGTCGACAAGTCGCTTCGCGTCCGTGTCGTCCATCTCCGTGAGATTCATGATCACCGGAGTGCCCTCACGGAAGTGTTCCCCGATGGTACGGGCTTCGTTGTAGGTCCGGGGGTGCAGTGTGGTGATGCGGTAAGGCTCCCGCTCGGACACAACTTTGGGCATGATCACCGGTGCGTTCTTCTCCAGGTTCGGACGTTCGGGTGTGATGGATGCCACGGGGGCGATACGCGCGGGTCGTCCGCTTTCCGCGGCGAGCGGGGCGGGTTCACGCGGTGCCGGAGGGGTCGTGGCGCGGACCGGTTCCTCCCGCTCCGGGCGTGTCTCGGCCTGCACTTGGTGCTGCTGCCGCCGCCCCCGATCGGGCTCCGGGTCAAGCTCGGGCTCGAACTCGTCGTCGGGGTCGAACCCCCGGCCGTCGTACCCATCGTCCTCCACGAGGCCGAGGTAGACCGCCATCTTGCGCATCGCGCCGGCCATTCTCTGCGTCCTCCGCTCTGTGGTGGATCGGCTCCGTCACCGGGGGCCTTGGATCCACTCGGCCTGCCCCGCTTCCTGCGGGAATGACCATATTTTGTGCTGTGGTCCGACTTGCTTGGCGACGTTACCCGAGCCGTGGTCGGACTCCGAGTACCGCGGTGCCGATGCGCACATGTGTCGCCCCGGCCGCCACGGCGTCCTCGAGGTCCGCGCTCATACCTGCTGACACCATGGTGGCAGCAGGATGGGTCGCGCGCAGGTCGGATGAGATTTCCATGAGCCGCTCGAACGCGGCGCGTTGACGTCCGGCGTACGGTCCGGTCAGCGGAGCGACCGTCATCACTCCGTCCAGGCGCAGCCCTTCGGCGCCGGCGATCACCTCGGCGAGCTGGGCGACGCCCTCGGGCGCCACCCCGCCGCGGTCGCCGGTGATCCGCCCGTCCTGTCCTGATTCGACGTCAAACGCCACCTGGATCAGGCAGCCCAGCTCCCGGCCGGCCCGGACCGCCTCCTTGGAGAGCGCGGTGACGAGCCGGGGGCGGTCCACGGACTGGACGACCCCGGCGTAGCGGGCCACGGAGCGCACCTTGTTGGTCTGCAACTGACCGACGAAGTGCCAAGTCAGCGGCAAATCGGCGCATTCGGCCGCTTTCGGTGCCGCTTCCTGATCGCGGTTCTCCGCGACCTGACGCACCCCCAGCTCCGCCAGCAGCCGGACGTCGCTCGCCGGGTAGGTCTTGGTGACGACGATCAGCTGCACCTCGTCACGGGCCCGGCCGGCCTTGGTGCAGGCGGTGGAGATACGATCCTCCACCCGCGCGAGGCTGTCGGCCAGTTGCGTTCTGCGGTCGTCGGTCACAGCAGAGCCTCTCCGGGGGCGTCCCCGAGCCATACATAGCTGGCGAGCCGCCCGGTCGTGCGGTCGCGTCGGTACGAGTAGTGGTCCGCCGACTCCCGGGTGCAGACCGCCGATTGCTCCCGCAACGGCACGCCCCCCGCGGCGAGTTGGGCCCGCACGCCCGCGGTGACGTCCACCGCCGGGGTGCCCCAGGAGGTGGTCGACCGGCTCTCCGGCACCGCCGCGGCGACCTCCGCGCGCATCGCCTCGGGGACCTCGTAGCAGCGCCCGCAGACCGCCGGCCCGGTGTAGGCCAGGATCCGGGACGGCTGCGCGCCCAGCTCGGTCATCGCGGCCAGGACCGCGGGGACCACCCCGGCGACCAGGCCCGGCCGGCCGGCGTGCGCGGCGCCCGCGACCCCGGCGACCGGGTCGGCCAGCAGGACCGGGGTGCAGTCCGCGGTCAGCACGGCCAGCGCCAGTCCGCGCCGGGTGGTCACCAGCGCGTCCACGGACGGGATCGCGTCCCCGGTCCAGGGGCCGTCGACCACCGCGACGTCCCGGCCGTGGACTTGGTTCATCCAGACCACCGCGGCCGGGTCGAGGCCCAGCGCGCGGGCCGCCCGTTCGCGGTTGGTACGGACGGCGGCGGGGTCGTCGCCCACCGCGCCGCCGAGGTTGAGCTGCTCATACGGAGCGGCGCTCACCCCGCCCCACCTGTCGGTGAAGGCGAAGTGCGCGCCGCTCACGTGGTGCTGTTGCCCTATCACGTCGGTGCTTTACATCACTTCAGGAAGTCGGGGACGTCCAGCTCCTCGGCCGCGGCGTCGGAGTACGGACGGGCCGGGGGGACCGACGGCGCGGGGCCGCTCGGCGGGGTGGAGATCTCGCCCGGCGAGGAGGACTCGGCGGTCGCCGGGGCCTCGTCGCGGACCGGGGGCAGGGTGCCGAGGCCGCCGAACGACGGGGCGGTGCGCGGCGGGTCGGCCGGCACGGAGCGGACCGGCGCCGGGGCGGTCTCCTCGCGCTTGGGGGCCGGCATACCGGTCTGCTGGGAGTCGCGGCGGGCCGGCGGCTGGCCGCCGTCGAAGCCCGCGGCGATGACGGTCACCCGGACCTCGTCGCCCAGGGCGTCGTCGATGACCGCGCCGAAGATGATGTTGGCCTCGGGGTGCGCGGCCTCGCTGACCAGCTGCGCGGCCTCGTTGATCTCGAAGAGACCGAGGTCGGAGCCGCCGGAGATGGAGAGCAGCACACCGCGGGCGCCGTCGATCGACGCCTCCAGGAGGGGCGAGGAGATCGCCATCTCCGCGGCGGCCACCGCGCGGTCGTCGCCGCGCGCCGAGCCGATGCCCATCAGCGCCGAGCCGGCCTCGGACATCACGGACTTGACGTCGGCGAAGTCGAGGTTGATCAGGCCCGGGGTGGTGATCAGGTCGGTGATGCCCTGGACGCCCGAGAGCAGCACCTGGTCAGCGGACTTGAACGCGTCGAGCACGCTCACCTGGCGGTCCGAGATGGACAGCAGGCGGTCGTTGGGGATCACGATGAGGGTGTCGACCTCTTCGCGCAGGCTCGCGATACCGTCCTCGGCCTGGTTGGCGCGGCGGCGGCCCTCGAAGGTGAACGGCCGGGTGACCACACCGATCGTCAGGGCGCCCAGGGAGCGGGCGATATTGGCGACGACCGGGGCACCCCCGGTGCCGGTGCCGCCGCCCTCGCCCGCGGTCACGAAGACCATGTCGGCCCCCTTGAGGACCTCCTCGATCTCCTCGCGGTGGTCCTCGGCCGCCTTGCGGCCCACGTCGGGGTTGGCGCCGGCGCCGAGTCCGCGCGTCATCTCGCGGCCGACGTCGAGCTTGACGTCGGCGTCGCTCATCAGCAACGCCTGCGCATCGGTGTTGATCGCGATGAACTCGACGCCCTTGAGCCCGACCTCGATCATCCGGTTGATGGCGTTGACGCCACCGCCGCCGATGCCGACGACCTTGATGACTGCGAGGTAGTTCTGCGGTGCTGCCACGTCGAAGGCCTCTCGCCTCGATTTACGTGTCGTCGCCGCACATTGCGTGTGGACGCCGACTGATGCCGAAGGGGTGGTCCGTCTCTGCCGACCCGAACCCTAAGCCTGAAGTTTAGGGTTACTGTGCCTGTGCTCCTGGTTCCACGGTCCCTTTGGAACGAGACACTAAGTCGACAAGGCGCGCGCGTTCAACGAACACGCCGAACCTCCCGTTTTTCTTTTCACCCTATGTGATCACCCATAGTCGTAGCCATCCAGGGTGCTGGCCTGCGTCGCGGTACGTCAACTCCCGGACACCGCGGGCGCGCTGGGGACCGAGATGTCGAAGTGGCGCGCGTCACGCGCCGCCTTCAGCAGCGCTGCCAGCACCTTCGCCTTTTCGGCACCCTGCTCGCTGCTGCCCCACAGCACCGTGCGGCCACCTGCGAGTTCGAGGCTGATCGCGTCGTACGAGCGGACCCGGACGGACCGGACGTCCGGGCGGACGGCGGGCGGGAGGTCGCGCGCGACGGCGACCGCGGCGCGCAGCAAACGACCGGTTCCGAAACGCCGCGAACCCGCCGGGTCGGAAACGGTCAGCGTCAGAAGCGGTACGCCCTTGGGAGCGCGGGCCACCGTGGCGAACCGGACGCCCTCGCCGTCCACTTCCTCGAACTTCCCGTTCGTTTGCAGCAGCAGTTCCGGCGTCCTTTCGGTCACCTCCAGACCGAGGGTGTGCGGCCAGGAACGGGTGACCTCGACGCGCTTGATACGCGGGAGCCGGGCCAGCAGCCGGTGTTCGATCGCGTCGGTGTCGACCGAGGCGAGCGGGGTGTGCAGCGGCGCGGCCGCGGCGGCGACCACCTCCCGCGGGGTGAGCACCTGGGTGCCGGCGGCCCGGACGCTCTCCAGCCGGAGCCAGTCCGAACCGTAGAGCGCCCAGGCGCCGAACCCGCCGAGCAGCGCCGCGAGAACCGCGATGATGATCACACCGCGGCGGCCCGGGCGGCGCAGCCGCAGCCGCGGGCGCGGCAGCCGGAAGCGCCGGGCCCCGGGCGGCGCAGGCGGACCGGACCGTGACGTCGTCGCGCCGCGTCTGGCGGTGGTCGGTCCGGCCACGCTCTCCGCCTTCTCTCGTCCGCTACTTGCGGTGCTGCTCGATCGCCTCGTAGACCATGCCGACCAGCAGTTCGTCGGCGTCCCGGCGGCCGAACTCCGAGGCCGCGCGGGACATCTCGTACAGCCGGTGCGGATCGCCCAGGACCGGGAGCACGTTGTTCTGCACCCACTCCGGGGTCAGCTGGGCGTCGTCGACCAGCAGGCCGCCGCCGGCGTTGACCAGCGGCTGGGCGTTGAGCCGCTGCTCGCCGTTGCCGATGGGCAGCGGGACGAAGGCGGCCGGCAGCCCGACGGCGGACAGCTCGGCGACGGTCATCGCGCCCGCGCGGCAGAGCATCATGTCGGCCGCGGCGTACGCGAGATCCATCCGGTCCAGATACGGTACCGGGACGTAGGGGGGCATTCCCGGCATGTTGTCGACGTGCGGCAGTTCGTTCTTCGGGCCGACCGCGTGCAGCACCTGGATGCCGGAGCGCTGAAGGGCGGGCACGGCGGCCTGGACGACCTCGTTCAGCCGGCGGGCGCCCTGCGAACCGCCGGAGACCAGCAGCGTCGGGAGGTTGGGGTCGAGCCCGAACGCGGCGCGCGCCTCCGGGCGGACCGCGGCGCGGTCCAGGGTGGCGATCGAGCGGCGCAGCGGGATGCCGACGTAGCGGGCGCCGCGCAGCTTGCTGTCCGGCGTGCTGACCGCGACGAAGCTGGCGTACCGCGACCCGATCTTGTTGGCCAGGCCGGGGCGGGCGTTGGCCTCGTGGACGATGATCGGCACGCCCAGGCGCTTGGCGGCGAGGTAGCCGGGGAGCGCGACATAGCCGCCGAAGCCCACCACGCAGTCCGCCTTGGTGCGCTCCAGGATCTGCTCGGCCGCCTTGATCGTGCCGCGCAGCCGCCCGGGGACGGTGATCAGTTCGGGGGTGGGCTTGCGGGGCAGCGGGACGGCCGGGATCAGGCCCAGTTCATAGCCCCGTTCGGGCACCAGCCGGGTCTCCAGGCCGCGCTCCGTGCCGAGTGCCGTGATCCCCACGGTCGGGTCCTGCCGCCGCAGGGCGTCCGCGAGGGCGAGCGCGGGCTCGATGTGGCCGGCGGTCCCCCCACCGGCGAGTACGACATGCACCGAAATTCACCGCTCTCCGGACGGCCGCCTCATGGCGCGCCGTCTCATCGTCTTCCATCTCACCCCGGCCGGCTTCCTGCCGGATGCCGGCCTCCGCGCCGACCGCGCCGTCAACGCCGCCCGTGCGGCGGGCTCGTCACGCGCGAAGGCGATCAGCAGCCCGACCCCGAACATCGTCGGCAGCAGGGCGGAACCCCCGTAGGAGAACAGCGGGAGCGGGACTCCGGCGATCGGCAGCAGACCGAGCACCGCACCGATGTTGATCACGGCCTGGGCCATGATCCAGGTGGTCACGCCACCCGCTGCGTACCGTACGAAGGGGTCCTCCGTGCGTCCGGCCACGCGGATACCCGCATAGCCTAGAGCCGCGAAGAGGGCGAGGACCGACAGCGTCCCCGCCAGTCCCAGTTCCTCCCCGGTGATGGCGAAGATGAAGTCGGTGTGCGGTTCGGGGAGTTCTCCCCATTTTTCCATACTCGCCCCGAGGCCCGAACCGAAGAGCCCGCCGGAGGCCAGCGCGTAGATGCCGTGCACGGCCTGCCAGCACTGGTCGCCCGGGCCCGGGTCGGTGGCGCCGATGCAGGCGAGCCGCGACATCCGGTGGGCGCTGGTCTTGATCAGCAGGGCGCCGAGCACCGCGGCCGCGCCGAGCACCCCGGCGAACAGCCGGGTCGGGGCGCCGGCCAGCCACAGCAGCCCGAAGAGGATCGCGGTCAGGATGATGGTGGTGCCCATATCGCCGCCGAGCATGATCAGCCCGAGCAGGAGAAAGGTCACCGGCGTCAGCGGTACGAGCAGCTGCTTCCACTGGGTCAGCTGCCGCTTCTCCTCCTTGCGGGCCAGCAGGTCGGCGGCCCACAGGACGAGCGCCAGTTTGCCGAACTCGCTCGGTTGCACCTGGAAAGGGCCGCCGAGGCTGAGCCAGTTCTGGTTGCCGTTCACCGCGACGCCGATGCCGGGGATCGCCACCAGGATCAGCAGGAACACCGATCCGGCCAGCAGCGGATAGGCCAGCGCCCGGTGCCGGCGGACCGGCATCCGGGAGGCGAGCAGCAGCAGTCCGCCCCCGAGGGCGGCGGCCAGCAGCTGCTTGCGGAAGAAGTACGACGGGGCCAGGCCGGACTGGAGCGCCTTGATCTGGGAGGCCGAGTAGACCATCACCAGCCCCAGGACGGTGATCAGCAGGCTGCCGCCGAGGATCAGGTAGTACGCCGTCAGCGGACGGTCCCAGGCCCGGCGGGCCCGGAGGTAGAGCCCGCGCGGGCCGGCCGGGGTGCGGCCGGCCCGCGCCGGGCGCGCCGTCGCGGGGGTCCGGCGCACCGGGCGCGGCGCCGGTTTCGCCGGTCGGGCGGTCATCGTCGTCCCCTCCACAGGTGCGCTCGCCGCCGGGGAGGGCGGCAGCGGGGAGCACCGGGCTAGTGACCGCCGGCGGCCAGTTCGCCCACCGCGGCGGCGAACGCCTCGCCCCGCTCGTTGTAATTGACGAACATGTCCATCGAGGCGCAGGCCGGCGCCAGCAGCACGGTGTCGCCGGGCCGGGCCAGGCCGGCCGCCCGCCGCACCGCTTCGGACATCGCCCCAGTGTCGGTCCGTTCCAGGTCGACAACAGGGACATCGGGGGCGTGTCGCGCCAGCGCGTCGCGGATCAGCGCCCGGTCGGCGCCGATCAGGACCACCCCGCGCAGCCGCCCGGCGGCCCCGGCCACCAGCTCGTCGAAGGTGGCGCCCTTCGCCAGGCCGCCGGCGATCCACACGATCGGCTCGTACGCCGCCAACGACGCCTCGGCGGCGTGGGTGTTGGTGGCCTTGGAGTCGTCGACGTAGGCGACCCCGGCGACGTCCGCGATGTGCTCGATGCGGTGCGCGTCGGGGCGGAAGGCGCGCAGGCCGGCGCGGACCGCGGCGGCCGGGACGCCGAAGGCGCGGGCCAGCGCGGCGGCGGCCAGCGCGTTGGCGATGTTGTGCGGCGCGGCCGGGGTGACGTCCGCGACCTCGGCCAGCTCCTGGGCCTGCCGGTGCCGGTCCTCGACGAAGGCGCGGTCGACGAGGATGCCGTCGACGACGCCGAGTTGGGACGGGCCCGGGGTGCCGAGGGTGAAGCCGATCGCCCGGCAGCCCTCCTCGACGTCGGCCGCGCGGACCAGGTCCTCGGTGGCCGGGTCGGCGGCGTTGTAGACGCAGGCGACGGTGTTGCCCTCGTAGATCCGGCCCTTGTCGGCGGCGTACGCCTCCATGGAGCCGTGCCAGTCGAGGTGGTCCGGCGCGAGGTTGAGCACGGCCGCGGAGTGCGCCCGTACGGACGGGGCCCAGTGCAGCTGGTAGCTGGAGAGCTCCACGGCCAGGACGTCGTACGTGGTCTCCTGCGCGCGGCCCTCGCCGAGGACCACGTCGACCAGCGGGACGCCGATGTTGCCGACCGCGGCGGTGCGCAGCCCGGCCGCGGACAGGATCGCGGCCAGCATCCGGACGGTGGTGGTCTTGCCGTTGGTGCCGGTGACCGCCAGCCAGGGGGCGGAGTGCGGGCCGCGCAGCCGCCAGGCCAGTTCGACATCGCCCCATACCGGGACGCCGGCTTCCCCGGCCGCCCGGAAGAGCGGGCTGGTGGGCTTCCACCCCGGGGAGGTGACGACGACCTCGGTGCCCTCGGGGAGGGTCTCGCCGTCGCCGAGCCGGACGGTGATGCCGAGCTTTTCCAGTTCGGCGGCCTGGGCCCGCTCCCGTTCGCCGTCGCCGCCGTTGACGACGGTGACGCGGGCGCCGAGCCCGGCCAGGGCGCGGGCGGCGGGGACGCCGCTCACGCCGAGGCCGGCCACGGTCACGCGGTGTCCGGCGAAGTCCTCCGGGGAGCGCGGGTCGTACACGGTCACTTCGCCGCCTGCCAGCCGCCGTAGAAGATGCCCAGACCGACGATCACGCACATGCCCTGGATGATCCAGAACCGGACCACGACAAGGACTTCGGACCACCCCTTGAGTTCGAAGTGGTGCTGGAGTGGCGCCATCCGGAAGACCCGCTTGCCGGTCATGCGGAACGAACCGACCTGGATGACCACGGACATGGTGATCAGGACGAACAGACCGCCCAGGACGGCCAGCAGCAGTTCGGTGCGGGAGCAGATCGCCAGACCGGCCAGCGCGCCGCCCAGGGCCAGCGAACCGGTGTCGCCCATGAAGATCTTGGCGGGCGAGGTGTTCCACCACAGGAAGCCGAAGCAGGCGCCCATCAGGGCCGAGGCGACCACCGCCAGGTCGAGCGGGTCGCGGACCTCGTAGCAGCCGGGTCCGGCGGTGATCTGGTTGGCGCAGGACTCCTGGTACTGCCAGATGCCGATGAAGGTGTACGCGCCGAAGACCATCACCGAGGCGCCGGTGGCCAGGCCGTCGAGGCCGTCGGTGAGGTTCACGCCGTTGGACATCGCCAGGATCATGAACAGCGCCCAGATGACGAACAGCACCGGGCCGATCTGCCAGCCGAAGTCCTGGGTGAAGGAGAGCCGGTCGGAGGCCGGGGTGGCGCCCCGCAGGTCGGCGAACTGCAGCGAGAGCACCGCGAAGGCGATGCCGACGATCAGCTGGCCGGCCATCTTCGCCTTGGCCCGCAGGCCCAGCGACCGCTGCTTGACGATCTTGATGTAGTCGTCGAGGAAGCCGACCAGGCCCATGCCCGCGAAGAGGAAGAGCACCAGGACGCCCGAGAACGTCGGGTCGCTGGAGGTGATCACCTTCGTCAGGGCGTAGGCGATGATCGTGGCCAGGATGAAGGAGATACCGCCCATGGTGGGCGTGCCCTTCTTGCTGCCGTGGGTGCGCGGGCCGTCATCGCGGATGAACTGCCCGTACCCCTTCCTGGCCAGCAGCTTGATGAGCAGGGGGGTGCCGATCAGGGTCAGGAAGAGCCCGATCATCCCGGAGAAGAGGATCTGCTTCATGGAGTTCATCGGGACGCGGCCCCGCCCTCGGTCCCGGCACCCTCGCCGTCCAGCAATGCCGCGGCCACCCGCTCCAGACCCACCGACCTGGACGCCTTCACCAGCACGACGTCTCCCGGTCGCAGCTCCCTGCGCAACAGGTCGACCGCCGCCCGCGCGTCGGACACGTGCACCGACTCCTCACCCCACGAACCCTCGTTCTTGGCGCCCATGTCGAGCCAGGCCGCTTCCCTGCCGCCGACCGCCACGAGCTTGCTGACGTTGAGCCGGACGACCAGCCGTCCGACCGCGTCGTGTTCGGCGAGTGACTCCTCGCCCAGCTCGGCCATCTCACCGAGCACCGCCCACGTGCGGCCCCCCTCCGCCGACTTGGCGGCGCCCATGGCGACCAGCGCACGCAGCGCCGCTCGCATGGACTCGGGGTTCGCGTTGTAGGCGTCGTTGACGACCGTCACGCCGTCCGCGCGCTCGGTGACCTCCATCCGCCAGCGGGAGAGCGTGCCGGCTTCGGAGAGCGCGGTGGCGATCCCGTCTGCGGGCATGCCCAACTCATGGGCGACGGCGGCCGCGGCGAGCGCGTTCGACACGTGGTGCTCACCGTACAGCCGCATGGTCACATCGCCGCACCCGGAGGGTGTGTGAAGCGTGAAGGCGGGCTGCCCGAGGGCGTTGAGCCGGACATTCTCGGCACGGATCGACGCCTCGGCGGACTCGCCGAAGAAGACCGTGCGGGCCTTGGTGCGGGACGCCATGGCGCGGACGAACGGGTCGTCGGCGTTGAGCACCGCCACCCCGCCGTCCTCGGCGGCCGGCAGCGCCTCGACCAGTTCCCCCTTGGCCTGCGCGATCTTCTCCCGGCCGCCGAACTCGCCGACGTGCGCGGAGCCGACGTTGAGCACCACGCCGACGCGGGGCGGGGTCAGCTCGGCGAGGTAGCGGATGTGGCCGATGCCGCGGGCGCCCATCTCCAGCACGAGGTGGCGGGTGGTGGCGTCGGCGCGGAGCGCGGTGAGCGGCAGCCCGATCTCGTTGTTGAGGTTGCCTTCCGGCCACACCGTGGGACCGTGCCGCTGGAGCAGCTGGGCGATCAGGTCCTTGGTGCCGGTCTTGCCGACGGAGCCGGTCAGGCCGATGACGGTGGTGCCCAGCCGCTCCACGACGGCGCGGGCGAGAGCGCCGAGAGCTGCGACGACGTCGTCCACGACGATCGCCGGGACACCGACCGGGCGGGCCGCGAGGACGGCCGCCGCACCGGCTTCGACCGCGCCCGCGGCGAAGTCGTGGCCGTCCACCCGCTCACCGGCGAACGCAACGAACAAGCCACCCGGGCGGACCGCCCGGGAGTCGGAGACGACCGGCCCGGTGACCACGCGGTCCGGGTCCGGTATGTCGTGCTGCTGCCCGCCGGTGATGCGTCCGATCTCGGCGAGGGTCAGGGAGATCACAGGTCACCCCCGGGGCCGTGCAGGAGGTGCCAACAAGAGGATTGTGCGCGCATGGCGGTGTGTCATCCCTGGTGGTTCGGCTGCTGTGACGGCTGCGGTTTCCGCGACGCGGCGATGGCGTCGCGCAGCACCTGGCGATCGTCGAAGGGGCGGACCACTCCGGCGATGTCCTGGCCCTGTTCGTGGCCCTTGCCGGCGACGATCACGGTGTCGCCGGGCTCCGCGCGGGCGACCGCGGCGGCGATGGCGGCGGCCCGGTCCTCCTCGACGAGGACGGTGCCGCGTTCGTGGACGGGCACCTCGGCGGCGCCCGCGAGCATGGTGGCGAGGATCGCGAGCGGATCCTCGGAGCGGGGGTTGTCGGAGGTCAGCACGGCGGTGTCGGCGAGCCGGGCCACCGCGGCGCCCATCGGCATCCGCTTCTGCCGGTCCCGGTCGCCGCCGCAGCCGAGGACGGCGTGCAGCTTGCCGGCGGTGACCTTGCGCAGGGCGCGCAGAACCGATTCGACGGCGTCCGTCTTGTGCGCGTAGTCGACGACCGCGAGATACGGCTGGCCGGCGTCCACCCGCTCCAGGCGGCCGGGGACGCCGGGGACCGCGGCGACGCCGGCGGCGGCGGTCTGCGGGTCCACACCCGCCACCGCGAGCGCGGTGATCGCGGCGAGCGCGTTGGAGACGTTGAACGGGCCGGCGATCGGGGAGGCGGCGCGCAGCACCACGCCCCCGGGGCCGTGCACGGTGAAGGTGGAGCCGAGCGCGCCGACCTCGACGTCGGCGGCGCGCCAGTCGGCGTCCGGGTGGCCCTCGGCGGAGAACGTGGTGACCGGCACCTCGGACGCGCCGGCGGCCAGCCGGCGGCCGTACTCGTCGTCCAGATTGACCACCCCGGCCCGGCTGCGGGCCTTGGTGAACAGCTGCGCCTTGGCCTGGAAGTAGTCCTCCATACCGGAGTGGAACTCCATGTGCTCCGGGCTGAGGTTGGTGAAGACCGCCACGTCGAAGACGCAGCCGTCGACCCGGCCGAGGACCAGCGCGTGGCTGGAGACCTCCATGGCGACCGAGCGCACGCCGCGCTCGCGCATCACCGCGAACAGCGCCTGGAGGTCGGTGGCCTCGGGCGTGGTCCGCTCGGACTTCAGCCGCTCGTCGCCGATCCGCGACTCGACGGTGCCGATCAGTCCGGTGAGCCCGCCGCCCTCCTTGGCGGCCGCGGCCCGCAGCCCGCCCTCGATGAGGTACGCGGTGGTGGTCTTGCCGGACGTCCCGGTGATCCCGATCTGGAGGAGGTCCGCGCCCGGCGTCCCGTAGATCGCGGCGGCCAGGGCGCCCATCCGGGCCCGCGGGTCGTCGGCGACCAGCACCGGCAGGCCGGTCGCGGCGGCCCGCCCGGCGCCCGAGGGGTCGGTCAGGATCGCCGCGGCGCCGAGGTCGGCGGCCTGGGCGACGAAGTCGGCGCCGTGCAGGCGGGCGCCGGGCAGCGCGGCGTAGACGTCGCCGGGGCGGACCGCACGGGAGTCGTGCGTGATGCCGGTGACCCGGACCGCGCCGGCGCCGTCCGGTACCGGGACCGCGAGCTGCCGGGCGAGGTCGGCCAGGGGGGTGGGGCGGACCTCCTCAGGGCGCGGGGCGCCCGGGTATCCACCGGGGCCGCCCCTCTCCGCGGGCTGGGGTTTCGGGGACTGATCAGCTTGTGACACGGCGGTGAGCGTACCGGGCAGAACGGGCCCGGGGCGAAGTGAGGGCGTCGGCGGGCCGCTGTCGCCGGGGGGCTGCGGGCCGTCGGGAGTGATGGTCGTCACGGCGGGGTTGCCTCGATTTCATTCGCCTGGCGTGAAGGTGACCGGCAGCCGGGGGGAGGGCGTACCGGTCGGGGGGACCTGGAGGGACTTCAGCGCGAAGGTCATGACCCGCTGGAAGACCGGGCCGCAGATCTGGCCGCCGAAGTAGCTGCCCCGGGTGGGGTTCTGGATGGCGCAGTAGACGGTGACGCGGGGCTGGTCGGCGGGCGCGAAACCGGCGAAGGAGGCGGTGTAGCCGTGGTAGCGGCCGGTCTTCGGGTCCACCCGGTTGGAGGTGCCGGTCTTGCCGCCGACGCGGTAGCCGTCGATCTTCGCCTTCGCTCCGGTGCCCTCCTCGTCGTCCACCACCGATTCCAGCATGGCGGCCAGCGTGGTGGCGGTCTTCTCGCTCACCACCCGGGACCGGGCGGGCGGGGGCGCCGGGGCGTAGCGGCCGTCCGGGCCGGTGGTGCCGCGGACGAGGGTGGGCGCGATCCGGACGCCGCCGTTGGCGATCGTGGAGTAGACGGAGGCGGCCTGCACGGCGTTCAGGGACAGGCCCTGGCCGAAGGGGATGGTGTACTGCTGGGAGGTGTTCCAGTCCTGGGGCTTGGCCAGGATGCCGTCCGTCTCGCCGGGGAAGTTCAGTCCGGTGGGCCGGCCGATGCCGAATTTCCGCAGGTAGGAGTAGAGGACCTGGTTGGCCTGCGGCTGGGTGGCGCCCAGCTGGCCGGCCGCCAGGATGGTGCCGATGTTGCTGGACTTGGCGAGCACGCCGTTGAGCGTGAGGTGCCAGGTGGCGTGGTCGACGTCGTCGGAGAAGAGCCGGTCGCCCCGGTGGAGGCGGTTGGGGACGGTGACCCGGGTGTACGGGGTCGCGGCGCCCTCCTCCAGGACGGCGGCCATCGACATCACCTTGCTGGTGGAGCCGGGCTCGAAGGCGTCGGTGAGCGCGGGGTTGCCGAGCGCCTCGGGGGACGCCCGGGTGATGTCGTTCGGGTCGAAGCCGGGGGCGTTCGCCAGCGCCAGGATCTGGCCGGTGCGGGTGTCCTGGACGACGACGTAGCCGCGGTCGGCGCGGGAGCGGGAGACCTGTTCGCTGATCGCCTGCTGGGCCGCCCACTGGATGTCGCGGTCCAGGGTGAGCTGGACGTCGCTCCCGGGGACGGCGGGGTGCTCCTGGGTGTCGGCGGTGGGCACCCGGCGGCCGCCGGACTGGGCGTAGACCAGCTTGCCGTCCTTGCCCGCCAGCTCCTTGTCGAGCTGGGCCTCCAGGCCGCCGGCGCCGCGGCCCTGGCCGTTGACGAAGCCGAGGACGCCCGCGGCGAGGTCGCCGCCCGGGTAGACCCGCTTGCTGTGCTTGTCGGCGAAGATGCCCACCAGGACGTTGGGGCGGGGCGCGCTCTTGGGGGCGGCGGCCGCCTCCGCGTCCAGTTTGCCGCGCAGTTCCTTGATCCGCTTCCAGACCTGGGGGGTGCGCTGGCGGGCCAGCAGGACGTAGCGGGACGCCGGCCGGTCGAGCTTGGCGGCGAGGGTCTGCCGGGACTCGCCGAGGATCGGCGCGAGCAGCGCGGCGGCCCGCGCCGGGGCGTCCGTGATCTTGATCTTGGCGGGCGCCAGCAGGCTGGGGTCGGCGGTGATGTCGTACGCGTCCACGGTGGTGGCGAGGTCGACGCCGTTGCGGTCGGTGATCGCGCCGCGCTCGGCGGCGAGCTTGACCGGGACGTAGCGGTTCTCGTTGGCCTTGGCCGCGTACGCCGCGGCGTCCACGCCCTGCACCTGCACCAGGCGGACGGTGAAGGCGAACATCACCAGCGTCAGCGCCAGCGCGATCAGCCGCAGCCGGGGGCGCGGGCTGACCGGCCGCAGCGGCCCGGTGGCGGGCCGGGGGCGGCCCGGCGGGCCCGGGCGGCGGGCGGCGGGCGGCCGGGCGGTGCCGGACCGGCGGGCCGGCGGACGGCCGCCGGACCGGGCCGGGCGCGGCACACGGCGGGGATCCCTGGGCTCGGTCATACCGCGGTCTCCGGGGCGTACGCGGGGGTGGCGGGGCACAAGACGGGGCGCGGGGCGGCGCCGTACGGGCGGGTGGGCGCGCCGCGGCGGGAGGCGGGTGCGGGCGTCACGGGGTCACCTGCCGGTGGCGGGCGGGGTGGGGCCGGCCGACGGGCCCGCGGCACGGGCGGCGGGGGCCGGCGGGGCGGGCGAGTCGGGCGTGAGGACGGAGGCCGGGGCCTCGGGCGCGGCCAGCGGGCCCGGGGACGACGGGACGCCCGGGGTGCTGGGGGCCAGCGGCCCGGCCGGGGACCGCACCGGCTGCGGCGCGAGGGCCGGCGGCAGGCTCGCCGGCGCGGCGGGCCGCACGGCCGCGGTGAGGGGCGCGAGCGGCCCGGCGGACGCGGACAGCGCGGCGCCGGCGGCCGGGGCCGGTCCGGGGGCGCCGCGCACCGTGCCGTCCGGCAGCAGGAACGCCGGGTTGCCGCCGGGCACCATGCCCAGCTCGCGGGCCCGGCGGGCCAGCGCGCCGGGCGCGGAGTAGCCGTCCACCTCCTGCTGGAGGGCCTGCTGCTCGTCGGTCAGCTCGCCGGTCCGCCGCTCCAGCCGGCTCAGCTCGAACGACCCTTGGTTGAGCGCGGAGTTGAGCAGCAGCAGGCCGATCAGCCCGGATCCGAGCAGCACCACGACCAGCAGGACGAAGGGGGCGCGCGCGGCGGTGCCGGTGCGCGGCGCGGAGGGCAGCAGCGCGGCCAGGCGCTGCCGGCCGCGCGGGCTTCCCCCCGGCCGTCTCACGCGATGTCCTCGCGGATGCGCTCGGCGCCGCGCAGCCGGGCGGGGGCCGCCCGGCGGTTCTCGGCGACCTCCTCCTCGGTGGGCAGCTCGGCGCCCCGGGTCAGCAGCTTCAGGCGGGGCTGGTAGCGCTCGGGGACGACCGGCAGGCCGGGCGGCGCGGTGGTGGCCGCGCCGGCCGCGAAGACCTGCTTGACCAGCCGGTCCTCCAGCGAGTGGTACGAGAGCACGGCGATCCGGCCGCCCACCGCGAGCGCCCGCACGGCGGCCGGAATGGCCCGCTCGACGCAGGCCAGCTCGCCGTTGACCTCGATGCGCAGCGCCTGGAACGTGCGCTTGGCGGGATTGCCGCCGGTGCGCTTGGCGGCCTGCGGCAGCGCGTCCCGGATCAGCTCGACCAGCCGGGCGCTGTTGGTGAACGGCTCCTTCTCGCGCTCCCGGACGACCGCCGCGACGATCCGCTTGGCCTGCTTCTCCTCCCCGTAGGCGCGCAGGATCCGCACCAGTTCACCGGGCGGGTAGGTGTTGAGGACCTCGGCGGCGCTGATGCCGGTCGTCTGGTCCATCCGCATGTCGAGGGGGGCGTCCTGGGCGTACGCGAAGCCGCGGTCGGCCTCGTCGAGCTGCATGGAGGAGACGCCGAGGTCGAACAGGACGGCCTGCACGCGGGGCAGTCCGAGCCGGTCGAGGACCTGGGGCAGCTCGTCGTAGACGGCGTGCACGAGGGTGGCGCGGTCCCCATAGGGGGCCAGCCGCTCTCCCGCCAGCCGGAGCGCGGACGGGTCGCGGTCCAGGGCGACGAGCCGGGCCTCGGGGAAGGCGGAGAGCAGCGCCTCGCTGTGCCCGCCGAGGCCGAGGGTGCAGTCGACGACGACCGCGCCGGGCTCGGTGAGCGCGGGGGCGAGCATGTCCAGGCACCGCTGGAGCATGACGGGTACGTGGCGAGTGTTGCTGCTCATGCGCCTTCCGATGGTGGGCGGCAGGTGGGTCCCGGCCGTTGGCTGGGGGATGCCGCACGTACCGCTTGGTCCCCGCCCGCTCTGAAGGGGAAGTGGCCCTCCGGCGACGGGGAAGTGACGTCGGAAGACCGGTGGAGCGGGAGGAGGCCGAACCGTACGTACGGTCACGCACGCGAGGGATCGAAGATCCGAGGAGAGCGTCACGCCTCCCACTTCGCGTCACTTTAGTCCACCTGCCGTCCCGGTCAATCAACCGGTTCCGCGCGTCCCCCGCGGGGTGCGTACGGGGCGTTTGTTCGGCTTCGTCCCCGCCGCCGGGGGCTGTGGAGTACCTCACACGCCGGGCGGCCGCCTCGTACGCCCGCGGACCGGAGGGGCCGGGGCGGCCGGGAGCGATTACCGTGAGGCCATGGCCATACCCGCGTCCCAGCCGTCCGCCCCGTCCGCCGACACCGGTGCCGCCTCCGGGGGCGGCACCGTGACCGACCGCCTGGTGGAGGCGAACCGGCGCTACGCGGCCGGTTTCACCGACCCCGGGATGGACGCCCGCCCCGTGCGCCGGGTCGCCGTGGTGGCCTGCATGGACGCCCGGCTGGACCTGCACGCCGCGCTGGGCCTGGAGCTGGGCGACTGCCACACCATCCGCAACGCGGGCGGGGTGGTGACCGACGACATCATCCGCTCCCTGACGATCAGCCAGCGGGCGCTGGGCACCCGGTCGGTGGTCCTCATCCACCACACCGGCTGCGGGCTGCTCAGCCTGACCGAGGACTTCCGGCACGAGCTGGCGGCCGAGGTCGGCCAGCGGCCCACCTGGGCGGTCGAGGCGTTCAAGGACCTGGACGAGGACGTGCGGCAGTCCATGCAGCGGGTGCGCACCTCGCCGTTCCTGCCGCACACCGACGATGTGCGCGGGTTCGTCTTCGACGTCACCACGGGGCTGCTGCGGGAGATCGACCCGCGGGACTGAGCCGCGCCGGGGCCCGCCGCGCGGTGCGGCCGGCCCCGTCCACCTCCCCCTCCCACCCGGTTCGCCGGGCTTGTCCGCTTGGTCCGGACCGGGCGGTGTGAGTTGTCCACAGGCCATGACGCGGGGCCGCGCGGGCGGCAAGAATGCGTAGGTGACATCGCCCCGGCCGCGGCCGGGCGCGTCCGCGCACACGGGGAGGGCCGCCGAGGGGCGTCGGCCACCCGGAAACGGGCCGAGGAGGGCCGAGTGACGACGTATGACGAACGAGCGAGCCTCGCCGATCTGACCACCACCGCCGGGCGGGTGCACCGGTCGGTGGAGGCCGTGATCGAGGGCAAGCCGGAGGTCGTACGGCTCGCGCTGACGGTCCTGCTGGCCGAGGGCCATCTGCTCATCGAGGACGTGCCGGGCGTCGGCAAGACCATGCTCGCCAAGGCCCTGGCCCGGTCCATCGACTGCTCGGTGCGCCGCATCCAGTTCACCCCCGATCTGCTGCCCTCCGACATCACCGGCGTCAGCGTCTACGACCAGCAGCGGCAGGAGTTCGAGTTCAAGCCCGGCGCGATCTTCGCCCAGATCGTGATCGGCGACGAGATCAACCGCGCCTCCCCCAAGACCCAGTCCGCGCTGCTGGAGTCGATGGAGGAGCGCCAGGTCACCATGGACGGGCAGAGCTACCCGCTCCCCAGCCCGTTCATGGTCGTCGCGACCCAGAATCCCGTCGAGATGGAGGGCACCTACCCCCTCCCCGAGGCGCAGCGCGACCGCTTCATGGCCCGGGTCTCGATCGGCTACCCCTCCCCCGCGGCCGAGCTGCGGATGCTCGATGTGCACGGCGGCGCCTCCCCGCTGGACGGGCTGCGCCCGGTGGCGGGCGCCCAGGAGATCGTGCGGCTGACCGAGGCGGTGCGCGCCGTCCACGTCGCCGAGGCCGTGCGGCGGTACGCCGTCGAGCTGGTCGCCGCCACCCGCCACCACCCCGATCTGCGGCTCGGCGCCTCGCCCCGGGCCACGCTCCATCTGCTGCGCGCGGCGAAGGCCGCGGCGGCCATGGCCGGGCGGGAGTTCGCGCTCCCGGACGATGTGCAGAGCCTGGCCGTCCCGGTGCTGGCGCACCGTCTGCTGCCCACCGCCCAGGCGCAGTTGAACCGCCGGTCGGCCGAGCAGGTGGTGCTGGAGATCGTCCGCCGCACCCCGGTCCCGGAGCCGTCCGCCCCGCAGTGGGGGCAGTCCGCGCCCGGCCTGCGGCCGCCCGGCCCCCGGGGGGCCTGATGTCCGCGGGGGGGAGCACGGGGGCACCGGAGGGGGGCGGCGGGCTGCGCGCCGCCTTCGGGGGGCTGACCACCCGCGGCCGGTCGTTCCTGGCGGCCGGGGCGGCCGCCGCGGCCTGCGCCTATCTCCTGGGGCAGGCGGATCTGCTGCGGGTCGGGCTGCTGCTGGCGGCGCTGCCGCTGGTGTGCGTCCTGGTGCTGCACCGCACCCGCTACCGCGTCGCGGGCGGCCGCGCGCTGGCGCCCGCCCGGGTCCCGGCGGGCGCCGAGGCCCAGGTGCGCCTCCGGGTGGAGAACGTCGCCCGCTTCCCCACCGGCGTCCTGATGCTCCAGGACCGCGTCCCCTACGTCCTCGGGCCGCGCCCGCGCTTCGTACTGGACCGCGTCGAGCCCGGCGGCAGCCGCGAGGTGTCCTACCGCGTCCGCTCCGACCTGCGCGGCCGCTATCCGCTGGGCCCGTTGCAGCTGCGGATGGCCGACCCGTTCGGGATGTGCGAGCTGACCCGCGCGTTCAGCACGTCCGACACCCTGACGGTGGTGCCGCGGGTCGAGCCGCTGCCGGCGGTCCGGCTGGCCGGCGAGAGCTCCGGGTACGGCGACG
Organism: Streptomyces sp. NRRL F-4489; assembly: GCF_001509485.1. Classification (GTDB taxonomy): domain Bacteria; phylum Actinomycetota; class Actinomycetes; order Streptomycetales; family Streptomycetaceae; genus Streptomyces. Next base: position 92,938 of record NZ_LLZI01000232.1, read on the forward strand.
GGCGGCACAGCGCGCTCGCGGCGGCCGGCGAGGACGACGTCATTCCGCGCGGCTACCGCCACGGCGACGATCTGCGCCGGGTCCACTGGCGGGCCACCGCGCGCCACGGCGAGCTGATGGTGCGCCGCGAGGAGCAGCCGCGCCGGGCCCGCTGCACGGTCCTGCTGGACACCCGGGCGGTGGCCCACGACGGCTCCGGACCCGACTCGGCCTTCGAATGGGCGGTGGCCGGCGCCGCCTCGGTGGCCGTCCACCTGCTCGGGCTCGGCTTCTCGGTGCGGCTGCTGACCGACACCGGCGGCGCGGTGCCCGGCCCGGAGGCCGGCGGGGCCGCCGGGGAGCCGGGGGACGCCGCAGGCCTGCTGCTGGACACCCTCGCCGTGGTGCGCCACTCCGAGGAGGAGACCCTCGCCGGGGCGTACGACGCCCTGCGCGGCGGCGGCGAGGGCCTGCTGGTCGCCTTCTTCGGCGATCTGGACGAGGAGCAGGCGGCGCTGGCCGGCCGGATCCGGCGGCGCTGCGCCACCGCGGTCGCCTTCGTCCTGGACGGCGACGCCTGGGCCCTGGGGCCCGGTGGCATCCGCTTCGCCACCGGGGCTGCGCCGGTCGGCGAGCGGCTGCGGCGGCTGCGCGAGGCGGGCTGGACGGCGCTGCCGGTGGCGCCGGGCGACGCGCTGGCCGATCTGTGGCGGGCGGCGGACGGTGCCGGGGCGGCGGGCGCCGACCCCGGGTGGGCCGCCGGGCGGAGGGGGGCGTAGGGCATGAGCGGACGGGCGCGGCTGGCGCTGGCCGCGATCGCGGCGACGCTGTGCGCCGGGTGCGCGCTGCTGCCGCTGGTGGATCCGGTCACCTGGCTCTTCCAGGCGGCGGCGGTGCTGGCGCTGGTGACGGGCGTGGGCGCGCTGGCCCGGCGGGTGCCGCTGGCCAGACCGCTGACCCTCGGCGCGCAGGCGCTGGCGGCCGTCCTCCTCCTGACCGCCCTGTTCGCCCGGGGCCACGCGATAGCCGGGGTGCTGCCGGGGCCGGACGCCGCCGAGGCCCTCGCCGATCTGGCCCGGGCCGGGCTGCGGGACGTCGGCCGGTACGCCATCCCTGCCCCGGTCACGCCCGGCATCAAGCTGCTGCTGGTGGCCGGGGTGCTGCTGGTCGGCCTGCTGGTGGACGCGCTGGCGGTCACGTACCGCAGCGCCGCGCCCGCCGGGCTGCCGCTGCTCGCGCTGTACTCCGTCGCGGCCGGGCTGTCCCCGGGCGGCTCGGGCTGGCTGTGGTTCCTGGTCGCCGCGGCCGGCTATCTCCTGCTCCTGCTCGCCGAGGGCCGCGACCGGCTCGCCCAGTGGGGCCGGGTCTTCGGCCGCCCCCGCCCGGACGGTACGCACGGCGCCCCGGTGCCCGTCCGCACGGGCCGGCGCATCGGCGCACTGGCCCTGGGCGTGGCGCTGCTGGTCCCCGCCGTCCTGCCGTCCCTGGGCGGCGGCCTGCTCGGCCCGTCCGCCGGCGGTACGGGCCCGGACGGCGGGGGCGGCACCATCTCCGCCGTCAACCCCCTGGTCTCCCTCCAGGACAGCCTCAACCAACCCGAGGACCGCGAGGTCCTGAACTACCGCACCACCGCCGCCGACACCCGCGACCTGTATCTCCGCATCGTCGCCCTGGACCAGTTCGACGGGACGGCCTGGAAGCCCTCCGAGCGCACCGTCACCGACGTCCCCGGCGAGCTGCCGCGCCCGCCCGGCCTCAGCACCGACGTGGCGGTCACCCGGATCACCACCTCCGTCTCCACCGCCGCGTGGTACGCCCAGAACTGGCTCCCGCTGCCCTACCCGGCGGCCCGGGTGGACCTCCCCGGCCGCTGGCGGTTCGAGCCCGAGGGCCGCACCCTGGTCGGCGACCGCGGCCAGAACACCCACGGCCTCCAGTACCAGGTCGAAAGCCTCCAGGTGCGGCCCACCGCCCGCCAGCTCGCCGCCGCCCCGGCGCCGCCCGCCGCCCTGGAGCGCGAGTACACCCAGGTCCCCCCCGACCTCCCGCCGATCGTCCGCACCACCGCCGACCAGGTCACCCGCGGCGCCCGCACCGCGTACGACAAGGCCGTCCGGCTCCAGGACTGGTTCGCGGTCGACGGCGGCTTCAGCTACAACACCGAGGTCCGCGCGGGCAGCGGCACCGAGGCGATCGCCCGCTTCCTGGAGGACAAGGAGGGCTTCTGCGTCCACTTCTCGTTCACCATGGCGGCGATGGCCCGCACCCTGGGCATCCCGGCCCGGGTCGCGGTCGGCTTCACCCCCGGCACCCGCCAGCCGGACGGCACGACGTCGGTGGGCCTGAAGGACGCCCACGCCTGGCCCGAGCTGTACTTCCAGGGCGTCGGCTGGACCCGTTTCGAACCCACCCCGAGCCGCGGCACCGTCCCCGACTACGCCTACCCGGACGCCGACCGTACCGGCGCCTCCGGTGCTCCTGACCGCGCCGGCACGCCGTCGGAGGCGCCTTCCGCGGGGCCGTCGACGGCCCCGAGCTGCGGGCCGGGGGAGCGCCGTGCCGGCCCCGGGGGGCCAGGGGGCGGGGGCGGCTGCGCCGCGGCGCCCGCGACACCCACGGCCCAGTCGCCGCACGGCGGCGGGCTGCCGTGGACGCTCGTCCTCCTCACGCTCGGCGCGCTCGTCCTCCTCTCGGTGCCCGCGGTGCCGGTGCTGTGGCGGGCCAGGGTCCGCGCCCGGCGGCTGTCCGGCCCCGGACCGGCCGGGGACGCCGCGGCGGCCACCCTCGCCGCCTGGCAGGAGCTGCTCGACACCGGCTGGGACCACGGCATCCTCCCGGACCGCTCGCTGACGCCCCGGGCCGCCGCCGCCCGGATCATTCGCATCGGAAAACTCCCGCCGGACGCCGCCGACGCCGCCCGCCGCGTCGCCACCGCCGTCGAACAGGCCCTGTACGCCCCGCACCCCCTGCCGGCGACCGGCCTCGCCGCGGACGTCCGGCAGGTCCGCGCCGGCCTGCACACCGCCGCGCCGCGCCCCGTACGCCTCCGCGCCCACCTCGCCCCCCGCTCCGCCGCCCGCCTCCGCCACACCACCGCGACCCGCTGCTCCGCCCTCCTCCACCGCTGCCGCACCAGCCGCCCGGCCACCCTCGCCCGCCGCGCGGCCGCGACCGTCCGGACTGCACTGCGGCGAGGGGCGGGACGGGGGTAGGCGGGGGCGTTACGTATTGCGGCAGGCGCGCGGGGAGGGGAGCCGCCGGAGTCGGGCGGGCAAGACGGAACGGGCCAGGGGCCAGGGGCCAGGGGCCACTGGCGGCAGAAAACCGGGCGGGCGCCAGCCGCCGGGGCGCAAGGGCGCGGAGCCCCGAGCTGGGCGCGGGCGTGCCGGAAAAGCAGCCGGGGCCCGGGCCGAGAAGGCAGCCGGAACAGGCTCAGTGGCAGCCAGGGAACGGAAAAGGCTCAGCGAAAAAGGGTCGCGGAATTGGCCGGATGCGGACGGCTGGCCGGTAGGTGGGGCAGGCAGGAGAACGGGATCGCGCCCCATACGGGGCCGGGGGTCAGTGGCCCTGTTCGTCGCGGCGGCGCTGCCAGCGGTCCTCGATGCGGTCCATCATGGAGCGGCGCGGCCTGGACTGGCGGCGTGCCTGGGGGCCGCCGGGGCCCGCGGTCCGGTCGCCGGGGCGGGGGGCCTTGCGCCAGCCGGTGACGGCCAGCACGGCGCAGCCGAGCATGACGAGGAAGCCGACGACGCTGACCCAGATCTGCTGCGCGACCATTCCGGCCATGAGCAGGGCGATACCCACCAGGAAGCCCGCGACCGCTTGGTAGACCCGTCGCCGGGTGTACGTACGCAGCCCGCTTCCCTCAAGCGCTGTCGCGAACTTGGGATCTTCGGCGTACAGCGCTCGCTCCATTTGCTCGAGCATGCGCTGCTCGTGCTCCGAGAGCGGCACGGAGTCCTCCTACTCGTCGGTCGCGGGGGGCGACCGGGGTGCGACCCTTTCAGGATAGGCAGGGAATCGCCCCCGTGAAACCCGCCCCTCTACGCCAATTCACCGTCCGCACCGCCGCGGCGGCTGATGGTGATGCTGGCTGCATTCCCCACCCGCCAGTCCGTCATGCCGGAACGTCGTACCTCGATCATACGGGGCGAAGCGGCTGTTCGGGTGGCCTGTGGCCGACCGCACGCGGTGCCCGGGGACAGCGGCCCGGGCCACCGGCCCGGCCCCCGGCCGATGGCCTCCGCAGGCCCGCGCGGGACCGGGCCGGGAGACCCGGGGCGCGGACCGGCGCCGACCGGGGCGCCACGTCCGCACGCCGCCGCGCGCCCCGGCCCCGTAACCCGCAACCCGCAGCCCGCAGCCCGCAGCCCGCAGCCGACCGTCCCCGGTCAGTCGCGTTCGGCGAGGACGTGGAGCTGGGTGGCGACGGAGTGGAAGGCCGGCTGCTCGGCGGCGGCGGCCTCCAGCTTGAGCAGGGCGTCCAGGGCGCCGGGCTCGGTGTCGACCAGGACGCCGGGGACGAGGTCGGCGAAGACCCGGACGCCGTGCACCGCGCCGACCTGGAGGCCGGTGGCGGTGACCAGCTCGGTGAGCTGCTCGGCGGTGAAGCGGCGGGGCACCGGGTCGCCCTCGCCCCAGCGGCCCGCGGGGTCGGTCAGGGCGCGGCGGGCCTCGGTGAAGTGGCCCGCCAGGGCGCGGGCGAGGACCGCGCCGCCCAGGCCGGCGGCGAGCAGGCTGAGGGTGCCGGCGGGCCGCAGCGCGCCGGCGACGTTGGCCAGGCCCTCGGCGGGGTCGTCGACGTACTCCAGGACGCCGTGGCACAGCACCGCGTCGTAGCCACCGCGCTCGACGACGTCGAAGAGGCCGTGGGCGTCGCCCTGGACGCCGCGGATCCGGTCGGCGACCCCGGCCTCGGCGGCCCGCCGCTCCAGGGCGAAGAGGGCGTTGGGGCTGGGGTCGACGACGGTGACGCGGTGGCCGAGGCGGGCCACCGGCACGGCGAAGTTGCCGCTTCCGCCGCCGGTGTCGAGGACGTCCAGGGCGTCGCGCCCGGCCGCCTTGACCCGGCGCTCCAGGGCGTCTTTGAGGACGTCCCAGACCACGGCGGTACGAAGGGATGCGCGCGGGCGCAGCGGGTCAGACACGGTGGGTGGCTCCTCGGCGGGACAGGGACATCCAGTCGTTCACCACCCTATTCCGTCGGGCGGCCGCCGCCGTGCGCGGCCCGCACACCGCGCGCGGCCGGGCCGTCCCGCCGCCGCGCGGGCGCGGGACGGGACGGAGCACCGCCGCACCGCGCACCGGACGCGGCCGGGCGGTCAGCCGGCGCGGCCGGCCCGCTGCGGGGGCACCGCCGGCAGCACCGGCTGGAGCCGGAGCGTCCGCTCGACCAGGCGGAGGAACATTCCGGCGTCCCGCAGCAGGTCGTCGGCGTCGCGCGGCGCCGCCGCGCCGGCTATGCCCGCCTCGGCGCGGGCCCGGCGGGCGGCGCCGGCGGCGAACAGGGCGCTCCACTCGGCGAGTTCGGGCGCGACCTCGGGCAGGACCTCCCAGGCGCTGCGGATGCGCTTGCGGCCGCGGGCGGTGGGCTCGGGCCGGCCGCGCACGGCGAGCACCGCGGCCGCCGCGCGCAGGGCGGCGAGATGGGCGGTGGCGAACCGCTCGTTGGGGGATTCCAGGGCGCGCGCCTCGTCGAGGCCGTCCCGGGCCTTGGTGAGCAGGTCGAGGGCGGCGGGCGGGGCGGCCGCGCGCCGCAGGACGGGGTGGACATCGCTCGGGGGACCGTACGCCGCGGAGCTGCCCGCGGCGGGACGAGCTGCCATGACGAACCTCCTGTCGTCGCATGCCGGCCGGGGCCGGATGCCGATGCGGACCGTATGCGCCCATCGTGCGGCACACCACTGACAATCGCCTCTGACCTGCGGTTTCGTCAGGAACGGGAGAGGTGCGGAGGTTTCGGGGGGCCGCATGGGTCGCGCGCTCGCGGCCCGCCGCCCGAGGCCGGGTACGCGAACGCCCCCGGGCCGGGCCTGTGAGCGGGCGCACAGCGGCACCCGGCACAATCAACCCCCATGGACAGCTCCAACACTCGCCGCGACGCCACCCGGCGCAAGCTCTTCGAGGCCGCGGTCACCCTCATCGCCGAACAGGGCTTCTCCTCCACCACGGTGGACGAGATCGCGGAACGGGCGGGGGTCGCGAAGGGCACCGTCTACTACAACTTCGCGAGCAAGAACGTCCTCTTCGAGGAGCTGCTGCGGCACGGTATCGAGCTGCTGGCGACCTCCCTCCAGGCGGCCTCGGAGGAGGTCGCCGACCGGGGCGGCACCCGGGTCGACGCGCTGGACGCGATGATCCGGGCGGGCCTGGTCTTCATCGCCCGCTACCCGGCGCTCACCCAGCTCTACGTCGCCGAGCTGTGGCGCACCAACCGGGCCTGGCAGTCCACGCTGATGGTGGTGCGGGAGCGGGCCATCACGGTGGTGGAGGACGTGCTGCGGGAGGCGGTGGCCGGCGGGGAGCTGAGCGAGGAGATCGACATCCCGCTGACCGCGTCCGCGCTGTTCGGGATGGTGCTGGTGGCCGCGCTGGACTGGCGGTCGTACCAGCCGGACCGGTCGATCGACGACGTGCACGCGGCGCTGTCCCGGCTCCTCCAGGGGCGGGTGTCCGGGCGCCCCGCCTGAGGGACGGGGTGAACGGCCGGCGGCGTCAACGGGCAGCAGCACGACGGCGCCGCCCTGGCACGGATCGTTCCCCCGACCGATCCGACCAGGGCGGCGCCGCCCCCCGTGGTTCCCCCGTATTTCCCCCGTGGAGGGCTCCGGTTGTTCCCCCGTGGAGCCTCCGGTCCTTCCCCGTGCCGTCCGGGAGCCGCGCCGCTCCGCCGCCCCGTGCCGGCGGTGCGGCGCCGCTTCCCGTCCGTGGCCCCCACTCTTCCGTCCGGGCCGCCCCCGGCCCATCCGCGTACCTACTCATCTCGGCGTCTGAGTACGGATACTCACGGGCTGAGCACCCCTCACCCGTTACCGGGGCACGGCGCCCCCGGAGCGCCTACGATCGGCGCGTGTCCGTACTTCCCCTGGTCTTCACCAGCGGCTGGGCGAGCGGCGTCAACGCCTACGCCGTCGTCCTGCTGCTCGGCGTGCTCGGCGCGACCGGCGTCTCCGACGAGGTGCCGGCGGCCCTGGAGCGGCCCGATGTGCTGATCGCCGCCGCGGTGCTCTTCCTGGCCGAGGCGGTGGCCGACAAGATCCCGTACGTGGACTCGGTCTGGGACGCGGTGCACACCGTGGTCCGGCCGGTCGCCGGCGGTGTGGTGGCGGCGCTGCTGGCCGGGCACGACGGCTCGCTGCCGGAGCTGGCGGCCGGCGCCGTGGGCGGCTCCACCGCGCTGCTGAGCCACCTGGTCAAGGCCGGTACGCGGATCGCGGTCAACACCTCGCCCGAGCCCGCCAGCAACATCGTGCTGAGCCTGGCCGAGGACCTGGGCGTCGCCGGGCTGGTGGCGTTCGCGCTGTTCCACCCGTGGGTGGCGGCGGGCATCGCGGCGGCGCTGCTGGTCGCGGGCATCGCCGTGGTGGTCTTCCTGTGGTCGCGGATCCGCCGGTATCTGCGGCGGAGGCGGGAGCGGCGCGCGGAGAAGCGGGAGCGGAGGGGGCCCGCGACCGGGGACGGGCTGGCGCCGCAGGACGGCTGAGCCGGAACCGGCCGGTCCGGAAAGGGTCGGGGCGGCCGGCGGCGGGCGTTGTCAGTGCCGCCGGTTACAGTCGCAGGCATGGCAGGGATTGCGGTGATCGGCGCCGGGACGGGCGCCATGACGGCCGCCGCCCGGCTGGCCGTCGCGGGCCACCGGGTGGCGGTGTTCGAGCGCGGCTCGACGTACGGCGGCGCGGTGGGCAGGTATGAGCGGGACGGCTTCGCGTTCGACACCGGCCCCGGTCTGCTTCACCTCCCGGCGGTCTACCGCGATCTGTTCCTCAAGACCGGCCGCGAGCCGCTGGAGGCGTGCGTCGGGCTGGCCCAGGTCGATCCCGCGAGCCGCCACGTCTTCGCCGACGGCACCACCGCCACGCTGCCCAACGCCTCCCGGGCCGGGGTCATGGAGGCCCTGGACGGGGCGCTGGGCGCCGGGTGCGGTGAGCGCTGGAGCGAGGTCATGGTCCGCGCCCGCGAGGCGTGGGACGCCACCCGCCGCCCGCTGCTGGAGGAGCCGCTGTGGGCGGACTGGCGGGTGCTGGGCCGCGACCCGTATCCGGCGGTGCGCCGGCGCGGCCTGTTCGGGCGGGGCCGGGCCAAGGGGCCGACCACCGCCACGCTCGCCGGGATCGCGGCGCGCGAGCTGGCCGACCCCCGGCTGGTGGCCCTCCTGGAGAGCCACGCGCTGGCCCACGGCTTCGACCCGCGCACCGCCCCCGCGAGCGCCGCCGTGCTCCCGTACATGGAGCAGACCTTCGGCAGATGGTACGTCCGCGGCGGGATGCGGGCGCTGGCCGAGGCGCTGTACGAGCGCTGCCGGGCCCGGGGCGTGGAGTTCACCTTCGGCGCGGAGGTGGTGCGGATCACGGAGAAGGACGGCCGGGCGGCGGGCGTCGAGCTGGCCGGCGGGCGGGTGGTGGACGCGGAGTACGTGGTCGCCGGCCTCGACCCGGCGGGGCTGCCCGCGCTGTGCGGCGGCCGCGAGCCCTGGGGCGCGGACGACGTCCGCCCCGATGGCGGCGCGCCCCGCACGGCCCGGCTGACGGTCTGTCTGGCGCTGCGCGGCGCCCGCCCGGCGGACGCGCCGCACCGCACGGTGGTGCACGCCGCGGACCGCGAGGCGGAGCTGGCTGCCGTCTTCGGCGGCGGCGACGGGCGCGGCCACCGCGAGCCCTGCGCCCGGCCGACGGTGGCGGTGCTGCGCCCCGACGACCCGGCCACCCGGCCCGACGACGAGCACGAGGCGGTCACCCTGACGGCCACCGTCGCGCCGCACGGCCCGGTGGACTGGCGGGACGCCGAGACCCTGCGGGCGGCGGCGGACGGGCTGGTCCGCGCCGCCGGGGCCGCCATACCGGACCTGCCGGAGCGGGAGCTGTGGCGGGAGGTGCTGAGCCCCGCGGACAGCGGCCCGGTGCCTGGCCCGGCGCTGCCGGGCCAGGAAGGGCGCTTCCTGCGCCCGGCCAACCGCACCCGGATACCGGGGCTGTACGCGGTCGGCGGCTGGTCGCACCCGGGCGGCGGGCTGGCGCACGCCGGGATGTCCGGTGCGCTGGTCGCGGGCCTGATCGTGCACGGCGACGACTGGCACGGCTCGCAGTGAGCCCGGGGCCGGCGGCCGGGGCTCGTAGCGGCTAATAGCTCCTAGCGGCTAATAGGGGTAGCGCTGCCCGTCGTAGGGGCCCGGCTGGCCCTCGTGGCCCGGCTGCGGCGGGTAGGGCGGCTGCTGCGGCTGCTGGTCGGCGGCGGCGTGCCCGGTGTCGCGCTGCTGCGGCACCCATACGCCGTCCGGCGGGGTGGGGGTCCCCGGGTGGTAGCCCTGACCGTGGTTCCGGTCGCCGTAGCCTTGGCCCCCGTAGTGCTGGTCGCCGTAGCCCTGGTCCCCGTAACCCTCGCCGTAGTGCTGCTCGCCGAAGTGCTGCTCGCCGTACTGCTGGTCCTGCCGGCCGCCGGACCCGTCGTGCGGGCCCGGGGCGTACGGCGCCCCGCGCGTCCCGCCGAAGGGGTCCGGCTCCTCGTACGGGTCGTAGGCCGCGGCGTACTGCTGGGTGCCGATGTACGGGTCGGAGTAGGGGGCCTGGGCGCCCTGGTAGGAGCCGTCGTAGGCCGGGTACGGGTCGGCGCGGCCGTCGTGGGTGCCGTAGCCGTCGTGGCCGGCCTGTCCGCCGTAACTCCCGCCGTAGCCATAGCCGTTGGCGGGGTCCTGGCCGTATTCGGCGGGGTCGCCGTCGGTGGTGGCGTTGCCGAAGAGGTCGTAGCTGACGGGGGCGGCGGCCCGGTCGGCGCGGGCGTCGGGGCTGTAGACGCCGTAGGCGCCGGTCTCGTCCGGCAGCGGCTGCGGGGCGTAGACGGTGGGGGCGTCGGCGAAGGCGTATCCGAAGTCCGCGCCGGGGGCGGCCGGCCCGCCGGTCGCCGCCCCGGCCGGCGCCGCGGCCGGCTGCGCGGCATACGGATCGTGGCCGCTGACCTCGTGGCCACTGACGTCGTGACCGCCGGCCTCGTGACCAGCCGTCCCCTCCCCCGCCGGATCGTTCTCCCCGGCACCGGCACCAGCCCCGGCGGCCCCCTCCGCCGCCCGCTCCTCCGCCAGCCCGGAGACCTGGAGCGTCGGCCCCGCGCCGCGGGCCGGGCGGGCGCGGCGCCGGCGGTTCGGCTTGGGCCGGCCGCCCACCGTCCAGCCGGCCGCGAAGCCGCGGCGGACCGAGAGCGTCACATACGTCTGCCCGGTGGCGAAGGCGATCGCGCCGAGGGCGACCACGATCACCGACGGGATGATCACGCCGATGACCACACCGAGGAAGCCGGCCAGCGCCAGCGCGCGCCAGCGCAGCCGGGCCTTGTGCTGGAAGAGGACCTCCCCCAGCAGCCACAGAGCGACCAGGCCGAACGCGATGTAGAGGATCGTCCAGCCCATTTGCGCCCCTCTTCCGCCGGATCACGGATTCCGGCCACCGGTCAGGGCCGCTGGTGCAGCCCCAGGTTCTCGTAGATTTCCAGGGTCGCCGTGGAGTGGTTCAGGGTGATGAAGTGCAACCCGGGCACGTCCTCGGCCATCAAGCGCGCACACAGCTCGGTCGCGTACTCGATGCCAATGGAGCGTACCGCCGCGGGGTCGTCCTTGACCGCGAGGATGCGGGCCGCGAGCTCGGGCGGGAACGCGGCGTTGCTGAGCTGCGCGAACCGCTCGATCTGGCGCACGTTCGTGACCGGCATGATCTCCGGGATGATGGGCGTGGAGCAACCCGCGGCGGCGACCCGGTCCCGGAGCCGGAAGTAGTCCTCCGGGTAGAAGAACATCTGCGTGATCGCGAAGTCGGCGCCGGCCCGGCACTTGTCGACGAAGTGCCGGATGTCGGCGTCCCAGTCCGTCGAGCGCGGGTGCATCTCGGGGAAGGCGGCCACGCCGACGCAGAAGTCGCCGGACTCCTTGATCAGGCGGACGAGATCGGCGGCGTAGCCGACGCCGTCCGGGTGGCGGACCCACTCGCCCATGGGGTCGCCCGGCGGGTCGCCGCGCAGCGCGAGCATATTGCGGATCCCGGCGCCGGCGTACTGGCCGATGATGTTGCGCAGCTCGGCGGTGGAGTGGTTGACCGCGGTCAGGTGGGCGACCGGGGTGAGGGTGGTGTCGGTGGCGATGCGCTCGGTGGCGCGGACCGTGCCGTCGCGGGAGGTGCCGCCGGCGCCGTAGGTCACCGATACGAAGGTCGGGGAGACGGCCTCGATGCGGCGAATGGCGTTCCACAACGTCCGCTCGCCCTTCTCGGTCTTCGGCGCGGCGAACTCGAACGAATAGGACTGCTTGCCGGAAGCAAGCAGGTCGCGCACGGTGTGTGCGCGATCTGTCCTGGTGGAAGCTGTACCCAGTGCCATACGGGCAGGTTAACCACACCCCTGACGGACACCAACCGGCATCGGCGTAATGCCTGGTTGGTGCGGTTCCTGTCCACTACGTGGACATCTCGGGGCCAGGGAGCGGTCTCCCGGCGGCCACCCGCCGGGGCCGTCAGGAGCGGGCCCGGACCCGCTTGGCCAGCTCGGCTGCGGCCGCGCCCGGGTCGTCGGCCTCGGTGATCGCGCGGACCACCACGACCCGGCGGGCGCCCGCGTCCAGCACCTCGTCGAGATTCCCGGCGTCGATACCGCCGATCGCGAACCAGGGGCGCTCGGGGGCGCGGGCGGCCGTGTAGCGGACGAGGTCGAGACCGGGGGCTGGCCGGCCGGGCTTGGTGGGCGTCGGCCAGCAGGGGCCGGTGCAGAAGTAGTCCACGCCGGGCTCGGTGAGGGCGGCGTCCACCTCGGCCTCGGCGTGGGTGGAGCGGCCTATCAGGGGCGCCGGACCGAGCAGCGCGCGGGCGGCCGGGACCGGCAGGTCGCCCTGGCCGAGGTGGAGGACGTCGGCGCCGGCGGCGTGCGCGACATCGGCGCGGTCGTTGACGGCGAGGAGGGTGCCGTGCCGGCGGCAGGCGTCCGCGAAGACCTCCAGGTGGCGCAGCTCCTCGCCGGCCTCCATGCCCTTGTCGCGGAGCTGGACGATGTCCACGCCGGAGGAGAGCACCGCGTCGAGGAACTCCGGGAGGTCGCCCTGGCGGGTGCGGGCGTCCGTGCACAGATACAGGCGGGCGTCGGACAGGGCCTGGCGGGCGGTGGTCATCGGGCGGCTCCCCCTCGTCGGCGGCGTACGGAGCGGGCGGGGCCGGTCCGTACGCCGCGGATGCGGTTGTGGATGGTGCGGTTGCTGCCGGAGGTGCCCTTAGACGGCGAGCGCCTGGGCGCGGCGCTTGACCTCCGTGCCGCGATTCTCGCGCAGCGCGTCCGCCGGCGTGCCGGGCAGGGTGTCATCGGCGGTGAAGAGCCACTCCAGCATCTCCTCGTCGGTGAAGCCGTCGTCCCGCAGCAGGGTCAGCGTGCCGGCCAGGCCCTTGACGACCTTGCCGTCCTTGATGAATGCGGCGGGCACCTGGAGCACGCGGTTCTCGCCGCGGCGGACGGCGATGAGCTGGCCCTCCTTCACCAGCTGCCGCACGCGGGTCACCTCGACGTCGAGCTCTTCGGCGATGTCGGGGAGGGTGAGCCAGGCGGGGACGAGTCCATCGATCTTTGCGTCAATCTCGGTCACAGGACAAGCCTGCCACCTCCCACTGACAGCCGGTAGCCGGGCCTCGCCGTCGGGGTGCGCGCCGCGCCCGGCCGGCCGAGCGCCGCGCGCCGCCCGGCCCGGCGGCGGCCGCCCAACGGGCCGCCGGCCGGCCGCGTACCGGAGCCCCTACCGCACCGCCGCCTTGAGCGGAACGGTGGCGTCCGCGGCCCGTTCCCGGTCCAGCAGCGCCCCGCGCTCGATGAGGCGGCGCCCCTGGGCGAGGTCGCGCGGCCGGCCCACCGCGAGCAGCGCGACCAGCCGGCCGGCCCCCGCCACGGCGTCCGGGCCGTCCGCGCGCCGCAGCCACAGCACCGACCAGGCCGCGCCCGCCGGATCGCCGCGCCAGACCAGCTCGTCGGCGTCGCCGTGGTACCCGGCGTACTGGACGAACCGCCCGAACTGCTCGGACCAGAAGTACGGGACCGGGTCGTAGACCACGCCCTCCGCCTCGCCGCGGGCGATGTTCTCGGCCACCGCGCGCGGGCCCTGGAGGGCGTTGTCCCAGTGGTGGACCAGCAGCCGGGTGCCGTAGCGGGCCGAGGGGAAGGAGGCGCAGTCGCCGACCGCGTAGACACCGGGGACGGAGGTGTGCAGCCGCTCGTCGGCGAGGACCGAGCCGTCCACGGGCGAGAGGGCGACGCCGGAGCCGGCCAGCCAGGCGGTGGCGGGCCGGGCGCCGATGCCGACGACGACGGTGTCGGCGGGCAGGACCGTGCCGTCCGCCAGGGTCACCGCCCCCGGGGCGACCGAGGCGACCGCGACCCCGGTCCGCAGCTCCGCGCCGGCGTCCCCGTACCAGCCGGCCATGTAGCGGGCGACCTCCGGGGGCAGCGCCCCGGCGAGCGGTCGGTCGGCGGCCTCCACGACGGTCACCTCGCAGCCCGCCTCGCGGGCGGCGGTGGCGAACTCCGCGCCGATCCAGCCGGCCCCGACCACCACGATGCGCCGCCGGCCGGCGAGTTCCGGGCGCAGCCGCTCGGCGTCGTCGAGGGTGCGCAGCAGGTGGACGCCGGACAGGCCCTCGGTGCCGGGCAGCCGGACCGGCGCGGCCCCGGTGGCGAGCACCGCGTAGTCGTAGCGGACCGGCCCCTGGTCGGTCTCGACCAGCCGGTCGGCGGGGCGCAGCGCGGTGGCCCGGCAGCCGAGGCGCAGGTCGATGCCGAGGCCGGGGAAGTCGACGTCCAGGGTGGCGCCGTCGGCCTTGCCGAGCAGCACCGCCTTGGAGAGCGGGGGGCGGTCGTAGGGCTGGTGGGGCTCGTCGCCGAGGAGCGTGATCGCGCCGCGCCAGCCTTGTTCGCGCAGCGCCACGGCGGTCTGCACACCCGCCATCCCGGCGCCCGCGATCACCACGCGCGGGGTGCGGTCAGGGGCCTGGGGGGACTTGCTCTGCTCGCTCACCCGCTCACTGTAGGACGGCGGAGGACGCGGCCCGCAGCAGCGCGCAAGGAGATCTCTGACACAGCGTCAACGGCCCGGCCGGGCGGCCGGAACACCCGCGGGCACCGGGGGCGCGCGCCGGGGCGCTCCCTTACGGCGCGTGGCGCCCCGTATTAGGGTGGCGGCTGCACGCACTCGCGGGAGCCCGGACGGACCGGGCTGAGAGGGAGGCTGGCCGGCCTCCGACCGTACGAACCTGATCCGGGTCATGCCGGCGAAGGGAGGGGCTGGACGCCCATGCATCCATCCGCCACACCATCATCGTCCGCCGCGCCATCGGGGCGGCCGGGCACCGGGCACCCCGATGTCCTGGTCATCGGCGGCGGCGTCATCGGGCTGGTCACCGCCTGGCGGGCGGCCGGCCGGGGACTGCGCGCCGCGGTGGCCGATCCCGCGCCCGGCGGCGGCGCGGCGTCGGTCGCGGCCGGCATGCTGGCCGCGGTCACCGAGCTGCACTACGGCGAGGAGACCCTGCTGGACCTCAACCTCGCCTCCGCGCGCCGCTATCCGGACTTCACCGCGGAGCTGGAGGAGGCGAGCGGGCAGCGGATCGGCTACCGCCGCTGCGGCACCCTGGCCGTCGCGCTGGACGCCGACGACCGCGCGTATCTGCGGGAGCTGCACGCCCTCCAGGCCCGGTGCGGGCTGGACTCCCAGTGGCTGACCGGGCGGGAGTGCCGCCGCCTGGAGCCGATGCTGGCCCCCGGGGTGCGCGGCGGCCTCCGGGTGGACGGCGACCACCAGGTCGATCCGCGCCGGCTGGCGAGCGCGCTGCTGGCCGCCTGCGAGCGGGCCGGGGTGGTCTTCCACCGCACCTGGGCCGAGCGGCTGACGGTGGCCGGCGGGCGCGCCGCGGGGGCCGAACTCGGCGACGGGACCCGGGTGGCGGCCGGCCAGGTCGTCCTGGCGGGGGGCAGCCGCAGCGGCCGGCTGGCCGGCGTCCCGGAGGCGGTGCTGCCGCCGGTGCGGCCGGTCAAGGGCCAGGTGCTGCGGCTGCGGATGCCGGACGCGCTCCCCGGGGGGCAGGCGTTCCTGTCCCGCACCGTACGGGCCGTGGTCCGCGGCAATCCCGTCTACCTGGTGCCGCGGGAGAGCGGTGAACTGGTCCTCGGCGCCACCAGCGAGGAGCTGGGCTGGGACACCACGGTCACCGCCGGCGGGGTCTACGAGCTGCTGCGGGACGCCCACGAGCTGGTCCCGGGGATCACCGAGCTGCCGCTGACCGAGAGCCGCGCCGGACTGCGCCCCGGCTCCCCCGACAACGCGCCGCTGCTCGGCCCGACCGAGCTGCCCGGCCTCCACCTGGCCACCGGCCACTTCCGCAACGGCGTCCTGCTGACGCCGGTCACCGGTGACGTGCTGGCCGAGGTGCTGGCCACCGGGGACCTGCCGGAAGCGGCCCGCCCGTTCTCCCCCGCGCGCTTCTCCCCCGCCTGCGGGGGGACCGGGCGCGCCCGCACCCTGGAGGAGCAGCCCGTATGAGCGCCCCCGGTACCCCCGGCGCCTCCGCGCCGTCCCCCGCCCCGTCCCTCGCCCCCGGCGCCCCCGAGGGCGCCACGGTGTCCGTCTCGGTGAACGGGGAGGCCCGCCGGTTCCCGGCCGGGCTGACCCTCGACCACCTGGTCGCCACGCTGTCCCGGGCCTCCTCCGGGGTCGCCGCCGCGGTCAACGAGACCGTGGTGCCGCGCACCCAGTGGGCCGCCACCGCGCTCGGCGACGGCGACCGCGTCGAAGTGCTCACCGCCGTCCAGGGAGGCTGACCGCATGACCGGTACCGCAGCGGAACGGGGCACCGCCCCCGCGGCCCCCGCCCCGGACGACCCCGCCGCCGACCCCCTGGTCATCGCCGGCACCGCCTTCCGCTCCCGGCTCATCATGGGCACCGGCGGCGCCCCCAGCCTCGACGTCCTGGAACGGGCGCTGCTGGCCTCCGGGACGGAGCTGACGACGGTCGCCATGCGGCGGCTGGACCCGACCGTGCAGGGCTCGGTGCTGTCCGTCCTGCGCCGCAACGGCGTCCGGGTGCTGCCCAACACCGCGGGCTGCTTCACCGCGGGCGAGGCGGTGCTCACCGCCCGGCTCGCCCGGGAGGCGCTGGGCACGGACTGGGTGAAGCTGGAGGTGGTCGCCGACGAGCGGACCCTGCTGCCCGACCCGGTCGAGCTGCTGGACGCCGCCGAGACCCTGGTGGACGACGGGTTCACCGTCCTCCCGTACACCAATGACGATCCGGTGCTGGCCCGGAAGCTGGAGGACGCGGGGTGCGCGGCGATCATGCCGCTCGGCTCGCCGATCGGCTCCGGCCTGGGCATCCGCAATCCGCACAACTTCCAGCTGATCACCGAGCGCGCGGGCGTCCCGGTCATCCTGGACGCGGGCGCCGGCACCGCCTCGGACGCCGCGCTGGCCATGGAGCTGGGCTGCGCGGCGGTGATGCTGGCGTCGGCGGTGACCCGGGCCCAGGAGCCGGAGCTGATGGCCGCGGCGATGCGCCACGCGGTGGCCGCCGGCCGCCTGGCCCACCGGGCGGGCCGGATCCCCCGCCGCCACTTCGCCCTGGCCTCCTCCCCCGGGGAGGGCGTCGCGGACCTGGACCCGGAACGGCCGGCGTTCCACGGCTGAGGCCGGCGGCAGCGGTTCGGTCCGCGGTCGAAACCGACCGCTGACGCGCGGTCCGGAGGGCCGACCGGTGACCTGAGCGGCGCCCGGGTGCCCTCCCCCGGGCGCCGCTCGCCGAGTCACTCGCTCGGGCAGACCGCCCGGATCGCCTGGAGGGTCGAGATCTGGTGGCGCAGCCGCTCGCTGCCCGCGAGGGCCGCGATGACGTCGGGGTGCGGCGGGTACTTCACGTTCATCTGCTCCCTGTTCTTGCGCACCGCGGCCGCCGTCTCGGTGTCCAGGCCGTCCGCGTGCTGGGTGAATTTCGACTTGATGTCCGCCTCGGACGCCTCGGCGGCGGCGGACCGGAGCGCCGAGGTCAACGTCCGCGTATCGTCCGCCAGTTGGTCGTACGTGCGGGTCTTGTCGCTGCCGCTGTACGCCTCCAGGGCCGCGTAGGCCGGTTTGCAGCCCGCGGGCATGGCGTTCGCGTTCACCGCCACGACCACGGTGGTCGCCGCCACCACGACCGCACCGGCGGTCACGGCGGCACCCGTCTTGGTGGAGACGGTGGCGGCGAGCTTCCCCAGGAAGCCGAGGGTCTTGCCGCCCTCGACCGCGGCCGCCCCGAGAGCCGGGGCGAGCAGCACCGCGGCGACCGCGGCGGTGCCCGCCTTGTCGCCGTCGAGGAGGTCGCGGGTCAGCTTCTCGGCCCGGTCGTAGAACTCGACCTCCTTGGCCAGGCCGCTGCGCGCGGCCGCCATCCGGCCGAGCACGTACAGCTGGAGCGCCGGCTGCCCGCGTCCCTGGGTCAGCGCCCGGGGCCCGGCGGTCCGCGCGAAGCGGGCGGCGAGCGCCCACCGCTCCTCGTGGACCAGCGCCCGGGCGACGGCCAGGAAGAGGTACGGGTCCGGTTCGGGCCCGGACGGTCCGTCCTGCCGGGCGAACGCCGCGAGCAGGCCCTCCGCCGCGGTGGCCGCCGCGGCCGGCGCCCACTCCTGGCCGCGGACCGCCGCCGCGGCGTCCTCGGTGATCCCGTACGCCCCGCCGACGTGCCGGACCAGCCGCCGGTCGTGCAGCTCCGCGACGGCCGCGCCGTCCTGCGGGTATCCGGTGACCGGGGCGATCCAGGCGGCGGGCAGCGCGGTCCCGAACGTCGCCAGCGCGAGCAGGGCGCGCCGGGCGGGCTCGCTCAGGGCGACGGCCAGCGCTTCGGCCTGGCGCCGCGGGCTGAGCAGTGCCGGGTCGACCGGAGCCGGCTCGTCCGGCGGTTCGCCGTCCTCGCGGACCCGCCGCTCCCACTGGTCGATCCCCTTGATGAACTGGGCGTACTGGCAGATCCGCTGCGGTTCGCCGCCCGACTCCCGCCACACGTGGTCGAACTGGAGGTTCCGCAGCCCCGCCGGGCCGAGCGGGAGCCCGATCTCGGCGCTGAGCAGCTCGACGGCGGCGGTACGGGACAGCGGCCGGACGGGATGGGCCCCTTCGGTGTCCGGCAGCGTCGCGTACGGGGACGTGAACAGGAAGGTGCAGCCGGGGAAGGTCTCCAGGAGCCGCGTCAGATCGCTCTGCGGCAGGGCGCAGTCGATGACGGTGAGGTGCGCGCCGGCGAAGTCGGCGGCGGCCACGGCCGCGCGCAGCTGCGTCTCGTCGACGGCCCGCAGGAAGTGCGTCCCGAAGAGCGCCCCGGCGAGCCGCCCGTAGAGCGTCTGCAGCGACTCCTCCTCGTCCGCCCCGGTGCGGGGATACAGGACGTGGCCCCGGCGCCCCTGGACGGCCAGTTCGCGGTGGACGGCCGCGGCCACGGCCTTCTTGCCGACCCCCGGCTTCCCGTAGAGCTGCGCGCTGCCGCCGCCGCGGATCCGCGCGACCACGTCCGCCACCAGCGCGTCCCGGCCGAACAGCGTGGTCCGGCCCGCGGCCGGCAGCGGCGGCGGCTGCCGCGGGGTGAGGTCGCGGAGGCTGGTGATCTCGACCAGGGCGCGCCCGTCGTAGATGACGTTGAGGGAGTGGGCGCCGGTGGCGACGATGCCGGTGACGTCGCCGTGCACGACGACGGGTGCGCCGTCGCGGGCGGCCCGCGCGCGCTCGCCGGCGGGCGCGGCCTCGTCCGGCACCTCGCGGTCGCCCGTCACCGGCGGACGATGTTCGTCGCACCGTCTCCGACCGAGACGATTCCCGAGACGTCCCCGCCCACCGCCACGCTGCCGGCTCCGCCGTTCCGGTCCGGCCCGGCGGCGGGGAGCAGCGCGGCGATCTCCTGGACGAGCGCGGGATCGGCCGCGAGGGCCCGCCTGATCTGGAAGCGCAGGGCGGCCAGCGCGTCCGGATCGTCCGGTTCGGCGGCGAGGTCCGCCACCGCCCCGTCGAGCGCGGCCGGGTCGGCGGCGCGGCCCCGAAGGCGGGCGAGGATCCGCCGGCCGAGCCGCACGGTGGCGCCGGCCGCCTCGTCCTCCGCCTGCCGCAGCACCGCGGCGCCGTACGCGGCCACCGCCGCTCCCGCGGCCGGCACGATCTGACCGAGCATCACTTCGAGGTCCGACACGTATACCCCCGTTGGCGTGTCCAGAGTGAAGTTGGTGCCCACCAGTACAGCCCCTGGGCGCCGCCGTGCCAACCGGAACGACGGAATACGGCGAAGCGGCGCCCCGGCCGCCGCTCAGGCCGCGCCGGCCCCCACGCCCGCCCGCTCGGCCCCCGCCGCGAACTCCGGCGGCGCGGCCGTGATCACCTCGTCGAGGAGGGCGCGGGAGGCCAGCAGGGCCTCGATGGAGCCGGTGAGCCGGTCGCGTTCGCGGTGCAGCTCGCCGAGCAGCTGCGGGCAGGTCGGCACCAGCCGGCCGTCGTCGTCGCGCAGGCAGGGCAGCACCTGGGCGATGGTCGCGGTGTTCAGCCCGGAGGTCAGCAGGGTGCGGATGCGGCGCACCTGGGCGACGTCGGCGTCCTGGTAGACGCGGTAGCCGGCGGGGGTCCGCTCGGGGCTCAGCAGGCCCTGCTCCTCGTAGTAGCGCAGCAGCCGCTCGGTGGTGCCCGTCCGCCGGGCCAGTTCGCCGATCAGCAGGGTCATGCCCTCCCCCTTCCGTTGCCGTGGCGGCCGGGCGCCGCTCCGACAGGTGCGACCACGGCCGGGACGGGATTATTCCGTGCCCCGCCGGGGGCCGCCGCCCGCCGCGTGTCACGGTTCCGCTGCGGTCCCCCGGGCCGGCGGCCGGAGCGTACGGCGTGTCGGCGCGGCCTCGTAGACTCGTCTGCCGTGGATACGACGCTCCAGGACCCGCTCGTGGGCCGGCTGCTCGACGGCCGGTACCGCGTCGAGGGCCGCATCGCCGCCGGCGGCATGGCCACCGTCTACCGTGCCGTGGACACCCGGCTGGACCGCGTGCTGGCGCTGAAGGTCATGCACCCGAGCCTGGCCGTGGACGGGGCGTTCGTCGACCGCTTCATCCGGGAGGCCAAGTCCGTCGCCCGGCTCTCGCACCCGAACGTCGTCGGCGTCTTCGACCAGGGCACCGACGGCACGTACGTCTATCTGGCCATGGAGTACGTCGCCGGCTGCACCCTGCGGGACGTGCTGCGCGAGCGCGGCGCGCTCCGGCCGCGGGCCGCCCTGGACATCCTGGAGCCGATCCTGGCGGCCCTGGGCGCGGCCCACCGGGCCGGTCTGGTGCACCGCGACATGAAGCCGGAGAACGTCCTGATCGGCGACGACGGCCGGGTCAAGGTCGCCGACTTCGGCCTGGTCCGGGCGGTGGACACGCACACCACGTCGTCCACCGGCTCGGTCCTGGGCACGGTCTCGTACCTCGCCCCCGAGCAGATGGAGCACGGCACCGCGGACGCCCGGGTGGACGTCTACGCCTGCGGGGTGGTGCTCTACGAGATGCTCACCGGCGGCAAGCCGCACACCGGCGGCTCAGCCGCGCAGATCCTCTACAGCCATCTGCACGACGACATCACCCCGCCCTCCGAGCTGGTCCCGGGCCTGGCGCCGGAGCTGGACGCGCTGGTCGCGGCCGCCGCCGCCCGCGACCCGGAGGAGCGCCCGCAGGACGCGGTGGCGCTGCTGGCCAGCGCCCGGGCGGCCCGCGCGCGGCTGACCGACGAGCAGCTGGACCTGGACCCGCCGCAGGCCAGGCCGGTCTCCGCGGACGACGAGCGGACGGACGTGCTGCCGCGCCCCGCCGGGGTGCAGCTCGCCCTGCCGGGGGCCGAGGAGGGCGCCGGGCTGGACCGCACCAGCCGCCTGGAGGTGCCGCCGGCCGCCGCGGCGGACGCGGACGGCCGGACGACCCGGCTGCGCCCGCCCCCGGACGGCCCGGCCGCCCCTGCCGCCCCCAGCGGTCCCGGCAGCCGCGTCCGGCGCCGCCGGCTCGCCGCCGTCCTCGCGGCCGTCCTGCTCGTCCTGGGCCTCGGTACGGGCGTCTGGTACATCAACTCCGGCCAGTTCACCCGCGTCCCGGCGGTGCTGGACATGCCGCAGGCCAAGGCGGAGCAGACGCTGCGCGGTGAGGGCCTGCGGGTGAAGGTGACCCGCGGCTACAGCCCGAACGTCCGGCGCGGCCACGTCATGGCGACGGACCCGGCGACCGGCAAGCGGATCCGCGGCAACGGCACGGTCACCCTGATCGTCTCGCGCGGCCCGGAGACCGTCACGATCCCCGACCTGGCGGGCACCCCCGTCGCCGACGCCCGGCGCAAACTGCGCGATCTGGGGCTGGTGCCGGGCACCGAGACCCGGCGGTTCAGCGACGAGGTCGCCAAGGGCTCGGTGATCTCCACGGACCCGGCGGCGGGCAGCACCCGCCACCCGGACACCGCCGTCGCGCTCACCGTCAGCCGGGGCGCCCCGGTGGACGTACCGGACCTGACGGGCAAATCCCGGGACGACGCCGCGAACGCGCTGCGGGAGGCCGGGCTCCGCGTGGCCTTCGCCGACCAGCCGGTCTTCTCCCCGCAGGACAAGGACACCGTCGCCCGCCAGTCGCCCGGCGCGGGCGCCACCCTCGGCACGGGCGACACGGTCACCCTCACCCTCTCCAAGGGCCCGGAGATGGCCACCGTCCCGGACGTCGGCGGCAAGAGCACCGCGGACGCCACCCGGGCGCTGACCGCGGCCGGCTTCAAGGTGAAGGTGGACCGGCCGTTCCTGTTCCCGCAGGACAGCGTGGCGTCCCAGTCGGTGGACGCCGGCGAGCAGGCGCCCAAGGGCAGCACGATCACCATCCGGCTCAAGGGCGCGCTCTAGGCCCCTTGTAGCGCACACCACCCCGGGTGCCCCGCCGGCCGGCGCGGGGCACCTGGCACCCTTGACGGGTGAGCACTCCCCTGTCCCCCGAGGGCGCCGCCCGGCGCGCCCGCGCCCGCAATCCCGTCGGCAGCCATGTCCCGGTCGCCGGCGGCCTGGCCCGGACCGGCCTGGCGTACGCCGAGGAGATCGGCTGCGAGGCCGTCCAGGTCTTCGTGGCCAATCCGCGCGGCTGGGCGACCCCGCCCGGCAACCCCGAGCAGGACGCGGCATTCCGCGAGCGCTGCGCCAAGGACGGCATCCCGGCGTACGTCCACGCCCCCTACCTGATCAACTTCGGTTCGCACACCGAGGCCACGGTGGAGAAGTCGGTGGCGTCGCTGCGCCACTCGCTGCGCCGCGGCCGGGCGATCGGCGCGCTCGGTGTGGTGGTGCACACCGGCTCGGCGACCGGCGGCCGGGCGCGCGAGACGGCGCTGGCGCAGGTCCGCGAGCGGGTCCGGCCGCTGCTGGACGAGCTGACGCACGACGACGACCCGTGGCTGCTGCTGGAGCCGACCGCCGGCCAGGGCGCCTCGCTGTGCGCGCTGGCGGAGGACCTGGGCCCGTACTTCGAGGCGCTGGACCGGCATCCGCGGCTGGGCGTGTGCCTGGACACCTGCCACGCGTTCGCGGCCGGCCACGACCTGGCCGCGCCGGGCGGGGTGAAGGCGCTGCTGGACGAGCTGGTGGAGGTCACCGGCGAGGGCCGGCTCAAGCTCATCCACGCCAACGACTCCAAGGACGTGGTGGGCGCGCACAAGGACCGGCACGCCAATATCGGCGCCGGGCACATCGGCGCGGAGCCGTTCGCCGAGCTGTTCGCCCACCCCGCGACCAGCGGCGTTCCGCTGGTGATCGAGACGCCGGGCGGGACGGAGGGGCATGCCGCGGACGTGGCGCGGCTGAAGGAGCTGCGGACGCCCTGACGGCGGTACGGGCGGGGCGCCCCCGGTCTACAGCTCCGGGCCCTCGCCCGGCTCCTCCTGGTAGGAGTAGCGCTGCTCGCGCCAGGGGTCGCCGAGGTTGTGGTAGCCGCGCTCCTCCCAGAAGCCGCGGCGGTCGGCGGTCATGTACTCGATACCGCGGACCCACTTGGGGCCCTTCCAGGCGTAGAGGTGCGGCACGATCAGCCGGACCGGGAAGCCGTGCTCGGCGGTGAGGAGTTCGCCGGAGCGGTGGGTGGCGAAGAGGCAGTCCTCCGCCGCGAAGTCGGCGAGCCGGAGGTTGGAGCTGAAGCCGTACTCCGCCCAGACCATGACATGGGTGGCGTCCGGCGCGGGCGGCGCCAGGTCGAGGACGGTCCGGGTCAGCACCCCGCCCCATTCGGCGCCGAGCATGCTGAATTTGGTGACGCAGTGCATATCGGCGACGACGGTGGCGTACGGCAGGGCCGTGAACTCCTCGTGCGTCCAGCAGTGCTTGGCGCCGTCGGCGGTGGCGCCGAAGACCCGGAATTCCCAGCGCTCGGGGCGGAACTTCGGGACCGGCCCGTAGTGCGTCACCGGCCAGCCCCTCTGGAGCCGCTGGCCCGGAGGCAGTACCGGC
This sequence comes from Streptomyces sp. NRRL F-4489, assembly GCF_001509485.1. Taxonomy (GTDB): domain Bacteria; phylum Actinomycetota; class Actinomycetes; order Streptomycetales; family Streptomycetaceae; genus Streptomyces. The sequence continues at coordinate 116,625 of NZ_LLZI01000232.1, forward strand.
TCCTCTTCGCGGCGTTGCGGCTGACCCATGCCCCCATGGTGTCAGACCCTCGCGGGTGCCGGTCACCAGGGTGGTACGGAATCGGGCAACTCGTACTAAGTGTGAACTTACTGGACGGTTCGTCGCGGCGGTGCGAGGATGCGCGGCACCTGCCCAGTAACTCGCGTGAAAGGGGCCCGCAGCCATGCAGGGCGACCCCGAGGTCATCGAATTCCTCAACGAGCAGCTGACCGCCGAGCTGACCGCGATCAACCAGTACTTCCTGCACGCGAAGATGCAGGAGAACTTCGGCTGGTACAAGCTCGCCAAATACACCCGCGCCGAGTCCTTCGACGAGATGAAGCACGCGGAGACGCTGACCGACCGGATCCTCTTCCTTGACGGGCTGCCGAACTACCAGCGGCTGTTCCACGTCCGGATCGGCCAGACCGTCACCGAGATGTTCCAGGCCGACCGCCAGATCGAGGTCGAGGCCATCGACCGGCTCAAGCGCGGGATCGAGGTCATGCGCGCCAAGGGCGACATCACCTCGGCCAATATCTTCGAGGACATCCTCGCCGACGAGGAGCACCACATCGACTACCTCGACACCCAGCTGGAGCTGGTGGAGAAACTCGGCGAACCGCTCTACCTCGCGCAGGTCATCGAGCAGCCGAGCTGAGGGCGGCGGCGGTGCGGCCCGCCCGGACGCCCCCGGAGGTCACGCGGCCGCCGGGAGGGCCGCGGGCGCCGGTGCGTCCGCCGCCGCGTCCGGCGGCACGGAGGCCCCGGCGGGCACCTCGCCGGCCGGCGCGGCCGGTGCGCCCAGGATGTCCCGCTCGCCCCGGTCGATCAGCTCGCGGCGGGGGCAGGCGCCCCGGCCCAGCAGCGCCTGGATGCGGCGGACGCACGAACCGCAGTCCGTACCGGCCTTGCAGGCGGAGGCGACCTGGCGGGGCGTGCAGGCGCCGCGGTCCGCGTGCGCGCGGACCTGCTCCTCGGTGATGCCGAAGCAGGAGCAGACGTACACGCGGGTTCACCTCCGTCAGGGCGCCTCGTGCGGTCCCCGGATCCGTTCCCGGTGATCGTCAGTGAGGTTACCCTTACCTTACCCGCGTCGGCGGGCGCGGAACAACGCACGGCAACGCAGTGGGGCGCGGATCACAAGGATCCGCGCCCCACTCACGTCAATCCGCCTTACTGGTCGCGGTACATCTCCGCCACCAGGAACGCCAGGTCCAGCGACTGGCTGCGGTTCAGCCGCGGGTCGCAGGCGGTCTCGTAGCGCTGGTGGAGATCGTCGACGAAGATCTCGTCGCCGCCGCCCACGCACTCGGTGACGTCGTCACCGGTCAGCTCGACGTGGATGCCGCCCGGGTGCGTGCCGAGGCCCTTGTGGACCTCGAAGAAGCCCTTGACCTCGTCCAGTACGTCGTCGAAGCGGCGGGTCTTGTGGCCCGAGGCCGCCTCGAAGGTGTTGCCGTGCATCGGGTCGCAGATCCACACCACCTGGGCGCCGGACGCCGTGACCTTCTCCACCAGCTCGGGGAGCTTGTCGCGGATCTTGTCCGCGCCCATGCGGGTGATGAAGGTGAGGCGGCCGGGCTCGCGGTCCGGGTCGAGCCGGTCGATGAGCGTGAGCGCGTCCTCCGGCGTCGTCGTCGGGCCGAGCTTCACGCCGATGGGGTTGCGGATGCGGGAGGCGAACTCGATGTGCGCGCCGTCCAGCTGGCGGGTGCGCTCACCGATCCACACCATGTGGCCCGAGACGTCGTAGAGGTTCCCGGTGCGGGAGTCCACGCGGGTCAGCGCCGACTCGTAGTCCAGGATCAGCGCCTCGTGCGAGGAGTAGAACTCCACGGTCCGGAACTCCTCCGGGTCCACCCCGCAGGCGTTCATGAAGTTCATCGCGCGGTCGATCTCGCGCGCCAGCGCCTCGTAGCGCTGGCCGGACGGCGAGGACTTCACGAAGTCCTGGTTCCAGGCGTGCACCTGGCGCAGGTCGGCGTAGCCGCCGGTGGTGAAGGCGCGGACGAGGTTGAGCGTCGCGGCGGAGGCGTGGTACATCCGCTTGAGCCGCTGCGGGTCCGGGATCCGGGCCTCGGGGGTGAACTCGAAGCCGTTGACGGAGTCGCCGCGGTACGTCGGCAGGGTCACCCCGTCGCGGGTCTCGGTCGGCTTCGAGCGCGGCTTGCTGTACTGGCCGGCGATCCGGCCGACCTTGACCACCGGGACCGACCCGGCGTACGTCAGCACGGCGCCCATCTGCAGCAGCGTCTTGAGCTTGTTGCGGATGTGCTCGGCGGAGACGGCGTCGAACGCCTCCGCGCAGTCGCCGCCCTGAAGCAGGAACGCCTCACCTCGGGCGACCGCGCCCAGGCGCTCGCGCAGCTGGTCGCACTCGCCGGCGAAGACGAGCGGCGGATAGGACTCAAGCTCCGCGATCACATCGCGCAGAGCCTCTTGGTCCGGCCAGTCAGGCTGCTGCGCCGCGGGCAGGTCTCGCCAGGTGTTGCCACCGGCGTGGGTTTCAGCGTTCACGGTCACATCCCCCACATTACGGGGTCCGGAAGGGGTGCCCGTCCGCCATCCGGACTGTGAGACGCGCCGTGGGACCGGAGATCGGGTAGGGTGCGCGCCATGCAGACGCGACCCGGCACACACCTGAACTGGTGGTGGACCGCCCATCCGGCGGCCCACTGATTCGCGTACGCATCCCGCACCACCGCGAAGGCCGCCCGAGGGGCGGCCTTCGGTGTGTCCGCGGCCGTTCCTCCCCCACAGCTGGAAGGAACCGCCATGCACCCCGAGACCCCCGCCGCGCCCCGGCCGGACGCCGCCGCCCTGGTCCGCCGCCTCCTCGACCCCGCCTGCCCGCCCTTCGCCCTGCTCCGCCGCCGCTCCCCCGGCCGGGACGCCGGCACCGTAGAGGTGCTGATCGGCGAGGTCACCGAGGTCGAGCACCTCGCCGACATCCCGCTGGGCGAGGGCGCGCCCGGCGCCCCGGTGACCGACGCGCTGGCCCTCGTCCCGTTCCGGCAGATCCGCGAGCGCGGCTTCCGGGCGCACGACGACGGCACCCCGCTGGCCGTGCTGCGCCCCGCCGAGTGCCATGAGGTGGCGCTGGACGACCTGCTGGCGGCGCTCCCGGCGCACCCGGTGCGGGTCGGGGACGGCGCGTTCGACGTGTCCGACGCGGCGTACGCGGAGATCGTCGAGCGGGTCGTCCGGGACGAGATCGGCAGCGGCGAGGGCGCCAACTTCGTCATCCGGCGGACCTTCCGGGGCGAGATCCCGGACTTCTCGGCGGCCGACGCGCTGGCGCTGTTCCGGCGGCTGCTGGCCGGCGAGCGCGGCGCGTACTGGACGTTCGTGGTGCACCGGCCGGGCCTGCGCACGCTGGTCGGCGCCAGCCCCGAGGTGCACGTCCGGATGGCCGGCGGGACGGTCGTGATGAACCCGATCAGCGGGACCTACCGCTATCCCGCCGAGGGGCCCACCCCGGACGGCCTGCTGGCGTTCCTCGGCGACCGCAAGGAGGTCGAGGAGCTGTCGATGGTGGTGGACGAGGAGCTGAAGATGATGTGCACCGTCGGCGACCGGGGCGGGGTGGTGGTCGGGCCCCGGCTCAAGGAGATGGCGCACCTGGCGCACACCGAGTACGAGCTGCGCGGCCGCTCCACCCTGGACGTCCGCGAGGTGCTGAAGGAGACCATGTTCGCGGCCACCGTCACCGGCTCGCCGGTGCAGAACGCCTGCCGGGTCATCGAGCGCCACGAGCCGGCCGGCGCGGACGGGCGCGGGCGGGGCTACTACGCGGGCGCGCTGGCGCTGCTCGGCCGGGACGCCAGCGGCGCGCAGACGCTGGACTCGCCGATCCTGATCCGCACCGCCGACATCGACGCCGGCGGGCGGCTGCGGGTCCCGGTCGGCGCGACCCTGGTGCGCGCCTCGGACCCGTACGGCGAGGTCGCCGAGACGCACGCCAAGGCCGCCGGGGTGCTCACCGCGCTGGGCGTCCGGCCGGCGCCCGCGCGCCCGGCGGCCGGGCCGGCGCCGCGGCTGGCCGACGATCCGCGGGTGCGGGCCGCGCTGGACGCCCGCCGCGCCGACCTGGCGCCGTTCTGGCTGCGGATGCGCACCGGCGGACCGGCCGAGGACCTTGCGGGCGGGCCGCGCGGCCACGCCCTGGTGATCGACGCCGAGGACACCTTCACCGCGATGCTGGCGCATCTGCTGCGGGCCTCCGGGCTGACGGTCACCGTGCGCCGCTACGACGAGCCCGGGCTGCGCGAGGCCGCCCTGGCGCACCAGGGCCCGGTGGTGCTCGGCCCCGGCCCGGGCGACCCGTCCGACGCCGCCGACCCCAAGATGCGCTTCCTGCGCGCGCTCGCCGCGGACCTGCTCGCCGGGCACCGCCACGGCCTGCTCGGGGTGTGCCTGGGCCATGAGCTGATCGCGGCCGAGCTGGGGCTGCCGCTGGTGCGCAAGGACGTGCCGTTCCAGGGCGCCCAGGAGCGGATCGACTTCTTCGGGCGGCCCGAGACGGTGGGCTTCTACAACACCTTCACGGCCCGCTGCGACGACCGGACGGCGACCGAACTCGCCCTGCACCGCGTGGAGTTGAGCCGCGACGAGGCCACCGGCGAGGTGCACGCGCTGCGCGGTCCGGGCTTCGCCGGGGTGCAGTTCCACCCCGAGTCGGTGCTGACCCTGGACGGCGCCGCGGTCACCGCGCAGCTGCTGGCAGCTGTCCTCGTGTGACGAGCATATGGGCGTTGGCGCGGCCGGCCAGATGGTCCTCCACGTTCACCACGGTGGTGGCGATGATCTGGCCGACCGCCTCCCGCGTGAAGTACGCCTGGTGCGAGGTGACCAGCACGTTCGAGAACGTCATCAGCCGGGCCAGCACGTCGTCGCCGATGACGTCCATGGACTTGTCGTACGAGAAGAGCCCGGCCTCCTCCTCGTAGACGTCCAGGCCGACGCCGGCGAGCCGGCCGGCCTTGAGCACCTCGACCAGCGCCGCGGTGTCGATCAGGCCGCCGCGGCTGGAGTTGACCAGGATGGCGTCGTCCTTCATGGCGGCCAGCGCGGCGGCGTCGACCAGGTGCCGGGTCTCCGGCGTCAGCGGGACGTGCAGGCTGACGAGGTCGGCCTCGGCGAACAGCCGCTCCCGGGGGACGTAGGCCATGCCCAGCGCCCGGCAGTCGGGGTTCTCGGTGAGGTCCCAGCCGAGCAGCCGCATGCCGAAGCCGTGGGCGATGCGGGCGAAGGCGGTGCCGATCCGGCCGGTGCCGACCACCCCGGCCGTCCGGCCGTGCAGATCGCGGCCGATCAGGCCGTCCAGGCGGAAGTCGAAGTTCCGGGTCCGCTGGGCGGCCGGTACCAGCCGCCGGTCGACCGCCAGCGCCAGCAGCCAGGCGAACTCCGCGACCGCGTACGGGGAGTAGGAGGAGACCCGGCCGATGGTCATCCCGAGATCGGCCGCGGCCTCCAGATCGATGTTGTTGAAGCCCGTGGAGCGCTGGGCGGCCATCTTGGTGCCGCCGGCCGCGAGGGTCTGCAGGACCTCGGCGCTCAGGTCGTCGTTGACGCTGGTGGAGACGACCTCGTAGCCGTGGGCGATGGGGGCGGTGTCGCGGTCGAGGCAGATGTCCAGGCAGCGGACCTGGTGCCGGCCGGCGAACGCGGCCTCCAGGAGCGGCCGCTCGTCCGCCTGGACACCGAAAGCGACGATCTCCACATTGCCCTCCGCTTCTCGCGGCCGGCCATCCCGGACGCGACAGTTGACCGGATTTGCCGTTTTTGAGTATACGGATCACCGGTCCGCGGCCGTCGCCCGGGGGGTGGGTGCGGCCCTAGCCGAAGAAGACGCCGACCTCCTTGTAGAGCGCCGGATCGACGGTCTTCAGCTTGGCGGTCGCCTCGCCGAGCGGCACCCGGACGATGTCCGTACCGCGCAGCGCGACCATCGTCCCGAAGGCGGCGTCCTTGACCGCGTCGATGGCGTGCAGCCCGAAGCGGGTGGCCAGCCAGCGGTCGAAGGCGCTGGGCGTGCCGCCGCGCTGGGTGTGGCCGAGGACGGTGGTGCGGGCCTCCTTGCCGGTGCGCTGCTCGATCTCCTTGGCCAGCCATTCGCCGACGCCGGAGAGCCGGACGTGGCCGAAGGAGTCGGTGCTGCCGTCCTTGAGGACCAGGTCGCCGTCCTTGGGCATGGCGCCCTCGGCGACCACCACGATCGGCGCGTAGCTGGCCTTGAAGCGGGACTCGATCCAGCGGCAGACCTGCTCGACGTCGAACCGCTGCTCCGGGATGAGGATGACGTTGGCGCCGCCGGCCAGGCCGGAGTGGAGCGCGATCCAGCCGGCGTGCCGGCCCATCACCTCCACGACCAGGACCCGCATATGCGATTCGGCGGTGGTGTGCAGCCGGTCGATGGCCTCGGTGGCGACGCCGACGGCGGTGTCGAAGCCGAAGGTGTAGTCGGTGGCCGAGAGGTCGTTGTCGATGGTCTTGGGCACACCGACGCAGGGCACGCCGTACTCCTCGTGGAGCCGGGCGGCGACGCCGAGGGTGTCCTCGCCGCCGATCGCGATCAGCGCGTCGGTCTCGTGCTTGGCGAGCGTCTCCTTGATCCGGCGGACCCCGTCCTCCTCCTTGAAGGGGTTGGTCCGCGACGAGCCGAGGATGGTGCCGCCGCGGGGCAGGATGCCGCGCACCGCCGGGATGTCCAGCCGTACCGTGACGTTCCGGAGGGGCCCGCGCCAGCCGTCCCGGAAACCGACGAAGTCGTATCCGTACTCCTGGGTGCCCTTGCGGACGATGCCCCTGATCACCGCGTTCAGACCCGGGCAGTCGCCGCCGCCGGTCAGTACTCCGACCCGCATCGCTTCACCTTCATCCCGTCCGTGGCCGCGTACGGCCGTCCGTAAAGCTGACGGCGTCACGCTAATGGTGACCTGGGTCACTCCGGGATGGCGCGGATGCGGACTCCCTTGCGCGGAAGGGGAGTTGGCGCGAGGCGTTCACCCGTACGAGCGGAAGGGCGCGGGGCGGGACGCGGCCCGGCGGCGTCAGACGCCGTCCAGGCCGCGCTCTATGGCGTACCGGACCAGCTCGACGCGGTTGTGCAGCTGGAGCTTGCCGAGGGTGTTCTGGACGTGGTTCTGCACCGTGCGGTGGGAGATCACCAGCCGCTCGGCGATCTGCTTGTACGAGAGCCCCTTGGCGACCAGGCGCAGTACCTCCGTCTCGCGGTCGGTCAGCCGGGGGGCGCCGGGCTCGTCGGGGGCCGCGGGGGCGGGCTCGGTGGCCAGGCGGCGGTACTCGCCGAGGACCAGGCCGGCCAGGCCCGGCGTGAACACCGGGTCGCCGGCGGCGGTCCGGCGGACCGCGTCGAGCAGCTCGCCGGTGCTGGCGGACTTCAGCAGATAGCCGGTGGCGCCGGACTTCACCGCCTCCAGGACGTCGGCGTGCTCACCGCTGGCGGAGAGCACCAGCACCCGCGGCCCGGCGCCGTCGCCGACCAGCTCCTTGCACACCTGGACGCCGGGCAGGCCCGGGAGATTGAGGTCCAGCACCAGCACGTCGGGCGCCGCGGCCCGCGCCCGGCGCACCGCCTGGAGGCCGTCGCCGGCCGTGGCCACCACCTCGAAACCGGCCTCCGCCAGATCGCGGGCGACCGCGTCCCGCCACATCGGGTGGTCGTCGACCACCATGACCCGCAGGCCCGCCGCGCCGTCCGCGCCGTCTGTCTCCGCGCCGCTCATGCGCGCGCCCTCCCCCGTCGTCCGCCCTCGGGCGCGCGGCCCTTGGGAACCTTCAGCTCCACTTCCGTCCCCTGGCCCGGGACCGAGATCCACTCGGCGCTGCCGCCCAGCTCCCGCAGCCGGCCGCGGATCGACAGCGCCACGCCGAGGCGGCCCTCGCGCTCGGCCGCGGCGAGCCGTCCCTCGGGGATGCCGGGGCCCTCGTCGCGCACCGTCACGATCACCGCGTCCCCCTCGTCCTCCACCAGGATCCACGCGCGGGCACCGGCCCCCACGTGCACCCTGACATTGTCCAACGCGGCACTGACAGCGGCGGCCAGCTCGGCGGCCGCGGCGGCCGGCAGCCCGACCGGCGCGCCGGGCCCGGACAGCGTCACGCCGGCGCCGGCGTACGGGGTGAGCAGCGCGAGCAGGTCGCAGGACCCGTCATCGCGCGGCGCGGCCGGGGACTCCGGGGGCGCGGGCCGGGCCGGGCCGGTGCCGTCCGCCGGGGCGCCCGCCGGTGGCGCGGTCCGCTGCCGGGGCACCGGCCCGCCGGCCACCAGGGTGCGCAGCGCCACCTCCTGCTCGCCGGCCATCCGGCCCAGCTCCGCCGCCTCGCCGCCGATCGCGGCGCCGCGCCGCTGCACCATCGCCAGCACCTGGAGCACGCTGTCGTGGATGTCGCGGGCCAGCCGCTCCCGCTCCCGGGTGGCGGCCTCGATCTGGAGGGCGCGGGCCAGGGTGCGCTCACTGGCCCGGGCGACCTCGACGACGTAGCCGATGGCGACGCTGGCGACCCACACCAGCACCACGTTGTGGACGGTGTCCCGGGCCAGCTCCTGGCGCTCGGCGAGGTTGGCCGCCGCCACGACGGTGGAGGCCACCGCCGCCCACCGCCAGCCGCCCTTGATGGCGAAGCCCAGGACGGCGCCCGCGGTCCAGATGGACGGCAGGGTCGGCGCGCCGCCCATGATGCGGGCCTGGGTGTCGACCACGTAGGTGAGCAGGATCCCGGCGACCGCCAGGCCGAGGTCGGCGAGCAGGAAGCGGCGGGTGCAGCGTTCGGCGGAGGTGGTGCGGCGCCAGGTCAGCGCGGTCCAGAGGGTGAGCACCGCCAAGTAGGCGGCGGCGCCCAGGGGATGCGCGTAGTGGCGGTACGAGAAGCCGCACAGGACCAGCGCGTAGACCAGGGTCAGTACGCGGTAGCCGGTGAGCGCGCGCCACAGCGGCAGCTCGACGGACATCCGCAGCACCGCGCGGCCCCCGCCCTCCGGGCCACCGCCCGCGGCCCGTCCACCCGCGACCCGTGCGCCCGCGGTCCGTACGTCCGTGGCCCGTACGTCCGTGGCCCGTATACCGCCGCCCGCGGCCCCTACGTCGTGCATGTCGGCATCCGTCATGCCGGCCCCACCCCTCACCGGGGACCGCCCCGGCCCTCGGTCTCGGCTCGTCGGTCCGTAGCGTCCCGTCCGGCGCGGCCGGCCGGTACCGCCGTGCCGCGCCGGGCCGTCAGCCCTCTGCCTTCTTCTGCGCCTCGGCGGCCTTGGCGGCCTCCGCGATCTGCCGCTTGGCCGCGGTCGCGTAGATGTCGACGTACTCCTGGCCGGAGAGCTTCATGATCTCGTACATCACCTCGTCGGTGACCGAGCGCAGGATGTAGCGGTCGCCCTCCATGCCCTGGTAGCGGCTGAAGTCGAGCGGTTTGCCGATCCGGATGCCGGGCCGGACCATCTTCGGCAGGACCTTGCCGGGCGGCTGGACCTTCTCGGTGTCGATCATGGCGACCGGGATGACCGGCGCGCCGGTGGCCAGCGCCACGCGCGCGAGGCCGCCCGGCTTGCCGCGGTAGAGCCGGCCGTCCGGGGAGCGGGTGCCCTCGGGGTAGATGCCGAACAGCTCACCGCGCTCCAGCACCTCGATCCCGCTCTTGATGGCCGCCTCGCCCGCGCCGCGGGCGCCCGAGCGGTCCACCGGCAGCTGCCCCACGCCCTTGAAGAACGCGGCGGTCAGCTTGCCCTTGAGGCCAGGGGAGGTGAAGTACTCCGCCTTGGCGATGAAGGTGACCTTGCGGTCCAGTACCGCCGGCAGGAAGAACGAGTCCGAGAAGGACAGGTGGTTGCTGGCGAGGATCGCCGGACCCTCGGCGGGAACGTTCTCGATGCCTTCCACCCACGGACGGAACGCGAGCCTGAGCGGACCGCCGATGGAAAACTTCATTGCGCCGTAGATCAACCGACTGCCTCCTGTGTCTGACGCACTGACCTTAACCCCCGCGCGGCGCGCCGGGGGCCGCAAGCGGCCCGGGAGAGCGCGCGGGGGCCCGTACGCCGCGGCTCCCGGCGGCCTCGGCCCTACCCCGGCGCGGTCACTTTGCGTACCCTGACATCACCGTCAGCCCCCTTTCAGCGATCGGAGTCCACCGGTGCCGCTCCTCCCCGGGGCCGAGCCGTTCCGCCGTGACGGCGGAGACGTCGGCGTCCTCGTCTGCCACGGCTTCACCGGCTCCCCCCAGTCCGTCCGCCCCTGGGCGGAGTACCTCGCCGACCGCGGGCTGAGCGTCACCGTCCCGCTGCTGCCCGGCCACGGCACCCGGTGGCAGGACATGCAGCTCACGACCTGGCAGGACTGGTACGCCGAGGTCGACCGCGAACTGCGCGCGCTGGCCGGGCGGTGCACGCGGGTCTTCGTCTGCGGGCTGTCCATGGGCGGCGCGCTGGCGCTGCGGCTGGCCGCCCGGCACGGCGACACCATCAGCGGGGTCGCGGTGGTCAACCCCGGCAACAAGGTCCACGACACGGCGGCGCCGCTGCTGCCGGTGCTGCGCCACGTCGTCCGCTCCACCAAGGGCATCGCCAGCGACATCGCCCGGCCCGGCGGGACGGAGGTCGGCTACGACCGGGTGCCGCTGCACGCCGCGCATTCGCTGCGCCGCTTCTTCCAGCTGGTGGACGGCGAACTCCCGCGCGTCACCCAGCCGTTGCTGGTGATGACCAGCCCGCAGGACCATGTCGTCCCGCCCGCCGACTCCGAGCGGATCCTGGCCCGGGTCTCGTCCACCGACGTCCGCCAGATCCTGCTGGAGCGCAGCTACCACGTCGCCACGCTCGACCACGACGCGGAGCGGATCTTCGCGGAGACCCACGCCTTCCTCACCCGGCTCACCGGCGGGGCGGAGCCGGAGGCGGCCCAGGAGGGGGCGGCGGCCGGTGGCGGAGCGTAGCCCCCGCGATCCCCGGGACCCGCTCGACGAGGAGGCCGCGTGGGCGGAGATCGTCGCGGGCTACGGCGACCGGCCGGAGTTCCCCGCGGACGGCCGGCCGGAGCGGCCCGCGTCCGACGGGGCTGACCAGGCGGAGCGGTCCGAGAAGCAGGCCCCGGACGCGGACGCCCCCGAGGCGGCCGCCGGCGCCCCCGAGGCCCGCCCGGCCGGCGGGGTGCCCGGCGACGGCTCGCCGTCCCGCCCCGGCAGCTTCGTGGTCTTCGCCCCCGGCGTCGGGCCGCGCGACTGGGCGCCGTCCGAACCGTCCGACGACGACTTCGACGAGACCGACGAGGGCCACTTCACACCGCCCGAGCCGCCGCCGCTGCCGCGCGCCGACACCACCACCAAGTTCGCCTGGATCGCGGCGCTCGGCGGCCCGCTGCTGCTGATCGCCATGGTCGTCTTCCAGCAGCCGCTCACGTGGTGGATGGTGGTGCTGGGCATCGGCGGCTTCCTGGGCGGGCTGGCCACCCTCTTCGCCCGGATGGGAGACGACCGGGAGGACGACGACGATCTGCCGGGCAGCGGCGCGGTGGTCTGACCCGGCGCGCCCGGGGCCTCGCGGCCCCGCGGCCGGTCAGCCGCCGGCCGGCACCCGCAGCGCGGCCAGCACGGGCAGATGGTCCGAGGCGGCCAGCAGATCGGCGTCCCGCAGCCCGGGCAGCCCGCGCGGCACCCCGCAGCCGAGGAACTCCACCCCGCCGGTGGCGAACACCGCGTCGATCCGCTGCCGGGGCGCGTGCGGGGTGGAGGTGAACTCCTCGCCCCACGGGGCGGCCGCCCAGCCGTCGGTGAGCGCCGCCGCGATCCGCCGGAAACTCCGGCCGTCCGGGCGGTCGTTGAGGTCCCCGGCCACCACCGCGTGCGGCGCGTCCAGTCCGGCGACCCGCTCCAGCAGCAGCCCGGCCTGGCCGTACCGCTCCCGCTCGGACAGGCTCAGATGGCAGCTGACCACCCCGAGCCGGGCCCCGGCGATCCGGACCACCGCGGTGGCCAGACCGCGGCGGTGGAGCCCGGGGGTGCGGGGCAGCAGCACGTCCTCGGCGCGCTCGACGTGGGCGCGCAGGGTGGCCAGGATCATCGGTCCGGTGGCGGTGGCGCCGCCGGTGACGTACACCAGCCCGGCGGCGCGGGCGAGCCGTTCGGCGGCCTTGCGCCAGCGGAAGAAGCGCGGCGCCTCCTGGACCAGCACGAGATCGGGGGCGCAGGCCCGGATGACCCGGACCAGCGCCGCCCGGTCGTCGCGCAGCGAGCGGATGTTGTAGCCGAGCACCCGGACCACCGCGGAGCCGTCCGCCTCGGTGGCGGACAGCGGGAGTCCGCCGGCGGCGGGCAGGGGCGCGGGGCCCGCTCCCGTGCCGGACGCGGGCCGTCCGGAGCGCTCGGCCGCCATCGGTGTCAGCCCTGGCGCGCCAGGTCAGCCGCGCCGACCAGTCCGGCCCGGCCGCCGAGCTGGGCGGCGAGCACCTGGGCGTGCGGCCGCCACTGGCTGCCGACCAGCCAGCGCCGGAACGACTTGCGGATCGGGTCCAGGACCAGTTCGCCCTCGTCCGAGACGCCGCCGCCGACGATGAACGCGGACGGGTCGAAGAGCGAGGCGAGGTCGGCGAGGCCGGCGCCGGCCCAGCGGGCCAGTTCGCGGAAGGAGTCGACGGCGACCGGGTCGCCCTGGCGGGCGGCCTGGCTGATGTGCCGGCCCTGGATGCCCTCGGGCGTGCCGTCGCCCAGCGAGAGCAGCACCTCGGCGTGCTCGGGGGTGGCGAAGGCGCGCTGGCGGGCGTAGCGCAGCAGGGCGCGGCCGGAGGCGTACTGCTCCCAGCAGCCCTGGCTGCCGCAGCCGCACAGCAGGCCGTCCGGGACGACCCGGATGTGGCCGAACTCCGCGGCGACGCCGAAGCGGCCGCGGCGGAGCTTGTTGCCGATGATGATGCCGCCGCCCAGGCCGGTGCCCAGGGTGATGCAGATGACGTCGCTGTGGCCCTGGCCGGCGCCGAAGCGGTACTCGCCCCAGGCGGCGGCGTTGGCGTCGTTCTCGACCACGACGGGGAGGCCGACGCGCTGCTCGACCTTGTCCTTGAGCGGTTCGTGGCGCCAGTCGATGTTCGGGGCGAAGAGGACCGTGGCCCGCTTCTCGTCGACGTAGCCGGCGGCGCCGATGCCGACGGCCTCGACCCGGTGGCCGGCGCCGACGGTGCGGACGGCGTCCGCGATGGCCTCGGTCAGCGCGTCGGTGGCTTGCGGGGTCGCTACCTTGCACGTCTCAAGGATCGAACCCTCTTCGTCGACCACGCCGGCCGCGATCTTCGTGCCGCCGATGTCGACGCCGATGGTGAGTCCCATATGTCCCTCAGTTTCGCTCGAACCCCGCCGGGTCCCACCGTACCGGAGGCGGACGGAGCGTCAGTCGAGGTCGATCCGCTCGGGGCCGGCCGGGCCGTCGTCGCGCGGGTCGGCGGCGCGGCCGCCGGGGCGGCCGGAAGGGCGGTCGGCGGGGTCCTCGCCGCGGGTCCAGCGGCGCTCGCCGCTCTCGACGGCCGAGCGGTAGGCGGCGAGGAGTTCGGAGCCGGCCGCGGCGAGGTGGTCGAAGACGTCGGGGTTGCGCTCGACGACCGGCTCGACGGCGGCCTTGGCCTGGCGCAGCAGCCGGCCGACCGCGCCGCTCGCGGCGATCCCGCCCAGCGCGCCGGGCAGCTGGATCGCGGAGAGCTTGTCGGTCACCGCCTCGGCGAGCCGGCGCAGCTCCTCGGCGGCGCTGCCCGGCTGGGGGCCGTACGCGGCCTTGCGGCGGGCCTGCTCCGCGGCGAGGTCCTCGGCGCAGGCGGTCTCCCAGGCGTCGGCGTCCGGCGCGGCGCGGCGGTCGGCGGGGCGCTCGGTGGCATCACTCATGGCGGACTCCGTGACTCCTGCGGATCTGCGGACGGTGCGGACCGGACGGCTGCCGTGCGGTGCCGGAGGCAGCGCGCGGGGCACCGGCACGGCGGTGACGCTTACGCCTTCGACGGTACCGGAACGGGGGCGCCGGGCGACGTGCGTACGGAGGGGCCGGCTTCAGGCGCCGGGCGTACCGCCCCGCGGCCACAGGGCCGGGTCCGGGGTGAAGCGGATCTCCAGGGTGCCGTCGCGCAGCGCGGCGCCGGAGACGGTGCAGCGGCGCAGCGCGGAGGGCAGGGTGCGGATCCGCCGGAAGCGGCCGACCGTCACCACGATCTCGTCGCCGCGGCGGACCAGGCCGAGGCCGTCCCGCCGGGCGCCGGGCAGCGGCACCCGCCACAGCAGCAGGCCCTCGGCGGCCAGCCGGTCCTCGACGGTCCAGGGGTCGGCGGGGGCGGCGGGCGGGGGCGGCGGGGTGACGCCGCCGCCGGCGCCGTCGAGCAGCGCGGTCAGCTCCTCGACGCCCTGCGGGTCGCGGCCCAGGTGCGGGACCTCGTGCACCGGGACGTCCGGGAACTCCTCGCGGATGGCCTTCAGGGCGGCCTGCTGGCCGCCGGAGAGCCCGGCCAGGAACGGGTCGGCGGAGCCGGTCGGCAGCAGGCGGTTGACCAGCACGGTGTCGGTGCGGCGGCCGTGCAGGGCGAGTCCGGCGCGCAGGGTGCGCAGGGCGGCGGTGGCAACCGGCCCGGCGTCGGTGACCAGCCGTACGGAGGTGCCGGGGGCGTCCACCACCCGCTGGACGGCGGCGAGTTCGGCCTCCCAGCGCTCGGCGGCCTCGTAGAGCTTCTGGGCCGGCATGGGGACGCCGGCGAGCTGGGCGAGGACCGGGCGCAGGGCGCGGGCGGCCTGGCGCTCGGGCGGCAGCAGGCGGCGGAGGTAGCGGCGGACCTGGGCGGGCAGGGCCAGCAGCCGGATCGTTTCAGCGGCCGGCGGCGCGTCCACCACCAGCAGGTCCCAGGAGCCCGAGGCGTGCGCGGCGCGCAGCGCGTGCAGCAGCGCGAACGACTCCGAGCCGGGGAGTTCGGTGAGTTCGTCCTCGTCCAGGGGGGCCGCGCCGAGCAGGTCGAGCGCGGCGCCGGCCCGCTCCTGGAAGGCGAGGAACTCCTGGCGGAAGCGGTCGGCGGGGTCGATCCGGCGGGCGTACAGGCCGGGCGCCCCGGCTATGGGGGCGGCCTCGGCGACACCGGGGCGGGCACCGAGGACCAGCTCGGGGGCGCTGCGCTGGGTGGTGAGCAGCAGCGTCCGCGCGCCCTGCCGGGCACCGGCCAGGGCGGTCGCCGCGGCGAGCGTGGTGCGGCCCGCGCCGCCGGGGCCGGTGACGAGGACGGTCCGCACGCTCAGCGCTTCTCGGCCTCGTCGGCGGACGCGGAGGCGGCCGCGGGGCCGCCCTCGACGCGCTTCTTCAGGCCGGCCAGCGCGCGGTCGATGATGACCTTCTCGGCCTTGCGCTTGATCATGCCGAGCATCGGGATCTTGACGTCGACGGTGAGCTGGTAGGTGACCTCGGTGCGGGTGCCGCCGTCCAGCGGGGTGAGGCGGTACGAGCCGTCGAGGGCGCGCAGCATCTGCGACTTGACCAGCGACCAGCTGACCTCGTCGCCGCCGGTCCAGGTGTAGGCGAGGGTGTGGTCGTCCTTGATGGCGCCGGCGTCCAGCACCAAGCGGACCTTGCGGGCGCGGCCCTGGTCGTCGGTCTCCAGGATCTCGGCCTGCTTGACCTCGCCGGTCCACTCCGGGTAGCGGTCGAAGTCGGCGATCACGGCCATCACCTCGGCCGGTGCCGCCTCGATCGTGATGTTCGAGCTGGTGTGTTCGGCCATCGCCGTGACTCCTCCATACCGATGCCGGCCGGACCGCCCGGACCGGCACTGGCGCGGTCTTCCGCCGCGCCCTGCCGCGTGCTTCCGCCTGCTGCCGCGTCTTTACGCTGCTGAAGGCTACCGCGCGGCGGATCCCGCGCGGACACCAGCGGGCCCCGCCGCGGCGGGCCTCACCACTCCAGCACGTAGGGCCGGCCGGTCGCGTTGAAGTGCCCGACATTGACGCATTCCGTACCGCCGATCCGGGCCCGGCGGACCAGCGGCTGGTGGACGTGGCCGAAGAGGGCGTAGCGGGGGCGGGTGCGCCGGATGGCGGCGAGCAGCGCGCGGCTGCCGCGTTCGAAGCGGCGGGCGACGGTGTCGTAGCACAGCTCGGGGACGTCCGGCGGGATGTGGGTGCACAGCACGTCCACCTCGCCGACCGCCTCGACCTTGGCGGCGTACTCCTCGTCGCTGATCTCGTACGGCGTCTTCATGGGGGTGGTCAGGCCGCCGCCGACGAAGCCGAAGACCCGGCCGCCGATCTCCACCCGCTCGCCGTCCAGGACGGTGGTGCCGGGCCCGGCGTACTCCGGCCACAGGCGCGGGATGTCGACATTGCCGTAGGTGGCGTAGGTGGGGGTGGGGAAGGCGGCGAAGAGCTCGGCGTACTGGCGGCGGACCGCGCCCTCGATGACCTCCTCCCGGCTCGCGCCGCTGGCGTCCACCTCGGCCCAGAGGCGGCGGCCGAGCGCGCGGGCCTCGTCGTAGCGGCGGGCGGTGCGCAGCTCGACCAGGGCGTCGGCGTTGGCCGCGCCGAAGAGGTCGGCGAAGATGCCGCGCGAATGGTCGGCGTAGTCGAGGAAGAGGACGAGGTCGCCGAGGCAGACCAGGGCGTCGGCGCCGTCCCCGGCCGCCGCCAGGTCCCGGCTGTTCCCATGGACGTCACTGACCACATGCACGCGCATGGCGCCACCCTAGATCGCCGGGCGCGGGCCCGGGAGGCCGAGGGTGTCCCCTTTGGTTACTTTCGGGTCACCAGGGCGCTGGACTAGTCTGCGCGTGCGTCCCCATGACGTGTCCGCAGCATGTGACGCATCGAACATCTGGCCGTGACCCCCTATCCCAAAACCAATACCGATGGGTAACGTCCGGGCCGTCCACTCCCCCCGCATGATCATGGACCGCAGCCGGTGCGCACACAGCGTCGTGGTGCCGGCGCTTTCGAGGAGCAGCAGTCTTGCGCGAGTTCAGCCTTCCGGCCCTGTACGAGGTCCCCGCGGACGGCAATCTGACGGACCTGATCCGCCGCAACGCCGCGCAGTACCCGGATGTCGCGGTCCTGGGGCGGAAGGTGGACGGCGTCTGGCAGGACGTCACCGCCGCCGCCTTCCTCGCCGAGGTCCGCGCCGCGGCCAAGGGGCTGATGGCCTCCGGCATCCGGCCCGGCGACCGGGTCGGCCTGATGTCGCGCACCCGTTACGAGTGGACGCTGCTGGACTTCGCCATCTGGAGCGCCGGCGCGATCACCGTCCCGGTCTACGAGACCAGCTCCGCCGAGCAGATCCAGTGGATCCTCGGCGACTCCGGCGCGGTGGCCTGCCTGGTGGAGACCCCCGACCACGAGGCGACCGTGGAAGCGGTCCGCGACCGGCTGCCGCAGCTGGCGCACGTCTGGCAGATCGAACGCGACGCGCTCGCCCGGCTGCGGGCCGCCGGCGACGGCATCACCGACGCGGAGGTCGATGAGCGCAGCGCGCTGGCCGACGCGGACTCCCCCGCCACCATCGTCTACACCTCCGGCACCACCGGCCGCCCCAAGGGCTGCGTGCTCAGCCACCGCAGCTTCTTCGCCGAGTGCGGCAACGTCGTCGAGCGGCTGCGCCCCCTCTTCCGCACCGGCGAGTCCTCGGTGCTGCTCTTCCTCCCCGTCGCGCACGTCTTCGGGCGGCTGGTCGAGGTCGCCTCGCTGATGGCGCCGATCAAGCTGGGCCACGCCCCGGACATCAAGAACCTCACCGACGACCTGGCCTCCTTCCGGCCGACGATGATCCTGGGCGTCCCCCGGGTCTTCGAGAAGGTCTACAACTCCGCGCGGGCCAAGGCGCAGGCGGACGGCAAGGGCAAGATCTTCGACAAGGCGGCGGAGACCGCGATCGCCTACAGCCGGGCGCTGGACACCCCCGGCGGCCCGTCGTTCGGCCTGAAGGTGAAGTACAAGGTCTTCGACCGGCTGGTCTACGGCAAGCTGCGGGCGGTGCTCGGCGGCCGGGCCACCCACGCCATCTCCGGCGGCGCCCCGCTCGGCGAGCGGCTGGGCCACTTCTACCGCGGTATCGGCTTCACCGCCCTGGAGGGCTACGGGCTGACCGAGTCCTGCGCGGCCACCGCGTTCAACCCCTGGGACCGGCAGAAGATCGGCACGGTCGGCCAGCCGCTGCCCGGCTCGGTGGTCCGGATCGCCGACGACGGCGAGGTGCTGCTGCACGGCGAGCACCTCTTCACCGAGTACTGGAACAACCCGACGGCCACTCAGGAAGCGCTCTCCGACGGCTGGTTCCACACCGGCGACCTCGGCACCCTCGACGAGGACGGCTACCTCGCCATCACCGGCCGCAAGAAGGAGATACTCGTCACCGCCGGCGGCAAGAACGTCGCCCCGGCCGTCATCGAGGACCGCATCCGCGCCCACGCGCTGATCGCCGAGTGCATGGTGGTCGGCGACGGCCGCCCGTTCATCGGCGCGCTGATCACCCTGGACGAGGAGTTCCTGCCCCGCTGGGCCGAGGAGCACGGCCACCCGGCCGGCGCCACGCCCGCCCAGCTCGCCCAGGACCCCGAGCTGCTGGCCGCCGTCCAGCGGGCGGTGGACGACGGCAACGCGGCGGTCTCCAAGGCCGAGTCGGTCCGCAAGTTCCGCATCCTGCCGACCCAGTTCACCGAGGAATCCGGCCATGTGACGCCGTCGCTGAAGCTGAAGCGGAACGTCGTCGCCAAGGACTTCGCGGAGGAGATCGAGGCGATCTACCGGGGGTAGGGGTTCCGTATCGCCGGGCCGCACCGGCGTGGGGCTACAGCAGCTCCCGCAGCCGGTCCGCCAGGAGGTCCCAGCGCCACTTCTCCTCCACCCAGGCGCGGCCGCGGTCGCCCATGGTGCGGCGCAGCGCGGGGTCCTCCAGGAGCGTGACGATGCGTTCGGCGGCGGCCGTGGGCGAGCCGCCGGGGACCACCCAGCCGGTCTCGCCGTCCAGCACCGCGTCCGGCGCGCCGCCCGAGTCGCCCGCGACGACCGGGAGCCCGGTCGCGGACGCCTCCAGGTAGACGATGCCCAGGCCCTCGACGTCCAGCCCGCCGCGCCGGGTGCGGCAGGGCATCGCGAAGACATCGCCCGCGCCGTAGTGGGCGGGCAGCTCCTCCCACGGGACGGCCCCGGTGAAGCGGACCGCGCCGGCCACGCCCTTCTCCCGCGCCAGCGCGCGCAGCCGCTCCTCGTACGGGCCGCCGCCGACGATCAGCAGCACCGCGTCCGGCACCGCCGCGGTGATCGCGGGCATCGCCTCGATCAGGGTGTCCTGGCCCTTGCGCGGGACGAGCCGGGAGACGCAGACCACCACCGGCCGGTCGGCCAGCCCCAGCCGGGCCCGTACCGCGTCGCCGCCGGAGCCCGGGTGGAAGGTCTTCTCGTCCACCCCGGGCGGCAGCTGCGCCATCCGGGCGGCGGCCTCCGGGCTGAGCGCGGCGGCGATCCGCGAACGGGTGTACTCGCCGAGGTAGGTCAGGGTGTCGGTGCCCTCGCCGATCCGGCGCAGCAGCCGCCGGGCGCCGGGCAGCTGCGCCCAGCCCGCCTCGTGGCCGTGGGTGGTCGCCACGATCCGGCGGGCGCCGGCCGCGCGCAGCGCCGGCGCCATCAGGCCCAGCGGCGCGGCGGCCCCGAACCACACCGACGAGCAGCCGTGCTCCCGCAGCAGCGCGACCGCCCGCCGGGTCACCCGGGGCGTCGGCAGCAGCATCGTCGTGGCGTCCCGCACCACCGGGAACGGCTGCTCGGCGTCGAAGGCGGCGGTGGCCGCCCGGCCCTCCTCGCTCCGCTTCCAGGTCGAGGCGTAGACCACCACCCGGCCCGGGTCCAGCCGCAGCGCCATGCTGTGCAGGAACGCCTGGATGCCGCCGGGCCGGGGCGGGAAGTCGTTGGTGACGATGAGGGTCTTGTCCACGGTGGTCTCTCGGCGGTCGGCGGTCTGGCGGGACGCGGTGCGCCCGGACGGTCCGGGGCCGACAGTACCGGGTCGGCGGTCGTGGCCGGGCTGTGAGCCCGCACCTGAGGGCCGACCCCGCCACGCCGCGCCCGGCGTCCCCGGCCGCGCGCCGCGCCTCGCGCATGATGCGGGGCAGGACGGACGACCGGGCACGGGGTGACCGACGGGATGACGATGACCACCACCGGCAGCAGCGCGGGGACCGGCAATGAGGCCGCCGCCGGTCCCACCTGGCCCGCCTGGCTCGCCTGGGCCGCCACCCGGGCCCTGCTCCTCCTCTGCGTCCTCGGCGTGCTCACGCTCCCCGGCCCCGACGTCACCACCGACGTCTCGGTGATCTACCAGGGCTGGGCGGACGTCCTGCGGAGCGGCACCTTCCCCCTGGACGACGTCACCTGGCAGTACCCGCCGGCCGCCGCGCTGCCCCTCCTCGCCCCGGACCTGCTGCCGTTCCTCCCGTACGCCACCGCGTTCTCCGCGCTGGTGCTGGCCGCCGACGCGGCGGCGCTGGCGCTGCTGCTGCGCGCCGGGCGGCGGCCGGGCCACCGCCGGGCCGGCGCGTGGCTGTGGATCGCCGGGGTGGCGCTGCTCGGCCCGACCGCGTACGCCCGGTACGACCTGATGGTGGCGGCGGTGGCCGCCGCGGCGCTGCTCACCGCCGCCCGCCGGCCCCGGACCTCCGGCGCCCTGATCGCGTTCGGCACGCTGCTGAAGCTGTGGCCGGTGCTGCTGCTGGCCGGGGCGGCGGTGCGCGGCCGCCGGGCGCGCGCCCTGCGGCGGAGCGCGGCGGGCTGGGGCGCCGGGCTGACGCTGGCCGCGGTGGCGCTGGCCCCGGGCGCGCTGGCCTTCCTCGCCTTCCAGCGGGACCGCGGTACGGAGGTCGAGGCGCCGGTCGCGCTGGTGCTGCACGCGGCCCGGTACGCCGGCTGGCCCGGCGAGGTGCGGCTGCGCTACGGCTCGCTGGAGTTCACCGGCCCCGGCGTCCCGCTCGTCAGCGCGCTGGCCCTGGCGCTGACCGGCGCGGCGGCCCTCTGGCTGCTGTGGCTGCTGTGCCGGCGGCCGCGGACCCGGGAGCTGACCCCGGCGGCGCTGTGCGACACCGCGTTCGCCGCGGTGCTGCTGTTCACCGCCACCAGCCGGGTGGTCAGCCCGCAGTACCTGCTGTGGCTGGTCGGGCTGGCCGCGGTCTGCCTGACGGTACGGGGCAGCCGGCAGGCCGGGCCGGCGCTGCTGGTGCCGCCGGCCGCCGCGGTGACCGCGCTGGAGTTCCCGGTCCACTTCGCCGACGTGGTGGCGAGCACCCCGCTCGGCGTCGCGCTGCTGGTGGTGCGCAACGGCCTGCTGGTGGCGGCGGCGCTGTGGGCCGGCCGCCGGCTGCGGCTCCCGGCGGGCGCCGAGGCCGCTCCGGACGCGGCCGGGGTGCCCGGTGCCCGGCCCGCCCTCAGCCCAGTTCGCGGCGCACATACGCGCGCCACATCGCGGTGAACTCCGCCATGCCGACGCCCAGTTGGGCCCGCATCGCGCGCTCCACCGGCCCGCCGCGCCCGGCCGCCCGGACGGTGCCGCCGTCCGGCGCCGCCGTCCCGGTGGCGGACGGCGCCGGGGCGGCGGTCCGCGCCTCCATGGGGCCGGTCGCCGGCCCGGCCGCCGCGCCGTGCGGCCCGCGCCGCCCGGTGTCCCGGTAGAAGGCGATCAGCCGGGCCTCGCCCCACCTCTCGGCGATCATCCGGCAGGCCAGCCAGCCGCCCTCGTACGCCTCGGCCAGCCGCTCGGCGCCGCCCCGGAAGCCGAAGTCGGCGTCGGCCGGCAGCCGGGCCGGCGGGCCCCCGGCCGCGACCGCGCGGGACAGCTCCGGCGCGGTGGTGGCCGGCCGGCGCCGCACCTCCCGGTAGGCGACCCAGTCCGCGAACCCCTCCGAGAGCCACAGCGGCGTGGCGGGCGTGGTCACCGCGCGGGTGGCGACATGCGTCGTCTCGTGGGTGAGGACCACCGTCCGGCCCAGGTCGTTCAGCTCCTCGTACGCGTCGGGGTTGACGATCACCCGGTCCGCGGGGGCCGCGGCCCCCGCACCCGCCTCCCCGGTGGTCACCGCCGCGATCCCGCCGTACGCGGACGGGTCGTCACCGCCCATCAGCTGCGCCATCCGCTCGACGGTGTCCGGGGCCTCCACCACCACCTTCCGCGCCCAGGCGCCCTTCCAGACCGCGGAGACCGCGGGCACCGCCGCGTCCACCCGCCGCGCCAGGTCCCGCAGCCGGTCCGGATCGGCGGCGCCGCCCAGCACCAGGCCGTACCGGGCGCGGACCAGCCGCACCGGCCCCTGGTCCCACAGCTGCCGGGTGCCGGTCTTCCCGTCCGCGGCGCCGTCGGTGTCGGCGGAGACCAGCCAGCGGCCGCCGCGCTCGGTGAGGGTGAGGTACTGGACGCTGGTGACCGGCGCGGTGTCGTAGCCGGACAGGCGGTAGCGCAGCCGCACCTGCGCGGCCAGCCGCCGCCCGCCGCCCGCCGGGAGCGCGAACGCGCCGGTGGACACCAGGTCGTAGCGCCAGTCGGCCAGCGGGACCGCCGCGAGGTTGCCGAGCACCGCGCGCTGGCGGTCCCGGAAGGCGGTGGCCCGGGGATCGACGGTGGCGAGGAACGCCGCGGTGTCGTGCCGCCGCACCGCCCCGGCCCGCTCGTCGAGCATCTTCTGCACGCCGGGATAGCGGTCGGTGGCGCTCTCGGCGGGGGCGCAGCCGGTGAGCTGGACGAGCAGCGCGAGCAGCGGCGCCGCGCGGCCGGCCGCCCGCGCGGCCCGCCACCGCCTCCCGCCTCGCGCCCTGTGGTCCGGCATGCGGCCGATCGTAAGGGCGCCCCGGCGGGGGCAAAACCGCGGGCGGGCCGTTCAGGGCCGGGTGACCGCCGCGATCGGCATCATGGCGACCGGGTCGTAGCGCACCCGGGCGCCGGGGTGCGGTGCGTGCACGACCTGCCCGTTGCCGACGTACATCGCCACATGGCTGGCGTCCGAGCGGTAGATGACCAGGTCGCCGGGGCGGGCCTCGGACAGCGGGACCTGCCGTCCGGCGCCGCGCTGGGCCTGCGAGGTGCGCGGCAGCGAGACGCCGGCCCGGGCGTAGGCCCATTGGGTGAGCCCGGAGCAGTCGAACGCGGCGGGGCCGGTGCTGCCCCAGGCGTAGGGCGCGCCGACCGCGGCCCGGGCGGCGGCGACCGCGGCCGCGGCCCGTCCTGAGCCCGCCGCGGACGGTCCGGGGAGGTCGGGGACGAGGGTGTCCCGGCCGTCACCGCGGGCGGCCCGGTCGTAGGCGGCGCGGGCGTGCGGCGGCAGGGCGTTGAGCAGCCGCCGGGCGGTGGCCAGCTTGCGCAGGACGTCCTTCTTGTGGCGGGCCACCTCCGCCCGGACGGCCTCCAGTTCGGCGAGCTTGCGGGCGGCCTCCCGGCGCTGCTGCTCCAGATCGCGGGTGGCGGCCCGCAGGCGGTGGAGTTCGCGGGCCTGGGTGCCGCTCAGCCGGTCCAGGGCGGACGCCTTCTCCAGGTAGCTGTCGGGCCGTTCGGAGAGCATCAGCCGGAGGGTGGGGTCGAGGCCGCCGGAGCGGTACTGGGCGGCGGCCACCGCGCCGAGCCGGGCCCGCATGCGGTTGACCCGCTCCTGGGTGCGGGCGGCCCGGTCCTGGAGGGCCGAGACGTCCCGGCGCAGCTCCTTGGCGCGGGCGGTGGCGCCGTCGTACTTCTCGGTGGCCCGCTCGGCCTCCTCGTAGAGCGCCCCGACCCGGGCGGTGGTGCCCTCCCGGCCGGTGTGCGGGTGGCCGGCGGGGTCGGCGCCGGCCTGCGGGGCCGAGAGCGCGGCGGTCGCCAGGGCGGCGGACAGGACGGTGACCGAGGCGAGGGTGGACTGGCCGCGCTGCGACGTACGGCGATGGGACACCACGAGGCCGCAACTCCTTCCGTGTGCAGCCCCTGCCGTCCGGGCGTGGACGGTCGGTGATCCGGCAGCTGCGAGGGCCGACAGTAGCCGCGCCCCGGTACACCGGCCAAAGACCGCTTTTCGTACGCGAAAAGCCGCTCCGCCGGTGACCTCGCAGGTCACCGGCGGAGCGGCAGGTCAGCGGCGGGGGCCGCAATTCGCCCGATCGGGCGGCAGGTTGCGGGTGTTGTGAGGCTTTTCAGACCCGCACGCCGAACTGGAACGGCATGTTGTTGATCGACTCGTAGCGCACCGAGGCGCCCGGCTTCGGGGCGTGCAGCACGGTGCCGTTGCCGGCGTAGAGGCCGATGTGGTGCAGGTCGCCGTAGAAGAGCACCAGGTCGCCGGGCTTGAGGCCGCTCTCCGAGTAGATGCGGGTGCCGGCGTTGGCCTGCTCCTGGGAGGTGCGCGGCAGCGACTGGCCGGCCTGCGCGTACGCCCAGCCGGTCAGGCCCGAGCAGTCGAAGGAGGACGGGCCGGTGGCGCCCCAGACGTAGGGCGAGCCTATCTTCGACTGGGCGGCGGCCAGGGCGGCGGCGCCGCGCTGCGAGGCCGGGACGTCGTCGCCGAGGTTGACCCGCTCGTTGCTGCGGTTGGCGCGGGAGTCCGCGGCCTGCATGGCCTCCCGCTCCTTGGCGGTCAGCGTGTTGAGCAGCTCCTGGGCCTTGGCGAGCTTGTCCTTGATCTCGTCCTTCTTCTCGCCGAGGGTCTTGCGGGTCTCGGAGAGGTCCTGGATCTTGCTCGCGGCCTCGGCGCGCTCCTGGGCGAGCCGGCGCTGCTTGTCGGCGATCGTCCTGAGCTGGTCGGCCTGCTTGCCGCTCAACTGGTCGAGGGTGGCGGCCTTTTCGAGGTAGGTGTCCGGGTCGCCGGAGAGGAACAGCTGCACCGAGGGGTCGATGCTGCCGCTGCGGTACTGGCCGGAGGCGATGGCGCCGAGGCCCTTGCGGAGCTGGTTCAGCTCGTCCTGGCCGCGGGCGACCTTGTCCTGGAGGTCGTCGACCTCTTTCTGGAGCTTGTCCTGCTGCTCCTTGACGCCGTTGTACTTCTCGGTGGCCTGCTCCGCTTCGTTGTAGAGCTTGTCGACCTCGGACTTGACGTCCTTCTTCGACGGGGTCGGGTCGGCGTGCGCCGCCTGGGCGGAGAGGGCGACGGCCGCGGCGGCGGTCGCGGTGAGCACGGTCACACGAGTACGGCTCGGCTGCTTGGGTCGACGGTGGGACGCCACGGGGGCGAGCTCCTTCTTCCTCCAGCCGCCTACCGGGAGTGGGGGGAGCAGGGCCCCGGCTCCGCGCGAACGCCGCGGACTCGGCGGTACCTCCACTGACCATCCCGGGTGGATGATCACCTGTATGAAGGTTCGAGGCCCGACCTTAGTAACCGAGTTGTGATCGCTTCAAATCCTGCCGGGGAAAAACTCCCCCGCCAACCCCATCTTTTACCAACATCACACGGCCAGTAAGCGTCAACTGACGCAGCGGCACGAAGCGGAACGAAGATATCCGGCACCAAAACGGACACCGGCGGAAATGTCACGTTCGCGCAAGTCGCTTGAGCAGCAAGGCCGATGCGACCGGCCGCGCGCCCGCCTTCGCCACACCGTCGGCCACCTCGCGGTCCGAGGAGACCACCACGACCGGACGGCCCGCCGGCTCGGCCCGCACCAGCTGCCGGATCAACTCGTCCGCCGTCACGCCCGGTTTGCTGAACAGCACCCGCACCCCGCGCGGCGGCGCCAGCAGCACCGGCGCGGCCAGCTCCGCCCCGTCGAAGACACACGTCATCTCGGCACCGGTCTGCGCCGCCAGCACCGCCAGCCCGCCCAGCAGCCGCAGCCGCTGCTTCTCCAGCGGCATCGTCGGATAGCCGGTCTTGGTGACGTTGTAGCCGTCCACCACCAAATGCGCCTGGGGCAGCGCCAGCAGCTGGTCCAGCAGCGCCGGATCGGTCTCCGACAGCGCCCGGGTCGCGATGTCCTTCGGGGTCATCCGGCCCGGCTCGACCGCGTCGACGGTGTCCGCCGGACGGCCCGCGGCGGGCGGCAGCGCCAGCTCGCGGCGCAGCCCCTGGGCCGCGTCCAGGACCGTGTCCAGCAGCAGCCGCAGCCGCATCGCCTCCACGCTGCGGCCCTCGCGGGCCGAGCGCCGGCTGGTCTCCAGCGCCGCCTCGGCCTCCGCGATCCGGGCCTTGAGCCGGCGCAGCTCGCTGTCCGCCGCGGCCCTGTCGGCCGCCGCCCGCTCCCGCGCCTCGGCCGCCGCCGCCTGCGCCTTGCGGACCGCCGCCTCCCCGCGCTTGATGTCGCTGAGCGCGCTGCGCAGCTTGCGCTGGAGGGACTCGTTCTCCTTGCGCGCCGCCTCCAGATCCGCCCGGACCCGCTCGGTCTCCGTACGGGCCTGGCCGCGCGCCTGGGCCAGCTCCTGCCGCAGCCGGGCCACTTCCCGCTCGGCCTCCGCGCCGGCCCGTTCGGCCCGCGCCCGCTGCGCCTCCTCGCCGGCCGCCGCGACCAGCTTGACCCAGCCCTCGGGGCGCAGCACGTACGCCGCGGCCGCCACGTCCAGCGGATCGGCGGCGGCGGGCGGGGTGCCCTGCTCCAGGGCCTCGGCCAGCTCCGGCTGGGCGTCCCGCAGCCGCCCGGCGATCCGCTGCCGGAACACCGCGTCGCCCTCCAGCGCCGCGGCCATCGCGTTCCCGGCGAACTTGGCCCGCCGGGACGGGGTGAAACGGGCGTACTGCCGCAAGGCGGGCGGGAGTTCGGAGACCGTCAGCGCCCCGAAGGACTCCGCGGTGAGCGCCACCACACGGCGCCGTACGCCCTCGGGCAGCGGCTGGTCGAGCACCTCGTCGGCCGCCCCTTCGGGCGCGTCCGCGCGCTCCGCCCCCGGCTCCCCTTCTGGACGTTCCACCACGGCTGCCTCGCTCCGATCTCAGGCGCTCGCGCCCGGACGGTCCACCAGCTCGATCTTGTCGACCGCGTTGCACCAGCGGCAGCGCACCGACTCGATGGTCTCGCTGATGACCTCGCGCTCCTCCACCGCCGGCTCCCCGGCCAGGTCGAGGTGGACGTACTCCACCACCTTCGACCGGCGGGTGACGTCGAACCGCGTGAGATTGCCGCACAGCGTGCAGCGCCACCGGGTCTCCGCCGTCGGCAGGGGAACAGCCATCGTGTCGTCCTCTTTCGTGCTCGTGCCGCGGTGCGGATCACCCGGCGCGCTCGCGGGCTGCGGCGCCGGACTGCGGAAATACGCAACGTACTGCCTGTAACCCTACGGCCTGACAGGGGGCCGGTGCGGGCCCGCCCGGAAGGCGGGACGCGGCGAGGCACTCTGTCCCCTCTGCCCGGATTGCGCCATGATCACTTCATGACGGTGCCGGTCCGCCCCGCCCGCACCCCGCGCGCGGTGTTCTCCCGTATGACCAACGTGCTGATCGCGCTCTGCTGCGCGCTCTTCGTCCTCGGCCCCGCCTCCGGCCTGAACCGCGCGTACGGCACCGGCGCCGCCCTGCTGCACGCCCGGACCCGCTACTTCGAACGCTGGGGCGTGATCCCGCTCGACCTGTGGAGCGGCTCGCCGCGGGCCTGGCTCACCCCGCTCACCGCCCTCTTCGTCCACGGCAGCTGGCTGCACCTGCTCGGCAACGTCCTCTTCCTCCACGTCTTCGGCGCCCTGACCGAGGCCCGCCTGGGCCGCCTCCCCTTCACCGCCTGCTACCTGGCCACCGGCTACCTCGCGCTGCTGGCCTACGCCGCCGCGCACGCCTCCTCCGACCAGACCCTGGTCGGCGCCTCCGGAGCGGTCTCCGGCGTCCTGGGCGCGTTCCTCTTCCTCTTCCCCCGCGCCCGGGTCACCAGCCTGTTCCCGTTCCTGTTCTTCCTGCCGCTGCGCTTCCCCGCCTGGATGGTCCTGCTCTTCTGGTTCTGCCTCCAGTGGCAGGCCGCCGGCCGCGACCCGGCCGGCCCGGGCGTCGCCTACCTCGCCCACGTCATCGGCTTCACCCTCGGATTCCTCTACGCGTGGGCCCGCCACGCCCGGGATAGTGTGGGGGCCACCAGGGGGAACGGACCGTCGGCCGAGGGAGAGAGCCAGCCGTGATCACGTCGATCGTGCTCATCAAGACCAGCGTGGACCAGATCCCGGAAATCGCGGAACAGATCGCCGCGCTGGCGGGCGTCAGCGAGGTCTACTCGGTGACCGGCGCGTACGACCTCATCGCCATGGTCCGGGTCGCCAACCACGACGAGCTCGCGGACGTCATCCCCGGCCGCATCAGCAAAGTCCCTGGCGTGGCCTCGACGGAGACGCACATTGCGTTCCGCACGTACTCGCAACACGACCTTGAGGCCGCCTTCTCTATTGGCTTGGACGCGTAGCGCTGCGCTTGGCTTGGCCTCCCACGTTGTTGGGTTTTCCGCCGCGGGGGGCGTTTCGTTTGCGCCTGCGGCGCATTGCTTGATTCCGCTGCGCGGGGCTGGTCGGCAGCGGTGCCGGGTCTGCGGGGTAAGGGGTGTCCGGACTGCTTCGCTTTACGTCCGGACACCCCTTACCCCGCAGACCCGTCCCCTCCCGAGGGGGGTCAATTCACCTGTCCGTTGGGCCTGTTCACGGTGGGCCGGTGCGGCCCAGTGGTCCTTTCCGGACGCTCACCCTCAACGAGACGACCTGCACCAACCCACTCACGTCAGCCCCCACGCACCGTATTTACGACCCCCCACGGGAGGGGCCGGGTCTGCGGGGTGGGGGTATGCCGGACGTAAAGCGACAGCAGTCCGGCATACCCCCACCCCGCAGACCCGGCACCGCGGCCGAAACGCCCCGCGCAGCGGAATCAAGCCCCGCGCCGCAGGCGCAAACGAAACGCCCCCCGCGGCGGGGCAGACGACGACGTGGGCTCAGCCCACGTCACCCCGGGCCGGCACGCACCGGCCGTCCTCAACCCGGTAGGACCACCGGGCCCCCTCCGCGACGAGTTCGCGAACCGCCCGCAGGAAACGCGAAACGTGCTCATCCGGCGTCCCGGCACCGAAACTCACGCGGATCGCGTTGAGGGACCGCTCCCCCGGCGCCCCCTCGGGCGCCCCGCACTCGCCCGGGTCCTGGGACTCGCCGCCCAGCAGCGTACGGACGAGCGGGTGCGCGCAGAACAGACCGTCCCGCACACCGATGCCGTACTCGGCGGACAGCGCCGCCGCGAAGTGCGAACTGTTCCACCCGTCGACGACGAACGACAGCACACCGACCCGCGGCGCGTCCTCCCCGAAGAGGGAGAGGACCCGGACCTCCGGGACCTCGGCGAGGCCCGCGCGGACCTTGGCGATCAGCTCCTGCTCGCGGGCGACGAGCGCGTCGAACCCGGCCTCGGTCAGCGCCTGGCAGGCGGAGGCGATCGCGTAGGCGCCGATGACGTTCGGCGACCCGGCCTCGTGCCGCGCCGCCGTGGTGTGCCACGCGACGTCGACGCCACCGTCCGCACGCCGCGAGACCGTACGGCTGGCGCCGCCCCCGGCAAGGTACGGCTCCGCGTCCTGGAGCCAGTCCGCGCGCCCGGCCAGCACTCCGGCGCCGAACGGCGCGTACAGCTTGTGGCCGGAGAAGGCGACCCAGTCGGCGTCGAGCGCCGCGAGGTCGACGGGGTGGTGCGGCGCCAGCTGCGCGGCGTCCACGACGATGCGGGCGCCGTGCGCATGGGCCGCGGCGGCCAGTTCGCGGACCGGCCACAGCTCGCCGGTGACGTTGGAGGCCCCGGTGACGCAGACCAGCGCCGGACCGTACGGCTCGCGGGCGGCGAGCGCCTTCTCCAGGGTGTCGACGGCCTGCCGGGGGGTGCGCGGGGCGTTGAGGTAGGTCACGGCGACGTCCGCGCGGCGCTCCCAGGGCAGCAGCGAGGCGTGGTGCTCGGTCTCGAAGACGAAGACCCGGGTGCCCTGCGGCAGCGCGGCGGCGAGGAGGTTCAGCGAGTCGGTGGTGGAGCGGGTGAAGACCACCTGGTCGTCGGGGCGGCAGCCGAGGAAATCGGCGACGGTCCGGCGGGCGTTCTCGAAGAGGTCGGTGGAGAGCTGGGAGAGGTAGCCGGCGCCGCGGTGCACGCTGCCGTAGTACGGGGCGTAGGCGGCGACGTCGTCCCAGACGCGCTGGAGGGCGGGGGCGCTGGCGGCGTAGTCCAGCGCGGCGTAGACGGCCTCGCCGCCGGTGACGAGCGGGACGGTGACGTCCCGGCCCAGGACCGGCAGCGGGGCGCACACGGAGCGGTCGGCGGCGGCGTTGGTGGAAACAGACATGGCGAACTCCCGTAAGGGTGAAGCGAATTCGCCGCGGCGGAAGGGTAGGCGGGGGCGCCGCTCGGCACCCGGGGGTGCGGCGGATCGGCCCGGCAAAAGGGTGCCGCGGCGGGAAGGAAAAGGTTGCGCGGAAGAGGGGCCGGACGGCCCTAGCGCATTCGCTGCATCACGGAAGGACTCCCTCGGGGACCAGGATCCCGGGCGAGGGATCCGCGCTTGCCGCAGACCTCGCTGCCTGCGACCTGGTCATCACCCGGGGCACCCCGCCACGGAAGGAGGGTTGCCGGACAGCGGGCCGGGGCCTGTGTCGCTGTCACTCGTGACCTGGGCTGAATAATGCCACACGATCATCGGCGCGCAACCCCCGGTCCGTATTCCGGACGGGGGCCGCGCCGCGTCCGTCAGGCGTTGCTGGCGGCCACCCAGCGGTCCAGCGTGCGCCGGGCCGCGCCGGAGTCCAGCGACTCGGCGGCCTTGCCGAGGCCGTCCCGGATCCGCTCGGCCAGCGGGGCGCCGGAGGGCTCCAGCGCGGCCAGCGCGGCCGCCGCGTTCAGCAGCACCGCGTCCCGCACCGGGCCGGTCTCGCCGTCCAGCAGCCGCCGGGCCACCTCGGCGTTGTACGAGGCGTCCGCGCCGCGCAGCGCCTCCACGGGGACGAGGTCGATGCCGACGTCCCGGGGGTCGAAGGGCTCCTCGCGGACCTCGCCGCCGCGGACCAGCCAGACCCGGGAGGTGGCGGTGGTGGTCAGCTCGTCCAGCCCGTCGTCGCCGCGGAAGACCAGCGCGGAGGAGCCGCGCTCGGCGAGCACACCGGCCAGGATGGGCGCCATCCGCGCGTCCGCGACACCGGTCGCCTGGGCCCGGACCCGGGCGGGGTTGGTGAGCGGGCCGAGGACGTTGAAGGTGGTGCGGATGCCGAGCTGGCCGCGGGCGGCGGCGACGTGGCGCAGCGCGGGGTGGAATTTGGCCGCGAAGCAGAAGGTGATCCCGGCCTCCTCGGCGACCTCCACCACGCGCCGCGGGGAGAGGTCGAGATTGACGCCGAGCTTCTCCAGGACGTCCGAGGCGCCGCTGGCGGAGGACGCGGCCCGGCTGCCGTGCTTGACGACCTTGGCGCCGGTGCCGGCGACCACGATCGCGGACATGGTGGAGATGTTGACGGTCTTCGCGCCGTCGCCGCCGGTGCCGACGATGTCGACGCTGGGGCCGGGCACCTCGATCAGGCTGGCGTGCGCGTACATGGTGCGCACCAGGCCGGAGATCTCCGCGACCGTCTCGCCCTTGGCCCGCAGCGCCACCGCGAAGCCGGCGATCTGGGCGTCGGTGGCCTCGCCGCGCATGATCCGGTCCATGACCCAGGCGGTGTCGTCGGCGGTGAGGTCCCGGCCGTCGAGCAGGGCGTTGAGTACGGCCGGCCAGGAGCGGTCCGCCACGCTGCCGCCGCCTGCCGGGGTCACGACGTTCATGGTCCACGCTCCTGGTTCGTCACCTGCTTCTGCCGTCACCCTATCGAGCCGCGGGCATGCCGGAGGGCCCCGTCCGACGTCCGGACGGGGCCCTCTGGGTGGCGTACTACGAGCGGTGCGCGGTGTCGCGCCCGCCGGGATCAGTGGTGGCCGTGGCCGCTGGTGATCTCCTTGTACTCCTCTACGGTCGGCTTGGGGATGACGTTGTCCTCGCCGTAGTAGCCCTTGGAGAGCTTGGCCCGCAGCTTCTGCGTGCGCTTGATCTTGCGGCGGACACCGTTCTCGTCGACCTCGGGACCGAGTTCGAGCGGCTCGGGCTGCTCGTGCTGGGTCAGGAAGTGCAGCTGCTCCTGGTCGAGCGGCTCGTGGACCTCGATGAACTCACCGTGCGGCAGCCGCTTGATGATGCCGGACTCGCGTCCGTGCAGCACCTTGTCGCGGTCGCGGCGCTGGAGGCCCAGGCAGATCCGCTTGGTGGCGATGAAGGCGATCACCGGCCCGACGAAGAACGCGATCCGGACGAACCAGGTGATCGAGTTGATCGACAGGTGGAAGTGGGTGGCCCACAGGTCGTTGCCGCCGCCGATCAGCATCACGAAGTACGCGACGAGCCAGGCCACACCGAAGCCGGTGCGGGTCGGGGTGTTGCGCGGGCGGTCCAGGATGTGGTGCTCGCGCTTGTCGCCCCGGATCCAGGACTCGATGAACGGGTAGACCGCGATGGCGATCAGGACCAGCGGGAAGACCAGGATCGGGATCAGCACGCCGAAGTTGATCGTGTGGCCCCAGAAGTTCCACTCCCAGCCCGGCATGACGCGCACCAGGCCCTCGGCGAAGCCCATGTACCAGTCCGGCTGGGCACCGGTGGACACCTGGTCAGGACGGTACGGGCCGATGGCCCACACGGGGTTGATGCTGGCGACCGCGGCGAGCACCGAGATCACACCGAAGACCAGGAAGAAGAAGCCTCCGGCCTTGGCCATGTAGACCGGCAGCAGCGGCATGCCGACCACGTTGTTGTTGGTCTTGCCGGCACCCGGGAACTGCGTGTGCTTGTGGTAGAAGACCAGGATCAGGTGGGCCACCAGCAGGCCGAGCATGATGCCCGGCAGCAGCAGCACGTGGATGGTGAAGAACCGCGGGATGATGTCGTGCCCGGGGAACTCGCCGCCGAAGATGAACATCTGCAGGTACGAGCCGACCAGCGGCATCGCCAGTATCACGCCCTCGATGAAGCGGACACCGGTGCCGGACAGCAGGTCGTCGGGGAGCGAGTAACCGGTGAAGCCGGTGAACATGCCCAGGACGAACAGCAGGAAGCCGAAGAGCCAGTTGACCTCACGCGGCTTGCGGAACGCGCCGGTGAAGAACACCCGCATCATGTGGACCATCATCGCGGCCAGGAAGACCAGCGCCGCCCAGTGGTGGATCTGCCGGATCAGCAGACCGCCGCGCACGTCGAAGCTGATGTCCAGCGTCGACTCGAACGCCTGGGTCATCTTGATCCCGTGCATCGGCACGTAGGACCCGTGGTAGGTGACCTCGGCCATGCTCGGGTGGAAGAACAGCGTCAGGTAGACACCGGTCAGGATGATGATGACGAAGCTGTAGAGCGCGACCTCGCCCAGCATGAAGGACCAGTGGTCCGGGAAGATCTTGCGCATATTGGCCTTGGCGAGGCTGTAGATGCCCAGCCGGCCGTCGGCCCAGTCAGCGATCCGCTCGCCCCGTGGTGCCTGGCCACGGCGCGTGGTGGTCGCGGTTGTCTCGTTACTCATCCGCGCTCCCAGAAGCTCGGGCCGACGGGCTCCGCGAAGTCGCTCACGGCCTCAAGGAAGCCGTCCTTGACCGTGATGTGCAGCTGCGGCAGGGGGTGCCCGGCCGGGCCGAAGATCACCCGGCCGCCGTCGGAAAGGTCGAAGGTCGACTGGTGGCACGGGCACAGCACGTGGTGCGTCTGCTGCTCGTACAGGCTGATCGGGCAACCCACGTGGGTGCAGATCTTCGAGTACGCCACGATGCCCTCGTGCGACCAGGCCAGTTCCTGCTTGTCCTTGATGTTCTGCGGCTGGATCCGCACGAGCATCAGGGCGTCCTTGGCGATCTTCTCGTTGAAGTCCTCATCGCCCTCCTCCAGGCCCTCGGGCTTGGCGAAAGTGAGGGAGCCGACCGCGATGTCCTCGGGACGCAGCGGGAGGTTCGTCGACTGGTTGACCAGTCGGACGCCCTTCTTCCAGCCGGTGGTGCGCAGCTTCTTCTCGGGCAGCGGGCCGAGGTCGCGCAGCAGGACGACGCCGGAGAGCGGCACCAGGGCCAGCGCGCCGAACATCGTGTTGCGGATCAGCTTGCGCCGGCCGAACTGCGACTCCTTGGCGCCCTGCGCGAAGTCCGCGAGCACCTTGGCCTTGACCTCGGGGGCGGCCTCGATCGGGTGGCGGTCGTCGGCGACCTCCACGTCCGACATCAGCGTGCGGGCCCAGTGGACCGCGCCGGCGCCGATGCAGAAGAGCGCCACGCCCAGCGTCAGACCGAGCGCGAAGTTCAGCCCGCTGATGTGACCGAGCGGGAAGACATAGATGATCTTGTCGATCGGGATCGCCACGTACGACGCGATGAAGCCGACGGTGGCGAGCATGGACACCAGGAAGAGCAGGGCGACGGTGCGCTCGGAGCGCCGGGCGGCCCGCTCGTCGATGTCCTGGACGCGGTGCTCGTGGGGCGGCAGTCCGGGGTCGGCGAAGGGGTTGTCCGACTTCCCTACCGCGCCCTCGTGAGCCGACTCCCGCTCACTGGGAAGGTTTTCTTCTGTCTCACTCATGACTTCTTGGCCTTCGTAGTCCGGGCTGCGACCCAGATGGCGACCGCGACACACGCACCGAGGCCGAAGATGTAGCCGAAGAGACCTTCGGTCACCGGGCCCAGACCACCGAGTTCCATACCGCCCGGGGTCGCGGTCTTGTCGCCGTTGACGGCGCCGAGGTACGCGACGATGTCCTTCTTGTTCTGCGGGCTCAGCGTGCCGTCACCGAACGAGGGCATGTTCTGCGGGCCGGTCTGCATGGCCTCGTAGATGTGCTTCGGGGCCACGCCCTCCAGCGTGGGTGCGAACTTGCCGTTGGTCAGGGCGCCGCCCTTGCCGGTGAAGTTGTGGCACTGCGCGCAGTTGGTGCGGAACAGCTCGCCGCCCTTGGCGATGTCGGCACCCTCCGCGCTGTACTGCGACTTGTCGGGCACGGACGGGCCGGCGCCCAGCGACGCGACGTAGGCCGCGAGCTGGTCGATCTGGGCGTTGTTGTAGATGTTCCGCTTGCGCGGCACCTGCGCGCCGGGCTGCTGGGCCGGCATGCGGCCGGTGCCCACCTGGAAGTCGACGGCGGCGGCGCCCACGCCGACCAGGCTCGGGCCGTCGGAGGTGCCCTGACCGCCGGTGCCGTGGCAGCTTGCGCAGCCCACGGCGAAGAGCTTCTTGCCCTCCTTGATGGCAAGAGACTGGGCGGTGTCATCGGCTTGAGCCTTGTCCGCCGGCGCGAACGCGGCGTACAGCCCCCCAGTGACCGCCAGCGCGAAGAGTAGGACGACGAGCGCCGCCAGCGGATGGCGCCGTCGTGCGGAGAGCTTTTTCACGGATTACCCCGGTGTCAGGATCTTCTGCGTCGATGCTTTGGCTGTGTCTGTCCGGTATGCGGATCCGGTCCGATTCCGGTCGGACCTGTTACCGGATCAGGTAGATCGTGGCGAAGAGGCCGATCCAGACGACATCGACGAAGTGCCAGTAGTAGGACACGACGATGGCCGCGGTGGCCTGCGTGTGGGTGAACCTCTTGGCCGCGTACGTCCTGCCCAGGACCAGCAGGAAGGCGATCAGACCGCCTGTCACGTGCAGTCCGTGGAAACCGGTGGTCAGGTAGAACACCGAGCCGTACGGACCGGACGAGAGCGAGAGGCCCTCGTGCTTGACGAGATCCGTGTACTCGAAGACCTGACCGCCGATGAAGATGGCACCCATGATGAAGGTGACCACGAACCAGGCCCGCAGCTTCTTGACGTCGCCGCGCTCGGCCGCGAAAACGCCGAGCTGACACGTCAGTGAGCTGAGCACCAGGATCGTGGTGTTGGTCGCGGAGAACGGAAGATTCAGCGCACTGGCGGATTCCTTCCAATACGCCTCGCCCGTCACGGACCGGAGGGTGAAGTACATCGCGAAGAGGGCCGCGAAGAACATCAGCTCGGAACTCAGCCAGATGATGGTTCCGACGCTGGTGAGGTTCGGTCGATTGACCGACGGGTGCGCGTGCCCGGTTTCTACTGTCGTTGCTGTCGCCACGACCGACATTATGTCGGTCGCTTATCCCGCCCTCACTCCGGGGGGTGCCGTTCGGTGTGTCAAGGCCATATGGCCTGCTCGTCCGGGGCGTCGCGGCGGTCGCCCGAAGGGGGGACGCGCGGGGCGGCGGGGCGCCCCCGGCGGCCGGTGGCCGCCCGGGAACCCGGTCCTGACGGGGTGTCGGCGGTTTTCCGGGGCCGTACGGCCTCTCCTGCGCGGGGCCGGTCCGGGAGTAGCATCGCGCAACGGTTTGATCAGGAGCCGTACCGCTACGTAGGTGCCGCGAGACAGGTGGAGGAACGATGCAGGCGACTGCCACGGTGCTGGTCTACAGCGACAACGCCAACACCCGCGAGCAGGTCCGGCTGGCGGCCGGGCGGCGCCCGGCCCCCGACGCCCCGGAGATCGAGATCCTGGAGTGCGCCACCGCCCCGGCGGTGCTGGAGGCCCTGGAGCAGGGCGGGATCGACGTCTGCGTCCTGGACGGCGAGACCGCGCCGGCCGGCGGGATGGGCGTCTGCCGGCAGATCAAGGACGAGGTCTTCCGGTGCCCGCCGGTGCTGCTGCTGATCGGCCGCCCGCAGGACGCCTGGCTTGCCACGTGGAGCCGCGCGGACGCGGCGGTGACCCACCCGATCGACCCGGTGGCGTTCGCCGACGCGCTGGCCGGGCTGCTGCGCCGGCGGCGGCTGGCCCAGGAGGCCGTACCGGCCTGACGAGGCGCTCAGGCGGCCGCTGGGCGGTCCCTCAGACCTGCGGGCGCAGCCGGGCGTCGGCGGCGGGGTTCTGCTCCCGCTCGGCCGCGCCTGTGGTCGTGGGGGCCTTGTTCTTCAGCGCGCTGCCGGCCCGCCATTCCTTCCACGGCATGTTCCAGTCGCCGAAGCCGTTGTCGAACGGCGTCATGGTGTCGCCGCCGCTGTTGACGACCTTGACGATGTCGCCGACCCGGACGGTGTTGAAGAACCACTGGGCGTTGCCGGTGGACATGCCGGTGCAGCCGTGGCTGACGTTGGCGGCCCCCTGGGAGCCGACCGACCACGGCGCGGCGTGCACGTATTCGCCGCTCCAGGTCACCCGGGTGGCCCAGTAGACGGGCAGGTCGTAGGAGTCCGAGCTGCCCGCGGCGATGCCGACGGTGGAGCTGCGCATCCGTACGAAGCTCTCCTTGCCCAGGACGACCTTGACGCCGTTGCGGGTGGAGAAGCCGGGTTTGCCGGTGGTGACCGGGATGGTGTTGATCGCCTTGCCGTTGCGCAGCACGGTCATCTGGTGGGCGGCGGCGTCGGTGACGGCCTCGATCCGGTCGCCGGTGGTGAGCCGGACCGGTTTGGCCGGGCCGCCGTAGAGCCCGCCGGCGATCTTCAGGCCGTCGAGGTTGCTGTGGACGGCGACGGTGGCGTGCGCGGGCCAGTAGTCCTTGGGCCGGAAGTGCAGCTTCTTGCCGTCCACCCAGTGCCAGGAGCCCTCCACGCGGGGCGAGGAGTCGACCTTCAGGGCGCTCTCGACGACGGCCCGGGCCTTGGGGTCGTTGACCGGTTTGCTGAGTTCGGCGGTGATCGGCTGGCCCACGCCGTACTCGCCGCTCTCCGGGCCGAACACCACCGTCAGCCGGTCGTCCGCGTCCTTGGTGTTGACCACCAGGGTCTTGCGGCCCGGGGTGCCGTCCTCCTCCTCGGTGCTGACCTGCACGGTGTAGCGGGTGCCGGCGGCCAGCGGCACGGTGGTGCGCCAGTGCCGCCCGTCCGCGCTCAGTTCGCCGCGGACGTAGCGGCCGGTGGAGTCCGTGGCGGTGACGTCGGTGATCTTGGCCTCGTCGCCCTTGAGGGAGACCTCAAGCGGCTTGTCGGGGTCCGCCTTCTGCCTGCCGTCCGCCGGGGTGTTGGCGGATATCTGGTCCGACGCGTCGTAGGGATTGCCCGAGAGGGCCTCCGACGACGAGCCCCCGCACGCGGTGGTGCTCACCGCGAGGGGCACGAGCAGGAGGCCGCAGCTCAGCACCGTCCGGGTTCGAGGTCTGTGACTCATGCCCCAAACGTACGAAGAATCCCATTCGGCGGCGCGCTGGAGGACTGCAAACGGGTCTGCCGCGGTGGGGCCGAACGGGTCGGGCCCGGACACCTGTTGGGGTGCCCGGGCCCGTCCGTGCGGCGTGTCCGCCGCGGTTTTCGCGTGTGATGCCCTACTGGGTGCGGTTCTCGCCGTGGTAGTACTCGAAGACCCAGCCGAAGAGGCCGATCAGGATCACCGGCAGGGAGAAGTACAGCAGCCAGAAGCCGAAGACCACGCCCAGGAAGGCGAGCGCGCCACCGACGGCCAGGGAGAGCGGCTGCCAGCTGTGCGGGCTGAAGAAGCCCAGCTCACCGGCGTCGTCCGCGACCTCGGCGTCCTCGTTGTCCTGGGCGCCCGCGTCGACCCGCCGGGCCGTGAAGGCCAGGTAGTAGCCGACCATGATGCACAGGCCGAACGCCAGGAAGAGCGCCGTGGTACCGGCCGGCTCCTTCGACCACACGCCGTAGACGACCGCCATGGCGAGGATGAAGACGCTCAGCCAGATGAACATCTTGCCCTGGATCTTCACTTGCCCGCCTCCTTGCCGCCGGCCAGCGCCTTGTCACCCTCGCGACCGTTGTGCAGCGCGTCCAGCGCGGCGATCTCGGGGTGGTGCAG
This sequence comes from Streptomyces sp. NRRL F-4489, assembly GCF_001509485.1. Taxonomy (GTDB): domain Bacteria; phylum Actinomycetota; class Actinomycetes; order Streptomycetales; family Streptomycetaceae; genus Streptomyces. Next base: position 155,301 of record NZ_LLZI01000232.1, read on the forward strand.
ATCGAACGCCGGGGATTCGGAGCGAATGCGCGGCAGGGTGAGGAAGTTGTGCCGCGGCGGCGGGCAGGACGTCGCCCATTCGAGCGAACGGCCGTAGCCCCACGGGTCGTCCACGCCGACCTTCTGGCCGTACTTGGCGGTCTTCCAGACGTTGTAGAAGAACGGCAGGATCGACATGCCGAGCAGGAACGAGCTGATGGTGGAGATGGTGTTCAGCGTCGTGAAGCCGTCGGCCGCGAGGTAGTCCGCGTAGCGGCGGGGCATGCCCTCGGCGCCCAGCCAGTGCTGGACGAGGAACGTGCCGTGGAAGCCGATGAACAGCGTCCAGAAGGTGATCTTGCCGAGCCGCTCGTCGAGCATCTTGCCGGTGAACTTCGGCCACCAGAAGTGGAAGCCGGCGAACATCGCGAAGACGACCGTGCCGAAGACGACGTAGTGGAAGTGGGCCACCACGAAGTACGAGTCGGAGATGTGGAAGTCCATCGGGGGCGACGCCAGGATGACGCCGGTCAGACCGCCGAAGGTGAAGGTGATCAGGAAGCCGATCGCCCAGAGCATCGGGGTCTCGAAGGACAGCGAGCCCTTCCACATCGTGCCGATCCAGTTGAAGAACTTCACACCGGTCGGAACGGCGATGAGGAACGTCATGAAGGAGAAGAACGGCAGCAGCACACCGCCGGTCACGTACATGTGGTGCGCCCACACCGTGACCGAGAGGCCGGCGATGGAAATCGTCGCGGCGATCAGGCCCATGTAACCGAACATCGGCTTGCGCGAGAAGACCGGAATGACCTCGGAAATGATGCCGAAGAATGGCAGCGCGATGATGTAGACCTCTGGATGGCCGAAGAACCAGAAGAGGTGCTGCCAGAGCAATGCTCCGCCATTGGCGGCATCGAATACGTGGGCACCGAATTTGCGGTCCGCCTCCAGGGCGAACAGCGCGGCGGCCAGGACCGGGAAGGCCAGCAGGACCAGCACACCGGTCAGCAGGACGTTCCAGGTGAAGATCGGCATCCGGAACATCGTCATGCCCGGGGCGCGCATGCAGATGATGGTGGTGATGAAGTTGACCGAACCGAGGATCGTGCCGAAGCCGGAGAAGGCCAGACCCATGATCCACATGTCGGCGCCGACGCCCGGCGAACGCACCGCGTCCGAGAGCGGGGAGTAGGCGAACCACCCGAAGTCGGCGGCGCCCTGGGGGGTGAGGAAGCCGGCGACCGCGATCAGCGAGCCGAAGAGGTAGAGCCAGTAGGCGAACATGTTCAGCCGCGGGAACGCCACGTCCGGCGCGCCGATCTGCAGCGGCATGATCCAGTTCGCGAAACCGGCGAACAGCGGCGTCGCGAACATCAGCAGCATGATCGTGCCGTGCATCGTGAACGCCTGGTTGAACTGCTCGTTCGACATGATCTGCGTGCCCGGGCGGGCCAGCTCGGCGCGCATGAGGAGCGCCATCAGGCCGCCGATGCAGAAGAACGCGAACGACGTGACCAGGTACATCGTGCCGATGGTCTTGTGGTCAGTGGTGGTGAGCCACTTGACGGCAGCGATACCGGGTTGCTTCTTGCGTGCGGGCGGTGCTGCCGGAGCCGTTTCGGCGGCGGCACCCTGAGGTTCGTTGAGGATGCTCACTGGTTCTTGGTCTCCGCATTCCTGGCGTGGTCAGTCTGCTTGATACCCGCCGGCAGGTATCCGGTCTGACCCTTCGCCGCCAGGTCCTTCAGGTGCTGCCGGTACTTGGCAGGAGAAACGACCTTGACGTTGAAGAGCATCCGGGAGTGGTCGACGCCGCAGAGCTCGGCGCACTTGCCCATGAAGGTGCCCTCCTTGTTGGGGGTCACCTCGAAGACGTTGGTGTGGCCCGGGATGACGTCCTGCTTCATGAGGAACGGCACCACCCAGAAGGAGTGGATGACGTCACGCGAGGTCAGCACGAACTGGACGGTCTCGCCCTTCGGCAGCCAGAGCGTGGGGCCCGGGTTGCCGGTCTGCGGGTTGCGCGTGGCCGGCGTGCCGTAGTCGTAGACACCGTCCGCGCCCTGCGGCGCGGACTTCTTCCACTTGTCCGGAATCGCGTCGAGCTCCGGAGCGTTGATGTTCGTGGTGGCCTTGTTGCCGTCCACGTCCTCCAGGTAGTTGAACGCCCAGCTCCACTGGAAGCCCACGACGTTGATGACGTGGTCCGGCTTCTTGGAGGTCTTGAGGAGCGCGCTCTCATCGCGCGCGGTGAAGTAGAACAGCACCGCGATGATGATGAACGGGACGATGGTGTACAGCGCCTCGATGGGCATGTTGTACCGCGTCTGGGCGGGTACCTCCACCTTCGTCCGGCTACGGCGGTGGAAGATCACGCTCCAGATGATCAGGCCCCATACCAGCACACCCGTTGCGAGGGCGGCGGCCCAGGAGCCCTGCCACAGAGAGAGGATCTTCGGCGCCTCGTCGGTGACGGGCGTTGGCATGCCGAGGCGGGGGAAGTCCTTGTATGTGCAACCAGTAGCGGTCGCCAGGACCAGGCCCGCAGCAAGCACCTGCGGCAGCTTCCGCCGCATCGGGCGCCGCGACGAGCGGTCGGAGCCGTTGGGACTCACGTAGCGCCTTCCCGAGAGTCTCGCCCGAGCGGTCGGCTGCGGCCTTACTCGCTGGTCGGTCGCCGCCCTGCGTCGGGCAGGGGTTTGGATGTTTATGCGGACCAAACCCTACTGGACGCTATTTGGGGTCGCGCGGGGAGGGTGCCCAACGCGCCGCGAGGCACCCCGATGGGGTGGCCGGGCCCCTTGGAGGCGGCCGTTCCGGGGCCCGAACTCCCGGCACCGGGGGGCATCTGACGGCCCGCCCGGCGGACCCGCGGCCGGTGCTCTACCTTCTCGTACGTGCCCTACTTCGACGCCGCCTCCACCGCCCCGCTGCATCCCGTCGCCCGGGAGGCCCTGCTCGCCGCGCTCGACGAGGGGTGGGCCGATCCGGCCCGCCTGTACCGCGAGGGGCGGCGGGCCCGGATGCTGCTGGATGCGGCGCGGGAGGCGGCGGCCGGCGCGGTGGGGTGCCGCCCGGACGAGCTGACGTTCACTCCTTCGGGGACGCACGCGGTGCACGCGGGGATGGCCGGGGTGCTGGCGGCGCGGCGGCGGGCCGGGCGGCACCTGGTGCACTCGGCCGTCGAGCACTCCTCGGTGCTGCACGCCGCCGAGGCGCACGCGGCCGGCGGCGGCACGGTGGCCGAGGTGCCGGTGGACCGGGCCGGCCGGGTGGCGCCGGACGCGGTGGCCGGGGCGCTCGGCGCGGACACCGCGCTGGTGTGCCTGCAGTCCGCCAACCACGAGGTGGGCACCGAGCAGCCGGTGGCGGAGGTCGCCGGGATCTGCCGGGAGGCCGGGGTGCCGCTGCTGGTGGACGCGGCGCAGTCGGTGCCGTGGGGGCCGGTGCCGGGTGACTGGTCGGTGCTGACCGCGAGCGCGCACAAGTGGGGCGGGCCGCCCGGGGTGGGGCTGCTGGTCGTCCGCAAGGGGACCCGGTTCGCGCCCCAGGGGCCGTCGGACGAGCGGGAGTCGGGGCGCAGCCCGGGCTTCGGGAACCTCCCGGCGGTGGTGGCCGCGGCGGCCTCGCTGCGGGCGCTGCGGGCCGCCGCGGAGAGCGGCCCGGACGAGGCGGAGCGGCTGCGCGGGCTGGTGGAGCGGATCCGGGCGCGGGTGCCGGAACTGGTGCCGGACGTGGAGGTGGTGGGCGATCCGGTGCGGCGGCTGCCGCATCTGGTCACCTTCTCCTGTCTCTATGTCGACGGGGAGGCGCTGCTGCACGAGCTGGACCGGGCCGGTTTCTCCGTCTCGTCCGGTTCGTCGTGCACCTCCAGCACGCTGACGCCGAGCCATGTGCTGCGCGCGATGGGGGTGCTGTCGGAGGGGAACGTCCGGGTCTCGCTGCCGTACGGGGCGGCGGAGGAGGATGTGGCGCGCTTCCTGGCGGTGCTGCCGGAGGCGGTGCGGTCGGTGCGGGAGCGGTTCGGGGTGCCGGCGGGCGAGCCGGTGCGGGCGGCCGGGGCGGCGGTCGCGGAACAGGCCGAGGAGGCGGCGGCCCCGGAAGAAGGGGCGGCGCCCGGTGTCGTGGTGGACGCGCTCGGGCGGCGCTGCCCCGTTCCGGTGATCGAGCTGGCGAAGGTGATCGGCACGGTGCCGGTCGGCGCCACGGTGACCGTGCTCTCCGACGACGCGGCGGCCCGGCAGGACATCCCGGCGTGGTGCGCGATGCGCGAGCAGGAGTACGTGGGCGAGGAGCCGGCCGACCGCGGCGCCGCGTACGTGGTGCGGCGCCGCGTCTGATCCGGCCGGGTCAGGCCAGGTGGCCGCGGACCTCGGCGGCGGCGTCGTGGCCGTACGCCTTGGTGAAGCGGTCCATGAAGTGGCTGCGGTGCAGCTCGTACTCCTGGGTGCCCACCGTCTCGATGACCAGGGTGGCCAGCATGCAGCCGACCTGCGCGGCGCGCTCCAGGCCGACGCCCCAGGCCAGGCCGGACAGGAAGCCGGCGCGGAAGGCGTCGCCGACGCCGGTCGGGTCGGCCTTGGTCTTCTCCTCGGGGACGCCGACGACGATGTCGGGCTGGCCGGTCCGCTCGATGCGGACGCCGTTGGAGCCGAGGGTGGTGACGCGGGTGCCGACCTTGGCGAGGATCTCCTCGGAGGTCCAGCCGGTCTTGGACTCGATCAGGCCCTTCTCGTACTCGTTCGAGAAGAGGTAGGTGGCGCCCTCCATGAGGGTGCGGATGTTCTCGCCGTCCATCCGGGCGATCTGCTGGGAGAAGTCGGCGGCGAACGGGATCCCGCGGGTGCGGCACTCCTCGGTGTGGCGGATCATCGCCTCGGGGTCGTCGGCGCCGATCAGGACGAGGTCCAGGCCGCCGACGCGCTCGGCGACGGTGTGCAGCTCGATCAGCCGGGCCTCGCTCATGGCGCCGGTGTAGAAGGAGCCGATCTGGTTGTGGTCGGCGTCGGTGGTGCAGACGAAGCGGGCGGTGTGCAGGACCTCGGAGATCCGCACCGAGCGGGTGTCCACGCCGTGCCGGTCGAGCCAGGCGCGGTACTCCTCGAAGTCGTTGCCGGCGGCGCCGACCAGGATCGGCCGGATGCCGAGCTGGCCCATGCCGAAGCAGATGTTGGGGGCGACCCCGCCGCGGCGGACGTCGAGCTGGTCGACCAGGAAGGAGAGGGAGACCGTATGCAGCTGGTCGGCGACCAGCTGGTCGGCGAAGCGGCCGGGGAAGGTCATCAGGTGGTCGGTGGCGATGGAGCCGGTGACTGCGATACGCACGGCGGGTCTGCTCCTGCGGAGGGCGTGGGGTGGGCGGACGGAGGGCAACGCTACCGGGCGGGAGCACCGCCATCCGCGCATTCCCGGACACTCGGACAGCGGAGAATTGCCTCTTGAGAGGACATTCTCCTCGCCTTCGGGGATGGCGCGCTTCCCGGCGCGCGGCGGGCTGTGAGAGCCGTCACAGGGCGCGCGGGCGGCGGGACACCGGCGGGACGGCGGGCGCGCGGGGAACCGTACGCGCCCCCGGCCCGTCCCATCGGCGGCCACCCCCGGCGGGTGGCGCGTCAGATGACCGGCGGAGCCAGAAGGAGTCAAGCGGTGAGCACCGAGGACACCCCGGGTGGCGGCGAGACCCCGGAAACCCAGGACACTCCGGACACCCCGGAGACCTCCCGGCCGGAGCGGCGCGAGCGGCGCGGGCGGCGGACCCCGCTGGTGGCCGCGTCGGTGGCCGCCGCGGTGCTGCTGGCCGGCGGCGGCGCGGCGTACTGGGCCGCCTCCGCGTCCGGCGGAAGCGGCGGACCGGCGGGCGCGGCCGGCGACGGGCCGCCGCCGCTGGTGCTGGACTCGGCGTCGATCGCGGTCGGCGAACCGGCGCCGAACGGCGGCCACTACCGCATCGCGGGCGCGCTCCCCGAGGGGCCGCGGTCGGCGCCGGTGTACCGGCCCGCGGGCGAGGTCGGCCGGGCGGCCGTGGAACGGCTGGCGAAGGCGCTGGATGTGGCCGGAACGGCGCGCCCGGACGGCGCCTGGTGGACGGTCGGCGGGCCGGGCCCGGACGGCCGGGGCGCGACGCTGCGGGTCGGGAGGACCGGGGCCGGGAGCTGGACGTTCAGCCGGTACGGCGGCGGGGACGGGGTCAAGTGCCCGCTGGCGGGCGAGCGGCCGGGCTGCCCGTCGTACCGCGGCGGGGCGGACGGGCCGGACGGCGCGGGCGGGGACGGCGGCGGCGGTCCGCTGCCGGAGGCCGCGGCGCGGCGGGCGGCCGCGCCGGTGCTGGCGGCGCTCGGGCAGCCGGGCGCGCGCCTGGACGCGCACCAGGCGTACGGCGCGGTGCGGGTGGTGACCGCCGACCCGGTGATCGGCGGGCTGCCCACGTACGGCTGGCAGAGCCGGCTGCAGATCGGCGCGGACGGCCAAGTGGTCGGCGGCAGCGGGGAGTTGGCGGCGCCGGTGAAGGGCGCGGAGTACCCGGTCCGGGACGCCAGGGCGACGCTGGCGGGACTGAACTCCGGCGGCGGGGCGCGGACACCCGCCGGCTGCCCCACGGTGCCGACGTTCCAGCACAAGGACAGCAAGACCCCGCACCCGGGCGGGATCGCGCCGTGCGAACCGGCCCCGGACGGGCGGCACCCGGCGGACGAGGTGACCGGGGCGGTCTTCGGGCTGGCGGCCCGCTACGCCCAGGGCGGGACGGTGCTGGTGCCGTCGTGGCTGTACACCGTGCGCGCGGCGGGGGCCGGGCAGGCGCCCGGGAGCACGTCGGTGGTGGCCGGGACGGCGGTGGACCCGCGGTATCTGCGCGGTCCCGGGCCGGCCGGGCCGCGGCCGTCGGAGCCGGGGGCGACGGCGATGGCGCTGTCCGGCTACACGGTGTCCGGCGACGGCCGGACGCTGACCGTCCACTTCTGGGGCGGGGTGTGCAGCACCTACGAGGCGAGCGCGCGGGAGTCGGCGGGCGCGGTGCGGGTCACGGTCACCGGGAAGGAGAAGCACCCGGGCCAGATCTGCGTGAAGATCGCCAAGGACTTCACCAAGACGGTGGCGCTGGCCAAGCCGCTGGACGGCCGGAAGGTCGTGGACGCCTCGTCCGGCGCGGCGGTGCCGCTGCGGTAGCGGGCCGCGGCGGCCGGGCCCGGACATACGGCGGAGGCGGCGCCCCCCTCCAGGGGAGCGCCGCCTCCGTACGCCGTGGGGCCGGGGCCCGTCAGCTGAAGGAGTCGCCGCAGGCGCAGGAGCCCGTGGCGTTGGGGTTGTCGATCGTGAAGCCCTGCTTCTCGATGGTGTCGACGAAGTCGATGGAGGCGCCGCCCAGGTAGGGAGCGCTCATCCGGTCGGTGACGACCTTGACCCCGTCGAACTCCTTGACGACATCGCCGTCGAGCGAGCGCTCGTCGAAGAAGAGCTGGTAGCGCAGGCCGGAGCAGCCGCCGGGCTGGACCGCCACCCGCAGCGCGAGGTCGTCCCGGCCCTCCTGCTCCAGCAGGCTCTTGACCTTCGACGCGGCCGCGTCGGACAGGATGATGCCGTCGGTGACGGTGGTCTCGTCCTGAACGCTCATCTACATCTCTCCCGGGTTGTCGGACCGCTTGCCATCGGTTGCGCTTCGCTGCAACCGCCGGCGTCCCGGATTAATTCCGGCTGCGCGTGATCTGTCCTTCTCTTCCCTTCATGCTCGCACACCGGCCGCGGGACACCTCGGGCCGACCGTCCGGGCGGGGGCGTCCGGGGGCCGGGCGGCGGATGCGTCACATCGACACGAGGGCCATCGTCAAACTGACGTGAAGCGGCTATGATAGATAGCGTCAAATAGACGAAAAGGCGGTGCCGCCGCGCATCCCGCCGTCCCGCAGAGACCGTCCGCAAGGACTTTCCGCAGAGAAGAGAGGGTGCGTGTCGTGACCACCGCCCAGCCCCTGGACGTCCAGCCGACCCCGCTGGCGCTGCTGCTCCTCGGCCGCGAGGCCGACCCGAGGAGCGAGCGCGGCGTGGAGTGCCCCGGTGACCTGCCGGCGCCCTCCGACCCGGACCTGGTCGAGCGCGCCCGCGCCGCCAAGGCCAGGCTGGGCGAGAAGGTCTTCGTCCTCGGGCACCACTACCAGCGCGACGAGGTCATCGAGTTCGCCGACGTCACCGGCGACTCCTTCAAGCTCGCGCGGGACGCCGCGGCCCGGCCGGACGCCGAGTACATCGTCTTCTGCGGTGTGCACTTCATGGCCGAGTCGGCCGACATCCTCACCGGCGACGACCAGCAGGTGATCCTGCCGGACCTGGCCGCGGGCTGCTCGATGGCCGACATGGCCACCGCCGAGCAGGTCGCCGAGTGCTGGGACGTGCTCACCGAGGCCGGGGTGGCCGGGCAGGTCGTCCCGGTGTCGTACATGAACTCCTCGGCGGACATCAAGGCGTTCACCGGGAAGCACGGCGGCACGATCTGCACCTCCTCCAACGCCAAGCGGGCCCTGGAGTGGGCGTTCGGGCAGGGCGAGAAGGTGCTGTTCCTGCCCGACCAGCACCTGGGCCGGAACACCGCCGTCCGGGATCTGGGCATGTCGCTGGACGACTGCGTGGTCTACAACCCGCACAAGCCGGGCGGCGGTCTGACCGCCGAGGAGCTGCGGGCGGCGAAGATGATCCTGTGGCGCGGCCACTGCTCGGTGCACGGCCGCTTCTCGCTGGAGTCGGTCAACGACGTCCGGGCCCGGATCCCCGGCGTCAACGTCCTCGTCCACCCCGAGTGCAAGCACGAGGTCGTCGCGGCGGCGGACCACGTCGGGTCGACGGAGTACATCATCAAGGCGCTGGAGGCCGCGCCGGCCGGCTCGAAGTGGGCCATCGGCACCGAGCTGAACCTCGTCCGCCGGCTGGCGAACCGCTTCGCCCCCGAGGGCAAGGAGATCGTCTTCCTCGACAAGACGGTCTGCTTCTGCTCGACCATGAACCGCATCGACCTGCCGCACCTGGTCTGGGCGCTGGAGTCGCTGGCGGACGGCAAGGTCGTCAACCGCATCCAGGTCGACAAGGAGACCGAGCACTTCGCGAAGCTGGCGCTGGAGCGGATGCTGGCGCTGCCGTAGCGGGGGCGGCCGCCGTCTCACGGGCGGGCCGCGGGCGGATCACCGCCTGCGGCCCGCCCGTTCGTTTTTTCCGTCCCGGCGCCCCTGCCGGGCGCCCGTGAGAGCGCCCGTGACCAGGAGAAACAAGACCCGGGCCCCCTTCCGGTTTCCGGCCGCGCCGGGGCACCCTCGTGACCAGGCCACAACCCCCACAGGGCAGGAGGCATCCCCACCGTGAACACGGCACACGACGGCGGCACGGCACAGGACGGCGGTACGGCACAGGGCGGCGGCGCGGCGGAAGACGGCGGCGCGGGCGCCTGGTACGTGGACGACCGGTGCACCAACTGCGATGTCGCGCGGCAGCTCGCGCCGGGGCTGATCGCCGAGATCGGCGGCCGGTCCGAGGTGGTCCGGCAGCCGCGCGGGGCGGCGGAGGAACGGGCGGTGCGGGCGGCCGCGTTCGCCTGCCCGACGCGTTCGGTGCGGCCGGACGGCGGGCGACTGGCGGCCGAGTGGGACCCGTTCCCGCTGGCGCTGGACGGCACGGTCGCGCTGTGCGGCCACAACTCCCGGCAGACCGCGGGCGCCAACGCGTATCTGCTGCGGCGCCCGGAGGGGACCCAGATGATGATCGACACCCCGCGGTACGGCGAGGAGCTGGCCGCCCGCTTCGCGGCGGCCGGGCCGGTCACCGACGTACTCCTCACCCACCGGGACCACGCCGCGCACGGCCGGCAGTACGCCGACCGGTTCGGGGCCCGGCTGTGGATCCACGAGGGCGATCTGGCGGCGGCGCCGGACGCGGACCGGGTGCTGCGCGGCACGGAACCGGTGGAGATCGCCGCGGGGGTGGTGGCGCACCCGCTGCCCGGCCACACCGAGGGCAGTGTGCTCTACGTCGCCGACGACACCTACTGCTTCAGCGGCGACAGCTTCTACTGGTCGCGGGCCGACGGCGATCTGGCGGTGGCGGACAGCGTGGTGTGGTACTCGGTCACCGAGCTGGCGGCGTCGCTGGCCCGGACCGCGGACCGGCTGCGGTTCGCGTGGGTGCTGCCCGGGCACGGCGACCGGATGCACCGCCCGGTGCCCGAAATGGCGCGCCGGATGCGGGAGTTGGCGGCCCGTACGGCGGCGCTCGCGCCGCGGCCGGTGGACTTCACGGCGGTGCGGTGGTGAGGGCCGGCGGCGGCGGGCCGGGGTGAGCCGCCGCCGGCCCCGCGTCCGCCGCCGGCCCCGCGTCAGAGCAGGGCGGCGGCGGGGTCCGCCTCCAGTTCGCCGGCCACCAGGTCCACCACGTCCCGGAGGTCGCCGCGCCGCCGGTACGCGGCGCGCTGCCGCTCCGCTCCCCCGCCGTCCCGCCGCAGCCGGCCCCACACCCGCCGGACGAAGGGCAGTTCGCCGGTCTCCTCCAGCGCCGGGGCGGCGCGGGCCAGGAGCCGGTCGGCGAGGTCGTGGGCGGGGCGGAGCCGGCCGGTGAGCGGGTCGAAGCCGGAGCCGCGCAGTCCGTCGCGGGCGGCGCGCCAGTGCGCGGCCCGCAGCATCGCGTCCCCGATCTCCGGGGCCGGCGCGCCGCGGCGGATGTCGGCCAGCAGCACCCCGGCCAGGGCGCGGGTCAGGCTGGCCAGCAGCAGGACGGTGTCGAGGTCGGCGTTGACGTCGGGGACCCGGATCTCCAGGGTCGGCCAGCGCTCGGAGGGGCGGGCGTACCAGTAGACGAGTTTGCGGTCCATCAGCATCCCGGATTCGACGAGGGTGTCGACCAGGGTGGTGTAGGCCGCCGCGTCGCGGAACGGCGGGGTCGGGCCGACGTGCGGCCATCGTCCGAAATGGAGCGCCCGCCAGGCCGCGAATCCGCTGTCCCGGCCGTCCTGGAACGGGGAGTTGGCGGCGAGCGCCTGGAGGACCGGCAGCCAGGGGCGCAGGTGGTTGCAGAGCTGCACGGCCTCCTCCCGGTCCGGTACGAAGACATGCACATGACATGCACAGACGCCGGTGTTCCGGTCGCCGGAAACCAGCGGGGCGTAGCGGTCGACCATCGCGCGGTAGCGCGGTACGTCGGCGATCTCCGGCGGCCCGGCGAACGGGATCACCGGCGTGCCGGAGGCCACCACCCGGCAGTCGGCCTCGGCGGCGGCCGCGACCAGCCCGGCGCGCAGCGTCCGCAGGTGGCGGCGGAGCTCCTGGAGGGTGCTGACGGGCGGGGTGCGGGTCTCGACGGTGGTGGTGAAGAGTTCGGCCCCGACCTGGTCGCCGAGGTGCGCGCGGGCGCGTTTGATGACGTCCGGCGCGCGGGCGACGGTGGCCCGGGTGGCGCGGTCGGCGAGGAAGAACTCCTCCTCGACACCGAACGTCGGCGGGTCCCCGGAAAGGGGGCGCCCGCGCCCTGCTTCCGTACGGGGGCCGGGGTCTCTTCGGCCTTCCGGTTCCAACGTCACGATGCGGCAACCCTTCCGGCCTGGGAGGACAACTCATCGATGCGGGGAGGCCGATGATAAGGGCGCGGGTGCGGGCGTGGGGGTGCGCGTGCGCCCGGGGGCGGCCGGGGCGGCGGCTTCCGGCCACCCGGACGCGGTGCCTCCGCGGACGCCCGGCCGTACGGGGAGCGCGGCGCCCCCGGAAACGCGCGGGCCCCCGCGGCCGCCGGTCGCGGCCGCGGGGGCTCGTCGGATCGCCCGGGTATCAGGCGGCCGGGGTCAGACGCCGGCCGGCTCCGGGGCGCGGTCGGTGTCCGCGGGGGCCGCCGGACCGCCGCCCTTCCCGGCCCGCTTCGCCGCCTTCTTCGCCGCCCGGCGCTCCTTGCGCAGTTCGATGACCGCGTAGAGCGTCGGGACGAGGAGGAGGGTGAGCAGGGTGGAGGTGATCAGACCGCCGATCACGACCACGGCCAGCGGCTGCGAGATGAAACCGCCGTCGCCGCTGAGCGACAGCGCCATCGGCAGCAGCGCCATGATGGTGGCCAGCGCGGTCATCAGGATCGGGCGGAGCCGGTGCCGGCCGCCCTCGACGACCGCCTCCACGATGCCGTAGCCGCGCGACCGGTACTGGTTGATCAGGTCGATCAGCACGATCGCGTTGGTGACCACGATGCCGATCAGCATCAGCATGCCGATCATGGCCGGGACGCCCATCGGGGTGCCGGTGGCGACCAGCAGGCCGATCGCGCCGGTGGCCGCGAACGGGATCGAGATCAGCAGGATCAGCGGCTGCACGATCGACCGGAAGGTGCCCACCAGCAGCAGGAAGACGATCGCGATGGCCGCCAGCATCGCCAGGCCGAGCGAGGAGAACGCGTCGGACTGGTCCTGGGAGACGCCGCCGATGGTGGCGGTGGCGCCGGCCGGCAGCTTCAGGGCCTTGATCGTGCTCTGCAGGTCGGTGGAGACCGCGCCGGTGTTGTCGCCGGTGGGCTTGGCGGTGATGGTCGCCGAGCGGGCGCCGTCGATCCGGGTCATCTGGACCGGCCCCGGCACCGTCTTGACGGTGGCCAGGTCGCCGAGCCGGGCCATGCCGGACGGGGTCGGCAGCGGCAGGTCCCTCAACTGCGCCTCGGTGGTGGCCGGGTGGCCCGACTTGATCACCACATCGCGCTCGGTGTCGTCCAGGACGGCCTTGCCGCTGGACGTGCCGCTGACGGCCTGGGCGACGGCCGCGCCGAGCGAGGTCTGGGTGTAACCGGCCGCGGCGGCCCTCTCGTTGGGCGTCACGGAGATCCGCGGCACGCTCTGCGCCAGATCGCTCTGCACGTCGGTGACGTGGTCCAGGCCCGCGACGGCCTTGCGGACCTGCTCGGCGGCCCGCTGGAGCACCGTGCCGTCGCCGGCCTTGACGACCACGCTGAGGTTCTGGTTGCCGAAGCCGCCGCCGCCCGCGGTGACGGTGGTCTCGCCGGCCGCCGGACCGAGCTTGGCCAGCCCGTCCCGCAGGCGGGTGGTGGCCTTCTCGGAGTCCGCGGAGCTCTTCAGCTTGACCTGGTAGCTGGCCTGGTTGGCGCCGGAGCCGCCGCCGAACGCCGCCATGATGCCGGACGAGCCGACGGTGACCTGGTAGTCCGCCACGTCCTCGTCGTCCGCGAGCACCCGCTCGACCCGCTTGGCCTGCGCGTCCGCCGCGCTGAGGCTGGTGCCCGGCTTCAGCTCCTGCTTGATGCTGAGGGTGTCCTGCTTGCCCTGGTCGAAGAAGGTGGTCTTCAGCAGCGGGGCCATACCGAAGGTGCCGGCCAGGATCGCCACGGCGATCAGCAGGCTGATCCCGCGGCGGCGGGTGGCGAACCGCAGCACCGGCACGTAGAGCCGCTGGAGCGCGCTGCGGGACTCCTTCTCCTCCGCCTCGCGGCGCAGCGCCTCGGGGTCGGTGCCCTCGGGGATCTCGGGCGCGCGCAGGAACCAGTACGACAGGACCGGCACCACGGTCAGCGAGACCAGCAGCGAGGAGAGCAGCGCCACGGTGACGGTGACGGAGAACGAGCCGAAGAGCGCGCCGACCATCCCGCCGACCACGCCGATCGGGAGGAAGACCGCGACGGTGGTCAGGGTCGAGGAGGTGATCGCGCCGGAGACCTCCTTGACGGCGGTGAGGATGGCCGTGCGGCGCTCCTCGCCGTAGCCCAGGTGCCGTTTGATGTTCTCCAGGACGACGATCGAGTCGTCGACGACCCGGCCGATGGCGATGGTCAGACCGCCCAGGGTGAGCATGTTCAGGGAGAGGTCGCCGGTCCACAGCACGATCAGCGTGATGACGACCGACAGCGGGATGGAGACCGCGGTGACCAGCGTCGAGCGCAGGCTCAGCAGGAAGACCAGGATCACCACGACCGCCATGACCAGGCCGAGCAGGCCCTCGGTGGTCAGCGACTCGATGGACTTGGAGACCTGCGGGCCCTGGTCGGAGGCGATGGTGACGCGCGCGCCCGGGCCGAGGTCCTTGCGGATGGCGTCCAGCTTGCCCTTGACCGCGTCGGAGATGGCGACCGCGCTGCCGTCCTGGTTCATCGTCACGGTGACCGAGAGGCTGGGCCGGCCGTCGGTGCGGGTGATCGAGGTCGGGGTGGCGGAGGTCTCCTTGACGGTGGCGACATCGCCGAGCCGGACGGGCTTGCCGCCCTGGCCGCCGCCCATCGGGCCGGCCGCCGGGGTCACCATCAGGTCCTTGATCTGCTGGACGGAGGTGAAGCCGGCGCCGACCTGCACGGTGCGGCTCTGCCCGCCCTCGGAGAACGCGCCGGCCGGCACCGAGGTGCCGCCGGACTGGAGCGCCTGGCCGAGCGCCGAGGAGCTCAGACCCGCGGCGGCCAGCTTCCTGTCGTCCGGGGTGACCGCGACGATCCGGTCCTGGACGCCGCTGACGCTGACCTGCCCGACGCCGTCGATGTTCTTCAGGTCCGGGACGACGGTGCGGTTGAGCTGGTCGGCGAGGGTCTGCTGGTCCTTGGTGGTGGAGGAGACGGCCAGTACGACGGTCGGCAGATCGTCGGTCCCGCCGGAGACCACCTGCGGGTCCACGTCCTTGGGCAGCTTCGCGCGGGCGCGGTTGACGGCCTGCTGGACGTCGGTGACCAGGCGCTTGGAGTCGTTGCCGTAGTCGAACTGCGCCATCACGACACCGGAGCCCTCGCTGGAGGTCGAGGTGACGCTCTTGATGCCGTTGACCGCCTGGAGGCCGTTCTCCAGCGGCTCGACGACCTGCTTCTCCACGACGTCGGGCGAGGCGCCCTGGTACGGGGCGATCACCGACACCATCGGCAGGTCGATGGAGGGCAGCAGCTGCTGCTTGAGCTGCGGGATCGCGATGGCACCGAAAGCGATCGCGACGATCGACATCAGCGCTATCAGGCCCCGTTGTACGAGGCTGATTCTGGACAGCCAGGACATGGGTAGGGGTCTCTCTCTTCTGTTCGCAAAAGCGGGTTCCGCGGGCGGGCGCACCGGCGGGGGCCGTGCGCGGGCCCGGGGGCGGGGCCGACACCGGCCCACTTACACCCTGCGCCAGGGACCGGCCCGTTTTCGTCGCTCCCAGGTCGGTTTCCGGCCCGCCGCCCGTACCGCGTCCGCAGTACGGCGGACTCCACCCGCGCTGCACCCCTGGGCGTACGGGCGGACGCCCGGCCCGTGCCCCCGGCCCGGCGGCGGCTCAGTGCGCCCGGGGCCGGACCAGTCCCGACTCGTAGGCGATGACGACGAGTTGGGCCCGGTCGCGGGCGCCGAGCTTGGCCATCGCGCGGTTGACGTGGGTCTTGACGGTGAGCGGGCTGACGTCGAGCTGCCCGGCGATCTCGTCGTTGGACAGCCCGCCGGCCACCAGGACCAGCACCTCGCGCTCCCGGCCGGTGAGGGTGGCCAGCCGCGCCGCGCCCGCACCGCCCGGCCCGTCCTCCCCGGGGTCCTCGCCCTGGGCCAGGAAGCGGGCGATCAGGCCCTTGGTCGCGGCGGGCGACAGCAGCGCCTCGCCGCCGGCCGCGATCCGGATCGCGTTCAGCATCTCGTCCGGTTCGGCGCCCTTGCCGAGGAAGCCGCTGGCCCCGGCCCGCAGCGACCGGACCACGTAGTCGTCCACCTCGAACGTGGTCAGGATGACCACCCGCACCCCGTCCAGCTCCGGGTCCCGGCAGATCATGCGGGTGGCGGCCAGGCCGTCCGTGCCGGGCATCCGGATGTCCATCAGGACCACGTCGGGCCGCTCGGCGCGGGCGAGTTCGTACGCCTGCGCGCCGTCGGACGCCTCCCCCACCACGCACATGTCCGGCTCGGAGTCCACCAGGACCCGGAACGCGCTGCGCAGCAGCGCCTGGTCGTCGGCCAGCAGCACCTTGATGGTCATCCCCGTGTCCTCGCGCTCAGGTCGGCTCGGCGGTACGCGCGCCGCCCAGCGGCAGGGTGACCCGCACCTGGAAGCCGCCCGCCGCGCGGGGGCCGGTGTCGACCGTGCCGCGCAGCGCCTGGACGCGTTCGCGCATCCCGATGAGACCATGCCCGCCGCCGCGCTCCGGCACGGCCCCCTCCCCCGGGCCGCGGCCGTCGTCCAGGACGGCGACGGTCAGCGCGGTGCCGGTGTGGCCGATGCGGACGGTGGCGCGGGCGCCGTCGCCGGCGTGCTTGCGGACGTTGGTCAGCGCCTCCTGGACGACGCGGTAGGCGGTCAGGTCCACCGAGGCGGGCAGCGCCGGCGGCGGCCCGGGCGGCAGCTCCACCGCGACCGGCAGACCGGCTCGGACGAACCCCTCGACGAGCTGGTCCAGCACGCCCAGGCCCGGCGTGGGCTCGGTGGGCGCGGTCGGGTCGTCGGACTGGCGCAGCAGCCCGACCGTGGCGCGCAGCTCCTCCAGCGCCGACCGGGACGCCTCCCGGACGTGCGCGAGGGCCTGTTTGGCCTGGTCGGGGCGGTTGTCCATGACGTGCGAGGCGACCCCGGCCTGGACGTTGACCAGGGCGATGTGGTGGGCGACCACGTCGTGCAGTTCGCGGGCGATGCGCAGCCGCTCCTCGGCGACCCGGCGGCGGGCCTCCTCCTCGCGGGTGCGCTCGGCGCGTTCGGCGCGTTCGCGGATGGCGTCGACGTAGGCGCGGCGGCTGCGCACCGCGTCGCCGGCCGCCGCGGCCAGCCCCGTCCAGGCGAGGATCCCGACGTTCTCCTGGGCGTACCAGGGGCGGTCGCCGAAGAGCATCGCGGCGGCGGTCAGCACCACGCAGGTCAGCGCGCCGGTCCGCCAAGTGGTGGGCCGGTCGGTGCGGGACGCGACGGTGTACAGGGCGATCACCGCGGCGCCGGCCACCGGGGCGCGCGGGTCGTCGGAGCGGGCGACCAGTTCCACGATGGTCAGCGAGCCGGTGGCGGCCAGCACCGTGCGGGGCAGCCGGCTGCGCAGCACCAGCGCGCCGGAGGCGAGCGCGGCGAGCACCACGGTGGTGGCGGTGAGGTGGCTGGGGCCGAAGCGGGGCGGCTGGCCGCCGTGGCCGTGCCGCCCGGCCACCGCGCCGCACAGGATCGCCACGAACGCCAGCGCCGCCAGGGCGGCGTCGAACGCGAGGCGGTGCGTCCGGTGCCACTGGCGGAGGCGGGCGACGCGGGAGGCGTCCTGGGCGGAGGCGGTCACGGGGGAACGGTAGCGCCCCGGCCGCCGTGGCGGGCCGGGGCGCTGTCCGGTAGTGCGCTGGGTGTGCGGTATCCGGCCGGATCAGCCGGGGATGAGGCCGTCGTCGCTGAGCATCTCGCGGACCTCGTCGAGGCCGGCGTCCGGACCCGGGAGGATCAGCTCGGAGGGCTCCAGGGAGTCGTCCGGCAGCGGGGTGCCCAGGCTGCGGACGGCGTCCAGCAGGGCCCCCAGGGTGCGCCGGAATCCGGCCTCGTCACCGCTCTCCATCTCGTCGAGCAGTTCGTCGTCCAGCTTGTTGAGCTCGATGAAGTGGGCGTCGTCCAGCTTCACCTGGCCCTCCCCCATGATCCGTACGATCACGACGGTCTCCCTACGTTCCGGTCGGGCGGGATCGCTGCGGGGGCGGCGGCCGCCCGTACGGGGCCGGCCGCCGCCGTCCGTCACTGCTTGTCGAACCGCGGGTGCTGCTGCGGGGCCTGGGGGGCCTGCTGGGCGGCACCGCCCTGGCCGCCCTCGATGGCCTGCTGCTGCGCGGACGGGCCGCCGGCCAGCTCGGCCTTCATCCGCTGGAGCTCCAGCTCCACGTCGCTGCCGCCGGAGAGGCGGTCCAGCTCGGCGGTGATGTCGTCCTTGGCCATACCGGACGGGTCGTCCAGCGCGCCGGAGGCCATCAGCTCGTCGATGGCGCCGGCCCGGGCCTGGAGCTGGGCGGTGCGGTCCTCGGCCCGCTGGATGGCCAGGCCGACGTCGCCCATCTCCTCGGAGATACCGGAGAACGCCTCGCCGATCCGGGTCTGCGCCTGGGCGGCGGTGTAGGTGGCCTTGATCGTCTCCTTCTTCGTCCGGAAGGCGTCGACCTTGGCCTGGAGGCGCTGCGCGGCGAGGGTGAGCTTCTCCTCCTCGCCCTGGAGGGTCTGGTGCTGCGTCTCCAGGTCGGTGACCTGCTGCTGCAGCGCGCTGCGGCGGGTCAGCGCCTCGCGGGCCAGGTCCTCGCGGCCGAGCGCCAGCGCCTTGCGGCCCTGGTCCTCCAGCTTGGCGGACTGGCCCTGGAGCTGGTTGAGCTGCAGCTCCAGGCGCTTGCGGGAGGTCGCCACGTCGGCGACGCCGCGGCGGACCTTCTGGAGCAGTTCGAGCTGCTTCTGGTACGAGTAGTCAAGGGTCTCGCGCGGGTCTTCGGCCCGGTCAAGGGCCTTGTTGGCCTTCGCGCGGAAGATCATCCCCATCCGCTTCATGACACCATCGCTCATGGGCCTCGCGCGCCCCCTTCTGACCGACTTGCATCGGGCTTAGGCTCCAGCACATCTACAGACCCCACAGTACGGGCCCTGGTTCCATTACCGCACCGTTCGGGCCCGGATGCGCTCCTCCTCCAGGACGATCGGGGCCGCCGGCTTCTCCCGCCCAGGGAGTAGACGGGGAGTAGGGAGGTCCCGGGGAGCGGCGCCCCGACCGGTCCGTTCCGCCGCGCCCGGTCCGTTTCCACCGCGTCCGCGCGGCACGGCCGGCGCCGTTGCCGGATCGTTCCCCGCCGTCCCGCCGCTCATGCGCGGCGAGCACGTACTCTTGGGTGTTGTGTTCCGAAGCCGTTCGAAGGAAGAGCAGGCCGCGGCCGCCAAGGTGACCGCGCCCCAGCCCCAGCAGCCCCGCGACCCGCAGGCCCCCAAGGGCCGCCCGACGCCCAAGCGCAGCGCGGCCCAGTCGCAGCGCCGCACCCGCGCGCACACGCCGGCCAACCGCAAGGAGGCCGCCAAGGCGCAGCGGGAGGCCCGCCGCGTCGAGATGGCCCGCCAGCGCGAGGCGCTGGCCAACGGCGACGAGCGCTATCTGCCGGTGCGCGACAAGGGCCCGGTGCGCCGCTTCGCCCGGGACTACGTCGACTCCCGCTGGTGCGTGGCGGAGTTCTTCCTGCCGATGGCCGTGGTGATCCTGGTGCTCACCATGATCCGGGTGCCGCAGATCCAGTCGATCGCGCTGCTGCTGTGGATGATCATCATCGTGCTGATCGTGGTGGACTCGGCGGTGATCTGGTTCCGGCTGGGCAAGCTGCTCCCGCAGCGCTTCCCGAAGGAGAACCACAAGGGCGCCCGCGCCTACGCGGTGATGCGCACGCTCCAGATGCGCCGGCTGCGGCTGCCGAAGCCGCAGGTCAAGCGCGGTCAGCGGCCTTGATCCGACGACGACACTGATACCGCACGGCGCCGTCCGAAGAGGCGCCGGTGCGTGAACGGCTCCGCGGCGGGGTCCGGCCGGTCCGGACCCCGCCGCGCCGCGTCGTACGGCTGCCGGCCTTGAGCCGGTCCGGCTAGCTCTCGTCGGCGTGCAGGCTCATCGGCCCCGCGTAGACCTCCGAGCCGTCCTCGAACAGCCGGACCTGGTCCACACCGCCGTCGAGGAGATCGCGCCACTGCTCCCCGATCCAGGACTCGGCGTCGCCCTGGGTCGTGAACTCCTCCGGCTCGACGGTGGGTACCGCCTCCGAACCGTCCGCCTTCTCGAACCGCCACGTCCACGCCATGTGCGCCTCCTGGAGTCCCACCGGATCCGCCGGGTCCGCCGATCTTGCCCCGCGGGCCGGGCACCCCGGCGCGCGCCGGGCTCCCGGATCGGGCTTCCCCGCTTGATCGGAAGCCTAACGGCCCTGTCGAGGGGTGCCCCCGCGCGCCCGCGCGAGGGGGGCCGGGGAAAATGGCGCGGGTGGATCTGACTCTCCTCGGCACCGGGGCCCCGCGGGGGCTGCCGCGCCCCGAGTGCCCGTGTGCCGCCTGCGCGACCGCCGTCGGCGGCGAGGCGCGGGCCGCCACCGCCCTGCTCGTGGACGGCGCGCTGCTGCTCGATCTGACGCCCGGCCCGGCGTTCGCGGCCGCCCGGGCCGGCCGGTCGCTGGCCGGGGTCCGCCAGGTGCTGCTCTCCCATCCGCACGACGGGCCGGCGCTGGAGGTCCCGGCCGGGCTGCCGCAGCCGGCCCGGGTCGCGGACGGCCGCGAGCTGGCGCTGCTGGACGGGCACCGGGTGCGGGCGGTCGCGGTGGACGTCCCCGGCACCGGCTACGAGGTCACCGGCGGCGACGGCGAACGGCTGCTGTACCTGCCGCCGGGCGCCGCCCCGGCCGGCCTCGACGAGACGGGCGACGGCGCCCCGGGCGGGCACCCGGGCCCGTACGACATGGTGCTGCTGGACGTGCTGGCGCGGCCGGAGGCGCTGGCCCGGCTGCGGGCGAGCGGCGCGGTGGACGCGGCGACCGATGTGGTGGCCGTGCACCTGGACCACACCGTGCCGCCCGGCCCGGAACTCCACCGCCGGCTGGCGGCGCTGGGCGCTCGCGCGGTGCCGGACGGCACGTCGCTGGTGGTCGGCGAGTACCACGCGGTGCCGGACCTGCCGCGCCGGACGCTCGTCCTGGGCGGGGCGCGCAGCGGGAAGTCGGTGGAGGCCGAGCGGCGCCTGATGGCGTTCCCCGAGGTGGTGTACGTGGCCACCGGCGGCATCCGGGAGGGCGACGAGGACTGGGCGCACCGGGTGGCGCTGCACCGCGAGCGGCGCCCGCCGGGCTGGCGGACCGCCGAGACCTGCGATCTGCTGCCGCTGCTGGCCCAGCCGGCGACCGCGCCGCCGCTGCTGATCGACTGCCTGTCGCTGTGGCTGACGCACGCCATGGACGAGGCCGGGGCGTGGGACGACGCGGTCTGGGAGGCGGGCGGCCGGCGGGCGCTGCGGGAGCGGTGCGAGGCGCTGGTGGCGGCGGTACGGGAGACCCGGCGGCGGGTGGTGGCGGTGAGCAACGAGGTCGGGTCGGGCGTCGTCCCGGCGACCCCGGCGGGCCGCCGCTTCCGGGACGAACTGGGGCGGCTGAACGCGGCGTTCGGCGCGGAGTGCGAGCAGCTGCTGCTGGTGGTCGCGGGCCAGGCGCTTGCGCTGCGCGGCTGACGGCGGCCCGGCGCGGACCGTGTCCGCTTGCCACCGGGCGCGACGGGCGGTCCGCTGGAGGCGTGACCACACCTTCCCGGCATTCCGGGCATCTCCCGCATGTCCCGCGCGGTGCGCGGCGCCCCCGTCCCGTCCCGGAGCACCCCGGCGAGCTGAGTGACACCGCCGAGGCGGCCGTCCGCGGCTATCTGGCCCGCCGCCCCGAGGCCGTCGTGGTGGTGCTCGGCGAGGGCCTGGGGACCGGCTTCCGGCGGCTGGACAACGGGCGGCTGAGCTGGCTGTCGGTGCTGCCGCCGGCGGACGCCGCGGCCCGCCGGATGCTGCTGCCGGACACCCCCCGCCGGCACACCGCGGCCCGCCCCGGCACCGGCGCGGACTGGCCGGACGCGGTCGGCGCGGCGGGCGCGGCGGAGCGCGGGGTGGTGGTCGCGGTGCCCGGGGCGCCCGGCGGGCTGCCGGTCCGCGCGGTACGGGAGCTGGTGGCGGTCTGCGCGGCGCGCTTCCCCGGCGGGGCGCTGGTGCTGGACGCGCTGCCCCGGTGGACCGCGGCGGCGCTCCGGGCGGCCCGGCTGCACCCGGGCGTCGCGGCGGTCGGGGTCCGGCCCCTGGGGGCGCGGACGGCGGTGTGCGCGCTGCGCTTCGCGGCGCCCCCGCCCGTCCCCCGTTGCCGGTAATCTGCGCCCAATGAGCGCCCTGAACCTCGATGACTTCGCCCAGCTGATCGAGCGCCCCGACAGCGAGCTGCGCCGCGCCGCCGAGGAGCGGCGGGCCAGTACGGACGTCCCGCCCGGGGCCCTGGGGCGGCTGGACGAGCTGGGCGGCTGGCTGGCCGCCGTCCAGCAGCGGGTCCCGGTGCGGCCCGTCGAGCGGCCCAAGGCCCTGCTGTTCGCCGGCGACCACGGCGTGGCGGAGCTGGGCGTCTCGGCCCGGCCCGCCGGCGGCACCGCCGACCTCGTCCGCGCCGTCCTGGACGGGTCGAGCCCGGCCGCGGTGCTGGCCCGGCACACCGGCGTCCCCGTACGCGTGGTGGACATGGCGGTGGACTGCGACCCGGCCGGATTCCCGGCGGAGATCACCCGGCACCGGGTCCGCCGCGGCTCGGGCCGGATCGACGTCGAGGACGCGCTGACGCCGGACGAGGCCGAGGCGGCGTTCCGGGCCGGGATGGCGATCGCCGACGAGGAGGCGGACGCCGGCACCGACCTGGTCGTACTGGGCGACCTCAGCGTGGGCGGCACCACCGCCGCCGGCACGCTGATCGCCGCGCTGTGCGGTACGGACGCCTCGGTGGTCACCGGGCGCGGCGGCCGGCCGATCGACGACCTGGCCTGGATGCGCAAATGCGCGGCGATCCGGGACGCGCTGCGCCGGGCCCGGCCGGTCCTCGGCGACCAGCTGGAACTGCTGGCCACGGTCGGCGGCGCGGACCTGACCGCGGCCACCGGCTTCCTGCTGCAGAGCGCGGTGCGCCGCACCCCGGTGATCCTGGACGGCGTGGTCTCCGCGGCCTGCGCGCTGGTGGCCCAGCGGGTGGCGTTCCGGGCGCCGGACTGGTGGGTGGCCGGGCAGGCCAGCGGCGAGCCGGCGCAGGGCAAGGCGCTGGACCGGATCGCGCTCACCCCGCTGCTCGACCACGGCGTCACGGCCGGCGAGGGCACCGGCGCGCTGCTGGCGCTGCCGCTGGTGCGGGCCGCCGCGGCGCTGGCCGCCGAGCTGCCGGCGGGCGACTGACCCGGTGCCCGGCCCGGCGGCCGCGCTCCGCCCGCCCCGGCCCGGCCCGTGGGCGGCCGAGGCCCCCGCGCGGCCCCGATCCGCTCCCCGTAAGATCGCGGTTTGGACGTTTTTATCGGGAGACTTCGCTCGAGTCCGGAGGAAGTCCGCCACGCCGTCCCATCGGCGGACGAGGCGGAGATCACTCCGCGCCCGCTCAACTCCGCGCGCTCCCGGTCCGTCTACGAACGGGGGTCGCGGCCGGGTACGTATCCGGCGCCGCGGCCGGGCCGCTCCCGGCGAGGTCCGCCGGCGCGGCCGGACCGCGAGCGGTGGGAGAACATGAGATGAGCGACGCCCGGGCCGGGCGGCGGGCGGCGGCCGCCGTGCGGCGCGCCGCGCGTGCCGAGTGGGGGCCGCTGCTGCGGACCGTGCGGTCGGCGCTGGCCGCCCGGCGGCTGCGGGCCGTCCCGCTGACCCTGGCCGCGGTGTGCCTGACGCTGTTCTTCCACTTCGTCCAGAACCAGTCCTGGGGCTACCACCTGGTGGGCTCCATCGGCTGGGTGCAGGCGGCCGAGCCGGTGTGGGTGACGCTGCTGCGCACCCCGCTCTCGCTGTTCGTCCCCGCGCTGGACCTGCCGGTGTGGGGCGCGCTGGCGCAGATCCTCGTGGTCTTCGGGATCGCCGAGATCTGCCTGGGGCGGCGCCGGACGATGCTGGTCGCCTACGCGGCCACGCTCGCCGGGACGCTCTACGCGCGCTTCTCGCTGTGGCTGGGCTCCGGCCCGCCGTTCGGCCTGCCGGACGCCGACCGGTACGTGATCGACTCCGGCCCGTCGGCGGCCGTGGTGGGCCTGGCGGTGGCCGTGTGCTGGCGCTACCGGGCCCGTTTCACCTGCGTCGGGGTGGCCGTCGCCATGCTGGTCGAGGTGGCGTTCATCAAGAACAACCTGGCGGGCAAGGAGCATGTCGCGGCGGTCGCGGTGGTGCTGGCCCTCTGCGTGGCCGGCGACCTGTGGCGGCCGCGCAAACCGCGCGATCCGCAGCGGGTGCGCGGCCGCGACCGCGAGTGAGCCGGGGACGGACCGGGCGCGGTGCGGCCGTCCGGTCCCCGGGTACCCTGCCGCGATGACCGACACCGCTCCCCCGCCGCCCTCCCCCGCCGACGCCCTCCGGTTCGCCTTCGGGACGCTGACCGTGCTGCCGGTGCGGGTGGCCCGCTGGGACCGCGCGGCGGCCCGCGGCGGGATGGTGTGCGCGCCGCTGACCGGGCTGGTGGTCGGCGGCTGCGCGGCGGCGCTGGGCGGCGCGGTGACGCTGCTGGGCGGCGGGCCGCTGCTGGCCGCCGTGGGCAGCGCCGTCGTTCCCGCGGTGCTCACCCGGGGCCTGCATCTGGACGGGCTGGCGGACACCGCGGACGGGCTGGGCAGCGGCAAACCGGCCGCCGAGGCGCTGCGGATCATGAAGCGCTCCGATATCGGCCCGTTCGGCGTGATCACCCTGCTGTTCGCGCTGCTCGCGCAGGTGGCCGCGCTGGCCGGGCTGTACGCGGCGGGCTGGGCCGCCGGCGCGGCCGGGGCGCTGGTGGCGGCGGTCACCGCGCGCGGCGCGCTGACCCTGGCGTCCCGGGCCGGGGTGCCGGCGGCCCGCCCGGAAGGGCTGGGCGCGGTGGTCGCCGGGACGGTCCCGGGACCGGCCGCGGCCGGGTGCGCGGCGCTGGTGGCGCTCGGCTGCGCGGCGCTCGGCGCCGGGGCGGGGGGCCCGTACGGCGCGCTGCGCGCGGGGCTGGCCGCGGTGCTCGGGCTGGCGGCCGGGGAGGCGCTGCTGCGGCACTGCCGGCGGCGGTTCGGCGGGGTCACCGGCGATGTCTTCGGCGCGCTCGCGGAGACCGCCGGACTCACCGCGCTGATCCTGCTCGCCCTCGGCTGAATTCCCCGTCGTACACCAACTCCCTTACGCGGGCGGCGAGTTGGGGCATCCTTCCCGTTCCGTACGGCATCCCCCTCGATCCCGGTGCGGCAACCACCCGGCCCCGGCGGCGCGGCCGAGCGTAGGCTCGCCGCAGCAGCGCATGAGCGCGAAAAACGGATTCCCCGGACGGAACAGGACCTTCATCACCGTGACTGCACTGACCCTCAGTACTTCTTCCGCCGCAACGGTGCGCGCGGATGCCGTCGTCGTCGGCGTGGCCAAGGGCGCCAAGGGCGTTGTGGTGGCCCCCGGCGCCGAGGCCGTGGAGGAGGCGTTCGGCGGCAAGCTCGCCGCCGTGCTGGAGACCCTCGGCGCGAGTGGTGCCGAGGGCGAGGTGACCAAGCTGCCCGCGGCCGGCGGCCTCAAGGCCCCGGTCGTACTGGCGGCCGGCCTGGGCGACGCCCCGGCCGAGGAGGACGGCTACGACCACGAGGCGCTGCGCCGCGCGGCGGGCAGCGCGGCCCGGGCGCTGGCCGGCACCAAGAAGGCCGCCTTCGCCCTGCCCGTGGACGACGCCGCCGCGGTCGCCGCGGTGAGCGAGGGCGCCCTGCTCGGCACGTACGCCTTCACCGCCTTCCGCAGCAATGGCGCGGCCGGCAAGGGCGCCAAGGGCAAGAAGAACGACAGCAAGTCCGCGCCGCTGGCCGAGGCGGTCGTCCTCGGCGGCAAGCCGCGGGACAAGGAGTTCAAGGCCGCCGCCGAGCGCGCCCAGGTGCTGGCCGCGGAGATCAACCGCGCCCGCGACCTGATCAACACCCCCTCCAACGCCCTGGACCCCAAGCAGTTCGCGGCCGAAGCCCAGGCCGCCGCCAAGGAGTTCGGCCTCACCGTCGAGGTGCTGGACGAGAAGGCGCTCAAGAAGGGCGGCTACGGCGGCCTGATGGGCGTCGGCCAGGGCTCCGAGGCCCCGCCGCGCCTGGTGCGGATCGCGCACACCCACCCCGAGGCGGAGAAGACCCTGGCCCTGGTCGGCAAGGGCATCACCTACGACTCGGGCGGCATCTCGCTCAAGCCGGCCGGCCACAACGAGACCATGAAGTGCGATATGAGCGGCGCCGCGGCGGTCTTCGCCGCGGTGGTGGCCGCCGCCCGGCTGGACGTCCCGGTGAACGTCACCGGCTGGCTGGCGCTCGCCGAGAACATGCCGTCCGGCTCCGCCACCCGCCCCGGCGACGTGCTGACCATGTACAGCGGCAAGACCGTCGAGGTGCTCAACACCGACGCCGAGGGCCGGCTGGTGCTGGCCGACGCGCTGGCCCGGGCCTGCGAGGAGGCGCCGGACGCGATCGTGGACGTGGCGACCCTGACCGGCGCGATGGTGCTGGCGCTGGGCAACCGCACGTTCGGGATCATGGCCAACGACGACGCGTTCCGCGCCGAGATCCACGAGATCGCCGAGGAGGTCGGCGAGCAGTCCTGGCCGATGCCGCTCCCCGCCGAGCTGCGCAAGGGCATGGACTCCCCGGTCGCCGACCTCGCCAACATGGGTGACCGGATGGGCGGCGGCCTGGTCGCCGGGCTCTTCCTGAAGGAGTTCGTCGCCGACGGCATCCCGTGGGCCCACCTGGACATCGCCGGCCCGGCCTTCCACGAGGGCGCGCCCTGGGGCTACACCCCCAAGGGCGGCACCGGCTCCGCGGTCCGCACCCTGCTGCGGCTGGCCGAGCGCACCGCCGCCGGCGACCTGGGCTGACCCGGGTCCGCGGTACGGCCGCCGGCGGCCCCGGGCCCACCGCGCCCGGGGCCGCCGGTCCGCCGGGGCCGCGGCGTGTTCGCCCTCGACGAAATCCGCACGTGAGTACGTGCCGGTAACCCCGATCGGCGGCCGATCGGCCGCCCGGAGCCCGGCCCCGCGTCCCGCCTTCACCGAACAAGTGCGAAGATGGGTTCTCGGCAGGACAGGGCCCCCCTTACCCAGGGCCGAAGTTAAAGCGGCCGAACAACAGCCGCGGTCCGGTCACCGACGACCGGCTCCGGCGCACCCATGCATGGAGGACGTGACGTGGCGAACGACGCCAGCACCGTTTTCGACCTAGTGATCCTCGGCGGCGGTAGCGGCGGTTACGCCGCCGCCCTGCGCGGGGCGCAGCTGGGTCTCGACGTCGCCCTGATCGAGAAGGGCAAGGTCGGCGGCACCTGCCTGCACAACGGCTGCATCCCCACGAAGGCTCTGCTGCACGCCGGCGAGATCGCCGACCAGGCCCGCGAGAGCGCGCAGTTCGGTGTGAAGGCGACCTTCGAGGGCATCGACATCGAGGCGGTCCACAAGTACAAGGACGAGGTCATCTCGGGCCTGTACAAGGGCCTCCAGGGCCTGATCGCCTCCCGCAAGGTCACCTACATCGAGGGCGAGGGCCGGCTGTCCTCCCCGACCTCCGTCGCGGTCAACGGCCAGCAGGTCCAGGGCCGCCACATCCTGCTCGCGACCGGTTCCGTGCCGAAGTCGCTGCCGGGCCTGGAGATCGACGGCAACCGCATCATCTCCTCCGACCACGCCCTGAAGCTGGACCGCGTCCCGAAGTCCGCGATCATCCTCGGCGGCGGCGTGATCGGCGTCGAGTTCGCCTCGGCGTGGAAGTCCTTCGGCACCGACGTCACGATCATCGAGGGCCTCAAGCACCTCGTCCCGGTCGAGGACGAGAACAGCTCCAAGCTGCTGGAGCGGGCCTTCCGCAAGCGGGGCATCAAGTTCAACCTCGGCACCTTCTTCGACAAGGCCGAGTACACCGCCGACGGCGTCAAGGTCACCCTCGCCGACGGCAAGACCTTCGAGGCGGAGGTGCTGCTGGTCGCCATCGGCCGCGGCCCGGTCTCCGCCGGCCTGGGCTACGAGGAGCAGGGCGTCGCCATGGACCGCGGCTACGTCCTGGTCGACGAGTACATGCAGACCAACGTGCCGACCATCTCGGCCGTCGGCGACCTCGTCCCCACGCTCCAGCTCGCGCACGTCGGCTTCGCCGAGGGCATGCTGGTGGCGGAGCGGCTGGCCGGCCAGAAGGTCGTCCCGATCGACTACGACGGCGTCCCGCGCGTCACGTACTGCCACCCCGAGGTCGCGTCGGTGGGTATCACCGAGGCCAAGGCCAAGGAGCTGTACGGCGCGGACAAGGTCGTGGCGCTGAAGTACAACCTCGCGGGCAACGGCAAGAGCAAGATCCTCAAGACCACGGGCGAGATCAAGCTCGTCCAGGTCAAGGACGGTGCCGTGGTCGGCGTCCACATGGTCGGTGACCGTATGGGCGAGCAGGTCGGCGAGGCCCAGCTGGTCTACAACTGGGAGGCCCTGCCGGCCGAGGTTGCGCAGCTCATCCACGCGCACCCCACGCAGAACGAGGCGCTCGGCGAGGCCCACCTGGCCCTGGCCGGCAAGCCCCTCCACTCCCACGACTGACCCCCAGTCCCGGGCGCGACCACATCCGTACTTGCGATAGGAGCAACTGAAACCATGGCGGTTTCCGTAACCCTGCCGGCGCTCGGCGAGAGCGTCACCGAGGGCACCGTCACCCGTTGGCTGAAGGCCGAGGGCGAGCGCGTCGAGGCCGACGAGCCGCTGCTCGAGGTCTCCACCGACAAGGTCGACACCGAGATCCCGGCCCCGGCCGCCGGCGTGCTGGCCTCCATCAAGGTGGCCGAGGACGAGACGGTGGAGGTCGGCGCCGAGCTGGCCATCATCGACGACGGCACCGGCGCCCCCGCCGCCGCTCCGGCTCCGGCCGCCGCCGAGGCCCCGGCCCCGGCCGCGCAGCCCGAGCCGGCCGCGGCCCCCGCGGCCGAGGCCGCCCCCGCCGCCGCCCCCGCGGGCGGTGCCGAGGGCACCGACGTGGTCCTCCCGGCGCTCGGCGAGTCCGTCACCGAGGGCACCGTCACCCGCTGGCTGAAGGAGGTCGGCGAGGAGGTCTCCGAGGACGAGCCGCTGCTCGAGGTCTCCACCGACAAGGTCGACACCGAGATCCCGGCCCCGGCTTCCGGTGTGCTGCTGGAGATCGTCGTGGGCGAGGACGAGACCGCCGAGGTCGGCGCCAAGCTCGCGGTGATCGGCGCCAAGGGCGCGGCCCCGGCCGCCGCCCCGGCTCCGACCGCTCCGGCCCAGGCCCCGGCCGCTCCGGCGCCCGCCGCCGAGCAGCCCGCCCCGGCCGCCAAGCCCGAGCCCGCCCCGGCGCCGGCCCCGGCCCCCGCCGCTCCGGCTCCGGCCCCCGCGCCGGCCCCGGCTCCGGCTCCGGCCGCGCAGCCCGCCCCCGTCACCCCCGCTCCGGCGGCCGGTGAGGCGGACGGCGCCTACGTCACCCCGCTGGTCCGCAAGCTGGCCGCGGAGAACGGCGTCAACCTCGCCACGGTCAAGGGCACCGGTGTCGGTGGCCGGATCCGCAAGCAGGACGTCATCGCCGCCGCCGAGGCCCTCAAGGCCGCCGCGCCGGCCCCGGCCGCCGCCCCGGCCGCCGCGGCGCCGTCCAAG
Source organism: Streptomyces sp. NRRL F-4489 (assembly GCF_001509485.1). GTDB lineage: Bacteria > Actinomycetota > Actinomycetes > Streptomycetales > Streptomycetaceae > Streptomyces. The sequence goes on from NZ_LLZI01000232.1 coordinate 184,537, forward strand.
GCCCCGGCGCTGGAGGTCTCCCCGCTGCGCGGTCAGACCGTCAAGATGCCGCGGATGCGCAAGGTCATCGGCGACAACATGATGAAGGCGCTGCACGGCCAGGCGCAGCTGACCACCGTCGTCGAGGTGGACGTCACCGCGCTCATGCGGATGCGCGCCCGCGCCAAGGACGCGTTCGCGCAGCGCGAGGGCGTCAAGCTCTCCCCGATGCCGTTCTTCGTCAAGGCCGCCGTCCAGGCGCTGAAGGCCCACCCGGTCGTCAACGCCCGGATCAACGAGGACGAGGGCACCATCACCTACTTCGACACCGAGAACGTCGGTATCGCGGTGGACGCCGAGAAGGGCCTGATGACCCCGGTCATCAAGGGCGCCGGTGACCTCAACATCGCCGGGATCGCCCGGAAGACGGCCGAGCTGGCGGGCAAGGTCCGGGCGAGCAAGATCACCCCGGACGAGCTGTCCGGCGCGACCTTCACCATCTCCAACACCGGGTCGCGCGGTGCGCTGTTCGACACGGTCATCGTGCCGCCGAACCAGGTCGGCATCCTGGGCATCGGCGCCACCGTCAAGCGTCCGGTGGTCATCAACCACCCGGACCTCGGCGAGACCATCGCGGTGCGCGACATGACCTACCTGTCGCTCTCCTACGACCACCGCCTGGTGGACGGCGCCGACGCGGCCCGCTACCTGACCACGGTCAAGCAGATCCTGGAGGCCGCCGAGTTCGAGACCGAGCTGGGTCTCTGACGGTTCGGACTCCCGCCAGGGAAGCGGTAGTTGTGCACAGGGGCCGGCCCCGGTTCGTTCCGACGAGCCGGGGCCGGCCCTTGTGCGTACCCGCGTCCCGGATAATGGCCCCCGCACCGCCCTCGCGGCCCCACCCGCTCTGAAGGAGCACGTCATGACCCCGCCCGTCGTCCACTCGCTGCGCGAACAGATCCGCGAGCACATCCTTGAGGGGATCGTCCGCGGCCGCTGGCAGCCGGGTGAGCGGATCGTGGAGCGGCGGATCGCGGTGGAGCTGGAGGTGAGCCAGACGCCGGTGCGGGAGGCGCTGCGGGAGCTGGAGTCGCTGCGGCTGATCGAGTCGGCGCCCAACAAGGGCGTCCGGGTGCGCAACCTCACCGCGGACGACCTCAAGGAGAGCTACCCGGTCCGGGCCGGTCTGGAGCAGGTGGCCGCGGAGCTGGCGGCCGGGCGGCTGGCGGAGGACACCGCGGCGCTGGAGCGCGAGGTGGCGGCGCTGCGGGCGGCGGACGCGGCCGGGGACGGCGAGGCGCAGGTGCGGCACACGGTGGCGTTCCACCGGGAGATCGTGCGGGCGGCCGGGAACGGCGTCCTGCTGCACACCTGGGAGTCGCTGGGCGTGGAGGTGTGGACGACGCTGTCGATCCGCTGGTTCAGCCCGGAGCCGCGCTCGCACGCCCAGGACCACCAGGAGCTGGTGGACGCCTTCCGGCGGCGCGATCCGCGGATCGGCGCGGTGCTCAAGGCCCATGTGCTGAGCTGCGCGCCGCGGGTGTGAGGCGCCGGGCAGGACGGACGGTGGGGCGGCCCCGCGGAACGGTTTCCGCGGGGCCGCCGCCGTGTGCGGGGAGGGCGGTTTCCGGCCGGGCGGCGGGGTCTGCCCTGGCGGTCGGCTCCGGCGCGTACCCGAGGGACTCCGAGGTGTAGCGGAGGGGGCCTCCGGAGCTGGCACGGGGTGCCCCGAATTGCGGCACCCCGTGCCGACCTGCGGTTTTTCCTCCGTTCAGCGTTGATCGATCATCGATCAGAGCGTTATCGTCGATGGCTGGGGCGCGACACCCCTGCCTGCCGAATGCCTGCCGAACTCGCATTCACCACCCGTCCGGAAAGGGGCCACCCATGCCCGATCCCGTGCGCCTGCCGTACAGCCAGCTCGACCAGCTCCCGGACCGCGACCCCGAGGAGACGGCCGAGTGGCGCGAGTCGCTGGACGCCGTCACCAAGGCAGCGGGCCCGCATCGCGCCGCGTACCTCATGCGCCGCGCCCTGGAGCACACCGCGCGCACCGAGGGCACCGACCTGCCGTCCCTCCTGGAGACGGACTACGTCAACACCATCCCGACCTCGGCGGAGCCCGCGTTCCCCGGTGACGAGGCCCTGGAGGCCCGGATCACCGCCTGGAACCGCTGGAACGCGGCGGCCATGGTGACCCGCGGCTCCAAGCTCGGCCTCGGCGGCCACATCGCCACCTTCGCCTCGGCGGCCTGGCTCTACGAGACCGGCTTCCAGCACTTCTTCCGCGGCAAGGAGGGCGACGGCTCCGGCGACCAGCTCTACATCCAGGGCCACGCCTCCCCCGGTATCTACGCCCGCGCCTTCCTGGAGGGCCGGCTCACCGAGGAGCACCTCGACCACTTCCGCCAGGAGGCCGGCGGCGAGGGCCTGCCCTCGTACCCGCACCCGCGGCGGCTGCCCTGGCTGTGGGAGTTCCCCACCGTCTCGATGGGCCTGGGCCCGCTCTCGGCGATCTACCAGGCGCGGTTCAACCGCTACCTGGAGCACCGCGGCATCAAGGACACCAGCAACTCCCACGTCTGGGCGTTCCTGGGCGACGGCGAGATGGACGAGCCGGAGTCGACCGCCGCCCTGGCGCTGGCCGGCCGCGAGGGCCTGGACAACCTCACCTTCGTCATCAACTGCAACCTCCAGCGCCTGGACGGCCCGGTCCGCCCGAACTTCAAGATCGTGCAGGAGCTGGAGGCCCAGTTCCGCGCGGCCGGCTGGAACGTCGTCAAGGCCCTGTGGGGCCAGGCGTGGGACGAGGTCTTCGCGCGCGACACCGACGGTGTGCTGCTCCAGCGCCTGCGGGAGACCCCGGACGCGCAGTTCCAGACCTACGCCACCCGCGACGCCGCCTACCTGCGCGAGCACTTCTTCGGCGCGAGCGACGCCCTGAAGGCGCTCGGCGCGACGCTCTCCGACGCCAAGCTGCTGGAGCTGTTCCAGACCTCCCGGGCCGGCCACGAGCCGCGCAAGGTCTACGCCGCGTACAAGGCCGCCGTCGAGCACAAGGGCGCGCCGACCGTCATCCTGGCGCAGACCGTCAAGGGCTACACCCTCGGCGCGGGCTTCGAGTCCCGCAACGCCAACCACCAGATGAAGAAGCTGACGATGGCGGAGTTCCGCGCGATGCGGGACCTGCTCGAACTCCCCATCCCGGACAGCGCGCTGGAGGGCGACCTGGTGCCGTACTGGCGCCCGGCCGAGGACTCCCCGGAGATGCGCTACCTCCGCGAGCGGCGCGCGGCCCTCGACGGCCCGGCGCCGGCCCGCAAGGTCGCCGCCAAGCCGCTGCCGATGCCCGCTGACAAGGCGTTCGACGCGCTGAAGAAGGGCTCCGGCAGCCAGGAGATCGCCACCACGATGGCGTTCGTCCGGCTGGTCAAGGACCTGATGCGGGACAAGGAGACCGGCAAGCGCTGGGTCCCGATCGTCCCGGACGAGGCCCGCACCTTCGGTATGGAGTCGCTCTTCCCGACCGCCGGCCTCTACTCCCCCAAGGGCGCGACCTACGACCCGGTCGACCGGGACCAGCTGCTCTGGTACAAGGAGGCCAAGGACGGCCAGATCCTGAACGAGGGCATCACGGAGGCCGGTTCGCTGGCCGACTTCACCGCCGCCGCGACGTCGTACGCGACGCACGGCGAGCCGATGATCCCGTTCTACATCTTCTACTCGATGTTCGGCTGGCAGCGGACCGCCGACCAGTTCTGGGCGCTCGCCGACCAGCTGGGCCGCGGTTTCGTCATCGGCGCCACCGCGGGCCGCACGACGATGACCGGTGAGGGCCTGCAGCACGCCGACGGCCACTCCCACCTGATCGCCTCGACCAACCCGGCGGCGCTCTCCTACGACCCGGCGTTCGCCTACGAGGTCGCGGTGATCGTCAAGGAGGGTCTGCGCCGGATGTACGGCCCGGACGCCGAGGACGTCTTCTACTACCTGACGGTCTACAACGAGACCAAGGTGCAGCCGGCCATGCCGGAGGGCGTCGAGGAGGGCATCCTCAAGGGCCTGTACCGCTTCAAGGAGGCCACCGCGATCGAGGACGCCGAGGTGCCGCGGCTCCAGCTGCTGGCCTCCGGCACCGCGATCCACTGGGCCCTGGAGGCGCAGCAGCTGCTGGCCGCCGACTGGGGCGTGGCCGCCGACGTGTGGTCCGCGCCGTCCTGGACGGAGCTGCGCCGGGACGCCCTGGAGTGCGACGCGGCGCGCCTGGAGGGCGAGGACCGGGTGCCGTACGTGACCCGTGCGCTGGCCGGCGCGCCCGGCCCGGTCGTCGCGGTGAGCGACTGGATGCGGGCGGTCCCGGACCAGATCGCCCCGTGGGTCGAGCAGGACTGGGTGTCCATCGGGACGGACGGCTTCGGCCTGTCCGACACCCGCGACGCGGCCCGCCGCCACTTCGGCGTGGACCCGCAGTCGGTGGTCGTCCAGGCGCTGGCGGCGCTCGCCCGGCGCGGCGAGGTCAAGCCGGAGACGGTCAAGGAGGCCCGGGAGCGCTACGGGCTGTGAGACCGGGGCCCCGCGGCCCCACGAACGCGGGCGGCCCCGGCCGACACCGGGCGCCGCCCGCCCATGAACTCCCGTGCGGGGATCATTCCCGCGCCCGGGGTCCTCGCACGGGATCCACGCCGCCCCGCGGCCGCCGCGACCGGCGGTCGCGGGGCGTTGTCAGTGGTGCCCCGCATGATGGACCCATGCGTGCCGCACGGCTGATCAAATTGGTCCTCCTGCTCCAGTCCCGGCCCTCGATGACGGCCGGTGAGCTGGCGCGGGAGCTGGAGGTCTCGGAGCGCACGGTCGCCCGGGACGTGCTCTCCCTCTCGGAGGCCGGCGTGCCGGTGTACGCCGACCGCGGCCGGGCGGGGCTACCGCCTGATAGGCGGCTACCGCACCCGCCTGACCGGTCTCGGGCGCAGCGAGGCGGAGGCGCTCTTCCTGTCCGGAGTGCCGTCCGCGCTGCGGGAGATGGGCCTGGCCGACGCCGCGTCCGCGGCCCGGCTGAAGGTGTCCGCCGCGCTGCTGCCGGAGCTGCGGGACGCCGCGTCGGGCGCCGCCCGGCGCTTCCATCTGGACGCTCCGGGCTGGTATCACGATCCGCCGACGCCCGCGCTGCTGCCGGTGATCGCCGACGCGGTGTGGGACGACCGCCGCCTGACGGTCAGTTATCAGCGCCGGGACGGCGAGGTGGTCCGCGAACTGGAGCCGTACGGGCTCGTGCTGAAGGCCGGGGTCTGGTATCTGGCGGCGCGGGTGGCGGACGCGGCGGGGGCGGCGGGGGGGGGGGCGCGGCCGGGGGGGGGGTCCGGGCCGGGGTCACGGCCGGGGGGGGGGGCCGC